>NZ_SLUR01000004.1:0-348056 GCF_004340725.1 Curtobacterium sp. PhB128
CACGACTCGAGGGCATGAGCCCGGTTCAATACCGAGCTCACGCCCTCGCGGCCTAATCTGACTTCACGGTCCAACAAACCGGGACCAGTTCACAGCTGGCACCGCGCCTCCCGTCTATCTGTGGTCGTGCCCACGGCACCTGGTTCCGGACACGGAACCAGGGAACGACGCGGTGCTGTGTCCGGAACCTGGTTCCGCGAGGGGCGCGTGCTTGGATGGTTGCGTGACTGACGCACCCATCGCTGACGAAGCCGCCTCGTTCGAGGTCACCGAGTCCACCGTCGTGTACGAGGGCGCCGTCTGGGACGTGCGTCGCGACGCGATCGCGTACCACGACGAGACGATGGTGCGGGAGTACATCGACCACACCGGTGCCGTCGCGGTCTACGCCGAGGACGACGAGGGCCGTGTCCTCGTGATCCAGCAGTACCGGCACCCGGTTCGGGTGCGCGACTGGGAGCTGCCGGCTGGGCTGTTGGACGTCGAGGGCGAGGACCTCCAGGTCGCTGCCGCCCGCGAACTCGCTGAAGAGGCCGACCTCGAAGCGGACACCTGGGAGCCGCTGGTCCGGTACAACACGTCGTCCGGCGGGAGCAACGAATTCCTGCAGGTCTACCGCGCCCGGGGCGTGCGGCCCACGACGACGGCGTTCGAGCGCGAGGCTGAGGAAGCCGACATCGTGAAGCGGTGGGTGCCGCGGGCCGAGCTGGTGGAGGCGATCCTCGATGGTCGGCTGCACAACTCCGGGCTGGTCGTGGCCGTGCTCGCGGTGGATGCGCTCGAGCGAGGCCGCGCATGAGCCTGCGAGAACTGGTCGACGCGGCGACGTGGACGCACGAGCCCGAGGCCGTGGAACTCGACGGCGACGTGCTGCGGGTCACGGCGGCCCGGGGCAGTGACGCCTGGCGGACCACGTCGTACGGGTTCGTCCACGACTCCGAGCACGCGCTGGTGCAGCCCCTCGACGGGTCGTTCTCGGTCGAGGCATCGTTCGTCCTCGACTACACGGAGCAGTTCGACCAGGCCGGTCTCTTCCTGCGCGTCGACGAGCGGAACTGGATCAAGGCCGGTGTCGAGTTCTCCGATGGGACGCCGCAGCTCGGCGCCGTGGTGACCCGTGACTTCTCGGACTGGTCGGTGGCGCCCGTGCCGGAGTGGGTGGGACGCGTCGTGACCGTCCGGGCCAGCCGCGACGGTGATGCCGTGACCGTCCGGGCGTGGGCCGACGACGAGCAACCCCGGCTGGTGCGGGTTGCGTACCTCGATCCCGATGCTGCCGTGTCGGCCGGACTGTTGTGTGCAGCTCCGACGCGAGCCGGCCTGACCGTGACGTTCACCGGGTACCGGGTCGGGGCCCCCGACGAGGCACTGCACTGACGGGCTGTCGTCGCGCGGTCCGTCGTCCGGCGTTCGGTGTGCTGCCCGCTAGCCTGCTCAGGTGATGCCCCTCGACCGTGCCACGGAGACGTACCTGCGGCACGTCGCGATCGAGCGGGGACTGTCACAGCACACGCTGTCGGCGTACCGGCGTGACCTGGCGGTGTTCACCTCGTGGTTGGCGACGGCTCCGGTCGTCGAGTCCGACGGTGCCGACCGCGCCGGCGGGGCGTCTGCGATCGACGACGTCGGGCGGCTCGCTCGGGCAGACGTGTCGGAGTTCGTGACCTACCTGGCGACGAAGCCGGACGGTCCGCTGGCGCCGAGGTCGATCGCCCGGATGCTCAGCTCGGTGCGCTCGTTCACGGCCTTCGCGGCGGGGGAGGGCTGGCTGCCGCTCGACCCCGGCACCGCCGTCCGGCCGCCGAAGGCCCCGATGCGGCTGCCGAAGGCGATCTCGGTGGAGGACATGGAGCGGCTGCTCGGAGCGGTGTCGACGGACGGCTCTGCGGATGGTTCCGCAGACGGCGCTTCCGGTGTGGACGACCCCGTGCGGCTGCGGGACAAGGCGTTGCTCGAACTGCTCTACGCCACCGGCGCGCGGATCTCCGAGGCGGTGGGGTTGTCGGTGGACGACGTGACCACGCTGTCCGACGACTCGGCTCCGGACGCCGACGGTCTCGCCGTCGTGAAGGTCACCGGCAAGGGGAACAAGCAGCGGGTCGTGCCGCTCGGCAGCTTCGCCCGGGCGGCGATCGACGCCTACCTGGTGCGGGCCCGGCCGGTGTTCGCGGCACGAGGGGCCTCGACGCCGGCGCTGTTCCTCGGCGCGCGGGGTGCCCGGCTGTCGCGGCAGAGCGCGTGGCTCGTGATCCAGTCGGCGGCCGAGGCGGCGGGACTCGAGGCGCATGTGTCGCCGCACACGTTCCGGCACTCGTTCGCGACGCACCTGCTCGAGGGCGGTGCCGATGTGCGCGTGGTGCAGGAGTTGCTCGGGCACGCGAGCGTCGCGACGACCCAGATCTACACGATGGTCACGGCGGACATGCTGCGGGACGTGTACCAGACGGCGCATCCGCGGGCGCGGCGGTAGGTCTCGTCGCGGCGGAAGGGTCTCGCCCACGAAGGCGAGACCCTTCCGCCACGCATCAGTTCGAGTGCCCCCGGCGGCGACGCGTCCGATGGTCGAACGAGGCCCAGGCGAGGAACATCCCGGTCAGGAGACCGAACATCCCGACACCGAGGAGGCGCAGCTCGACGTCGGAGATCCCGTCCGGCATCACGCTGACCAGCCATCCGAACCAGAGGACGATCGGCAGGACACGCAGGAGCCTCGAGGTCCAGCGATCGGTGAATTCCCCGGCCGTGGACAAGGCGAACCCGACGAAGAGTCCGACCAACATGGGCGCGATCATCGGCTCAGCACTTCGGGAACGTCGGCCACCACTGGGCGATGACGCCGGGGAGCCCCGCCAGGTGGAGTTTCACGCACTTGCCCCCTGCGAGCTGTGCCGTGCTGAACGCGGCGAGCACACCGCAGGTGACCGTTAGTGCCCGCAGTATCGGTACGGGTGACTTGGAGAAGAGCGCGGCGCAGCTCGCGACCGTCCCGACGACCGTGGCGCTCTCTGCTCGGTTGAAGGTGACGGTCCAGTAACCGGGGAACGTGCTGTAGCGCGGATCGGCGACGACCGGATAGGCCGTCCGCGAATCGACTTGGATGTCCTGGACCAACGTTGCCCCGTCGACCCGGTAGCTCGTCGGCAGAGCTCGTCCGCTCGCATCGACCGCCCACGGTGCGTCGATTCCGGCGATCAGACCACCGTTGCCGTCGCTCACACTCACCCGCCCGTCCTCGAGGAGCACCAGTTCGACATCGTCGTTGAACGCCCAGCTCGCACTGGACGATGCCGGAGCGCTCATCACCGCTGCGTACCGTGTCGAGTTCTCATCGAGCCGGTCCGCTGTGTACTGGACGCCGGCCTCGTGGTCCGAGTTCGGGCCGGGGGTGATGGTGGTACCCGATGATGTGCCCGGGGCCGCTGAGGGGGCACCCGATGCGAGCACCGCAGGGCTGTCCGGAAGGAAATCGTCGGCGAGGCCAAGCGCGCGCTCCGCAGCCTCGACGGCCCGGATCGTTTGATCCTCTCCGAGGGGAGCCGCTGCGGCTGGTGTTGCGGACAGGAGCGCACACCCCAGCACGACCGACGACATGGCCGCGAGAGCAGATGCCCCGCGCGTCCCGAGCTTGTTCATGGTTCTCCCTCCAGTACGGCGTCAGTGCCGTACTGGAATACTGCATGATGGATCTAAGAGTCCTCAACCCCTGGCAATCCTTTGCCATCGGTGAGACTGATCGACGCCCCGGTCAGAAGAGGTGGAACTGCGCCGACGCCGCCACCGCGCCCGTCGCGACCGCGACCACCACCGCGCTCGAGGACGCACTCCTCGCCGCGACCGCCCACCCGCCGGTCGCACCGGGGCGAACGACACCGACGAGCCCGCACACGAGGGCGAACGCGCTGCAGACACCCAGCGGGTTGATGAGGATCGACGTCAGGGCCAGCAGCACCGCGAGCACCGTGAACACGCACAACCGTCGATCGCGACCGCCGCCGGATGCCCACGCGTGGGTCCGGATCGATGCCGTGTGCACGGAGAACGAGGGGCCGACAGGTGCGACGACGATCGGCAGGACCGGTTCCGGAGCACTCGGCAGGACACGGGTCGCGGCGCCCCAGGCGTGACCGTCCCACCAGCGGAGACGACTGGCGTCCTGCGGGTCCGGGAACCAGCCTGCGGCCGGCAGTGTCACGGGGACTCCTCGAGGTGCGGGGGATGGTGCTCCTCGACGGTAGGGGACGCCGCCCCGCCGCCACAGTCCCAAGGCGGGTGTCGGCACAAGTGCGGACACCCGGCGGTGCGCTACGGTCGGCTGGTGACCGCGAGCCTGGACGACTTCTGGAACGAACGGCGCGACGAGGCTCCGGAACTGCCTGCCGAGGTGCCGGAGGCGTGGTCGTTCGGTGCCACTCCGGAGCAGGCAGACGAGCTGCTCGGCCTGGTGCTCCGCGGCGTCAAGGACGGCACGGCGTCATCGCTCTGGGACTACGAGGCGACGGGTGACCCGCTCCCCGCGACCGGTGAGTGCAGCATCGTGACCGACGGCGCCGGTGTTCCCCGGGCCGTCATCGAGACGACGGACGTCCGGATCGTCCCGTTCGACGCCGTCGGGGCCGAGCACGCGCGCGCCGAAGGCGAAGGAGACCGGACTCTCGAGCACTGGCGCACGGTGCACGAGGCGTACTGGCGCGCGCACTCCGAGAACCCGCGCGGCTTCGAACCGGACATGCCGGTGGTCTGCGAGCGCTTCCGGCTGATCTGGCCGACGCCGACGCCGACGCCTGCGCCGACCCAGACGACGACGACGCCGGAGTAGACGCAGCCGCCGACCGTCAGCGCCTGACCGAGCAGATCAGGCCGGGACGGGTGCCGCGTCGACCTCGGTGAACACGTCCTTGACGGCGGCGAGCAGTCTCGCGTTGAAGTCGACGCCGAGCTGGTTCGGCACCGTGACGAGCACGGTGTCGGCAGCGCGGACGGCCTGGTCGGCCGCCAGCTCCGCGACGAGGTCCTCGGGCGAGCCGATGTACGAGCGGCCGAAGCGTGCGAGCCCGCCGTCGAGGTGCCCGACCTGGTCCTGCCCCTCGACCTGTGCGCGGACGCCGAAGTAGTGCCGCGACTCGTCGTCGATGATCGGGATGATGCTGCGGGAGACGGAGACGCGCGGGGTCCGCTCCCAGCCCGACTCCGCCCACACTCGACGGAAGCGCTCGATCTGTTCGGCCTGCAGTTCGTCGAACGGCACGCCGGTGTCCTCGGTGAGCAGGGTCGACGACATCAGGTTCATGCCCTGCTCGGCGGTCCACTCGGCGGTGGCTCGTGTGCCGGCGCCCCACCAGATGCGGTCGCCGAGCGAGTCGGAGAGCGGGGAGATCGGCAACGATCCGACCGAGCCGGTCATCTGCGGGTTGGCGTTCGCCATCGGTTCGCCGGCGATGGCGCGACGGAACACGCTGGTGTGCGCGCGGGCCATGTCGCCGCCGTTCTCGTCGGACGCGTCCGGCACGTAGCCGAACTGCTGGTAACCGGCGAGGGCGGTCTCGGGTGAGCCACGGGAGACGCCGAGCTGCAGTCGTCCGCCGGAGATCAGGTCGGTCGCCGCGGCCTCCTCGGCCATGTAGAGCGGGTTCTCGTAGCGCATGTCGATCACGCCGGTCCCGATCTCGATGCGGCTGGTCTTCGCGGCGATCGCGGACAGCAGGGGGAACGGTGCCGCCTGCTGCGGTGCGAAGTGGTGCACGCGGAAGTAGGCGCCGTCGACGCCGGCCTCTTCAGCAGCGACCGCGAGGTCGATCGCCTGCACCAGGGACTCACGCCCGCTGCGCACCTTCGACCCCGGCACGTCGCGCCAGTGTCCGAACGACAGGAACCCGATCTTCGTCATGTCGATGCAAACGCATCCGGAGAGTCGGGCATTCCGTCACGACTACGGTGTCCGCCATGGACGACCCCCGCACCGCGCTCGACACGGAACGCGCTCGCAACGAACGGCTGCTCGCCGACGTCGAGCGGAGCATGCGCGACGTCAGTGACGCCCGCCAGGACGCCAACTCCGACGACGAGCACGACCCCGAGGGCGCGACCCTCGCGTGGGAGCGCGGCTCGCTCGGCGCCGTCCGCGACGCGGCCCGGCAGCGGATCGAGCAGGTGGACGCCGCGCTCGCGCGGCTCGACGCCGGCACCTACGGAACCTGCGCGGTCGGCGGCGAACCGATCCCAGCGGCCCGATTGGCCGCCGTCCCGTGGGCCGCGACGTGCGTCGCCCACGCGTGACGGGCCTCCCGGCGGACACCCGCTGACGGACGGGAGGCACGGCGCATCCCCGCCACGCGACTTCCGTCACGCGCACCGCGCGTCCACCGCGTGCGCCGCGGATTCCCAGCCGCACGCCCTACGTTTTCGGCATGGACGGCGACGCGAACGACGGACCCGGCGAGAGCCGGACCGACGGTGCGCCGCGTCAGCGCTTCCAGTGGTTCCACGACATGCGGACCTGGATCCACGCCAGGCCGCACCTGCACCTGTTCTACAAGGTCCTCGTCGGCATCGTCGGCGGGCTGGTCGTCATCATCGGACTCATCCTGGTGCCGCTGCCCGGGCCGGGGTGGCTCGTGGTGTTCATCGGGCTCACGGTGCTGGCGAGCGAGTTCCACTTCTTCCACAAGATCATCGTGTGGCTCAAGGCGCAGCTGCACCGCTTCTGGGACTGGGCCAAGCGGCACGGACCGAAGCGCCTGCGCGATGCTGCCGACCGGGGCAAGGCCGACGTCGACGCCGCCCACACGGGTGCTGCTCGGACGGTCGGGGTGCGTGCTCGTGGACGGGCGCGCGGCGCGAACTCGGCGCACCCGGGCCACTAGCCGTCAGCTGGTGCGAGGTTGATCACTCCGTGCGGTGCTGTGGCCTCGCACCGTGTGGTCAACCTCGCACCAAGCGGGTGCCGGGCGGACGGCCCGCCTACTCCGCCGCGACGCGGATCGAGCCGGTGGCGGTGCGCTCGATGACCTCGGCGGCCTGCTCCTCGACGGCGGCCGCGTCCTTCGACGTCAGCTGCAGCACGAGCGCGACGACGGCAGCGAGGACGATGAACCCGCCGTACCCGGCGATGACGGGGACGAGTCCGATCGACGGTTCGAGCAGCCCACCGATCACGGCGGGGACCCCGAACGCCAGGTAGCTGACGACGTAGATCGTCGAGAGCAGTCCGGCGCGGTGGGTCGGTGCCGCGGTCGCGAGCAGCATCCGCAGCGGCGCCTGGAACCCGGCACCGAAGCCGACGCCGGCGATCGCACTGCCGACGACGAGGCCGGGCAGGGAGTGGGCCATCACGAACGCCACGGTCACGATCGGGCCGAGCACCAGGGCGACGAGCCCGACGAGCACGGCGCGACGAGCGTCCATCCGCTGCGTCGCGAGCCCGGTCAGTGCACCGACGCCCGTGACGACGGCGATGAGTGCGCCGGCCGCGAAGTGGTTCGTGATGCCGAACACCGCACCGAGGGCCGAGGGGACGAGCGAGAGGAACATGCCGCCGAGGGCCCAGCTGGCGACGAGGGAACCGACGACCCCGCGGAACAGTCGACGCGAGCTCCGCGGCACGCTGATCGTCGGGCGCAGCGAACGGAGCGCTCCGGGGCGCCGCTGGACCTGCTCGGGGACCACGAACAGTGCCAGCACGAGGAGCACGAGCAGTGCGCCGAAGACCAGGTAGACGAGCTGCTCCGGCGCCGGACCCCACTGCACGAGTGCACCGCTCGACATCGCACCGGTGGCGAGTGCGATCGGCGGGATGACACCGTTCAGCACGCCGGCCAGGGTCGGGTGCCGCTCGAGTGAGTTGTCGATGAGGGCCGCTCCGAGCGCACCGATCAGGAGCCCGACGGAGACGCCCTGCACGATGCGGTCGACGATGAGCGCGCCGACGCCGTCCGCGATCGCGAACAGTCCGAGCGACAGGGCGACGCCCAGGCCTCCGGCGACGAGCACGGGTTTGCGGCCGACGTGGTCGGACAGTCGGCCGGCGATCAGCAGACTCGCGAGCAGCCCGGCGACGTAGATGGCGAAGACGCCGGTCAGCATCAGTGGCGTGAGGTGCCACTCAGCGGCGTAGACCGGGTAGATCGGCGAGGGGACCGCGGACGACGCGACCGACACCAGGAGCATCGCCGCGAGGATCCAGAACCCGGCGACCGAGCGAGCTGACTGCTGCATGAGCATCCTTCCGATGGTCCGTTGTACGACTGCATTCGTACCGCAGTCCGCAGTACGACGCAAGTCGTACAGCAAGCCGAACGGTGGTAGCGTCCCGTCCATGCCCGCGCACGTCGATGCCCCCGAGCGGCTGCCCCAGCCGTCCGTGGCCGAGATGGACCTCCCCGTCGTCCTCGATGCACTGAGCGACCCGATCCGGTTGGCGATCCTGCACCGCTACCTCGTCGATGCCGCCGGTGGTGAACGGAGCTGCGGCTGGGTCGGCATCGACCGACCGAAGTCCACGCTCACCCACCACTTCCGGGTCCTGCGCGAGGCCGGACTGCTCGAACAGCACCTCGAGGGCCTGACCCGCATCAGCCGGGTCCGGGTCGAGGACGTGCAGCAGCGGTTCCCGGGGCTGCTCGACCTGGTGCTCGACTGGCAGGTGCCCGCGGCGCTGCTCCGCGACGGGATCGAGTCGTGAGCTCGGTACCCGGCGCGGGTTCTGGCGCCGGGGACTCCGTGCACACGCTCCCCGACATCGGTGCTGACCCGGCCGTGACGACGGCGCTCGCCGCGGACCTCGACGCCGCCGGCTTCACCGTCGACCGGGTCGACGCACTCTGGGGGACCGAAGCGGCCGCATCGCTGCACCGGGGGTCGCGAGTGGCGGCCCGCCGTGCCCTGGCTGCTCGTGAGACATCCCCGCTCGGCACCCTCGCCACCCTGTTCGTGCTCGGGCTGCCGACGTCCCGCGCGGACGCAGCTGCCGCGTTCCCGACCGCCGGGCTCGACGCCGTGGTCGCGGCCGGGCTGCTGACGGGCGTCGGAGACGACGTCCGCCCGACGGTCGACCTGCGCCCCTACGCCTTCGTCGACGACCTCGGCGCCGGCAGCTGGTGGATCGCCTCGGACCTCGGCGAACTCGCCCTCGGCCACGCGATCAGCGAGGAGCACGTCCTCGGCATCGGCGGCGCCACCACCACGCTGAGCGGTCTGCAGCTGCCCGTCCCCGTCCGCACGGTCCTCGACCTCGGCACCGGCTGCGGGATCCAGGCCATGCACGCCCGGCGCTTCGCCGAGCACGTCGTGGCCACCGACATCTCGCGCCGCGCCCTCGACATCGCCCGCTTCAACGCGCAGCTCAACGGCATCGACGGGATCGACTTCCGGTACGGCTCGCTCTTCGAGCCCGTCGCGGGGGAGCGGTTCGACCGCATCGTGTCGAACCCGCCGTTCGTCATCACACCCCGTCGGCCGGGCGTCCCCTCGTACGAGTACCGCGACGGCGGCATGGTCGGCGACGCGCTCGTCGAGACCGTGCTCCGCGGCCTGTCCGAGCACCTCGAGCCCGGTGGGACCGCGCAGCTGCTCGGCAACTGGGAGTACCACTGGGGCGTCGACGGCCTCGACCGTGTGCGCAGCTGGTTCGCGGACACCGACCTCGACGCGTGGGTCATCGAGCGCGAGCGCCAGGACCCCACGTCGTACGCCGAGACCTGGATCCGCGACGGCGGCACGAAGCCCGGGACGCCCGAGTTCGACACGCTGATGGGCGCCTGGCTCGACGACTTCGCGGACCGCCGCGTCACCGGCGTCGGTTTCGGCTACGTCGTGGTGCGTCGAGCCCTGCCAGGAGGAACGGCGAGCCTCCGCCGGTTCGAGCGCGTCCCCGAGACGCTCGGCTCCAACCCCGCCGGGCTCGGCGCCACGGTCGCTCGCGTCCTCGACGCGGCCGCGTGGCTCGCCGCGCACGACGACGCCGCGCTCGCCACGGCACACCTGACGGTGGCGGGCGACGTCACCGAGGAGCGCTACTACTGGCCGGGCAACGACGACCCCACGGTGATGACGCTCGTGCAGGGCGGCGGACTCGGACGGCGGGTGGACGCGGACACGGCGCTCGCTGCGTTCGTCGGAGCCTGCGACGGGGACTTGTCCGTCGCAGCGATCGTCGGCGCACTGGCTCAGATCACGGGTGTCGACGAGCAGGTGCTCGCCGCCGACCTGTTGCCGGCGGCGCGCGACCTGGTGCTCGACGGACTGCTGCTGCCGGCCTAGCGAAGGGGCGGCTCAGCGGCGGACGCGGGCGCTGCTAGCGGCCGTCGCGCCAGCTGTGCTCGGGGGCGTAGCCGAGCAGCTCGCGGGCCTTCTCGGACGACAGCAGCGAGCTGACGCCGTCGATGTCCGCGCGACGCTCGATGTCGGGCACGTAGCGCTCGACGAGCTCGATCGTCGGGGTGTCCATCACGGTGTCGGGGCTCGCGATGACGAACGCCTCGAACCCGGTGAGCTCGGCCTCGACGGCCTTGCGGACCGCCTGGGCGCCGTCACGCGAGTCGATGTAGGACCACAGGTTGAAGGTCTTCGCCTCGGGGGTGGCGTCCCACGGGAACGCCGGGTAGTCGGTCTCGTCCATCACGTTCGAGAACCGCAGGCCGATCATCTTCAGCTCCGGGTCCCAGCGGGTGAAGTGGCGGGCCATCTCCTCTTCGACCGCCTTGCCGAGCGAGTACGACGACTGCGGGCGGACCGCGAACTCCTCGTCGACGGGCAGGTAGGGCGGGTGGTGCTCGCCCATCGGGATGCCGAGCAGGGTCTCGCTCGACGCCCACACCAGGTTCTTGATCTTCGCGGCGCGTGCGGCGTGGAAGACGTTGATCGACGCCGTCACGTTGTTCGTGATGAGCGCTACGTCGGGGACCTGGCCCGGCGCGGGCACGGCCGCGAGGTGCACGACGGCGTCCACGTGGTCGTACCGGTCGTCGATGCCGAGCAGGGCGTTCAGGACCTGGCCGTAGTCGGTCAGGTCGATCCGGACGAACTGCACGCCCTCGGGCTGGTCGGCCGAGGGCACGCGGTCGAGCAGCACCACGTCGTACCCGTGCGCATCGAGGTCGCGCACCACCGCTCGTCCGAGCTTGCCGCTGCCGCCGGTCACCACTACACGCGTCATCGCGTCACTCCACATCCTCGTCGGGTCGCCCTCCGGGCACGCCCCATCCTGCCCGGCGCCGCCTGACCCGACCAGGCCCTGTCCGTACCCCGCTGTCCGGCGGGGAACGCCGAATGTGATGTTCCGGCTACGCTGCAAGTGTGAGCACTCTCGCTGACCTGGTCGACGCGGGCAAGATCGGTGATGCCGTGCAGCAAGCACGCGGGCTCACCCCGGAGCGGGTTCGCGAACTCCTGTTCGCGTCCGGCGGCTTCATGCGAGACTCTGGGCCGTACGACGAGTTCTTCCGGCGTTGGTACGCCACGCTCGACAGTCCGTACCTGCGCGCAGAAGCGGTTGACCGGTTCTGCCAGGCCTACCTGACCGAGCTGGCCGACGTCCCCGGCGCGGAGCAGTTCGGCGCGGCATTGGCGACAGAGTCGAAGCGAGACGTGCTCGGGCACCTCGCGAAGGAGATGCGCGGGCGCAACATCTCGGATTGGTCGACCTCGCCGGAGGAGCCCCTGTCGAAGGCGCAGGTCCGTGCGTGGGCCGACGCGTCGTACGCGCTGGCCTCGGTGCGGTTGCCCTGACCGTCGCGTGACCCCGCTCCGCCGCGCGAACCAGGTTCCGGACACGACACCACGGAATCGCGCGGTGCTGTGTCCGGAACCTGGTTCCGGCGGGGCGCGCGCGGGAGCGTCGGCGGGGCGCGCGCGGGAGCGTCGGCGGGGCGCGTGCGGGAGCGTCGGCGGGGGAACGTCAGGCGGTGGGGGCGACCTGGGCGATCGCGAGTCGGGCCACGAGCTCGACGTGCTGCGCCATGTCCCGCGACGGGTCGAACAGCCACTGGATCTGCATGCCGTCGGACACCGCGAGCAGCACGCTCGTCAGTTCCTCGGCATCGACGTCGGCGCGGAGCCGTCCGTCCTGCTGCATGGTGCGGAAGTCGGCGGACAGGTCGCGACGGCTGCGCTCGTAGCGCTCCTGGAAGTACGCGTGCGCGGGGTGCTCGGGGTCGGTCGCAGCGGCGGCGGAGAGGTTGACGAACATCTGCACCAGGCCGGGGACCTCGGCGTTGTGCCGGACGATCGCGGCGAGCAGGGCGGCCGGGTCCGGCGCCTGCCAGTCGTGCTGCAGGTCCATCTCGTCGCGTCGGCGCAGGATCTCGACCCAGAGCTCGTCCTTGGAGTCGAAGTAGTGCAGCAGGCCGGCCTGGGTCAGCCCGACGGCGTCGGCGATGTCCTTGATGCTGGTGCGGCGGAACCCCTGCGAGGCGACGAGGTCGAGCGCGACCGTGAGGATCTCCTCGCGCTTCGCGATGCCCTTCGCGTACGAACCCCGTCGTGCCATGGCAGGACTGTACCGCTCGGAGTGCACACAGAAAACCTAGCCGCACTTGGTTTTGGTGTTACCGTGGGCGGAGCCGCCGACGAAGGCGTGCGAGTCACCGGTGCAGGTGGCGTACCCGAGAAGAGGTTGCAGTGGCCAACGACGCCCTGACCGTCAACGACACCCCGACCGCAGTCGCACCCACGCGCGGCCGAGGTGCCCCGCTCATGTACACGCTCGGCATGCCGATCGCGATGCTCGGCCTGTACATCGCGCTGCTGCCGCCGGTGCTGGTCGCCATGGCGCTCAAGGTCGCCGAGATCGCACCGGACAACCAAGCAGGTGTGCTCGGCCTGGCACTCGGTGTCGGCGCGTTCGCCGCGATGGTCGCCAACCCCCTGGCCGGTCGCTTCAGCGATCGGACTGCCGGGAGGCTCGGCATGCGTCGTCCGTGGATCATCGGTGGCACCGTGGTCGGCTTCGCGGGCCTCGTGGTCGTCGCGACGACCACCTCGACCGTCGTGCTCGTCCTCGCGTGGGGCGTCACGCAGATCGCCTACAACGCCACGATCGCCGCCATGACCGCGGTCCTGCCGGACCACGTCACGCGGTCCCAGCGCGGCCGGGTCGCGGCGCTGCTCGGGCTCTCCCAGAACCTCGCGCTCGTCGGCGGCACGTTCCTCGTGCAGCTCTTCTCGACCTCGGCGACGCAGATGATCATCCCCGGTGCGATCGGGTCGATCGTCGTCGTGCTCTACGCGCTCGTGTTCCGCGACCGCGTGCTGACCCACCGGCCGACGTCGAAGCTCGGCATCGGGCAGGTCTTCGGCTCGTTCGTCTTCAACCCCGTCAAGCACCCGGACCTCGGCTGGGCCTGGCTCACCCGGTTCCTGATGGTCGCCGCGCAGTACACCGCGGTGAGCTACCTGACGTACTTCCTGCGGGACGACATCGGCGTGGACCCGGACCACGTCGCGAACGCGGTGTTCCAGGGAACGCTGTGGAACGTCGTCGGCATCGTGCTCACCTCGCTCATCGCCGGCTGGCTGTCGGACAAGCTCGGCCGCCGCAAGCTGTTCGTCGCGATCGCGGGCATCGTCGGCGTGGTCGGGCTCGTGATCATCGCGCTCGCGCCGTCGCTCGGCATGGTCCTGGTCGGCGAGTTCGTGATGGGTGCCGGCATGGGCGTCTTCTACGCCGTCGACCTGGCGCTCATCACCGACGTGCTGCCGTCCGACGAGGACAACGCGAAGGACCTCGGCGTCGTCAACATCGCGCAGGCCCTGCCCCAGTCGATCGTGCCCGCGGCGGCCCCGGGCGTCATCGCCCTGACCGGCGGGTACAGCGGCTTCTTCATCACCGGCGCCGTCGTCGGACTGCTCGGCATCGTCTCGGTGTCCCGCATCCGCGGCGTGCGCTGACCACGCTTCCCCAGGCTCTGAACGAAAGGACCGACCACCGTGACTACCGTGAACGACGTGACAACTGCCTCCAGTACGGCCGAGCGCATCGACGCGCTCGTCGACCAGCTGACCACCGACGAGAAGGTGCAGCTCCTGACCGGGCGCGACTTCTGGACCACCTGGCCCATCGAGAAGATCGGGCTGCGCCGGATCCTGATGTCGGACGGCCCCTCGGGCGTGCGTGGTGAGGTCTGGGACGAACGCGACCCGTCGCTGAACCTGCCCTCGGCGACCGCGCTGTCGGCGTCCTGGGACCGCGCGATCGCGAAGCGCTACGGCGCCGCAGCAGCCGTCGAGGCACGCCGCAAGGGCGTCGACGTCGTCCTCGGCCCGACCATCAACCTGCACCGCTCGCCGCTCGGCGGCCGGCACTTCGAGGCGTTCAGCGAGGACCCGGTCCTGACCGGTGACCTGGCTGCGTCGTACGTCGACGGTGTGCAGGAGAACGGCGTGGCCGCGACCCCGAAGCACTACATCGCGAACGACTACGAGACCGACCGCTTCACCGCGTCGACCGAGGTCTCCGACCGGGCCCTGCGCGAGCTGTACCTGCTCGCGTTCGAGAAGGCCGTGACCGAGGCGCACGCTTGGGCGATCATGTCGTCGTACAACTCGGTCAACGGCGTCACCGCGTCGGAGCACGACCTGCTCGAGACGCCGTTGAACTCCGAGTGGGGCTTCGACGGCATCGTCGTGTCCGACTGGACCGGCGTGCGCTCGGTCGACTCGGCGAAGGCGTCGCAGGACGTCGCGATGCCCGGGCCGAACCAGTGGTGGAGCGAGGGCCCGCTGCTCGCCGCCGTGCAGTCCGGTGCCGTGCCGATCGAGGCGATCGACCGCAAGGTCCGCCGCATCCTGACCCTGGCCGCCCGCGTCGGCGCACTCGAGGGCTTCGACCCCGTGGCCGCGCAGCCGGTGCACGTCGAGGACGGCGTCGCCTTCGTCCGCGAAGCCGAGGCCGAGGGCACCGTCCTCGTTCGCAACACCGGCGTGCTGCCGCTCGACGCGCCCGCCGTCTCCCGCATCGCCGTCATCGGCCACAACGCCGACCAGGCCCGCACGCAGGGTGGTGGCTCGGCCACGGTCGTGCCGTCGCAGGTGGTCTCGCCGCTCGACGGGATCCGCTCGGCGTTCCCGGGCGCCACGGTCGACTACGCGATCGGTGCCGTCGTGCAGGAGGGCATCGCGGAGTTCCCGCTGTCCACCATCACGAACCCCGGCACCGGCGAGCCCGGCGCCCGCGTCGCCTTCGTCAAGGACGACCAGGAACTGTACGTCGAGGACCGCCGCGCCACGGCACTGTTCTGGTTCGGCGGCGACGCTCCAACGCGTGAGGCCGATCGGCTCGACATCACCACGACCTACACCGCGCCGTCCACCGGCACCGTGCGGATCGGCATCGGGGCGGCCGGCCGGTCGCGGATGTGGATCGACGGGGAGCTCGTGCTCGACGAGGACGTGCCCTTCGAAGGCGACCAGCTCGGCGCGGCGTTCCTCAACCCGCCGGCCCGCTCGGTGCCCGTGTCGGTGACCTCGGGGCAGCAGGTCGCGATCCGCATCGAGTACGACGTCATCCAGGACGAGACCCTCGGCGGCGTGCTCGCGTACCAGTTCGGCACCGAGCCGTCCGACGAGGACCCGTCGGTGCTCATCGATGCCGCAGTCGAGGCTGCCCGCACGGCTGACGTCGCCGTGGTGGTCGTCGGCACGAACTCGAAGGTCGAGTCCGAGGGCTACGACCGCTCATCGCTCGCGCTGCCCGGCCACCAGGACGACCTGGTGCGTGCGGTCGTGGCGGCCAACCCGAACACGGTCGTCGTCGTGAACGCCGGCTCGCCCGTGGAGATGCCGTGGCGGAACGACGTCGCCGCGGTCCTGCTCACCTGGTTCGGTGGGCAGGAGTACGGCAACGCGCTCGCCGATGTCCTGACCGGCGCGCAGGAGCCCGGCGGCCGTCTGCCCACCACCTGGCCGGTCGCGATGGCCGACGTGCCCGTGCTGGACGTCACCCCCGTCGACGGCAAGGTGTCGTACGACGAGGGCGTCCACATCGGGTACCGTGCCTGGCTCCGTGCCGGTACCACGCCGGCGTACCCGTTCGGGCACGGCCTCGGCTACACCTCGTGGACCATCGGCGGCGTCGTCGCGACGCCGACCGTGTCCGAGGGGGACGCGGTCATCGTCACGGCGACGGTCGCCAACACCGGACCGCGCGCCGGCAAGCACGTCGTGCAGGTCTACGCGTCGCGCGAGTCCTCGGCGGTGGACCGTCCGGCGCGCTGGCTCGTCGGGTTCGCCCCGGTCCGCCTCGGCGCGGGGGAGTCGACCGAGGTCTCGATCGAGGTGCCGGCCCGGGCGTTCGCGCACTGGGACGGAGCCTGGCAGTACGAGCCCGGCACCTTCACGCTGCACGTCGGAGCCTCGGTCACCGACGAGTCCGGGAGCGCGGCCCTCGAACTGGTCTGACCAGTTCGTCCGGTTTCCGCGCACCGACGACGCCTGTTGAGTAACATCGATGTGCGCCAGTCGGCTGGTTACCGTCGGCGCACGCACCGACTACGGGGTCGCTGGTTGTGCGACTCAGCCTCCTGATCCGGCTGACGATGCCCCAGCTTCCCCGGTGCGTCCAGAATGCGTCCCCGCGTCCGCGCGGGGGCGCATTCGTTCGTCCCGACTGTTTCCGTCCTGGAAGGGGTTCGGCGAACCGGTTGACGGACTTCGTGCGATCCGGGCAAAACGGGTGACGGATGATCAACTTTCTCGTCCTGAGGGCGCAACCGAGTGTGACAAACCGCTCGGTAGGTGGAACGATGGTCCCACCATCCCGTGCGGATCAGGGACGAGATGGTCATCCGGCAGGGCTCTCGAGCATCACCGACTCGATCTGAGCCCCGCCGGGTGTCCTGATCCGTTCTCAGGCCCGCAGTGCCGGCGCGATCTCCTCGGCGACGATGCGCAGGATCCGCTCGTGGGCGGCCACGTCGCCGTTCGCGGGCAGGGTGATCACGAGCTCGTCCGTGGCGGTGACGGCGGGGTCGGCGAGCAGGGCGTCGACGATGGCGGCCGGCTCGCCGGACAGGACCTTGCTGAACCGGAACGGCGGACCGGAGAGCGGTCGGCCCTCGTCGTCCATTCCCGAGGCGTACCCGGTCAGGAACTCGTCGTGGACCGCGCGGTCGTGGTCGTCGAGCAACGGCACGACGATGCGGCCCACCGCGACCTTCGACGTGCGGCCGGTCCCGCCGTGCAGCTCGGTGAACCGCTCGCGGTAGGCGGCGATCTGGTCGGCCTGCGCCTGGGCGAAGGGTGCACCGGTGTCCTCGGTGTTGAGGGTCGAGCAGTGCAGGAGCAGCCCCTTCTCGGCCGTGCGCACCGCGGTGCCCATGCTGCCGCCGCCCCACCACACGCGGTCGCGCAGGCCGGGGCTGAGCGGCTGCAGGGTCAGGTCCGCACCGGCCGGGATGCTCTCGTAGCCAGAGCCGGCGCTGCCGAGTGCGTCGCCGTCGAGCACCTCGAGCAGTCGGGCGGCCCGGGCCTCGGCCTCGTCGCGGAACGAGCGGTCCACGGAGCCGAACACCGGGTCGAGGATCGGCCCGTACCCGGCGATGCCCGTGCTGATGCCGAGCTGCACGCGCCCACCGCTCAGCAGGTCGACCGTGCTGGCGTCCTCGGCGAGGCGCACCGGGTCCTCGTAGCGCATGCCGAGCACCGCGGTGCCGAAGGCGATGGTGCTGGTCCGTTGGGCCGCGGCGGCGAAGAACGTCATCGGGCTCGTCAGGAAGGGCTCGAAGTGCCGACCGCGGACCCAGCCCGTGCCGTAGCCGAGGGTCTCGGCCGTCTCGAACAGCCGCAGACCATCCTGCAGGGCGCTCGCCGCACCCGCAGTGCCGCCGTGGTTCGGGACGAAGGTGAGGAAGCCGAGTTCGCGCATGACGCGAGTCTATGCGCGCGTATGGAGCCGGGCCTCCCGGTCGTCCGTACCGACCACCTAGTCACCGCAGCCTGGGAGGATGGGGCCATGACCGACGTCACCACCGTGCCCCCGCTCGTCGCCGCGATCCCGGCGGCGGTGGACGGCGTCGTCGACGCCGACGAGGTCTACGAGGCATTCGCGGCCTGGGCCGAGGAAGGCGGCCGGCCGCTGTACCCGGCACAGGACGAAGCGGTCATCGAGCTCGTCTCCGGCGCGAACGTCGTGCTGAGCACCCCGACCGGCACCGGCAAGTCGCTCGTCGCGGCCGGCGCGCACTTCGCCGCGCTCGCCGAGGGCAAGCGGAGCTACTACACGGCACCGATCAAGGCGCTCGTCTCCGAGAAGTTCTTCCAGCTCGTCGAGCTGTTCGGCGCGCAGAACGTCGGCATGGTCACCGGCGACTCCAGCGTGAACGGCGACGCCCCCATCGTCTGCTGCACCGCCGAGATCCTGGCGAACCTCGCCCTGCGCGAAGGACCCGACGCCGACGTCGACGTCGTGGTGATGGACGAGTTCCACTTCTACGGCGACCCCGACCGCGGCTGGGCCTGGCAGGTGCCGCTCCTCGTGCTCGAACGCGCGCAGTTCCTGCTGATGTCGGC
Source organism: Curtobacterium sp. PhB128 (assembly GCF_004340725.1). NCBI lineage: Bacteria > Bacillati > Actinomycetota > Actinomycetes > Micrococcales > Microbacteriaceae > Curtobacterium > Curtobacterium sp. PhB128. The sequence goes on from NZ_SLUR01000004.1 coordinate 18,499, forward strand.
CACCCTCGGGGACGTCACCACCATCGCCGACGACCTGTCCCGACGCACCGGCCGACCCACCGCGCGCGTGACCGGGGTCAGCCGACCGGTGCCGCTCGAGTACGAGTACGTGATGACGCCCGTGCAGGAGACCGTCGAACGGCTGCTGGAGGAGGGCAAGGCGCCGATCTACATCGTGCACTTCGCGCAGGCCGCGGCGCTCGAGCGGGCGCAGTCGCTCATGTCGGCGAAGGTCGCTGATCGGGCGCGTCGAGACCAGATCGCGGAGGCGATCGCGGGCTTCCGCTTCAGCGCCGGCTTCGGACAGACCCTCTCGCGCCTAATCCGCGCTGGCATCGGCGTGCACCACGCCGGCATGCTGCCCAAGTACCGACGGCTCGTCGAGCAGCTCGCACAGCGCGGACTGCTGCCCGTCATCTGCGGCACCGACACCCTGGGCGTCGGCATCAACGTGCCGATCCGCTCCGTGCTGTTCACCGGGCTGACGAAGTTCGACGGCACCAAGATGCGGCAGCTGTCCGCGCGCGAGTTCCACCAGATCGCCGGCCGTGCCGGACGTGCCGGGTACGACACCGAGGGTGACGTCGTCGCCGAGGCCCCCGAGCACGACATCGAGAACGCCCGCGCCGTCGCCAAGGCTGGCGACGACCAGAAGAAGAAGAGCAAGATCAAGCGGAAGAAGGCACCGGAGGGGTTCGTGTCCTGGGGGCAGGCCTCGTTCGACCGGCTCATCGGTGCCGAACCGGAACCCATGGTGTCGCGCATGCGCATCACGCACGCGATGGTGCTGTCCGTGGTGGCCCGCGGCGGTTCGGCGTTCGACGAGGTGCGCTCGCTGGTGTTCGACAACCACGAACCGCGCGCCCGCCAGCTCGCGATGGCCCGGCGTGCGCTCGTCATCGCCCGGACGCTCATCAACGCGCAGGTCATCGAGCGGGTGCCGGGGCCTCCGGTCTCCTACCGGCTCACCGTCGACCTGCAATCGAACTTCGCCCTCAACCAGCCCCTGTCGCCGTTCGCGCTCGCCGCGTTCGAGCTGCTCGATCCTGCTTCGCCGACGTACGCCCTGGACATGGTCTCGATCGTCGAGGCGACACTGGACGACCCGCGAGCGATCCTGTCGCAGCAGCAGTTCAAGGAGCGCGGCGAAGAGGTCGCCCGCATGAAGCGCGAGGGTATCGAGTACGAGGAGCGGATGGAGCTGCTCGAGGAGGTCACCTGGCCTCGCCCGCTGTCCGAGCTGTTGGAGGCGGCGTACGAGACGTACGCGGCGGAACAGCCCTGGGTCCTCGACTTCCAGCTCTCGCCCAAGGCCGTCGTCCGTGACATGTACGAGCGCGCGATGACCTTCGGCGACTTCGTGCGGTTCTACCAGCTCACCCGGTCCGAGGGCCTCGTGCTCCGGTACCTGTCCGACGCCTACCGGACCATGCGGCAGACCATCACCGAGGAACAGCGGAACCAGGAGCTCGACGACCTGATCGAGTGGCTCGGCGAGGTCGTCCGGCAGACCGACTCCTCGCTCGTCGACGAGTGGGAAGCGCTGCTCAACGGCGACGTGCTGCTCGCCCTCGCCGAAGAGCAGGAGATCGCGCCGCCGCAGCCGGCACGGCTCACCGGCAACGTGCGGGCCTTCACCGTGCTCGTGCGGAACGCACTGTTCCAGCGGGTGCTGCTCGCCGCGCGCGACGACGTCGACGGACTCGGGGCGCTCGACGCAGCAGCCGGGTTCGACGGCGACGCGTGGGACGCGGTGCTCGAGGAGTACTACGAGGAGCACGACACCATCGGCACCGATGCCGAGGCGCGGTCCATGTCGTACCTGGTCCTCGACCAGGCCGGGGCGACGGGTGTGGGGGCGTCCGGCTCTGGGGCCGCAGGCTCGGCGCGTGTGTGGCGTGCCCGGCAGATCTTCGCGGACCCGTCAGGCGACAAGGACTTCGGGTTCTCGGCGACGATCGACCTCGACGCCTCGGACGAAGCCGGTGAGGCCGTGGTCCGGGTCACCGAGATCGGTCGGTTCGACGGGTGGGCCGACGTGGACGTGGACTGATGCCGGCCGGTGCTGGTTCGTCCGTCGTGCGAGCGCTCGGTGCGGACGACGTCGACGCGCTGCAGGGGCTGCTCGAGACCGTGCCGGAGTACGCCGAGCGGATCACCGGGTACCCGCCGGGACCGTCCGACGGGCTGAGCGCACTCGTGTCGGTGCCGGACGGCTTCGACCCGGCGAGCAAGCACGGGATCGGGCTGTGGGACGTCGACTCGCTCGTGGCGTTCGCGGACGTGCTGCTCGGGTACCCGGCACCGACCACGGCCTACATCGGACTGCTCGTCGTCCGTGGCGATCGGCAGGGTTCCGGCCTCGGACGAGTCCTGCACGAGGCCGTCGTGTCCCTGGCAGCTGACGCCCGCGCCGACCGACTACGACTGGGGATCGTGGCGACGAACGCGGCCGGTGCCGAGCCGTTCTGGCGGGCGCTCGGGTACGCACCGACGGGGGAGCAGAAGCCGTACCGGTACGACGGGCTCGAGAGCACGGTGGCGCTGTGGGATCGGGCGGTCTGATCCTCGTGGGTCAGGGGTGGACCAGGGCTGGTCAGGGGTGGACCAGGCCCTTCGCCACCAGGCTCCGGGCCGCCGCCACGATCGCCTCGTGCGGATCACGAGGGCTCCAGCCGAGCACGGTGCGGGCTCGCTCGTTCGAGGTGCGCTTGGCGTAGCCGAGGTCGGGCACCATCGCACGGAACTGCGGCTGGGTCTCGGCCGCGGTCCGTACGACGTCGTCGGGCAGCGTCTGCGTCGGGACCGCCTGGGCGTCGTCACCGAGGTGCTCGCGCAGGGTGGCGGCGATCTCGGCCATCTCGAGCGCCGGGCCGTTCGACAAGAGGAACCGCTTGCCCGCTGCATCCGGGGCGGTCGTCGCGGTGACGTGCGCCGCGGCGACGTCACGCACGTCGACGACGGGGATGAACAGTCGCGGTGTCGCGGGCATCGCGCCGGAGAGCATGGCCTGCAGGATGTGGTTCGCACCGGACACCGCGTGCCCCATCGCCGCACCCATCGCCGCGACCGGCATCGTCGTGACGAGCTCCGGCGCACCGGGCTCGGACGCGACGAAGTCCCAGGCGGCGCGTTCGGCAAGGGTCTTGCTCGTGCCGTAGGCATCGACCCCGGGCCCGTCGAGCACCGTCCAGTCGGCCTCGGTGAACACGTGGTCGGAGTGCGGGTGGCCCCAGCTGACCGCGTGGAAGGCCGAGGTCAGCACGACGCGATCGACTCCGGCCGCGTGTGCGGCGCGCAGCACCCGCAGCGTCCCCTCCACCGCCGGACGGATCACGGAGTCCTCGTCCTCGACGTGGCCGGGCATCACCGGCGAGGCGACGTGGTGCACGACGTCGATGTCCGCGACCGCCTGAGCCCATCCGTCATCGGACGTCAGGTCGGCGGCGACGAACTCCAGCCGGTCGTCGGCGGTCAGGCCGGCCTCGGCGAGGACCGCACGGACCGCGGGTTCACGGTCGAGGGACCGGATCGTGGTGCGGACGCGGTGCCCGGCGTCGAGCAACTGCAGGATCAGGTGGCCAGCGATGAAGCCGGAGCCGCCGGTGACCAGGACGTGTTCGGTGTTCTCCATGCGCCCAGCATCGTCTCGAGGTCGGATGCGGACCAGTGCCTCGGTGTTCCTGGGTCTCCGAGACCCAGGCTGACCGAGCTCGTCGGTCAGAAGAGCGTGGCCGGCGGGGTCGCCTCGGGCAGTGCGGACGGCTCGGTGACCTCGACGCCGGGCCAGCCCGGACCGTGCGGCACGTCGGTGTGGTTCTGGTAGGCGGTGGCCGCACCACGGGCGCGGACGTCGGCGGCCTCGTTCATCTCGTGGCCGACGTGCCCGCGGACCCACTCGAACGTGACCTTGCGGCCCTGCAGCTCGGCGTCGAGCTCCTTGATGATCTCGACGTTCATGACCGGCTTGCCGTCAGCCTTGCGCCAGTTCTTCCGCTTCCACCCAGCGAGCCACTCGGTGCAGGCCTTGATGGCGTACTGGCTGTCGCACAGGATGTGCAGCGGCTCGCCGGTGTCCTTCGTCGCGCGGAGCAACTGCAGGACGGCCGTGAGCTCGCCGATGTTGTTCGTTGCCCGGGGCCAGCCACCGGCCGCCCAGCGGTCGTCGTCGACGTACCAGGCCCAGCCAGCGGGGCCGGGGTTGCCGAGGGCTGAGCCGTCTGCTGCGGCGACGATCGTCACGAGGGGACCTCCTGGTCGGGGCTGGTGCCCGTCGAGCGTAACGGACGGTCGAGTGCCGTCCGCGCCGAGGTCAGCGGCGCGCAGGGTCGAGGTTCAGCGTGCTGCCCTCGAGCAACCAGTCGTCGGCGCGGGTCTCCATGTACGGGTTGAGCCACTGCACCTCGGCCGGCGTGATGCCGAACCGCTGCGCGACCGTGGTCAGCTCGTCGCCGTGCGCCACCAGGTAGTCGGCCGGTCGTCCGTCGGCGTCCGTGACGATGCCGTACGCCCCTGGTCGGTCCTTGCCCACGGTGATGCGCAGGTCCGGGTACGGGTTCGGGATCTTCCACTCCAGGGCGCCGGCGGCGAGCACCGATCCGACCCACGGACGCTTCGCGGGATCTTCGTCCGGCACCGAGGCAGGGACGAGGACGACGCTGCGCAAGTAGTCCGGTCGTGCACCGGCGTCGTTCATGACCACGGTCTTCGGCGGCCCGGAGGCGGCGGTCCACTCGGTCGTGTCCCGCGCCGAGGCGTCACCGCCATCGAGCGGGCTGGCGGTCCGGTGCCGGAACTGCAGGCTCATCTGCTGCGGGTTGGTCGTGCGGTAGCCGGACAGCTGCGCGGTGAACGTACCCTCGTCGTTCGCCACGATGCGCACGTGGATGCTCGTGTCACCGCTCGGGGACGTGACGTCGGTCTCCGCCGCGATCGTGCCCGTGGGCAGGACCTGCTCGACCTCGTCAGGTTCCCCGTCGACTTGCTCGGTCGTGAGCGTCGGATCGGGGATCGGCTCCGCCGTCCGCTCGGTGGCCTGTCGGATCGGCTTCGGCAGGGTGTCGTCCCCGCCGAACGCCGTGCAGCCCGTCAGCAGCAGCCCCACCACCGCCGTACCGATGACCGCGCTCGCCGCGGTCCGCATCCGTGTCATCGTTCCCCCACGGCAGGGAGCGTACCGCCGGGGTCCGGCCCGATCGACCGCCGTGACCGAACTGGTACTCGGGGCACACGGACTACCGTCCGGGTCATGAGCGACAGCATCCCGGAGACGCCGGACCCCGACTCGACCGACACCGCGTACAGCCCGTCGAGCGAGCGGGAGACCGAGGCGTCGCAGACGAACCAGCGCAGCGACGCCGAACTCGAGGCGGACGGCATCGACACGTCCAAGGTCACCGCCGCACCGGGCACGGGAGGCGCGGACGACGCTGGCGACGTGGAACCCGCACCGGACGATCTGCACCTGCCGTGGCAGTCGGAGGAGGACCGCCGGGGCTAGCGGGACACCCGGTCCAGTTCGCGGACGAGTTCCTCGCCGTCGCGGACGTCCCAGAACGCGAACACCTGCGGTCCGAACAGCCCGTCGAGTCCGGTGTTCGCGTAGATCTTGGCGGTCGCTCCGCCGGCGAAGAACGCCGCCACTCCGCTCGGATCGCCGGTGTTCCACTCCACCGAACAGTGCCGTCGGCCCCCGGTCCAGGTGATGGTGCGATCGGTGCGCCCCACCGGGACCTCGCGGGTGGTGTTCGGCCTGATGATCAGCGCGCGGCGGTCGGTGACGGCGTAGACGGTCGTGCGTTTGCGGTGGGCCTTCACGATGAAGCGCCCGAACACGAGGTGCAGGCCGACCAGCGACAAGACGATCGGGATGATCGCGCCCACGCCGAGGTACCCGTTCCGCACGACGTCGAGGACTGCGAACAGGATGAAGCCGGTCCAGAACAGCGAGAACGGGATGAGGAAGCCGTCCCGCCCCGTGAAGAGCTTCGCCGGGTCGCTCGAGCCGGCCCAGTAGAGGTGCTCATCGGGTCCGAGGTGCTCACGGGCGGTCTGCTGAGGATCGTTCACCCCGAAGAACCTACGCCGTCACACACGCTCCGCGTCACGACGGCGCTACCGTCACGACGGCGCTCCCGTCACGACACCGAGTCGGGGTGCGAGCCCGTCCGCTGCCCGGACTCGAGCGTGGCGATCGCCGCGAGCTCGTCGTCGCTGAGCACGAAGCCGTCGACGTCGAGGTTCGACCGGATCCGCGACGGCGTCACCGACTTCGGCAGCACCACGACCCCCTGCTGCACGTTCCACCGGACGAGGACCTGCGCGACGCTCACCCCGTGTGCGTCAGCGATGCCGGTGAGGATCGGTTCGTCGATCAGCCGACCGCGACCGAGTGGTGACCACGCTCCGGTGACGATGTCGTGCTGCTGGTGGAACTCCATGAGCTCGCGCTGCGGGAGCCACGGGTGCCGCTCGACCTGGTTGAGCACCGGGACCTCGCCCGTCTCGTCGATGAGTCGCTGCAGGTGCGCTACCTGGAAGTTCGAGACCCCGATGCTCCGTGCCCGGCCGGAGTCGCGCAGTTCGACGAGCGCGCGCCAGGTGTCGACGTAGCGGTCGTTCGCCGCGGCCGGCCAGTGGATCAGGTAGAGGTCGACCGCGTCGAGCCCCAGCCGCTCGAGGCTGCCGTCGAAGGCACGCAGGGTCGCGTCGCGCCCCTGGTGGTCGTTCCACACCTTGGTCGTCACGAAGACGTCGTCACGGTCGAGCCCGGAGGCCCGGATCGCCTTGCCGACGCCGGTCTCGTTGCCGTACATCTCGGCCGTGTCGACGTGCCGGTAGCCGGCGTCGAACGCGAGACCGACCGCCGTCTCGGCCTCGGTGTCGTCGACCTTGTAGACGCCGAACCCGATCGCGGGGATCGCGGCGCCGTCACGCAGGGGAAGTGAACTGACCATGCATCCATCCTGCCGGTGCGTGGCGGGCGCGCGCCGGGCCTCCCGGCCATCTGTGGAGAACGCGAGCCGTCTGCCGGACGCTCGTTCCTTCCCACATCGGCCGCGATGGCAAATGCAATCGGGCATACCTGGTCAGAACTTTCGACCAGGTACGCCCGTTTCGGCCAGGTACGCCGCCGAAAGCCCGCGCCGCGCCCGCCCGCCCCCCGCTCAGGTCGGCAGGACCACCGGCTCGGTGTCGGGGATGGGGCTGGCGTCACGGCCGCGCAGGTCGGGCAGCCAGCGCTTGGCCCCGAGCGCGACGACGACGCCCACCCCGGCCATGACCGCACCGACCGTGAAGCCGCCCACCGGGCCACTGCTGTCGATCAGGAAGCCGGCGACCGCGGACCCGCCGGCGGCGCCGATGAGCTGACCGGTGCCCATCCAGCCGTAGGCCTCGGCGGTGTCGGAGAACTTGACGGTGGCGGAGACCGAGCCGAACATCACCGCGAGTGCCGGCGCGATGCCGATGCCCGCGATCACGAGGGCGAGGCAGAGCCACCAGAAGTTCGTGCCGCCCAGGGCGAGCGCGAGACCGACGAAGACGATCGCCATGCGCGTCCACAGGGTGTTGGGGGAGATCGGACGGTGGCCGAAGGCCAGGCCGCCGAACAGGGACCCGACCGCGAAGACGGCCAGGACGATGCCGGCGTTCGGGCTGCCCTCGCCGAAGACGCTCGTGACGCTGGCCTCGACCGCGGCGCACGCCCCGATGAGCAGCAGACCGGTCAGGGTGGCGACGACGACCGACGGGCGCTTCAGCACCACGCCGAACGCGCGCTTCGAGCGGGGGATGCGGACGCGGCCGAGCTCGGGGGAGGCGATGAACCAGATGCCGCCGACCACCAGGAAGACCATGGCGACGACGATCGCCTCGACCGTGCCGACCTGGGTCGCGACGAACGTGGTGATGACCGGGCCGGCGACCCAGATCAGTTCCTGGGCGCTGGCGTCGAGCGAGAACAAGGGGGTGAGCTGCGACGAGGTCACCATCTTGGGGTAGATGGTGCGGACCGCCGGCTGCACGGGCGGGACCGCGAGGCCGCCGAGGAACCCGACCACCACGTAGCCCCAGAGCGGCATGAGGACGAACCCGATGACGCCCATGCTCACGAGCGCGACGATGCTCGTCAGGATGAGGACGGGGCGCATGCCCCAGCTGCCCATCCAACGGCTGGTGAGCGGGCCGGCCAGCGCCTGCCCGACACTCGTCGTCGCGAGCACCAGTCCGGCGGCGCCGTAGGAGTGGAAGACGTGCTCGACGTGCAGCAGGTAGGCCAGCGAGAGCATCCCGAACGGGAAGCGCGCGGTGAGCTGTGCAGCGATGACACGACCCACGCCGGGGGTCTTCAGGAGGGGGCCGTACGTGCTCACGAGACGAGTGTACGGACCGGACGGATCGGGGTGTCACCCGTCCGGGGGAGGTGTGGAGGAGGTCCTCGTCGACACCGTTCTCAGACACGCCGACGAGAGGTGTCGAGAACTTCCGTCCACAGCTTGTGGAGGACTGTCGGTGGTCGGTGCGAGAGTGGCGGAAAACCGGGCCTCCGGGAATCCACAGTCTGTGGATCGGGTTGTGGAAACTACAGGCGTGTAACACTTTCTCTTGTGGTCGACGGGTCCGCCGGGCACAACATGTAGTAGCGTCGTCCTCAGCACCGCACACGAACTTCGGACCTGGAATCAGGCCCAGAAACCAGGGGAGAACATGGCCGTCACCGTCTACACCAAGCCGTCCTGCGTCCAGTGCACAGCGACGTACCGGGCCCTCGACAACAAGGGCATCGAGTACGAAGTGCACGACGTCTCCACCGACGAGGCAGCCCTCGAGCACGTCAAGAGCCTGGGCTACATGCAGGCCCCCGTCGTCGTCACGGACGACGACCACTGGTCGGGCTTCCGCCCCGACAAGATCGCGACGCTCAGCGCCGAACTGGCGTAGTCGCCTCCCGTCCTGTGGACGGTCACCCGGTTCCGTTCAGGAGGCCCGGATCACCGCCCACAGGACACCCCCGGTCCGTCTGTCCGCACCTTCCACCGAGGAGCGCGCCATGAGCCGATTGGTCTACTTCTCGAGCGTGTCCGGGTACACCGCGCGCTTCGTCGAGAAGCTCGGCCGCGACGCGGACCGGATCCCGCTCTACCCGAGCGAACCCTTCCTCCACGTGGACGAGCCCTACGTCCTGTTCCTGCCCACCTACGGTGGCGGCAACGGCGATGGTGCGGTCCCCAAGCAGGTCATCAAGTTCCTCAACGACGCGCACAACCGCTCGCTCATCCGCGGTGTGGTCGTCGGCGGCAACACGAACTTCGGCGAGGCCTACGGCCTGGCAGGGGACGTCATCGCGCGGAAGTGCAACGTCCCCCTTCTCTACCGGTTTGAACTCTTCGGGACCCCTGACGACGTGTCGGCGGTCAACACAGGATTGGATGCATTTTGGACGCAGCAGTTGCAGACGTCGATCTGACGTCGCCGCAGACGGGGATGGACTACCACTCCCTCAACGCGATGCTCAACCTCTACGACGCGGACGGGAACATCCAGTTCGACAAGGATCGTGAGGCCGCCAAGCAGTTCTTCCTGCAGCACGTCAACCAGAACACCGTCTTCTTCCACAACCTGAAGGAGCGGCTCGACTACCTGGTCGAGAACGAGTACTACGAAAAAGCGACGATCGACATGTACTCGCTGGACTTCATCCAGCGACTCAACGATCTGGCGTACTCGAAGAAGTTCCGGTTCCAGACGTTCCTCGGCGCGTTCAAGTACTACACGAGCTACACGCTCAAGACCTTCGACGGCAAGCGCTACCTCGAGCGCTTCGAGGACCGCGTCGTCATGACCGCCCTCGGCCTGGCGCAGGGCAACGAGCAGCTCGCGATCGACCTCGTCGAGGAGATCGTCGCCGGCCGCTTCCAGCCCGCGACCCCCACGTTCCTCAACACGGCGAAGGCCCAGCGCGGCGAACTCGTCTCCTGCTTCCTGCTGCGCATCGAAGACAACATGGAGTCGATCTCGCGCGGGATCAACTCGTCGCTGCAGCTCTCGAAGCGCGGCGGCGGCGTGGCCCTGCTGCTCTCCAACATCCGTGAGGCCGGCGCCCCGATCAAGCAGATCGAGAACCAGTCCTCGGGCATCATCCCCGTGATGAAGCTGCTGGAAGACTCCTTCTCCTACGCGAACCAGCTCGGTGCGCGTCAGGGTGCCGGCGCGGTCTACCTCAGCGCCCACCACCCGGACATCATGAAGTTCCTCGACACCAAGCGCGAGAACGCCGACGAGAAGATCCGCATCAAGACGCTGTCCCTCGGCGTCGTCGTGCCGGACATCACGTTCGAGCTCGCGAAGAACAACGAGGACATGTACCTGTTCTCGCCGTACGACGTCGAGAAGGTCTACGGCGTCCCCTTCGGCGACGTCCCGATCTCCGAGAACTACCGTGCGATGGTCGACGACTCGCGCATCAAGAAGACGAAGATCAAGGCGCGTGACTTCTTCACGACCATCGCCGAGATCCAGTTCGAGTCTGGTTACCCGTACATCGTGTTCGAGGACACGGTGAACAAGGCCAACCCGATCAAGGGTCGGATCAACATGTCCAACCTGTGCTCGGAGATCCTGCAGGTCAACACCCCGACGACCTTCAACGAGGACCTGTCCTACAAGGAGATCGGCAAGGACATCTCCTGCAACCTCGGGTCGCTGAACATCGCGCTGACGATGGACTCGCCGGACTTCGGCAAGACCATCGAGACGGCCATCCGCGGCCTGACCTCGGTCTCGCAGATGTCGCACATCGCCTCGGTGCGTTCCGTCGAGGACGGCAACGACAAGTCGCACGCCATCGGCCTCGGCCAGATGAACCTGCACGGCTACCTGGCTCGTGAGCGCGTCTACTACGGCTCCGAAGAGGGCATCGACTTCACGAACATCTACTTCTACACGGTGCTGTTCCACGCCCTGCGCGCCTCGAACAACATCGCCATCGAGACCGGCGAGACCTTCGACGGGTTCCGCGACTCGAAGTACGCGTCGGGTGAGTTCTTCGACAAGTACACCGACCAGGCGTGGACCCCCGCGACCGCTCGTGTCGCCTCGCTGTTCGACAACGCGAACATCACGATCCCGACGCAGGACGACTGGAAGGCGCTGAAGGCGTCCGTCCAGGAGCACGGCATCTACAACCAGAACCTGCAGGCCGTCCCGCCGACCGGTTCGATCTCGTACATCAACCACTCGACGTCGTCGATCCACCCGATCGCGTCGAAGATCGAGATCCGCAAGGAAGGCAAGCTCGGCCGCGTCTACTACCCGGCGCCGTTCATGACGAACGACAACCTGGACTACTACCAGGACGCGTACGAGATCGGTGCCGAGAAGATCATCGACACGTACGCCGCGGCGACGCAGCACGTGGACCAGGGCCTGTCCCTGACGCTGTTCTTCAAGGACACCGCCACCACGCGTGACATCAACAAGGCCCAGATCTACGCATGGCGCAAGGGCATCAAGACGATCTACTACATCCGTCTGCGCCAGCTCGCCCTCGAGGGCACCGAGGTCGAGGGCTGCGTCAGCTGCATGCTGTAGAGCTGCCGCTCTCTTCCTGGAGGCGCGGGGCGGGCCCCGCCCCGCGCCTCCAGTCCGTCATCAGATCACCATCTCGAATCCGGAAGACAATCCCATGACCCTCACCGACCCGGTCCACGCCACGGGCAAGTCCATCCCGCTGATCAGTGCGGTCAGTGCCATCAACTGGAACCGCATCCAGGACGACAAGGACGTCGAGGTCTGGAACCGGCTGGTCAACAACTTCTGGCTCCCCGAGAAGGTGCCGCTGTCGAACGACGTGCAGTCGTGGAACACGCTGACGCCGGCGGAGCAGCAGCTCACCATGCGCGTCTTCACCGGCCTGACGCTGCTCGACACCATCCAGGGCACCGTCGGCGCGATCAGCCTGATCCCCGACGCGATCACCCCGCACGAAGAAGCCGTCTACACGAACATCGCGTTCATGGAGTCGGTCCACGCGAAGAGCTACTCGTCGATCTTCTCGACGCTGGCCTCGACGCCCGAGATCGACGACGCCTTCCGCTGGTCCACCGAGAACGTGAACCTGCAGAAGAAGGCTCAGATCGTCCTCGACTACTACACCGGTGACGACCCCCTGAAGCGCAAGGTCGCCTCGACGCTGCTCGAGTCGTTCCTGTTCTACTCCGGCTTCTACCTGCCGATGTACTGGTCGTCCCGCGCCAAGCTCACCAACACCGCTGACCTGATCCGCCTGATCATCCGCGACGAAGCCGTCCACGGGTACTACATCGGGTACAAGTTCCAGAAGGGCCTCGAGGGCGCTTCCGAAGAGCGCAAGCAGGAGATCAAGGACTACACGTTCAACCTGCTGTTCGAGCTCTACGAGAACGAGGTGCAGTACACGCAGGACCTCTACGACCAGGTCGGGCTGACCGAGGACGTCAAGAAGTTCCTGCACTACAACGCCAACAAGGCGCTGATGAACCTGGGCTACGAGCCGATGTTCCCCAAGGAGACGACGGACGTGAACCCGGCGATCCTGTCGGCGCTGTCGCCCAACGCCGACGAGAACCACGACTTCTTCTCGGGGTCGGGGTCGTCGTACGTCATCGGCAAGGCGGAGAAGACTGAGGACGAGGACTGGGACTTCTAGGTCGGGTTGCTCGAGACCGGAGGGAGTGTTAGGTTGTGACTGAACAGTCCGGTGTTCAGCTCCTTGACGGATCTAACGCAACTCTCGGCATCGTGTTCGACGGAGGTGAGTGCCGGTCGGAGACGTTCGTCGATAGCCTCCCTATGGCAGTTCGGGCACGCTTCAAGCGGTACTTCGAACTTCTCCGAGATGGCTTGCATGTAAAAAGTCCTGAGCATATGAGGCACCTTGATTCAGACTCGCTCGGAAATGAGATTCACGAACTAAAGAACCACAAGCCTGCCGTGCGACTTTACATGGTGAAGCTCGCTAACAGCGTGGGGGAGACTCGCTGGTTGGCTACTCACGGCACAAAGAAGGTCAAAGACAATCGGGTCCAGGCGGAAGTAGATCGGGCGTGGGGGATCTTCTACAACTGGCTCGATGAGAGTTGAAAGGGTGGGTCATGGCCTTTCCGACTGATGACGCAAACTTTGAAGCAACTTATGCCGAAGAGGCAGCAATGGTCGATTCTAGTGAGTTGTTAGCTGAATTGCTCGACCATAGTCAGATGAGTAGAGCCGATTTAGCCCGTGCTCTCCAGGTCAGTAGGAGTGAAATAACTGAGCGCCTTCGGGGCGAGCGAAATATTACGGTTCGTAAACTTGCCGCCACCGTGCATGCTCTTGGCGGACGCCTGACCGTAGGTGCCGAACTTCTCAATAAAGAGCCCCGAGTCGATCCCTACGCGGAGTGGGCGCGACGGCTAAGCCGTCGCAAAGCACTTAAGCACGCTTCGCATGAAACTGTGGGCGTAGTAATGAAATCAAACCTCATCCGGCTCCAGCACCGAAATCGGGCATCTTGACCGGCTCTGGCGGGTTCGCGCTCCGAGGTCCGCGAATCTTGAATGTGCAAGCCGAAAGCGGTCCGATTGAGCTTGAAGAGCATTTGACGTGGGTTGCGACTCTGTCTCATGAAGACGAAGCTGAGCAATATCGAGTTATCATTGCAACCTTGCATGGCGCGTGGGAGGCGGCGAGAGCCGAGGTGACGATCGGTGTTCAGATTGGCTGGTTAGGGGAATCGGTTGATCGAGAAGATGGCGAATATCTCTCGGCTCTTGCGAAGTCTGATGCCCTTGAGTCGACCTACGATATCGCACGTGCTGCTTTAGTTTCTCTCCTCGCAACGGTTGCGCAAACGGTTATTGAGGTGCCGACGAAGAGCCCTGATGCGGAGGTCTTCTTTTACGAAGACCAAGTGACTGACGGTTCGGAAGCAGATTCAGTTTCTGCCTAGTCAGCGTCATTTGACGTGCTGCCCGGGGCGGAAATAATCACGGCGCTGTTTTAGTCAGCTGATGAGTGGGGCTGCAAATGTGGCCATGGCGCGTTCGGTTTACCGTCGACAGCTCAAGGCGCCGAGTATTTCGTTGTGTCGTAGGCGCTGCGAGCTTTGCGCGGATAGCCTGGCGATGGTGAGGTGGATGAACGGCAAGATCGGGGTGGTGAAAGCCATCTTCGTCCGGTTCGAAGAGTTGCCATCTCACTAAGGCGCAGGCCGCGGACATGAGCGCCGTAGGTTCGGGCGAGCACAGGCTCCGTAGTGCAGAGGCTTGTCGGGGAGCTGGTCACTTCAGAACCGAAGTGTTCGACGTGGACCTTCAAATAGGCGGCGTGCGACACAAGAAGAGAAGTCGTTGAGGTAGCCAAGTCACCAACGCGACCTGCCTGCCGGACCGCAGCCGCGCCTCCAGACCGGATCGAGAGCCGCGCACGCGGCGGACGCAACACGAACGGCGGCCCTCCTCCTTCCGGAAGAAAGCCGCCGCGGTGTCTCGCAGTGGTCAGCGCGCCGACGGGACCGCCGCGCCGACGAGCTCAGCCCGCACGATGTCCGCCCCAGCGGACAGCGCCCCGAGCTTGTCCAGCGCGGCCCCACGCGCAAGCGGAGCCATTCCGCAGTTGGAGCTCGGGATGAGCTTGTCGGCATCGACGAACTCGAGGGCCCGCCGCAGCACCTCCGCGACCTCTTCCGGGGTCTCCACGGTCTCGGTCGCGACGTCGATCGCCCCGAGCATGACCTTCTTCCCGCGGATGAGTTCGACGAGCTCGAGCGGCACGTGCGAGTGGATGCACTCCAGCGACACGATGTCGATCGACGACTGCTGCAGCAGCGGGAACGACTGCTCGTACTGCCGCCACTCCGCTCCGAGCGTCTCCTTCCACTTGTTGTTCGCCTCGATGCCGTAGCCGTAACAGATGTGCACGGCGGTCTCGGCGCGCAGGCCTTCGGTCGCGCGTTCGAGTGCGGCGACGCCCCAGTCCTGCACCTCGTCGTGGAAGACGGTGAAGGCGGGTTCGTCGAACTGGATGATGTCGACGCCGGCGTCCTGGAGCTCGCGCGCTTCCTGGTTGAGGATCGTGGCGAACTCCCACGCCAGTTTCTCGCGGCTCTTGTAGTGCTGGTCGGAGAGCGTGTCGATCATGGTCATCGGGCCGGGGAGCGCCCACTTGATCGGCCGGTCGGTCTGGGCGCGCAGGAACTTCGCGTCCTCGACGAACACCGGCTTCCGGCGACTCACGGCACCGACCACGGTCGGGACGGCCGCGTCGTACCGGTCACGGATCCGGACGGTCTCCTTGCGCTCGAGGTCGACACCGTCCAGGTGCTCGATGAACGTCGTGACGAAGTGCTGGCGGGTCTGCTCGCCGTCGCTGACGATGTCGATGCCGCGGCGCTCCTGCTCGTGCACGGCGGAGCGGAGTGCGTCCTGCTTGCCCTCGGTGAGTGCTGCGCCCTGCAGGTTCCAGGGGGACCAGAGCTTTTCGGGCTCGGCGAGCCAGGACGGCTTCGGCAGGCTGCCGACGATCGAGGTGGTGAGGAGAGAACTCATGGAGGTGAAGATCCAGACGGTCAGCGGGCGGGGACGGAGTCGGCAGCGAAACGCGTGAGAAGCGCGTGGTGCGGCGTCACGAGGTGCTCCTCGGTCCACCGGCCTTGGGTGATCCCGAGGCGGCTGCGCTCCGCACGGTCGTAGGTGACCGGGGTGGGCGTGAAGTCGGTGTGGTCGAGGGTGGGGCGGTAGGTGCTCCCGGCCGGGGTGTTCGCGGCGTAGATCTCCGGGCGGTAGATCTTCTGGAACGTCTCCATGGTGGCGATCGTGCCGATGAGCTGGAGGTCCGTGTAGTCCCCGGTCAGGTCGCCGCGCGTGTAGAACGCGAGCGGGGCCGACGCTCCGGCGGGCTGGAAGTACCGGACCCGCATGCCCATCCGACCGAAGTAGTCGTCGGTGAGCGAGGAGTGCTCGTGCTCGTACTCGGCGCCGAGGACTGGGTGGACGTACCCGGTCCGGCGGTAGGTCTGGCTCGTCGAGACGCTGATGCAGACGACGGGCTCGGCACTGAAGTCCGAGCGGAACGCGGAGGACTCCAGGAAACGCTGGAAGAGCGCCCCGTGCAGCGCCCCGAAGTCAGACGGCAAGCCCGGCGATGACGGCAGCAGCACGGAGAAGTCGTAGTCGCGCAGGTACGACGAGAAGTTGTTGCCGAGGATGCCGTGGTGGTGCTCGCCGGTGTGCTGGTCGACGATCGTGACGTCGAGCATCTCGAGCAGCGGGAACTCGGCGTCCGCTCCTCCGTCGGAGAACTGCAGCGAGGCCGAAACGATGTCGAGGTCCAGGCGGTAGCGATCACCGGCACCGCCAGCAGAAGCCCCCGCGAGGTCGTTCGCGCGCCCGTCGATCATCGCCAGCGCAGCACGGAGGTTCTCCTGCCGGCGCTCGCCGCGCGCCAGGTTGGCGAAGTTCGTGGTCAGCCGGGAGCTGTCGGCGGGGGAGTAGTCCTCGTCGAACCGGGTCCGGGTGATGCTGAAGGTGAGGTCGTTCGCCATGGTCGGCAATCTGTTCGTCGAGCGCCCGAGGGCACTGGGGAAGGGGTACGTCGATCATGACGGGAACCGCGGGCCATCAGGTAATATCGAGACGCTATGCACCGGTATAGCCTCGGCCTATGGCCCGTGTCTCGAACGACATCACCCTGCAGCAGCTCCGGTACTTCATCGAGGTCGCGACGGAGGGCTCGATCAGCGCCGCGGCCGACCTGCTCTACGTGTCGCAGCCGACGATGTCCGCGGCGATGAAGGACCTGGAGACGCGGATCGGGCGCCCGCTCTTCACCCGATCGGCTCGGGGCGTCGTCCTCACCGTCGACGGCGTCGAGTTCCTCGGGTACGCCCGGCAGGTCATCGAGCAGGTCTCCCTGCTCGAGCAGCGGTACGTCGGCCGGCAGCGGTCGCGTCGGCTCCTCGGGGTGTCCTCCCAGCACTACTCGTTCGCCGTGGAGGCCTTCGTCCGCATGGTCGAGGGCGCGGCCGCGGACGAGTACGAGTTCTCGCTGCGCGAGACACGCACCTGGGACATCATCGAGGACGTCCGCACCCTGCGGAGCGAGGTGGGCATCCTCTACCGCAACGACTTCAACAAGCAGGTGCTCGGCAAGCTGCTACGGGACGCAGGGGTCGTGTTCACACCGCTGTTCGTCGCCGAGCCGCACATCTTCGTGGCCCGTCGGAACCCCATCGCGTCACGGGAGCGTGCGACCCTCGAAGACCTCGCCGACCTGCCGCGGCTGACGTTCGACCAGGGCGCGAACAACTCCTTCTACCTGGCGGAGGAGATCCTGTCGACGATGTCGAGCAAGCGGGAGATCCGCGTCTCGGACCGGGCGACGATCTTCAACCTCATGATCGGCCTCGGCGGGTACACGATCTCCACCGGGCTCATCAGCGACGACCTCGACCCCGAGATCGTCGCCATCCCCCTCGACGTCGACGAACGCATCGAGATCGGCTGGATCGCGCACGCTTCGGTTCCCCTCACCGTGCAGGCGCAGACCTACCTGGACGAGTTGCGCGCGGTGGTCACCAGTTACGGCGTGGAGCCGCTGGGGTAGGTCCGGCGGTGGATCCGGTGGATCCGGTGGATCCGGCGGGTCCGGTTGGTCCGGCTGTTCCGGCGGTCGGCCTGGAGGCCCGTCACGCGTCCGTCAGGAGGCTGCGGTCTCGATCATCGCCTTCACGTGCGGCGCGCTCCACCGCAGGAGCGCGTCAGCAGGTGGACGCTCGAGGTCCTCGCCCCAGATCGCGACGGCCGCGCCCGACATCGGAGCAGCGAGACGTGCTCCGGAATCGCCGTCCCACGTCCGGAGCGACCAGTGCTCGCGGAGATCGGCGACGGTGTACTCGCTGTCGGCCGGGTCGAGGTCGGTCGGCACCTCGTACAGGTAGTACGAGTTGTAGTTGAGCAGGTCGATCCCGGCCTGCTGCAGGTCGACCGCACTGGCCCGGCGTGCTCGGCGTTCGCGGCGCTCGGCTGCGTCCTCGGTGTCACCGTCGAAGCTCCAGTACGTGACGTGGATGCGCGGGTCCAGTCGCCCGACCGCAGCGCGATCGATCCCGTCGTTCCAGGCCCACACCTCGCGGTTGCCGAGCGCGGCCGCCATCGCGTTCATCCACGCGACGCGTTGGGCGGCGGTGACGTCGCCGCCCCATTCGTCCCCACCGATGTGCACGGTGCGGCTGGACGGGAACGTCCGCTGCACCTCGGCGTACAGCTTGGTCGCCAGCGCGAGACTGCCCGGCGCCGACGGGTCGAGCTCGCTCTCGCCCGAACGGATGCGGTCGACCCACTTCGTGCCGTGCTCCGCCTCGAGCAGGGCGAAGGCGGCAGCCATGTGGCCGGGAGTGTCGACCTCGGGCACGATCGCCACGCCCCGCTTCGCCGCGTACTCGGCGATCGTGCGTGCCTGTGCGGCGCTGAGGAACGGACGACCGGTCACGCGGCTCGTGTAGACGCCGTGGTCGAGATCGGCGTTCGCGAGGGTCTGACCGAGGACCTTGCTCTCGATCCCGACGTTCTGGTCATCGGTGAGGTGCAGGTGCAGGAAGCGGCCGCCGTCGTCGGCGAGCAGGTCGATGTACCGCTTGATCAGTGCCACGGGGTAGTAGGCGCGAGCGACGTCGAGCATCACGCCGGTCTGGGGACGTGGTCGGGGCGTCGGCTTGGTGGTGACGGTCGAAGCGGACGTACGGCAGTGCTGCCCGGAGTACGCACCCACGCAGGCGAGGACCGAGTACTTCCCGGCCGCGGCACGGGAAGGCGTCGTGCGGACCGCGCTGACCGTCGTGCTCGAGCCCGGGGCGAGTGGTTTCACCGCGACCCGGCCGAGCGAGTACTTCTTCGTGCTGGTCGACAGGGAGAGCCAGGCCGACGAAGCTGGCTTCCGCACCGAGGTGGTGTTCGTGACCTTCAGGGTGGCCCGCACGGCGCTGCCGGTCGAGGTGACGGTGGACGCCGCGGTGACCTTGGTCACCGTCACCGGCGACGCCGCGGTGTCAGCGGACCCGGCGACCGCATCGATGCCGACCAGCGCTGCTGCCGACACGGCGATCGCCAGACCGACCGCGATGGTCCGTCTGACGGAGTGCGGCGCGGTCGCTGGACCGGCAGTCGGGTCCGGAGTCCCGGTGGAGGAGGGCACGGAGACGACGGTAGTTCACCAGGGTTGCGCGGTTAGCATTGCCCGACCCGGCGCCCGGTCGCGGACTCCGTCCCACCCAAGGGAGACAACGTGAACGGCCACGAGCGCACCACCGATCGCGGTCAGCGTCGAGGGGCTCCCCGGCTCGTCGCCGGCCTGGTCGTCGCACTCGTGTCGATCGTCGCGACGGGGTGCTCCGCGGCGAAGACCCCGGAGGTCGCCGAGCCGCTCGCGACCTGGAACGCCGCCGTGGCCGACCGGACCGAGGCGCCCGCGAACTGGGTCGCCCTGGGGGACTCGATCACCGAGGGGCAGGGCGCCTCGTCACGCTCCACCCGGTGGATGGACCTCACGCTCGACCAGCTGCGCACGGAGCACCCGACGGACGGGGTCGCCGGAGGGGCCGGGTACCTGCCGGCACAGTTCGCCGTGTACGCACCGGACTCGACCTGGGGTGACTGGGCGGCCGCGCGCACGGGGGAGAGCCAGTTCGACATCACTACCCCCGACCTCGGCTACCGATCGGTCGCGATGCAGGCGGGCGCCTCGCGGAGCTACGGCTTCACGGGCACCGGGATCGACATCTGGTGGGCGCGCTACCCCGGGTCCGGTGACTTCACCTACAGCGTCGACGGAGCCGCACCGACGACCGTCGCCACGACCGGGACTGCCAGTACCGGGACGATCACGAAGGTGGACGGACTGTCGAGCGGGGAGCACACGGTGACCGTCACCGCCGTCGCGCCGTTCTCCTTGCTGGGGTTCACGATCTACGACGGCGACCGGGACGCGGGCATCCACCGCTACGGCTCCGCGCACTCGGGCTCGACGATCGCGACGTTCACGAAGAACCAAGAGGGCTTCCTGACGGCGATGCGTCGTGCTGCGCCGGACCTCATCACCATCACGCTGGGTGGCAACGACGCGGCGAATCTCACACCCGACGAGCTCGGCGCCCAGTACGTGGCGTTCCTCGAGACGCTCGCAGCGCTCCCCTCGAAGCCCTCGCTGCTCGTGATCGGCGAGTTCACCCCGGCCTCGAGCATGACGGACGGCATGTCGAGCGAGTGGTCGAGCTACCTCGCCGAGATCAAGCGTGCCGCAGCGAAGAGCGGAGCCGCGTACGTCAGCATGGCTGACACCTTCCCCGAGGCCGACACTTCCGGGACGGGGATCTACTCGACGGACGGCATCCACCCCAACGACGAAGGGCAGCGTCGGATCACGAAGCTCGTACTCGCCACCCTGGCTGCGCACGAGGGCGACTGACCGGCGGAAGGGCCGTGGACCTCACCAGGAACTGGGCTTGTAGTCCTTCAGGAACACGCCGAACACGTCCTCGCCCGCCTCGCCCCGCACGATCGGGTCGTACACGCGTGCAGCCCCGTCGACGAGGTCGAGCGGCGCGTGGAAGCCCTCCTCCGCCAGCCGGACCTTCGTCGGGTGCGGTCGCTCGTCGGTGATCCACCCGGTGTCGACGCTCGTCATCAGGATGCGATCGGTCTCGAACATCTCCTGCGCACTCGTGCGGGTGAGCATGTTCACGGCGGCCTTCGCCATGTTCGTGTGCGGGTGCCCCGGTCCCTTGTAGGCGCGGCCGAACACACCCTCCATCGCGCTGACGTTCACCACGTAGGTACGGTGCGCTTCGCTCGCCGCCATCGCGGGGCGGAGCTTCGAGATCAGGATGAAGGGGGCCGTGGTGTTCGCGAGCTGGACCTCGAGCATCTCGAGCGGGTCGACCTCGTCGACGGCCTGCGTCCACGAGTTCACGTCGTGCAGGTCGGGCACGAGGCCACCAGCATCGATCGCGGTGCCCATGGCCAGACGCTCGAGCGAGCTCGACCCCGGAGCCATGGCCCGCTCGGTCAGCTCGTCGGCGCGGGCTGCGGCGGCCGCGAGGATCGGGTGCGCCGTCACCGAGCGGGCGAGCGCCTGCGGGTGCTGGTCGTTCGTGTGCCCGAAGGTCACGAGCTCGGGCAGCGGGCCGTCCGGCAGCGGCGCGAGTTCGGCGTCGACGAGGGGTTGGTACGCGCCGGGCGACCGGCGGACGGTCTGCGTGGCGTTGTTGATCAGGATGTCGAGCGGGCCGGCAGCGGCGACGTCCTCGGCGAGACCGATGACCTGGGCCGGGTCGCGCAGGTCGATGCCGACGACCTTGAGGCGCGAGATCCAGTCGGCCGAGTCCGGCAGGCTCGTGAACCGGCGCACGGCGTCGCGGGGGAACCGCGTCGTGATGGTCGTGTGGGCGCCGTCGCGCAGCAGGCGGAGCGCGATGTACATGCCGATCTTCGCGCGGCCACCGGTCAGCAGCGCCCGCTTGCCGGTCAGGTCCGTCCGGGCATCACGCTTCGCGTGGCTCATCGCCGCGCACGAGGGGCACAGCTGGTGGTAGAACGCGTCGACGACCGTGTACTGCTGCTTGCACATGTAGCAGGGGCGTGACTTCAGCAGGGTGCCGGCGGTGGACGCCGTGGTCGAGGTGCTGATCGGGACGCCGCGGGTCTCGTCGTCGATCCGGTCGGCGGCTCCGGTCGCGGTGGCGGCGATGACGAGGCGGTCGGCCTCGGCGATGACCGCGCGCTTCTCGAGCCGGTGCGCACGCTTCACGGCCTTGAACATCTTCGCCGTGGCCTGACGCACCCGCACGAAGTCGGGGTGCGTCTCGTCGATGTCGCTCATCTGCTCGAGCACCCGGAGCGTGGCGTCGAGGTCCTCGGGGAGGATGCCGCTGGGTTCGGGGTGCTCGGAGATCACACGGGATTCTACGTTGGATCAGGCCGCGTCGAGCTCCCGCGTCAACGCCGCCACGAAGTCGTCGATGTCCTGCTCCGACGTGTCGTACGCGCACATCCACCGCACCTCGTTGCGGCTGGCGTCCCAGTCGTAGAACCGGAAGTGCTTGCGCAGCCGCTCGGCCACCCCCGCGGGCAGGGTCGCGAACACCCCGTTGGCCTGGGTCTCCTGGCTGAACCCGACGCCCTGGATGCTGCCGTCGGCGATCCGGGCCTCGAGCGCGCCGCGGAGTCGGGCGGCCATGGCGTTGGCGTGCCCGGCGGAGCGCAGGTACAGGTCGTCGGACAGCAGCGCGATGAGCTGCGCAGAGACGAACCGCATCTTCGACGACAGCTGCATGTTCATCTTGCGCAGGTAGTGCAGCCCCTCTGACGCGTCGGGGTTGAGCACGACGATCGCCTCGCCGTAGAGCATGCCGTTCTTCGTGCCGCCGAAGCTCAACACGTCCACGCCGGCGTCGGTGGTGAAGTCGCGCAGGGGCAGGCCGAGGGTCGCAGCGGCGTTGGAGATGCGTGCGCCGTCCATGTGCAGCGTCATGCCGAGCGGGTGGACGTGGTCCGCGATCGCCCGGATCTCGTCGACCGTGTAGGCGGTGCCGAGCTCGGTGGTCTGCGTGATCGACACCACGAGCGGCTGGGCGCGGTGTTCGTCACCCCAGCCCCAGGCCTCCTTGTCGATGAGCTCGGGGGTGAGCTTGCCGTCCGGGGTCTCGACCGGCAGCAGCTTGATCCCGCCGATGCGCTCGGGAGCACCCGCTTCGTCGGTGTGGATGTGCGCGGTCGTGGTGCACACGACGGCGCCCCACCGCGGCAGCATCGACTGCAGCCCGACGACGTTCGCGCCGGTCCCGTTGAACACCGGGAACGCCTGCGCCTGCGAGCCGAAGTGGTCGCCGATCACCTCGTTGAGACGGGCCGTGTAGACGTCCTCGCCGTACGCGATCTGGTGGCCGTCGTTGGCCGCGGCGATCGCGTCGAGGATCTCGGGGTGGACACCGGCGTAGTTGTCCGAGGCGAAGCCCCGCAGGTCCAGGTCGTGGAGTCGAAGGGTCACTGGTTCATCCTAGGTTCGAGGCCGCAGCTGGAGCGGCCGAGAGCGGGAGACGCGCGCCGTTCACGTCGGCCGGCGGTGCCGTCCAGAGCCGCACGGCCTCGTCGCCGAGCCGCTCTTCGAGACCGGCGAGGGCGCCGACGACGAACACGGTGGCTGCCGCCGAGTCCGGTGCGTCCTTCCGGAAGCCCTGGGCCACGGCACGGACCCACGCGTCCGAGGCAGCCTTGGCGGCTGCGTAGTTCGCGGCACCCGCGGTGGGGGAGTCGACGGCGGTGGACGAGACGAACGCGAGCCGTCCGGCCGGCGACGCCACCAGGTCGTCGTAGAACACGCGTGTGGTGTTCCGCAGGGTGCGGAACGCCCGGTCGAAGAAGTCCCAGTCGTCGTCCGACTGGCCGGCGATGCCGCCGCCCCCGCGCCACCCACCGACCAGGTGGACCAGCCCGTCGACCGATCCCGCCGTCTCGTGGACCGCAGCCGCGAGCGCGGTGACCGCGCCGAGGTCTGCGAGGTCGCACGTGTGGGTCGTGACGCCCGGGACGGAGGCGTGCAGGGCCTCCAGTGCGTCTGGTCTGGTGCCGACCGCGACGACGGCCGCCCCGGCGGAGGTGAGTGCGCGCGCGACTGCCGCGCCGCTGGTGCTGGTCGCGCCCGCGACCAGCACCGTGCGACCGGACAGGGAGCCAGCGCTCACGCGGCGACGTCCGGAACGGACGGAACAGCGGACGGAGCAACCGACGACGAGCCGGTGATGCCGGCCGTCGAAGAGATGACCGCAGCCATCTTCTTGTTCAGCGCCTCGTAGAACATCGACAGCGGGAATTCGTCGTCGAGTACGGCGTCGGTGTAGCCCTTGGGCATTCCGGCGAGCGTTTCCTCCGGCAGTCCCCGCGCCCATCTCGACGCCGGGTGCGGCGTGAGCGTCCGGGTCAGCATCTCGTACGCGGCGAGCCAGTGCGCCGATTTCGGCCGGTCGATCGACCGCCGGTACAACTCGTTGATCTGATCACTGAGCGCGATGATCACATCGGGAACGGCATCCCAGTCGATGGTGAGCTGCGTGTCCGTCCAGTGCAGGACATCGTGCTGGTGCATCCACGCGAACAACAACTGCCCGCCGAGTCCGTCGTAGTTCCGGACGCGGCTGCCGGTGATCGCGAACCGGAAGATGCGGTCGAAGACGACGGCGTACTGCACCAGGTGGGCGTGGTCGCGGATTGCGCGTTGCGCCTCGTCGAGATCTGCATCCGGCACCGCGGAGAGCGCGCGTTCGAGCCGTACGGATTCCCGGAACGCCGTCAGGTCGCAGCGGAGTTCTTCCAGCGAGTAGAGGAAGAACGGCATCCGCTGCTTGATCATGAACGGGTCGAACGGCAGGTCCCCGCGCATGTGCGATCGGTCGTGGATGATGTCCCACATCACGAAGACCCGTTCCGTCAGCTCCTGGTCGTAGAGCATTGCTGCAGCGTCGTCCGGCAACTCCAGTTTGGTGATCTCCGCAGCGGCACGGACGACTCGGCGGTATCGAGCGGCTTCGCGGTCCTGGAAGATCGCGCCCCACGTGAACGTCGGGATCTCGCGCATCGCGACCGTCTCGGGGAACAGCACCGCAGAATTCGTGTCGTACCCGGGCGTGAAGTCGACGAATCGCAACGCGACGAAGAGCTTGTTGCTGTAGTCGCCCGCTTCGAGTTCCGCGATGAACTCCGGCCAGATGACCTCGACCAGGACGGCTTCAACGAACCGCGAGGAACTGCCGTTCTGCGTCACCATCGGGAAGACGACCAGGTGGCCGATTCCGTCGATGCGGTGCTGTTGCGGCTGGAACTCGTTCAGGGCGTCGAGGAAGTCGGGAACGCCGAAACCGTCGCGTTCCCAGCGTGCGAAATCGCGCTGCAGTGCAGCGAGGTACGCCGCATCGTGCGGAAAGAACGGGGCCAGTTCGGCAATGGCCGGGAGGATCGTGGCCAGGTGCTCGGAAGCGGTCGCGTGGTCCGCGTGGTCGGGTATCGAGCCGTCGGCCGTCTGCAGCGCACGGAACGACACGACAGCGGCTTTCAGCCGCGTCCACGCGGGATGCTCGGCGACCTCGCGCACCGACGGGCGGTCCTCGACGACCTCGGGTTCTCCGACGATGGCGCCCTGCGTGAACTCCTGGACGAACTGTGACATGTCGAACCTCCCGTCATTGGGCCGGCCGCGGATCTGCGGCGTGGTGGTGCGCTTGTCATGAGCCTAGGGAGGATCGGGGGACGCATTCTTGCCCATTTCCGGGGGATTCGTGCGCCGGGGCATTCTCCGCGCACGCGATGCCGTTCGGCGCGCAACGTTTCGCCGACGAGGGCTCGGGGAGCGTCAGCAGCTACGACTTCGTGACGGCGGCGATCGCCTCGCTCACGGTCGAGCTCGGGTGCTCTGCGCGCCATCGCCGCACCGCCGCACGGTCCGGCGATGCTCCCTGGGGGATCGGCGCGGTCCCGATGACGCTCGGCGAAGACGCCGCCCAGGTGAGCGTGGCCAGCGCAGCAACGCAGGCGTAGAGCAGGTCGAGAACCAGCCAGGCGCCGCAGGTCACGACCACCCCGCCGACGAGGCCGAGCGTCGGTACGCGATGTCTCGTAGGGCACCCGCTTGCCTTGCCCGCGGTCGGACCAAGCATCAGCGAGGCTCCGCGCGGAGTTGTCGGACCCACCCGAGCGCGAGCGGGAGTGCAGTCCAGACCGCGAATGACGTCACCGCGGGCCCGAGTCCGACAGTGGTCTCCGACGTGATGGTCCAGGACAGTTGCGGCTCCGCGAGCCAAGACGCGAAGCCGTACGGGTTCAGCCAGTCGACCAGGCCGGGTGTGAACGCGAGCCCGATGGTCAGGAGAAAAGGTCCGAACACGGCGATAAGCAGGGCGAGCGCCGTTCGCAGCACGAGGCTCGCAACGGCGATTGCCGTGAGGGTTGCCGCGACCGTTGTCGCAAGCATCTGCCAGAACTGCGCCAGAACGGCGACGTCGAAAACGGAACCGACAGAACCGGGCCTGCTGACAACGAAGCCGATGGCTGCGAGGAGATGGATGGCAACGAGAGTCGAGGCAGCGAGGAGCAGGATTGCGGCGTAACGGGCACCGAGTATTCGTTGTCGGCGTGGCGTGACAGCGAATGTCGTCAACGCAGCGCGCGTGCTCCATTCCGCCGTGAACGCCATGACAGCCAGAAGACCCATGAGCAGCGGAAGCGCAAGGCTGAGTCCGGCGACGAACGCCGCGAACGTCGTCGCATCTCGCGCAACGACAAAGGACAGCAGGACACCGCTGACGGCCGCCGCCGCGAAGGCCCAGCGCGGCCCGCGCGTATCGACCGCGCGTCGCAGTTCGACGAGAACCAATCGGATCACGTCGTCTTCCCCTCGTATTCGGTCTCAGTGATGGAGGACAAGTAGGAATCGAGCCGGACGTCCTCTGCGCGGAGTGCGGAGAGCGCGATGCCCGAATCTCTGGCAAGCCGCCCGACTTCCACGGGCCCGAGGTCCACGAGCAAGCCTTCTGCCATCGGAGATGGGTGCGCCCCGACGAGCCGCAGAGCATGCGCGAAGCGCGGTTGATCCTCGGCCACGAGGAAACTCCGCCCGGTTCGTGCGCGCAGCTCCTCAAGCCGAACCTGGTCGACGACCCGTCCGCGCGAGATCGCAACGATGCGATCAGCAGTCCGCTCCACCGCCGCGAGCTGATGTGTGGAGACCAACACCGTCCCGCCCTGATCAGCGAATTGGCGAAGCATCGTGTCGAGCCACTGCATTCCTTCGGGATCCAGACCGTTGGAGGGCTCATCCAGGACGAGCACCCGAGGGCGTCCGAGTAGTGCATGCGCAAGCCCGAGTCGTTGCCGCATGCCGAGGGAGAGCTTGCCGACTCGCCTCGCGGCCACCGACTGCAACCCGACGGTCTCGAGGCACTCGTCGACTCGTTGCCTGGGCTCACCGATGGTGAAGGCGGTGAGTCGGAGCGTCTCGCGAACCGACCGACCTGGGTGGAACGCTGACGCGTCGAGAAGGGAACCGAGGAACCTGGCCGGAGCGGGCAGCTCCTGGAGTTCCTGACCGTTCACCATCGCAGTGCCGACGTCCGCTCGGATGATCCCGGTCAGGATCCGAAGCGCGGTGGACTTGCCGGCGCCGTTCGGTCCGCAGAACGCTGTGATCGTCCCCTGCGGGCAGGTGAAGGACACATCGGTGAGGGCGATGTGCTTTCCGTAGGCCTTGCGGACCCCGCGCAGTTCGATCGGGTCGCTCATGAGACCACCTGATGGACAACCAACGCCGTGCCGATTGCTGCAACGCAGATCAGGAAGGCGGCCGGGGCGGCCTTGCTCTTCGGATCGACCGTGCCTGCAAAGCCCGAGGCGGTCAGCCCAGCTGCTCCGGCTGCGACCGACAGCGGCCAGCCGCTGGCGACGAGCACGACACAGGTTGTTCCGAGCAGGACTGCACTCACTGCGAGCCCGGTGCTGACCATGTGGCGCAGACGAGAGTGTTTGACGGGCACGGACCCTCCTTCTTCCTGCGCCGGAAGGGGCTGCGCAGGCCACCCCATCCGGAGGCCATTCGAATCGTCACCCAGGTGCTTGATGCCATGGGTTCTCGATGCTCAGCGGTAGATCGCCATGCAAGTTCGGCCGCGGACGTCGCCGTTGTTCCGGAAGTCAACGCACATGCTTCCCGGGCGCAACGTGTGCTTCTTGACGCTGGGAATCTTGAACACCGCCTGGCCGCAGCCAGACCGCACGGAGGTCGTTTCCTGGGCGTATTGCCGACCGTTGACGTCTTTGAACCGGTAGACACCGCTCCAGTTGCAGAACATGCCGGGGATGATCGCGGCGGGCCCGTAACACTCGACGGCAGTTGTTGAGCCTGTGACGCTGAGCCCCGAGCCTCGTACAGCCATGTTGAGGAAGCATCCTGCTGGTACGACGATCGTGACGCCTCGGTAACTCCACCGAAAGGAAGCCACCGGCGAGGTCGCGAACCCGCCATTGATCGAGTTTCCCCCCTCATCCTTGGCGGTGCCGTAGGCGTGCTGGAGGGCTGCGAATTCCTGACCCTGCTCTTCAACGTCGACGTGGGCCGCGGGGGCGTCTGCGAGTGGCGCAGCAGTCGCCGGCGCGACCAGCGAGCCCAAAAGGAGCAAGCAGGTTCCGAACCCCATCGATCGAGCAATGTACTTACGAGACAACTTCATCTCCCCGAGTCGTTGCCAGCTTGTGCTGACAACCGAACTGTACTGATGTTGCAGGTTTATGTACACCAACACAAAATATCGTGAATATTGCTCGATATGGCTCGTCAGCTACTGGTTGCTCCCGCTGTACCGCGCCCGTACTATCCTCAGAATGTGAAACATGACGAACGGATGGATCTGGTGTGGTGGAGGCAGGGATCATTCGCGATCGCCTCTTCAAGCGTTGCTCTCGGTGCCTCGATGACCACTGCGCCGGCTTCGACTTGGTGGGGAGCAGCGTCGCTCCTCGTCGTCGGTGGCGCCCTCGTCTGCTTCGTCTTCTTGTGGGGACTACGTCGGTGCAGGGATGGCTCGCCAGTCACGCTCCGCGTGGCGGACTGGGTGAGCTTTGCGATCGGCCTCGGAGGCGGACTGCTCGGAGGGGTTCTCTTCTTCGAAGGCTCGGCTGCCTTCGCTGCGCTCTTTCCCGTCCCGCTCGTGGCGATCGACGTCGTTCTCAGTCGTTCCGGCGGGGGACTGCGCGCCCGGTCGATCGTGCTCGGCCTGACCGCAGCTCTCATCGTCGTGGTCCTCTTCTGGAACTCCGACGTGCGCCAGGGCTTCTCCGACCTGGTCCAGGGATCGGTGGTCGCCAGCGTCCTGCTGGCGGTGGGGCTGGTCCTGAGGGGTGTCGTTCGGCGGCAGCGCGCCTGATCGGCACAGCATCGCGGCCGTCCGGCTCCGCGGTGCCGACTCGGTCGATACGGTTGTCTGCATGGCACGCTTCACGCCCCCAGCCGCCGACGCGATGCGCGCACGACTCCTGCTCGCGGCACGCGACGAGTTCGCCGCGGCTGGGCTCGTCGGCGCCAAGATCGAGCGGATCGCCGCGGCGTCATCGAGCAACAAGGCGCAGATCTTCCACTACTTCGGCAGCAAGGAGGGGCTGTTCGACGCGCTCCTCGCCCAGACCGTCGCTGAGACGTTCGACGAGGTCCCCGTCGACACCGACGACCTCGCCGAGTGGGCTGCCCGCCTGCACGACTCGTACGTCCGGCGTCCGTGGGCTGAGCGGCTCGCGACGTGGCGCCGCCTCGAGCGGGGGAGTGACGGTGCGCTCGAAGCCGTCATCGCCAGCGATGCCGAGGCCGTCGCCGCCGTCGAGCACGCCCAGCGCGCCGGGGTCCTGCCGCGCAGCTACCGGCCGGCAGTGTTGCTGGGCCTGGTGATGCACCTCGCCGCGTTCTGGAGCTCGACCTCCCCCGAGTACGGCTCGTTGGTCGCGGCGGTCGCACCTGCGCGGCGTCGGCAGATCGTGATCGACGCGGTGAAGGCACTCGTCGGGGGCTGACGTGGCGCACGCTCGGGCGTAGGGTTCGGCTCATGAGCGGCGACAACCGGTTCCTTCGTGCGACGTTCGGGCGGCCGCTCGTCTGGGTCGGCGTGGTGTGGATCGCGGTCGGGGTGCTCTGGGGTGTCATGGCCATGATCGGACCGGACGTCTTCCGCACGATCATGGCCGTCGTGTGGCTCGTGCTCGGCGGCAGCATGCTCACCGTCGCACTCCGCGACAGGAAGCGCGGCCTCGGCCGGTACCAGCGCTAGTCGAGGCGGGCCGAGCGCGCAGGCAGGACCCGCACCGGGCCTCCCGTCAGCCTGCCGCGTCCGCGGCCACCCGCAGCGTCTGTTCCGCATCGTCGAGGTAGTCCCCCAACAGCGCCGACGCTCCCGCCTGGTCGCCGGCGCGCAACGCCGCGACGATCGCGTCGTTCCGGTCCACGAACTCGGCGTGGAACGACCCCGGGTCGTCGGTCGTCAGGAAGGCCAGCCGCATCTCGGCGAGCAGTCCGTCCATCAGGCCGTGGATGCGCTCGCTCGGGACCGCGCGCACGAGCTCGGAGTGGAACCGGATGTCCGCGGTGCCCACGGCGCCCCAGTCGCCCGCGGCGGCAGCGTCCCGTGCAGCCGTGACGGCCGCCGCCGCTGCGTCGAGCGCGGGTGACGTCGGCGAGCACGCGCGGACCGCGGCTTCCTCGAGCACCCGACGGGCGGAGTACAGGTCCGTGACGTCCTCGGCGGAGAGGCGTCGCACGAAGACCCCGCGGTTGAACACGTGCTCGACCAGCCGGTCCCGCGCGAGCAGCCGGAAGGCCTCGCGCAGGGTGTTCCGTGACACCCCGAGCTGGTCGCTCAACCGTTCCTCCGACAGCTGTGCCCCGGGGGAGAACTCGCCCGCCGCGATCATGGTGCGCAGCCGGTCGGCCGTCGAGTCGGCGCCGCTGACGGTTCGGGTCATGTCCCGATCCTGACACGGCCTCGGGCATCGCAGGTGCGAACCCCGCACCGTGTGACCGTCGTGTTACAGAGCAGAACACCCCCTTGCGATTGTTGAACAATGCGGTCCAGACTGTCCCGCATGTTCGTCCTCATCGGCGTCGCCGTCGTCATCATCGGGTTCGCGTTGCGCATCAACGCGCTGCTCGTCGTGACCGTCGCGGGCATCGTCACCGCGGCCATCGGCGGGATCGGTCCCGTCGGCATCCTCACCGCGTTCGGCGACGGCTTCGCGTCGAGCCGGTCCGTCACGACCTTCGCGCTCGTCCTGCCCGTCATCGGCCTGATCGAGCGCTACGGGCTGCAGGACCAGGCCAAGCACCTGATCGCGAAGCTCGACAAGCTCACGACGGGTCGTCTGCTGGCCGGGTACCTGGCCATCCGGCAGGTCACGGCCGCGGTCGGCCTCACCAGCATCGGCGGGCCGGCGCAGACCGTTCGGCCCCTCGTGCACCCGATGGCCGAAGGGGCGGCGATCAAGAAGTACGGCCGGATCGACGAGCGGATGCGCGAGAAGATCAAGGGCTACTCGGCGTCGTCGGACACCGTCGGGGTCTTCTTCGGCGAGGACGTCTTCGTCGCCGTCGGCTCGATCCTGCTCATCACGACCTTCGTCGACGCCACCTACGGTCTGTCGCTCGAACCCATCGACCTGGCGCTGTGGGCGATCCCGACCGGCATCGCCGCGCTCCTGGTCCACGGCACGCGACTGCTGCTGTTCGACCGCACGCTCGACAAGATGGCCGCCGACGCACGCGTCGACGCCCCGACGCAGGGAGCCGCAGCGTGATCACCAGCGAATGGCTCTACTGGCTCATCGGCGCGTTCTTCATCGCGGTGGCCGTCCTCATCGTCACGGACACCTCGCACGCGAAGCGACTCGGCAACGCGGCGTTCTGGGGGATCCTCGGGGTCTCGTTCTTCTACGGCACCTTCGTCGCCGCGAAGACCGCGCCGTCGTGGGTGCTCGGCATCGCCGTCCTCGTGATGGTCGCCCTCGCCGGACTCGGGTTCACCGGGACCACCAGTCGCACGCGCGTCGCCAGCATCCCGGGTGCCGGAACGGGGGCGGAGACCGGCCCGGCCGAGCCCACCGCTGCCGCGACGAAGCCGTCCGCCAGCACGAGCGTCCTCGCGACGACCAGCCCGGACGAGCGCGCGGCCTTCGCCACCCGGTTCGGCAACAAGCTCTTCATCCCGGCGCTGGTCGTGCCCGTGGTCGCCGTCCTCGTGGCGACGCTCGGTCCGCTCGTCTCGATCGGCGGTGCACCCCTGCTCGCCGAGGGCAGCGCGACCCTGACCGGCCTGGGCATCGGCTCGGTGCTGGCCGTGGTCGTCGCGGTGTTCGTCCTGCGCCCGCCGAGGATCGCCACGCCCATCCGTGAGGGCGGCCGTCTGCTGCAGGCCATCGGGTGGGCGGCGCTGCTGCCGCAGATGCTCTCCACCCTCGGCATCGTGTTCACCCAGGCCGGGGTCGGCGACGCCGTCGGCACCATCATCAAGTCGATCCTGCCCGGCGGTTCCCTGATCGCCGCGGTGGTCGTCTACTGCCTCGGCATGGCGCTCTTCACGATCATCATGGGCAACGCGTTCGCCGCCTTCCCGATCATGACGGCCGCGATCGGCTGGCCCGTCCTGGTGCAGGGCTTCGACGGCAACCCAGCCGCGATCTTCGCCATCGGTATGCTCGCCGGCTTCTGCGGCACGCTCGTCACGCCGATGGCCGCGAACTTCAACCTGGTGCCGGCTGCCCTGCTCGAGATGCGGGACAAGTACGGTCCGATCAAGGCGCAGATCCCGACCGCCGCCATCCTGCTCGTCGTCAACATGGGAGTCATGTACCTTGTCGCTTTCTGATGCTGCCCCGCTCGACCTGACCCGGGCCGCGTGGGCCGACCGCTTCGCGGCCGTCGCCGCCGAGAACACCACCCGCGAGTACCCGTACGCGGCGCACCACACGACGTCCGGCCCGGACGACCGGGCGCTGCCGGTCGAGCTGCACCCCGCCTTCGCCACGTCGTACGACTGGCACTCGTCCGTGCACATGCACTGGCTCGCAGCGCGTCTGGTCGCGCACGGCCTGCCGGCCGACCTGGAGGCCCGGCTCACCGCGATCCTGCAGGCGCACCTGAGCGCGGATCACCTGGCGACGGAAGCCGCCTACTTCCGCACGACGCCGCACTACGAGCGCCCCTACGGGTGGGCCTGGCTCGCGAAGCTCGCCGCCGAGGTCTCCGCGTCCGAGGTGCCGGCCATCCGGCAGCTCGCCTCCGGGTTCGCGCCCGTCGTCGACGTGCTCGAGGACCTCGTCACCCGCTGGGTCGACGGTGCCGCCCACCCGGTGCGGCACGGGGTGCACTCGAACTCGGCGTTCGGGCTGCTGCTCGTGCTCGAGGCCGCACGGTCGCTCGGCCGCGACGAGCTCGCCGCGACGGTGGAGCGAGCGGCGCGCGAGTGGTTCGGCGAGGATGCCGGGTGGCCGTTCGCCTGGGAGCGCAGCGGGCACGACTTCCTGTCCGCCGGTCTGGCCGAAGCCGACCTGATGCGGGCCGTGCTGACCCCGGCCGAGTTCGCGACGTGGTCGGACGGCTTCTTCGCCCAGGTGCGGTCGGGCGACGCGATCCTGCAGTCGACCGTGGTCCGCGACGAGAACGACCCGCAGCAGGTGCACCTGTTCGGGCTCGACCTGTCGCGAGCGGGATCGGCCCGGCGCATCGCGGACGCCCTGCGCGCCGGTGAGCTCGACGACGACGGGCTCGCGAGCCTGCTCGACGAGGCGGCCGACCGGCTGTTGGCCTCGGGTCTGGCCGCCAGCGTCGGCGAGGAGTACTACTCCACGCACTGGCTCGCGAGCTTCGCCTGGGACGCCATGGAAGCACGCGAGCACGCCGCACGCTGACCCTCGAACGAGGGGCATGGTCGCCGGTCCGGCGTACTGCTGTCAACCCCCTGCATCGGTTGCAGAATGCACCTACCCTCGGTGCGCAGCCGAGATCCGGCTGGGCGCCCGAGGGGAACGGGTGCCACCAGTCACACCAGGGAGTGACACATGCAGCACCGCAGGATCAGGCGGACAGCACTCATCGCCGCACTCATCGGAGCCGTCGTCGTGGCGGCACCGCTCGGAGCGGGAACCGTTGCCTACGCGGGGGTCACCGCCCCGGTCGGCAACGTCGGCAAGTTCAAGCAGACCTTCGTCGAGAACTTCAGCACGACGGCCTCGGCGAACGGCCAGTTCGCGAAGACCTACGCGAACTCGTGGCAGCCCTACCCGGACGGGACGGGCGGCACGTACTACTCGGGCTCGCAGGTCAGCGCCCGCAACGGCTACATGGACGTCACGCTCGACGGCAAGCACGGAGCCGCGGGGACCTTCGGGACCCCGAACGGCGCGTGGTCGCACGTGGGCGGCAAGTTCAGCGTCCGCGCGAAGGCCACCGGCGCCGACGGGAACGGTGCAGCGTTCATGCTGTGGCCGTCGTCCAACGTCTGGTCGGACGGCGAGATCGACTACCCCGAGGCGAACTTCGAGGGGTCGCCGATGCTCCACCACCACTCGATGGTCGCCGGGCAGGAAGCGAACTCGACGAGCATGAGCACCGGGGTGACCTGGCGCAGCTGGCACGTCTACTCGGTCGAGTGGATCCCCGGCAAGTCGGTGCAGTACCTGCTCGACGGCAAGGTCATCAAGACCGTCACGTCGAACGTGCCGAAGACCGCGCACCGGTACATGTTCCAGGTCGGCAACTGGGGTGCCGCCGGGCACCTCGACATCGACTGGGTCAGCACCTACGAGTACACGGGCTGACCCACAGCAGGTCAGCTGGTCGCGATCGTCCGGGCGAACGTCCGCGCGACGGGCGGAGCGGCGACGATCGGTCCGATCGCTGCGGCACCGTCCAGGGTCGCCCGCCATGCCTCGTAGGCGTCGTGGGCGGCCCCGCTCGTCCAGGACTCGACGACGACCATGCGCGTCGGGTCGGCGTCGTCGACCAGCACCTCGAGGGACTCGCAGCCGTCGAAGGCCCGGGTCTGCGCGAGCGTCTCGCGGATCGCCGCCTCGACGGTGTCGGCGGGGACGTCGCTCCGGAACTGGACCTCGAGCAGGACGGTGATCGACATGTGGTGCACCTTTCGTCGGCAGTGTCCGACTCAACCCGCAGTGGCGCCGACCTGTTCCGGATCGGTCAGCGAGCCGGTCGTCAGTGGACGAACCGGAAGCGGATGGCGTCGCCCGGGCGGAGCTGCGCGGCACGGTCGACCGACTCCGGCGTGAGGACCGCAACGACGGGGTAGCCGCCGGTGACCGGGTGGTCGGCGAGGAAGAGCACCGGGAAGCCCTCCGGCGGGACCTGCAGCGAACCGGTCTCCACCCCTTCGCTCGGCAGCTCGACCGTCACGGCGCGGACGAGCGGCTGCGGAGCCGTGGTGCGGACCCCCACGCGGTCACTGTCCGACCCGACGGTGAAGTCCTGACGGGTCAGGGTGTCGCGCCAGTCCGGCGTGAACCAGTCGTCGCGGGGGCCGGCGGTGACGTCGAGGACGACCGGGTCGTCCGGCCAGTGCTCGTCGGGTTGCGGCACGGCGTCGACGATCGGCCACGAAGCGCGCGCGTCGCCGATCGGCAGGACGTCACCCGGCGACGACGGAGGAGGCCCGAGGCGTGCGAGCGAGTCCCACGAGCGACTGCCCAGTACGGGCTCGACCGCGAATCCGCCGAGGACCGCGATGTAGGAGCGCAGCCCGGCGGTGGCCGTACCGATCCGGAGCGTGTCACCCGGTGCGAGCATCAGGACCTCGTGCGAGGCCGCACCGCGGACTCGGCCGTCCGCCCGCTCGATCTCGACCGGGCAGGCGGCCCCGGCGGTGGCGACGACCACGTACGCGTCGGTCCGCAGCGTGACGGAGCCGAGCAGGGCCTCCAGGACGGCCGCATCGGGACGGTTGCCGACCAGCCGGTTGGCCAGTGCTGCGGACCCGCGGTCGGCGGCGCCCGCCGCGCCGAGGCCCATGTCACTGAAGCCCGGCCGCCCCAGGTCCTGCGTTGCCGCGCCGTAGCCGACCTGCAGGACGGTCAGCGCGCTCAAGCCGCACCCGCGTCGACGAACCGGACCCGTGTGCCTGCCGGTGCCAGCGCCGGCGGTTCCCGGTCGAGCGACCACATCGGCACGTCGGCGCGGCCGATGAGCTGCCAGCCGCCGGGGGAGACGCGCGGGTAGACGGCGCTGAACTCGCCCGCCAATGCGACGGCACCGCTCGGCACGGCGGTGCGCGACGTGCTCCGGCGAGGCACGTCGAGTGACGGCTCGGTGCCGGTGAGGTAACTGAAGCCCGGGGCGAAGCCGCAGAACGCGCTCGTCCAGAGCTGGCCGGTGTGCCACGCGATCACGCGGTCGCGGCGCATGCCTGTCAGGGCGACGACCTGGTCGAGGTCCTCGCCGTCGTAGACCACCGGGATGACGAGCGGGTCCGTGGCGCTCGCCGCATCGGCGTCGGCGGACGCGACGACGTGTTCGAGTGCACTGCGGAGTCTCGCGGCGTCGGTCGTCGCCGGATCGTAGCGGAGCAGCAGGGTCCGCGCGCCGGACACGACCTCGGTGAGGCCGGGCAGCCGAGCCGCGGTCAGCCCGGCGCGGAACGCGACGACCTGCGGCAGGGAGTCGAAGGTGGCGAGCAAGGCGGTGCGCCCAGCGGGCCGGAGGTCGAGGATGGTCACGGTGCGAACGGCGCGACCGCGACGCCGTGCTCGGTCAGCAGTGATCGGATCGCGCGGGCCATCGCGACGGCACCGGGGGAGTCGCCGTGGACGCAGACCGAGTCGGCACTGACCCGCAGCTCGGAGCCGTCGACGGCGGTCGCGACCCCGTCGGTGACCATGCGGAGGACGCGAGCCGCGACCTCGTCCGGATCGTGCAGCACCGAACCCGGCGTGCTGCGGGACACCAGGGAGCCGTCGGGTTCGTAGGCGCGGTCGGCGAAGGACTCCGCGACCGCGCGCAGCCCGTGGCGTTCGGCAGCGAGCAGGAGTTCGGAACCCGGCAGCGCGAGCACCGCGAGCGAGCTGTCGACGTCGGCGATAGCCCGGACCACGGCCTCGGCCTGGACCGGGTCGGCGCACGCCGTGTTGTACAGGGCGCCGTGGGGCTTGACGTAGGTGACGGCGGTGCCGGCGACCCGGGCGGTGGCGGTCATCGCACCGAGCTGGTGCACGACGTCGGCGTGGAGTTCGTCCGGCGTGACGTGCACCGGACGGCGGCCGAAGCCGGCGAGGTCGCGGTAGGCGACGTGCGCACCGACGGCGACCCCGCGCTCGGCCGCAGCGCGGGCGGTGGCGAGCATGATCGTCGGGTCGCCGGCGTGGAATCCGCAGGCGATGTTGGCGCTCGACACGACGTCGAGCATCGCGGCGTCGTCGCCCATCGTCCAGGCGCCGAACCCCTCGCCGAGGTCGCTGTTCAGGTCGATCGTCGTCACGGGGACTCCCTGTCGTCGCGGGTTGTTGAACAATCTACCGAGCGGCGACTCCGCTGTCGACCGATCGGGGCACGCGGCTGGTGGGTGGATTCCGAGCAGCGGCACGTAGCGTCCGAGGTCAGCACCTGCCGGGGGCGTCGCCCTCGGTTCGACCACTGCACTGGAGCAGACCATGACCGACAGCAGCAACACGCACGACGACGACGCCAAGGCCCCCGTGAACGACTCCGAGGGCATCGAGAAGCCGGGCGGGCTCGGCGACGACAACACCATCCCCAACGACCCGGACGGCCTCGCCGCTGGGCACGTCGGGGACGACTCGCACTTCAACCCGGAAGAGGACGGCGAGAAGTAGGGGTCGTTCGTCGACTCGGAACGACGTCCTCGTTGTCGCACGACGACGAGGACGTCGTTCTGAGTCGACCCGGTGTCGTTCCGAGTCGACCCGGTGTCGTTCCACGTCGACCCGCGACCGCCCGAAAGCCCCCTACAACACCCGCTCCAGCAACCGCAGCGTCCCCGCGATGTCCACGTTCCGGTCCAGCAGCCACTGCACCTGCAGCCCGTCGAACGCCGCGATGATGAGCGACGCCACCTGCTCGAGGTCGGCGTCCGAGTGCCGCCCCGACGCCGCGAGCTCGTCGTGCAGCTGGGCGACCAGGTTCCCCCGTGCCTCGTCGAACCGTGCGGCGAAGAACTCCCGCGCCGTCTCGTTGCCGGACTCCACCGACGCCCCGAGCAGGGTCGTGTAGAGCGTCACGAGTGCCGGCTCGCTGACGTTCCGGTCGGCGACGAAGGCCAGTCGGGTGAAGACCCCGGCCGTGTCGCCGAGTGCCCGGTCCGAGGCGGCATCGCGTTCCCGCAGGACCTCGACCAGCAGCGCTTCGCGTGACGAGAAGTAGTGCTTCAGTGCCGCGTGCGAGACCCCGATCGCATCGCCGATGGCGCGCAGTGAGGTGCCGTCGATCCCGCGCGAGGCGACGACGTCGAGCGTCTGGTCGAGGATCTCCCGCCGACGCTGCACGCCCTTGGCGTAGGGGCCCCTGGTGCCGATTCCATCGTTGGAGGTCACGCGTGCCAATGTACCGGCGCAACAATCGGGACAAAAACTTCCGGTCGGAGGTTTCCGGTGCTACAGTCCCGATCACCTAGCAGCACTAGGTATTCGAGGGCCCCGAAGCCCCCTATGACTCGAGGAGGAGTCATGTCGACACCGACGTCGAAGGAAGAACCCACCCGCGGCATCGCCGGGACCGCATCGCCAGCGGTCACCGCAGCCGCCGGTGCCACCGCCTCGGACGCCGCGGCGCCCCGAGCGTTCTCGGTCGAGGGGATCACGCAGTCCGTCAGCACGATGCGTGTGGGCCGCGGCTACCTCTGGGGCCTCAGCTTCGCCCAGTTCGGCCTGTTCGTCGCCCTGCTCACGCCGGTCTTCGTGAGCATGTCGATCAAGGCGACCGAGCTCAACCCCACGAGCCCCGAGACCGTGGTCGGCTCCGTCCTGCCGTTCGGTGCCCTCGGTGCACTGTTCGCAAACCCGCTGTTCGGCGCGATCTCCGACCGCACCCGCAGCCGGTGGGGACGTCGACGCCCGTGGATGCTCGGCGGCGTCATCGTCTTCGTCGGTTCGCTCGCCTGGCTCGCGTTCTCGCCGAACGTCCTGCAGCTCACGCTGGCCTGGGTCCTCGCGCAGGTCACGGCGAACGCCGTCCTCGCCACGCTGACCGCGAGCTTCGCCGACAACGTGCCGGAGTTCCAGCGCGGCAAGGCCTCGAGCGTCATCGCCCTCGCGCAGAACATCGCGATCCTCGCCGGCCTGTACCTGGCCGTGTACCTGGTCGGCAACCTCCCGGTGCTCTTCATCGCCCCCGGTGTCCTGGCGATCATCGCGATCCTCGTCTACTGCTTCGTGGCACGCGACGACCTGCCGACGACGCCGGTCAAGCCGTTCAGCTGGATCAACCTGATCAGCTCGTTCTGGACGAACCCGTTCAAGCACCGCGACTTCGGACTCGCCTGGTGGGGTCGCTTCCTCATCACCTTCGGCACGTTCATGTTCACGACGTACCGCCTGCTCTACATGCAGGACCGCATCGGTCTGCCGCAGGCCG
Source organism: Curtobacterium sp. PhB128 (assembly GCF_004340725.1). Lineage (NCBI taxonomy): Bacteria > Bacillati > Actinomycetota > Actinomycetes > Micrococcales > Microbacteriaceae > Curtobacterium > Curtobacterium sp. PhB128. Next base: position 57,676 of record NZ_SLUR01000004.1, read on the forward strand.
AGGCCGTCGGGGTCGTCGCGTTCGGTGTCCTGCTCTACACGGTCGCCCTGCTCGTCAGCGCCGCCGTCTCCGGCTGGGTGTCGGACCGCGTCCAGCGCCGCAAGGTCTTCGTCTGGGGCTCCACCGCACTGACCGCGGTCGGCCTCGTGATCCTGGCCCACGTCGACACCGTCGGCGGCTTCTACTTCGCCGAGATCGTCCTCGGCTTCGCCTTCGGCATCTACGCCGCCATCGACACCGCCCTGATCGTCGACGTGCTGCCCGACCCGGAACGCCCCGGCAAGGACCTCGGCGTCATCAACATCGCGAACGCGCTGCCGCAGTCGCTCGCACCGGCCGTCGGCCTGTTCCTGCTCGGCATCGGCGGTGGTCAGAACTACACGCTCATGCTCTGGGGTGCCGGCGTCGCCGTCATCCTCGGCGCCCTCGTCATCCTGCCGATCAAGTCGGTCCGCTGACCAACGCAACCAGCCTGGAGGCGCAACTTGCGTCCGCAACGCGAGTCGCGCCTCCAGGCAGTCACCTGTACCACCCCCGGAAAGGACCCGACATGGCTCCCGCCATCTCCCTGCAGCTCTACACGGTGAACGCCGCGCTGGAGCCCGACCTCGACGGCGGCGTCCGCCGCCTGGCCGAGATCGGCTTCGACACCGTCGAAGCGTTCGCGTTCGTGGACCGAGCAGCGCAGCTCAAGTCCGCGTTCGACGCCCACGGCATCACCGCGAAGACCGGCCACGCGTTCCTGGTCGAGGAGGCCATCCCGCTGCCCGACGGCACCGTGATGACCGCTCCGTCGCATGCCGACACCTTCGCCGCGGCGAAGGAACTCGGCCTCGAGATCGTCATCGACCCGTTCGTCGGGCCAGACGCGTGGACGACCCGCGAGGGCGTCGAGCGTGTCGCCGCACGACTGAACGCCGCCGCCGTCGAGGCCGCCGAGCACGGTCTGCGCGTCGGATACCACAACCACGACCACGAGCTCCGGCCGCAGATCGACGGGCAGCCCGCGCTGCAGGTGCTCGCGTCGCTGCTCGACCCGGCCGTGGTGCTCGAGCTCGACCTGTACTGGGCATCGGCTGCGGGCATCGACGTCGTCGCGTTCATCGAGGAGCTCGGCGACCGCATCGTCGCCGTGCACGTCAAGGACGGTCCGATCCGCGACGACATCTCCACCGCGACGATCCCCACCGACCAGACCCCGGCCGGCCAGGGCGACGTCCGGCTCGCCGAGGCCCTCCGTGCGGCGACGGCGCTCGAGTACGCCGTGATCGAGTTCGACGGGTTCGACGGGGACGTCTTCGACGGTGTGCAGCAGTCGTACGAGTGGCTCGCGGCGCAGCTCGCGCCGGCCGGTTCGTCGTCCGCATCGGAGGTGTCCGCATGACCCGCACCGGACGCGTCGGCATCGGCTTCATCGGCGCCGGCATGATCAGCGAGCAGTACCTGGCGAACCTCACGACGTTCCCCGACGTCGAGGTCGTCCGGATCGGCGACATCGACACGGAACGCGCCGCGGCGTCGGCTTCGAAGTGGGGTGTCGCGGCCTCGGGCGACGGCGCATCCGTGCTCGCCGATCCCGACGTCGAGATCGTCATCAACCTGACGCTCCCCGCCACACACGTCGCCGTCTCGATGGACGCACTGCGTGCCGGCAAGCACGTGTGGAGCGAGAAGCCGATCGGCGTGGACCGTGCCTCGGCCGCGTCGCTCGTCGAACTCGCCGACTCCCTCGGGCTGAAGCTCGGCATCGCGCCCGACACCGTGCTCGGTCCGGGCTGGCAGACCGCCAAGCGTGCGATCGAGGCCGGTGCGATCGGCACCCCGCTCACCGCGGTCACGAGCATGCAGTGGCAGGGGCCGGACGTGTTCCACCCGAACGCGTCGTTCCTCTACGCCAAGGGCGCGGGCCCGCTGTTCGACATCGGCCCGTACTACTTCACGGCGCTCGTGCACCTGCTCGGACCGATCGACTCGGTCGTCGCGACTGGGTCTCAGTCGCGGTCCACGCGGCAGTTGGTCGTCGGGCCGAACGCGGGCGACTCGTTCCCCGTCGAGGTGCCGACCCACGTCTCCGTCCTGACCTCGTTCGAGCAGGGTGGCAACGCACAGTCGCTGCTGTCGTTCGACACCCCGCTGTTCCGGCACGGCGTGTTCGAGGTCAACGGGACCGAGGGCACGATCGTCCTGCCCGACCCGAACACGTTCGGTGGCGGGCACCCGATCCGGATCGCGCGACCGCTGACCGCGGACGCGACGTTCCCCTTCTCGCAGGAGTGGGACGTGCTGCTCGACGAGGAGCCCACCGTCGGCCGTGGGCTCGGCGTGCTCGACATGGCGCGGGCCATCCGTGGCGGAGGCTCGCACATCGCGACCGGTGAAGTCGGGTACCACGTGCTCGACACCATGGTCGCGGTCGAGGAGTCCATCGCCGCCCGCTCGTTCATCGAGGTCGAGTCGACCGTCGCACCGATCGCGTCGCTGCCCGAGGACTTCGACCCGCTCGCGGCGACGCTGGAGGGCGCGCAGGTCTGAGGGCTGGATCGACTGCCGGGATCGACCCGGAACGACATCCCCGTTGTCGCACGACGACGGGGATGTCGTTCTGCGTCGGTGTCGGTCTCAGCGCACCGCGTGTTGGCGGAGGGCGACGACGACCTCGTCGAGGAAGTCGTCGACCTGGTCCTGGTCGTAGCCCTCGCGGAACTTCGTGGGCTGGAACCGGGCGGCGGACACCTGCTCCGGTGTGAGCGGATCCACCGGCCGCCCCTGCTCGTACCCGGCGAGGGTGGTCTGGATCCGGTCGAGGAACGCATCGACCTCGCCCTGGTCGTAGCCCTCCCGCCACTTCGTCGGTCGGAACCGCTTGTCGGACACGTCCTTCGCGAGCATCTGCTCCCCCTTCTGCATGCCCGTCATGCTCTCACGGGCCTGCGAACGGGCAGGGGCAGCGGCGGTACTGGCAGCTCAGCGCTGTGGGAGCCGGCGGCCGAACACGGCGTCGAGGAACCGCGCGAAGCGGGACTCGGACGGCGGCGCGGTCGGGACCGCGCGCGTCGGCGACCGGAACGCCAGGTCGTGCAGCATGTTCCGCTTCGAGCCGTCCCAGTTCGCGAACAGGTAGGTGCCGCCGATGAACGACATGCTCCGGACCGGTGTGCGCTTCCAGGAGTCGGCAGCCACGTAGTAGCCGGTGTGGCCGGAGCGGATGTGCTGGATCACGGTGTCGACGTCGATGACGCTGGTGGTCGTCACGACGGCGGTGATGCCCGTGCGGTCACGGGCGACGTACTCGATGAGGTGTTCGGTCACAGTAGGACTCTTCGTCACAGAGGCGGGACGCCACGACGGTGAACGTGGCGAAGGGTGTTCGGAACCGCCGTTGCTTCCGACAGCAGAATACGTCCGGTTCGTCGTGGCGTCACCGGAATGTCCGACGGTCGCACACGCTCGAACGTTCAGACGGGCCGACGGACCATCCACGAAGCGATCAGGTCGACGGCAGCCGCGAAGTCGATGCTGTCCGGTCGGTTGAGGAAGGCGTGCCGGCTGTCGGGCAGGACGTGACGTTCGAGATCGACCCCCGCGGCACCGAGTTGCCGTGCGAACCGGTCGCCGGATGCGCGCATCGTGTCCCGCTCGGCGTCGAGCATCAGGGCGCGCGGGAACGTGCTGAGGTCCTCCGGTGCCGGGAACGCTCCGGCGCCGAGCGGCCCGGCGTAGGTGCGGTTCGCGGCGTCGAGCAACAGCGGAGCGTGCGTGATCCGCCGGTGCCCGCGCACGAGACGCTGCACCGCTGGGTCGCGGGGGATCCGCGCGTGGAAGAACCCGTACACGAGCACGGTGCCGGCCAGCGCGGGTCCGTGAGGGATCGCGGTGGCGGCGAGGCACGCTCCAGCGCTCGCGCCACCGAGCACCAGCCCGGCCGGACCCTCCTCTGCGAGGGAGCGGAGCACCGCCACGACCTCGTCGCGCGCATGCGGTGCACGTCGGCGTGCTCGTGGACCCGTCCGCCCGATCCAGGGCATGCCGGGCAGCGGGCCGAGGCGGTAGTCAACGGTGACCACCGGGATGCCGCGGGCGCTGAGTGCCCGGGCCACGGCGTCCGACTCGGGCAGGTCCAGGTCGCCCCGGAAGAACCCGCCCCCGTGCAGCCAGACCAGGGTCGGAGCGGCTGCCGGGTCCTGCGGTCGGTAGCGCCGGATCGGGACCGGTCCGTGCGGGCCGGGGAGCACGTCGCCCATGACGTCGACCGTCCCCACCGACGCCCCGATGCCCTCTCCCCGCATGCCAGCAGACTACGGGCCGGTAACGATGCGAGCGCCGACACCTCGGTCGGTGCACCGTGGAGTGGTGCGCACCTCGAAGACTGCTCTGTTCATGACCGGCGCGGCCGTGGTCGCCCTGCTGACCGGCTGCTCCGGTGGCGGGGACGGTGGCGACGCGACCCCGACCGTCACCGAGACCGTGACCGCGGCGCCGACGGACACGGCAGCCACCCCGACGTCGACGAGCACGCCGAGCCAGACACCGACGCCCACCCCGACCTGTGGTCCCGCGACCGGCTCCGAGGCAGCAGCAGCGGGGATCGCTGCGCTGCCGTCACCCGCCGGCCTCGAGGACACCAAGTGGGACGCCGCGAACGCCGACTACACCGGCTACGACGCCTGCGCCTCCCTGTCCTGGTCCGTCGTCGCGCCCGAGTTCGGCACCGCCGGGTCGCCGTACGCGATCCTGCTCTTCCACCAGGGCCGGTACCTCGGCACCGCGACCTCCGAGCAGTACGCGTTCGAGCCGGTCGTCGAACGATTGGCCGACGCCTCGATCAAGGTCACCTACACGTACGCGAAGGAGAACGAGGCGAACGCTGACGCCTCCGGTCGCACCACCGCGACGTACATCTGGAACGACGGCACCGAGCGCGTCGACATGACCGGCGAGGTCCCGCCCGCTCAGGGCTGATCGGCGGCAGCACCCCGACCGCCGAGCTCGCGCTGCAGTGCGCGGAGGACCCGAACGATCGTCGCGAGTTTGTCCGGGCCGCCCTCGAACCCGCGTCCGAGCGCTGGTCGTGGCTCCACCACGACGTCCTCGCCGACCGTCGTGCTGATCCAGACGCCGAAGTCGACCCGTTGTCCGCGTGCGTCCTTCGTGGCCACGGAGAACTTCCGGATGTGGGTCCAGGGCAGGTCGAACACCGGCTCCGCCCGCGACGGCGCCCACGCGTGCAGACCGGACGCGTCGACGGTCCAGATCTCGGGTCGGGGGCCCGGCAGGTCGTCGGTTGCCCGAAACCCCGACGCGGAGACCGGCAGGTGGAACCGGGGCGTGTGGCGTTCCCGGATCCGTGCCAGGGTGCGGCGATCGGTCCGACCGGCGCTCCAGGTCACCACCGCCAGCAGCAGGCCGAACCCGGCGACGAACAGCGGCCACAGGACGAAGTTGGCCTGTGTGCGGGCGCTGTCGAGACCGCGCAGGAAATCCGGCGACGCGAACTCGGCGACGAGCACGCCGAGCCCCGCGGCCGTCGTCACCGCGGCCACGAGCAGGACCGGCCCCCGCTTCGGCATCTCGCCGTCACGCAGCCGCTGCACCCACTGCTCGTCGGGTGTCGTCATCGATCGGCCGGGGCTCGACCGGAGCGCCCGGTGTCGTGGCGCGGATCGAACTCGCGCCGCAGCGACCGGAGCACCTGCATCAGGATGTGGATCTTCGTCACGCTCGCGCCGAACGGCCGCCCGATGACTGCGCGCGGCAGCAGCACGAACCGACCCACCGCCTCGGTGACGATCCAGATCCCGGTGTCGGTGCGTTGTCCGCGGACGTCCGTCGAGGCCAGCTCGATCGTCCTGACGTCGTCCCACACCAGGTCGAACACGGGATCGTCGCGCTCGGGTGACCACGCGTGGAGACCCGCCGCGTCGACCGTCCACAGCTCCGGCCTCGGGTCCGGGAAGTCGTCGGCGGCGTACGGGCCCGAGCGGAGGACGGGCAGGTGGAAGCGCGTTGTGGTCCCGTTCCGGCGGATCCGGTCCAGCACCACGCGGTCGCGCCGCCCGCGCAGCCAGGACAGCACCGCGGCCACGGGCCCGAACCCGAGCAGCAGCACCGAGAACAACGGCACGGCGAAGGGGCGTCGGGCGTCCGAGTGCAGGATGCCGTCGAGGTGGGTCGCCGAGAAGTACACCCCGATCCCGCCGGCCACCGTGACGATCGTGAGGCCGACCAGGAACGGCCACCGCTTCGGCATCTCGCCGTCGCGCAGCCGCTGCACCCACCGCTCGCCCGAGTACTCCACCGCACCATCCTGCCCGGCTGGACCGCACGACGGCCGCGAGCACGAGATGCTGTTCCCATGCAGTTCGCCCGCACCACCGCACCCGGTGTCGCCGTCGCCGTCGCGATCGGCCTCGTCGCGACCCTGATCGGATCGGTCGTCCCGGTCGTGGGCGGACCCGTCCCCGCCGTCCTGATCGGCGCGGTGCTCGGTTGGCTCGTCCGTCGGCGCACCGGCGGCACCCTCGCCGTGCTCGCTCCCGGCGTGAAGTTCTCGTCGAGTCGTGTGCTGCAGTTCGCGGTGGTCCTGCTCGGCGCGCAGCTGTCGATCGGCGAGGTCCTGCGCATCGGCGGCGAGACCCTGCCGGTCATGCTGACGACCCTCGTGGTGTGCCTCGGTGCCGCCTGGGGGATCGGCCGTCTGCTGCGGGTGTCGAGCGCCCTCCGCACCCTGATCGGCGTGGGGACCGGGATCTGCGGTGCGTCCGCGATCGCGGCCGTCACGCCCGTCATCGGTGCGGTCAGCGCGGACGTCGCCTACGCGATGTCGACGATCTTCCTCTGCAACATCGCCGCGGTGTTCGCCTTCCCCCTGCTCGGCCACGCCCTCGGCCTCAGCCAGCACGCCTTCGGCGTGTTCGCGGGCACTGCGGTGAACGACACGTCGTCCGTCGTCGCCACCGCGACGGTCTACGGTCGCCAGGCGACCGACACGGCGGTCGTCGTGAAGCTGGTGCGGACCCTGATGATCATCCCGATCGTCATCGGGCTGGCCGGACTGGAGGCCCGACGCGCCTCCCGCGAGCAGCTCGCGCCCGACACAGGGTCGCGCAGCGGGTTCCGTGTGTTCCGGTTGGTCCCGTGGTTCCTGATCGGGTTCCTGGTGGTGGTGCTGCTCCGGACTGTCGGGGTGCTGCCGGCTGACGCTGCTCCGGGATTCTCGACCGCGGCGTCGTTCCTCATCACGGTGGCGCTCGCGGCGATCGGCTGCTCGACGGACTTCGCAGCGCTGCGACGTGCCGGGTTCCGTCCGATGCTGCTCGGCATCGCGCTCTGGGTGCTCGTGGCGGGCACGAGCCTCGGCGCGCAGGCGGTCTTTGGCCTGCTGTAGGACGCGGAGCCGCGCCGGCGTCAGAGGATCCGCGAGTCGATCACCGCCCGGTCGCCGCGGTACCGCGAGAACCCGTACTCGACGGGCGTCCCGTCCGCCAGGCACATCAGCCGTTCGATGTGGAAGATCGCCTGCCCGGGGTCGATGTCCAGCAGGTCGGCCGTCCACTGGTCGGCGTTCACGGTGCTCAGCAGCAGCCGCCGAGCCTCCGGACGCGCACCGGCCTTCCGGACCAGCACGTCCGGCACGTACTCGGTGAGCGGTTCGGCGACCAGATCGGGGAAGCGCTCGTGCGGCACCCAGCTCGTCCGGACCCGGCTCGGTTCGCCGTCGAACGAGATGAGGCTCTCGACGAAGAAGGCGCTGCTGCCGGTCATCTGCAGGTTGCGCCGGACGGTCTCCGGCGCGGTCACCTGCTGCACGCACAGGTGCACGATGCTGAGCCGTGGCGACTCGAACACGCTGCCCCCGGCTGTCTCGCCGTAGATCGTGACCTCGTCGGACGTGCGGGCCAGGCTCACCGAGGCGACGGGCCGGACACCGAACGTGCCGGATCGTGGTGCACGGGTGAGCAGCCGCTGTTCCTTGAGCAACGTCAGCGCAGCCCGCAGGACGTTCCTGGTCGTGCCGTACAGGTCGAGCAGCTCCCACTCGTAGGGCAGCGGGCCGGTGAACCGGCCGGCGACGATGTCGGCCCGGATCAGGTCGGACACCTGGCGCGCCGCGTCGGAGCGTCGGTTGAACCCGATCCAGTGCCCCGGCGCCGACGGGGTCGTCCCGACGCCCATGTCGGTCCAGGCCGCGGTCGGGGCGAACTCCTCCGGCACGATCCCGGTCACGAGGCCACCCCCACCGTCGAGACGTCGCCGGTCCAGCCGGCCCACCGCAGGAACTCCCGGGCCAGGCGCACCGGGTAGTCGGGCGCCTGGATGTCGAGCGAGACGAACACGCGTCGGTAGAACGTCGGTCCGCCGAGCAGGTCGACGGCGATGCCGAGGTCGACGTCCGGGCGCAGGTCGCCGGCGTCCATCGCGCGCTGCAGCATCGCGTTCACCCGCAGCCGCCGGTCCAGGTGCCACTCGGTGACGGCCTCGGCGACGCGCGGCTCGTGCGACGCGGTCTCCACGATGAGCGGGAGTGCGCGGCCGACCGGCGTCGCGACCAGGGCGTGCACCCACCCCCGGGTGAGCCCGAGGACCCCCTCGGCGATCGGGGCGTCCTGGATCGTGGGGATGTGCTCCTCCATCAACCGGATGACGGTCTCGGTGAGCAGCACCTCCTTGCTCGACCACCGCCGGTAGATCGTCGCCGCCCCGACCCCGGCCGCGTCGGCGACGGCCCGGATCGTGAACGCGCGCGGGTCGCCCTCGGCCAGGATCTCGACGCACGCCGTGTAGACGGCCTCGCCGACGGCGGCACTCCGAGGCCGACCCCGGGCCGGCGCCGCGGTGCTCGTCACCGTGCTCGTCGCGGGGCTCATGCCGCGTCCCAGTGCTCGAGGACCCGGTCCATGCTCCAGACCTCGCCGATCTTGGCGGCGATGTCGAACAGGTTCGCCTCGTGCACGCTCGGCAACCGGTCGCCCACCGCCTCGCGCACGACGATCGGGACGAACCCGTGCTGCATGGCGTCCGTGGCGGTCGCGCGGATGCACCCGCTCGTCGACAGCCCCGCGATGAACAGGGTGTCCACACCGCGGGCGACGAGGTCGGCGGCCAGCGAGGTGCCGAAGAACGCACTCGGGTACTGCTTGGGCACCAGGGTGTCCCCGTCCTGGGGCTCGAGCCCGTCGACGAACGCCCCCGTGGACGCTCCCGGCAGGTACGCGGCGAGTGCCGGCACCTTGCGGAAGAACACCCCGGCGTTCGACCCGTCGGCGGACAGCGCCATGGTGGTGATCGCCACGTGCACCCCGGCGGCGCGGGCAGCGGTCGTGAGCTCCCGCATCCGCTCGACGGGTTCCTCGACCCCGGCGTAGAGCCCGCAGTCGGGGTCGACGTAGGCGCGGACCGGGTCGACGACGACGAGCGCAGCGCGTCGTCCGGGCTGCAGCGCGCCGGTGAACCCGGCCGCCGCGTAGTCCTGGTGGTCGTCGGTCATGGCGTCCTGCTTCCGTCGTGGGTGGTCGTTGCCAGGGTGGGGACGGTCACGTGGACGCCCCCGGCTCGGGGACCGGACCCGACCTGTCGGGCCGGAGTGGTGCCTCCCGGTCGGGTGGTCCGAACGGACCGAACGCGACGATGAGTGCACCGAGAGCCGCGCAGCCGGCGAAGGTGAGCGCTGCGGCGCGGACGCCGTCGACGAACGCCTGGACGTCGCCGGCCGGCAGGCCGAGGAGGCTGCCGTCGTAGGCGGCTGCCGCCTGGGAGGCGGACAGGCCGCCCGTCGCGATCGCGAGTCCGAGGGCCGTCGAGAACAGGAAGCCGGCGTTCTGCAGGGCGGAGCGGATGGCGTTGGCGATGCCGCGTCGGTGTTCCGGGACCCGGGTCATCAGTGCGGACGTGCTCGGCGTCATGAACACGCCCGACCCGACCCCGACCGCGCCGAGACCGGTGGCGGTGACGACGTAGGCGCTGCCGTCGGCGAGGGAGACCGCGAGCACCGCGGCGCCGAGGGCGATGAGGAGCATGCCGATGGTCGACAGGGTCCTGGCGGCCACGCGACGGGCGAGGAACCCCGCGGTCACGGCGGCGACGGTCGTGCCGATCGGGGTCGGGAGCACCCAGAGGGCGGCCTCGACGGCGTCCTTGCCGTCGACGGCCTGGAACGACAGGGACGCCAGCAGCACCAGTGCGTAGCTGGACAGGGCGCAGAGCCCGGCTGCGGAGAACAGGGTGATGGTGGCGCGGTCGCGGAAGATCGCCGGGTCGACCAGGGGATGCGCGACCCGGCGCTGGGTCCACACGAACACGCCGCCGAGCACGACCGCGCCCGAGGCCATCGCCACGACGGGCACGGCCGACCAGCCGATCGAGCCGCCCATCGAGACGGCACCGACGAGCAGACCGACGGCCGCGACCGACAGGATCGCTCCCGGTACGTCGAGGCGCTCGCCGGAACGGGGGCGGGTGCTGTGCGGGATCAACCGGAGCGACCAGACGAGTCCGGCGAGCGAGATCGGCACGCCGGCGAGGAAGATCCAGCGCCACCCGAAGGACTCGGCGACCAGCCCGCCCACGACCGGGCCGATGACCTGCCCCACCGCGGCGACGGTGGCGTTCAGGCCGAGGCCGAGCGACAGGATCGACTCCGGGAAGACGTCGGTGAGCAGTGCGGTCGTGTTCGTGACGATGGCCGCCGCACCCACGCCCTGCACGAGCCGGGCGCCGAGAAGGACCGCGGCGTCCGGGGCGAACCCGCATGCGAGCGAGGCGAGCAGGAAGACGAGGATGCCGGCGATGTACAGGCGGCGCCGACCGACGAGGTCGGCGATCCGTCCGAAGACCAGGATCAGGGTGGTCGTGGTGAGCATGTAGCTGAGGAGCACCCAGCTGGACTGCACCGCGCTGGCGTCGAGGTCGCGGCTGACGTCGGGGAGTGCGACGAGCAGGGCGCTCGAGGAGATGAAGACGAGGACGACGCTCAGGCTCGAGGCGCAGAGCACCTGCCAAGCGCGTCGTCGGGCGGCGCCCTCGTCGATGGTGCGGCTACTGATCGGTCAGCCCTCGCACGGCGGACGACGGCGGCACCAGGCGGTGGTGCGTCGTGACCCGCTGGAAGGCGGCGGCCGCGGACAGCACCAGGCGGTCGTCCCACGGCCGCGCGACGAGCTGCACGCCGACGGGCAGACCGTCGGGCGCGGTACCCGCCGGCATCATCAGTGCCGGGAACCCCACGTAGTCGAACAGGCGGGTGTTCCGGGGGATGACGTCGTGCAGGTTGAACTGCTCGCCGTCGACGGACATGGTCAGGTCGTCGAGTCGCGGGGCGGTGGCCCCGATGCCGGGGGTGAGCACCACGTCCACGCCGGCCTCGTCCATCCGGGCGACCATCGCGGCCTGCACGAGCGGGCGGCGGCGGAGCGCCCGGAGGTAGTCCGCGGCGGTCGGCAGGAACGACACGTCGAAGCGCGCTCGGGTCCCGGCGTCGAACAGGTCGGCCGTGGCGGCGTTGGCCTCCTGGTTCGCGGCGAGTTCGCCGTAGAAGACCGTCCAGCACTCCGCGTCGATCGACTCGAGGTCGTCGAACTCGATCGGCACGAGGGTCGCCCCGAGGTCGCGGAACTGCTCGGTCGCGGCGGCGTGGGCGTCGAGCACCGCGGTGTCGACGCGTTCGGTGAACCAGCCGCGCGGCACCCCGATGCGGAGCCCCTCGACCCGTTCCGGTGCCGCCTCGATGAGCGGGACGGCGGTGAACGTCGTCGGGTCCTCGCCGTCGGACCCGGCGATGACCGCCAGGGCGAGCGCGAGGTCCTCGGCGGAGCGGGCCATCGGCCCGACGTGGTCGAGGGTCCACGACAGGCTCGCGACCCCGGTGCGCGGCACGAGGCCGTAGGTCGGCTTGATCCCGGTGGTGCCGCAGAGTGCGGACGGCACGCGGATCGACCCGCCGGTGTCCGATCCGAGCGCCAACGGGACGATCCGGGCGGCGAGCGCCGAACCCGACCCGGTCGACGAGCCACCGGTCCAGCGCTCGGGGTCCCAGGGGTTCCGCACGGCACCGTAGCGGGCGTTGTGCGGCCCCCCGCAGGCGAACTCCGTCGTGGCCGCCGTGAACACGGGGATCGCGCCGGCTGCACGGAGTCGGGCCACGACGGTCGCATCGGCCGGGGCCACACGGTCGCCGGTCTGGAGCGAGCCGCTCGTGACGATCGTCCCCGCGACGTCGATGATGTCCTTCACGGCGAACGGGATGCCCTCGAGCGGCCGGGCCTCGTCGTCCGCCCAGCGGCGGGTGGAATCGGCGGCGGCTGCCTCGGCTCCGTCCACCAGGCGCAGGACCGCGTCCGACCAGACGTCGTCGCTCGTCCAGTGCGGGGCGAGTGCGGCCAGGACGGCGGACGGGGTGGTGGTGCCGGACCGGTAGGCGTCGAGGAGCTCGACGAGCGAGGCGGCGGCGGGGTCGGCGGCGGGGCGGGACGCCGAGGGTGCGTCTGCGGGCCGGGACGCCGACGGCGCGTCTGCGGGCCGGGCCGGGGTCGTGTCGGCGCCCGTGCCCGGTGTCGCCGCCACGGCCGGGGCCGCCTCGATCGCTGCGCCCAGGAGCCGACCGAACAGCTGCGCACTGTGTGCCGGTTCCGCGCGCAGCGCCGACGGGGCGGCCGGCAACGGGTTCGCGCGGCTGGCGGCCAGCGCCCGGCCGAGCTGCGGGGCGATGGTGCCGCGGACCACGGCGGCGACGTCCGTCACGCGGGGACCGCCGCCGGTGCGTGGGCGTCGGCGAGGTACCGGAACACCCCGGGCTGGCGGTCGCGCCCGAGCGGGAAGTCGTGGCGTGCCGCGGCGACCTCGCCGACGTCGACGGTGGCCCGGATGATCGGCCCCGTCTGGTGGGCCGGTGCCGAGACGACCAGGTCGCCCCGCGGTGAGACGACCGACGACCGACCGAAGTAGCTCACGGTCTTGCCGTCGACGGTCTCCTCGCCACCGCGGTTCGGGGCGACGATCCACGTCTGCGTCTCGAGCGCGCGGACCTGGAGTTCCTGGGTGAACAGGGTCTCGCGGAAGCCCATCGACGACACGAGCACGAGCATCACCTCGGCACCGGCGGCCCGCGATGCGAGCCAGTACTCCGGGAAGCTCCGGTCGTAGCAGATGAGCATCCCGAAGCGGGTGCCGAGCGCGTCGAACACGACCGGTCCGGAGCCGGCGGCGAAGTAGTGCTTCTCGTCGACGTCGGAGATCGCGTTGGTCGGGATCGAGGTCTTGCGGTACGACGCCACCTGCTCGCCGTGCACGTCGGTGCCGTGCACGAGCGTGCCGTCGGCGTCGATGAGCACGGCGCTGTTGTACTGCGCGTCGCCCGCGTCCTCGTACAGGCCGAAGGCGACGGCGGTGCCCAGACGCTTCGCCGCCGCTGCGAACCGTGCGGTTGCGGGGCCGGGGACGGGCTGCGCCCAGGCCTTGCGGCTGTCGTTGACCACGCCGCAGAAGTAGGGCGTGGTGCAGAGCTCGGGGAACACGACGAGGTCGGCGCCCTCGGCCGCCTGTTCGAACAGGGCGATGAGCTCGTCGAGCGCGACGTCGCCGTCGGCCGGGGTCTGTCCGGCCTGCACGACCGCGACCTCGATGACCGGTCGGCTCCCTGCGGCGCTCATGCGGTGACCGCGCTCGGAGCAACGGACTCCACGCCCTCGCGGGTGCGCATCAGCGGCTGGATGCGGGTGCCGAAGTCGTCCATGCCCTGCAGGAAGTCGTCGAACACGACCATGATGCCCTTCGTGCCCTCGACGACGGCGGCCTGGTCGAGCATCGCAGCGACCTGCTCGTACGAGCCGACCAGCGTGCCCATGTTCATGTTCACGGCGCCCTCGGGCAGGGAGATCCGCTTGGCGGTGTTGCCCTCCTCACCCTCGGTGTCGGTGAGCGCCTGGCCCGTCATCCACGAGATCGCCTCGACGTCGACGCCGTCGTTGTAGAGCGCCCACTTGGCCTGGGCGGCCTCCTCGGTCTCGTCGGCGATGATCATGAACAGCACGTACGAGCCGACGTCGCGACCGGTCTTCGCCCGCGCCTCGATGAGGGCCTTGTTCTGGTCGGCGTAGGCGGTCGGGGTGTTCACGCCGACGCCCATCGAGAAGTTGTAGTCGGAGTACTGGGCGGCGAACGCCATGCCCTGCGACGACTGCCCGGCCGAGACGATCGGGATGTGTCCGGTCGGCTTCGGCAGCATCTTGCAGTCGTTCATCGTGAAGTAGTCGCCCTTGAAGTCGGACTCGCCGTGCTCCCACAGCTCCTTCATGACCTGCATGTACTCGGTCTGGTAGGCGTAGCGGCGCTTGAAGTGCACGTCGTCGCCGGGCCACAGACCCATCTGGTCGTACTCGGCCTTCTGCCACCCCGCGACGAGGTTCAGACCGAAGCGACCGTGCGAGATCGAGTCGACCGTCGCCGCCATGCGCGCTGCGATCGCCGGGGGGATCGTCAGGACCGCGGTGGTGGCGAACAGGCGGATCCGCTCGGTGCGGGCGGCGAGACCGGCCATCAGCGTGAACGACTCGAGGTTCTCGTCCCAGAACCCGCTCGGGCCGCCGTACCCGTGCAGCTTGATCATCGACAGCGCGAAGTCGAAGCCGTACGCCTCGGCCTTCTGCACGATCTCGAGGTTCAGGTCGAAGGACGGCTTGTACTGGGGCGACGTGGTGGAGATGAGCCAGCCGTTGCTGCCGATCGGGATGAAGACTCCGATGTCCATGGGGGACTCGCTTTCTGTGGTGGGTGTCGAGCAGGGAGGGGGAGGACGAGGTGGGTCAGGAACGCTTCGCGGCGGCCTTGGCGGCGGTCGCGACGGAGTGGCGCCGGATGGTCTGCGACACGGCGACGGCGACGATCAGGGCGCCGCCGTAGAACAGCTGCTGCACGAAGTTGTCGGCGCCGAGCATCTGCAGGCCGACGACCCCGGAGAACAGGAAGTACACGGCGATGAAGGTGCCGATCGCGTTGAACCGGCCCGGGATGATGGCGGTCGCGCCGAGGTAGCAGGCGGCGAACGCGGGGAGCAGGAACGACTGTCCGCTCGACGGGTCCGCGCCGCCGAGCGTGCCGGCGTAGACGACCCCGGCGACCGCGGCGGTGAGGCCGGCGCCGACGAACGCACCGACCCGGAGGCGTCGCACGTTCAGACCGGACAGTTCGGCGACGGTGCGACCGGTGCCGACGAACAGCAGCCGTCGGCCGACCGGGGTGGCGCTCAGCACGACCAGGACGACGACGGTGGCGATCAGGCCGTACACGAACGCCAGCGGCAGCCCGGCGAGTCCGCGCCACCCGACCGTGGCCTGCACGAGCGCGGGGTCGATGCCGGTCACCGACGACGAGGCGCTCATCCACTGGATGATCCCGATCATGAACGTCGAGGTGCCCAGCGTGACGATGAACGAGTCGATGCGGAACCCGACGGTGAGCAGGCCGTTGACGAGCCCCACCACGACGCCGATGACGAGACCGGCGGCGATCGCGGGCACGAGCGGGACGTCCATCTTCGCGTTGAGCACGGCGATGGTCATGGCGGAGAGCGACATCGTGGAGGCGCCGGACAGGTCGAACTCGCCCGCGGTCAGCGGGAAGAGGAACCCGAGCGCCAGGATGAGCAGCACCGACTGGGACCCGAGGATGTTCTGCAGGTTGCCGAGGGTCGGGTAGGTGTCGGGCAGCGCGATGCTGAACGCGATGACGATGACGAGCCAGGCACCGAGCAGGGCGTACCGCTCGGTGTGCCCCCACGAGAAGCGCGGGCGGGTCGGACGGACGATCGAGGTCTCGAGGACGGGGTCGGCGGTGGTGGACATCAGGCGTTCTCCTTGACGAGGGAGGGAACAGCAGCAGGGGACGGAGCAGCGGCGGACGGAGCATCGGGTTGGGCCGCGTCGACGAGGCTCGCCACGACGGCGGCCGCGATGACGTCGCGGTCGACGCGCTCGTCGGTCAGCACGTCGTGCACGCGGCCGTGGGCGAGGACGACGACGCGGTCGCACAGTTGCGCGAGCTGGTCGTAGTCGGTGGACGCGCAGACGATGGCGACGCCCTGCTCCGCAGTCCGGCGGAGCATCGAGAAGATCGCCGCGCGGGCGCCGACGTCGATGCCCTGGGTCGGTTCCTGCAGGAGCACGAGCCGGGGGTCGTCCTGCATCCACTTCGCCAGGACGGCCTTCTGCTGGTTGCCGCCGGACAGCGTGCCGAACAGGGCGGACGGGTCGGCGGGTCGGACGTCGTAGTCGCGGACGAGTCCCGCGACGTGCGACCGTTCCCGTGCGGGGGAGAGGCCGAGCAGTCCTCGGAGCTTCCCGAGGACGGGGAGCGTGACGTTCTGCTCGACGGACAGGGTGAGCGCCCCGCCCTCGCGCTTGCGGTCGGCGGGGACGTACACGACACGGCGGGCGATGGAGGAACCGGGCGACACCCGGGTCAGGTCGATCGGGGCGGCCTGCACCCCGTCGTCCCGCACGGTGAGCGATCCGGTCGCGGGTCGTGCGCCGTACAGGCCGGGCAGCACGTCCTCGACTCCAGAGCCGGCGAGGCCCGTGATGCCGACGACCTCGCCGTCGGCGACGTCGAACGACAGGCCGTCGACGACACCGACCCGGAGGTCGCGGACCGCCACGACGGCGTCACCGGTGGTCGCCGGCCGAGGGGTCCTGGCGGCGGCGCCGTCGAGCCCGCGTCCGACGATGAGCGCGACGAGTTCGTCGGCCGTCGTCGTGGCGGTGTCACGGTGCGCCTGGACCCGGCCGGCCCGCAGGACGGTGACCCGGTCGGCGTGCTCGAGGACCTCCGACATGTCGTGCGACACCAGCAGTGCCGACGTGCGGCCGTCCGCCACCAGGTCCTTGACGACCCGGAACAGCAGGTCGGCGTCCTCCTTGGGCAGGAACACCGTCGGTTCGTCGAGCACGATGAGCGCGCGGTCGTCACCGAGTTCGGCGACGGCCCGCAGGATCGCGACGAGCGCCTTCTGGGTGTCGGAGAGCTCGTCGATCCGTGCGCGGGGGTCGATGTCGACCCCGTACCGCGCGAACAGCTCGGCGGCGGCGCGGTGCTCGGCGCCCCAGCGGACGAAGGGGCCCCGGCCGGCCACGACGGTCGCGAGCCGCAGGTTCTCGGTCACGCCCAGGGACGGGACGAGCGCGAGGTCCTGGTGGACGAAGCTGATCCCGACGCGGCGGAAGTACCCGGGCGGCACCGGCAGTGGCAGTCGGGCGCCACGGACCTCGATCGTCGCTCCCGGCTCCGGCGCGTAGGTGCCGGACAGGATCTTGATGAGGGTCGACTTGCCGGAGCCGTTCTCGCCGAGGAGCGCGTGGACCTGGCCCGGCAGGACCTCGAGGTCGACGTCGTCGAGTGCGGTCAGTCCGCCGAAGCGCTTCGTGAGTCCGCTGATCCGCAGCACCGGCACGGCGGTCACTCGGCCGCGCCCCAGATGGCCTCGTACCCGGTCTTGTACGCGTCGCCGTAGCCCTTGCTCGGCGCCGGCGGGGTGCCGGTCTCGTCGACGTTGTCCTTCGTGAAGACCTTGAGCGGGGTCTTCTCGTCACCGTCCTCGATGATCGGGGTGTCGGTCAGGACGCGGCCGGCCTGGTCGAGCGTGGCGTACGCGAGCCACTCCATGTTCTCGCCGATGTCCATCGTGAGGACGCTGCCGTCCTGCAGGATCTTCAGCACGGCGGGGGTGCCGTTGTACGACGAGGTGAACACCTGGCCGGTCTTGCCCGCCGCGGTCACGCCGGCCTCGACGTAGAGGGTCATCGAGTCGTAGACCGGCAGCACGTAGTCGAGGTTCGGGTTGGACTGCACGGCGGACTGCACGGTCGACGAGATCTTCGTCGCCCAGTCGGCGACCGGCACGTTCGTCACCTTGACGCTGCAGCCGTCGCACTGCGCCTCGAACTCGTCCTGCATCGCCTTGACGATGCCGTCGGACGGGGGGACCTCGGAGGACGTGATGATCAGGACGTCGCCCTGGCCCTTCGTCTCCTTGATGGCCCAGTCGGCGTTGAGCTTCGCGGCCTCGTGGAACGGGGCGGTCACCTGCGCGGCGACGAGGTCCTGCAGCTGGTCCGGCAGCGCCTCGCCGGTCTGGTAGGTGTGGCTGATCAGCACGGGGATCCCCGCGGCCTTCGCACGCTTCAGTGCCGGGACGATGAGCTCACCGTTGACGCCCTGCGCCAGCACGATGATGTCGGCGCCGCGGCTGATCGCCTGGTCGATGCCGGCGGAGTGCTCGGTGGGCGTGCCCTGGTTCGTGTACTCGATCCACTTCGCGCCGTACTGCTCGGCGACCTTCTCGCCGGCCTCGTCGACCGCGGTGATGAAGGGGACGGCGGACGAGTTCGGGATGTTGAAGATCGTCTTGCCGGCGATCCCCGACATGTCGAAGGGCTCGCCCTCGAAGGTGAACTCGGGGTCGACGCTGGCCGCCTTGATCTGGCTCGTGGCGTGCTCGACCCCGGCGGTGTCGTCGCCGGAGGTCGTCGACGCGGTCGAGGTGGCCGAGCAGGCGGACAGGAACAGCACGCCGGAGAGTGCGGCGGCGAGGAGCGCGGGGCGGGAGAGACGCGTTCGGGACGGTGCGGGGGACGACATCGGTCGGGGACCTCCTGGACGGGTGGAGCAGGGAAGGTGCGGGGAAGCTGCAGCGGGTACGACGAACACCCCGCGGCGCGGGGTGGCGTGTGCAGGGAGCCGGGAGACGTTCACCGGCGGCGGGGCGTCGGGGTGACGCCGGCCGCTGCAGTGGGGCTGATGCGAATGTAACGGCAGCGGGGAGCCAGCAGGCGGTCGCCCGGTAACGGTCCTGTTAGGCGTTTGTTTCGCTGGTGTTAGGCCACCCGCCGCGATGGTGCGCGCGGGGCGTCCGCCGCGTGGTTCCGCGGGGGACGACTGCGCCACCGAGGCCCGTGCACGCGCGGATCCGGGCGGTGACGGGGCGGCGACGGCGGGGCGAAACACGCCGGACGCATCCGAGGCGACTTCCGGCAACGGCGCTCTCACAATTCGGTGCGACGGCCGCGCACGGCGGCTGGCGGAATGCCCGGGGCCCCCGGACGCACAGCCCGGCTGACCGGGACATTCCGGCGTTGCCGGTCCGGGGGTCGCTGGCGTAACCCAGCCGATACGGATCCGGCACGGCGGCGAAACGAACGAGCGGTGGACTGCACCAACGACCCGCAGCACCAACGACCGCAGCACCAACCACCACGACAGGAGCACCCCGATGATCACCACCGTCGTCGCCGGCAACCCCAAGCCGGCCTCACGGACGCTCGACGCCGCGACGGTCGTGCTCGAACGCCTCACCGGTCGCGCCCCCGACCACGTCGTCGACGTCATCGACCTCGGCGCCGGCCTGCTCGGCTGGGGTGACACGGCGGTGTCCGACGCCGTCCGGACCGTCGCCGGCTCCGACCTCGTGGTCGTCGCGTCGCCGACGTTCAAGGCGACCTACACCGGCGTGCTCAAGCTGTTCCTCGACCAGTTCGGCACCGGAGACGGGCTCGCCGGCGTCGTCGCGGTACCGCTCATGCTCGGTGCCGGTCCGGCCCACGCGCTCGCCCCGGAGGTCTTCCTCAAACCGGTGCTGGTCGAACTCGGCGCGACCGTCCCCGCCCCCGCCCTGTACCTGAACGACAAGCAGTACTCGGACCCCGCATCGACCGACGTCTGGCTCGCCCGCTGGCGGGACGTCGTCCTCGGTGCGACCGCCAGCCACCAGGAAGGAACCACGTCATGATCAGCCCCTACTCCACCGAGGCCCCGGACCTCTCCGCACTCAAGCAGGCGTTCTCGGGCTTCCCCTGCGGTGTCGCCGCACTGTCCGCCGTCGTGGACGGCGAACCGACCGTGCTCGTCGCGTCGTCCTTCACCGTCGGGGTCTCGCAGGACCCGCCGCTGGTGATGTTCGCCGTGCAGCACACCTCGACCACGTGGCCGGTGCTCCGCGACGCCGGCACGATCGGCGTCTCGATCCTCGGCGAGGGGCACGCGCAGGTCACGCGGCAGCTCGCCTCACGCGACAAGTCGGTCCGGTTCGTCGGGGTCGACACGACGGTCGCCGACACGGGAGCGGTCTTCCTGCAGGGGGCCCCGATCTGGCTGGAGTGCTCGGTCGAGCACACCTACCCGGCCGGCGACCACGACATCGTCGTGCTCCGCGTGCTCGGACTCATGTCCGACTTCGCGCACAGCCCGCTGGTCTGGCACCGGTCCGCCTTCGCGACGCTGAGCGCCTGATCGGCGCGCTGCGTGCCGGACCGACGCTGCCTGCCGGGCTGGCACCGGGCAACGGACAGGAGGCCCGGATCACGTGAGCCGACCTGCTCACGTGATCCGGGCCTCCCGTCCACACCGCGGCGTCAGCCGCGCAGCGCCTCCGTCAGCTTCACGCGACTGCCCGTCCGCAGCAGCGCGTTCTCGTAGACGCGGGCGCCCACCAGCACGACCACGACCACCGCGGCGACCACGATCAGGAGCGACAGGATCGGCTCCCACCACTCGGCCGTGCCGAGGAAGATCCGCATCGGCATGCCGATCGGTGCACTGAACGGCACGTACGACATGATGCCGAGCACCGTCGGGTTGTTGTACGCGACGATGATCAGGATGTACGGGATCATCACGAGCATCATCACCGGCGTGGTGACGCTGCCGACGTCCTCCTGACGCGACACGAGCACGGCCGCCGCGGCGAACAGCGACGCGATGAGCACGAAGCCGACGGCGAAGAACCCGACGAACCACAGGATGCTCGGGCCGAGCATCGAGAACATGTTGTCCTGCCCGGTCACCGCCAGGGTGACGACCGCGGCGATCGCCACGGCGACGATCTGCGCGAACGCCATCACGCTGTTGCCGAGGACCTTGCCGGCGAGCAGCGCCCTGGCCGAGATCGCGGACATCAGGATCTCGACGACCCTGGTCGACTTCTCCTCGACCACGCTCTGCGCGATGGACTGGCCGAAGGTCACGGCCGAGGCGAAGTACACGACGCCGAACGCGATGGCGATGAGGTAGACGAGTCCGCCGGGCAGCGCGTCCGGGTCGAGCAGTTCGATCCGCGGTGTGACGCTCAGCGCGGAGACGACGTCGGTCGGGGCTTCGTCGAGGCCGACGACCTTGTAGCCGAGCGGGTCGTCGGACGGCACGATCGCCGCGTCGACGTCGCCGTTCTGCACGAGTCGTTCGGCGTCCGCCACCGAGGTGGAGTCCGTGACGCCGAGGCCCGCGGTGGTGGGCAGCGAGACGCCGTCGACCACGGCGACCGGCGTGGTGTCGTCGGCGGTGGCCTTGCCGACGATGCCGCCGACCACGATGGACGCGACGACCATGCCGATCAGGATGAGGGCGGAGACCACGAAGGCCTTGCTGCGGATGCGTGCCTGGATCTCGCGTGCGGAGACGAGCCGCACGGCCTGCACGAAGGAGTCGTTCATCGGATGACCTCCCGGAAGACCTCGCTGAGCCGCGGGACCCGCGGGGCGAACGAGCCGACGGTGCCCTGCTGGACGGCCCGCTGCAGGACGTGTTGGGCGGTGGACGGGTCGGCCTCGAAGACGGCGTAGCCGCCGTCGAACTCGCGGACCGTCACACCGGGCTCGTCGCGGAGCCAGGCGACGTCGCCGTCGACCAGCAGCTCCCAGGCGGCGGGCCCGGCCTGCTTGCGGAGTTCGTCCTGCGGGCCGGCGGCACGGATCGTGCCGCCCGCGATCACGACGACGTCGTCGCAGAGCCGTTCGACGACGTCGAGCTGGTGGCTCGAGAACAGCACCGGGACCCCACGCGCCGCGGTCTCGCGCAGGACGCCCAGCACCGTGTCGACGGCCATCGGGTCGAGGCCCGAGAACGGCTCGTCGAGCACCAGCACCTCGGGGTCGTGGGCCAGGGCCGCGGCGATCTGCACCCGCTGCTGGTTGCCGAGCGACAGCTTCTCGACGGGGTCGTCGGCGTGGCCGGTCAGCTCGAGCCGTTCGAGCAGCTCGGTGGTCCGCGTGGTCGCCGCGCGCTTGTCGACGCCGTGCAACCGGGCCATGTAGGTGATCTGCTCGGCCACCGGCATCTTCGGGTACAGCCCGCGTTCCTCGGGCATGTAGCCGAAGCGGCGGCGGTCGGCGGGCCGGACCGCGGTGCCGTCGATCGAGACGGATCCCGCGTCGGCCTGCAGCACGCCGAGCATGATGCGCATGGTGGTCGTCTTGCCGGCGCCGTTGCCGCCGACGAACCCGGTGAGGCGGCCGTTGCCGACCGTGAACCCCACGTCGTCGAGCACCCGGCGGTCGCCGAAGTGCTTGGTCACCCCTTCGATGGTGAGCATGTCGTACCCCTCTCGCGACGGCCTGCGCCGCCTGCGTCGACGCTATTGGCCGGGAGGCACGGGGCGCCTCCGCCATCCGGCGGGACTTGGGTGGGTGGTCGGCTCCACCGCGCGGGGGAGGGGGCGGGTGGGCGGCGGGCACGGTGCTGGGTTGTTCGGCCGGTGGGGCTCTGGTTGCTCGGTGCGTCGTCGTGGCGGGGCACGGTGCGGTCAACGCCGCACGGGGTGAGCGAGGGCGCACGGTGCGGGCGTAGTGCGAGCGCGGCACCGTGCGGACTTGTCCTGCCGGTGCCGGATCTGTCGGCCTCGGTCAGCCGGCGACGCCGTGCTCGAACGCCCAGACGACCGCCTGGATGCGGTCGCGCAGCGCGAGCTTCTGCAGCACGTTCGACACGTGGGTCTTCACGGTGGCGTCACCGACGTACAGCTCGGCGGCGATCTCGGCGTTGCTGAGGCCCCGGGCGAGCAGCCGGAGCACTTCGGTCTCGCGCTCGGTGAGTCCGGCGGCTGCCAGCGCGCCGTCCGCGGTCCGCGCGCTCGCCACCGGTGCGGCGGTCGCACGGCTGATCACCCGGCGCGTGACGTCGGGCGCGAGCAGGGCGTCCCCGGCGGCGACGGTCCGGACGGCGTCGATCAGCCGTTCGGGGGAGGCGTTCTTCAGCAGGAAGCCGCTGGCACCCGCCTCGAGTGCGTGGAACAGTGCGTCGTCGCTGTCGAACGTCGTCAGGATGAGCACCGCCGGCGGGTCCGGCAACGCTGCGATCCGCCGAGCGGCCTCGAGTCCGTCGACGCCGGGCATCTGCACGTCGAGGCAGACCACGTCGGGGCGCAGGGCCCGGACGGCCTCGACCGCACGGGCGCCGTCGGGGGCCTCGCCGATCACCCGGAACCCCGGCTCGGACTCCAGGATCACGCGGAACCCGGCCCGCACCAGCTCCTGATCGTCTGCGAGCACGATCGTCAGGTCGGTCGCGCCGTTCGGGTCGTTCGTCTCGTTCACGTCGTCGGCAGCCATGCCCGCACCAGGTAGCCTCCCCGGGCGCGTGGCCCGATCTCGATCCGTCCGTCCACGGCTGCGACCCGCTCCCGCATGCCGATGTGCCCGAGGCCGCTGCCCGACGGGTTCCGCGCAGCACGGTCACCGTGCCCGTCGTCGGTGACCTCGACCTCGAGCCCGTCGTCGAGGTACCTGAGCCGGACGTCGGCGCGGGCGGTGGGCCCAGCGTGCTTCAGGACGTTCGTCACGGCCTCCTGCACGATCCGGTACGCGACGGCGGCGACCGTCGGCGGCACGGGACGCTCGTTGCCCACGACCACGTACTCGGTCGGGTGACCGGCGACCCGAGCGGACTCGGCGAGCTCGACGATGCGTGCGATGCCCTCGGTGCTCGGAGCGTCCCCGACACCGCGGTCACCGGTGCCCGGTTCGTCCGCCGACCGCAGGGTGCCGAGCATCCGCCGGAGTTCCTCGACAGCCGTGCGCGCGCTCTCCTCCACCACGCCGAGCGATGCCGTCGCCTGCGCGGGATCACGGTCGATGACCCGTCGGGCAGCGCCGGCCTGCACGCCCATCAGGGACACGTGGTGCGCGACGACGTCGTGCAGTTCGCGGGCGATCCGGACCCGCTCGATCGTCACGGCCTGGGCAGCACTGCGCTCCCGTTCGGCTGCCAGCTCCGCGGTGCGCTCGTCGAGCTGGTGTCGGGCGACGGCCGAGGCCCAGGCCCGGTTGCCCGCGTACCAGGCGGCGCCGAAGTAGATGACGTTGATCACGATGTTCAGCAGCGAGTACGCGATGTACGGCGGGATGAGGGCGCCGTCGTCGTTGGGCAGTGCGTTCGGTACCGCCCAGCCGAACGAGATCGCGAGGAACAGCCACGCGAACATCCCGCCGATGACGACCCACCGGACCACCTCGGCCCGCACCCGGTCGGCGCACCATGCACCGACGGAGTACAGCGAGATGAACAGGGTGAAGTTGACCAGGAACACCTCGGGCACGTGCAGGAGCTGCGTGGCCGCGAACGCCAGCGCGGACAACACTGCAGCGGACATCGGGAACCGGCGACGGAACGCGATCGGGACCGCGTTCGCGACGATCATCAGGGCCGAGACCCACCAGGCCGCCTGGTCGTCGCCGTAGATGCCGGACGCCCCGTACAGGACGGTGGTGATCGTCAGGCCGGCGGCGAGCACCAGGGCGAGCACGGCGTCCTGGCGGTGCTCGCGGCGCCCCACGGGCAGCCGTGACCACTCCGCTGTCGTCCCCATGCAGCAAACGCTAGCGGGTGCCGCCCCCGTCCAGGCCGTCGAGGGCCGCGAGGACCGTCGTGACCTCGGTGCGCGTCGTGTAGTCGACGTGCACGTCCACGAACCGGACGACACCGTGCTCGTCGATGACGAAGACCGACGGGAACGGGATCGCGGCGGTTCCGTCGGCGTTGCTGTCGGCGACGTCGAACCCGAGCTCCGTGTGGGCTGCTCGTGCCTCAGTGCTCGGCGCCGTGACGACGCCGAACCGACCGGCGAGCACGTTCTCCGGGTCGGACAGGACCGGGAATGCCAGCTCGCCGTTCGCGATCGACTGCTCGGTGCCCTCGGGGGTCTGCGGCGAGACGGCGACGAGTCGTGCCCCGCGTCCCTGCAGCGCGGGGAGCAACTCCTGCTGGTAGGTGCGGAGCGTGAGGTTGCAGTACGGGCACCAGGCGCCGCGGTAGAACACGATCACGGTCGGCGTGTCACCACGCGCGGCGCCCAGTGACGTGGCGGCGCCCGTCGCGTCCAGCAGTGGAGCGTCCGGGGCGTCGTCCCCGACGGCGAGGACACCGTCGGGGACGCCGTCGGCACGCAGGTCGGCCTGTTCCCGATCGAACACGGCGCTGAGCTCGGGGCCGATCTGCGCGGTGAAGCCGTCGTTGAACTCGTCGACTCGACGAGCGATGGTGTCGTGGGGCATCGGGTACTCCGTGGTCGTGGGCGGCCGGGTCGCCGTCGGAGGGAGCGTAGGCACGTCCCGGGGCTCGCGGTCCCGTCGCTCGTCACGGAGCGTCACGGAACCGGGTGGTCGGGGAGTATCCTCCCGCCAACGAGCAGGGGAGTCACCATGCAGTTCCTCGTCAACGTCATCGACGACGGGCAGGCCGACGCCGCCGGTCGCACGGAGTCCGCCACCCAGGCCGAGGCCACTGCGGTCGATGCCCTGAACGAACGCCTGGGCACCGCCGTCGTGTTCGCCGCCGGGGTGTCCGCCCCCGGCGACGGCACCGTCGTCGACGCCCGTGGCGGCGGTTCGGACACCACGCCCGGACAGGTGGCCGACAGCGCCGAGTTCGTCGCGGGCTTCTGGGTCATGGAGCTGCCGGACGCCGAGACGGCGCTCCGTGTGGCGCACGAGGCGTCGCAGGCGTGCAACCGGAAGATCGAGCTGCGTCCGCTGCTGTGACGCGGGCACCGCTCCCCGGCCCGCTCCGCTTCCCGACCACGGCGAGCACGGCGCTCGCCGCCGTGACGAGCGCCCCGACCACGAACGTCGCCGCGTAGCCCGCCGTGCCGACGAGTGCGCCCGACGCCGCCGCTCCCACGGCCTGACCGAGCACGAGCGCGACGAAGAGCGCCGACGTCCCGGCCGACGACCGCGCAGCGTCGAGTTCGGTCGTCCAGGCGATCAACGCGCCGGTCGCCGCCGTGTAGCCCCAGCCGAACACCGCACACGCCAGCATCGCCACCGCCGTGGACTGCGGCGCGAGCCCGAGTGCGACGACGGCCACCGCCACGGCGCCCGCGGTCACCGCCCAGAGCGTCCGCGCGCGGAGTCCGCTCGTCCACCAGCCGTCACGGCGACCGCAGCACCGCCGACCCCGAGCGCGATCCACGCCGACACCGACACCACGACGGGCGCGCCCGCGTCGACCAGCGCGGAGCGGCCGTAGGTCCACACGACCGCCGATCCGGCACCGAAGAGCAGCGCGAGCGCAATGACCCGTCGGTGCGCCGCGAACCACGCCGTCCCGGGTGCGGCTGGCCGGTCACCGCCGGACCCGCTCCCACGGGACACCACCAGCAGCACGACGCCGACGACGAGTGCGAAGACCCCGGACCACGCCCAGGCCGTCCGCCAGTCGGGCAGGAGCACGAGTGCGAGCGCCCCCGCGGCGACCAGCCCCGGACCGGTCCCCGAGTTGACGACCGCCTGCGCCGTCCCCTGCACGGACCCCGGCACCGTGCGCGACACGAGCTGCACGAGGGCCGGCGACGCCAGCCCCGCCCCGGTCGACGCGACCACGGCGGCGATCCCGAAGGACCACGGCCCCGGCGCCGCCGCCATCGCGAGCGCACCGACCCCGGCGACTCCGGCGGCTGCGGCGACGAGCACCCGGGGGACGCGTGCGGCGACCAGGAACCCGACCACCGCGCCGACGCAGTACATCGCCGAGGCCCCCGAGGAGACCCACCCGGCGGCGTCCGGGCGCAGGCCGAGGTCGCGTTGGACGTCGGGCAGGAAGAGCCCGAACGCCAGGCGGACCAGCCCGTACGTCGCGGCGATCAGGGCCAGCCCGCTGCCGAGGAACACCCACTGTCGTAACGAAAACGATCGTTTCACTTTTGAGAGCCTAGGGTGCTTGCATGGCGATGCGTCCAGGAACCGAGCAGCGGCTGCTCGACGCGGCCGAGGAGCTCTTCTTCACGCGGGGCATCGCCGCCACCCCGATCGACGCCGTGCTCGACCGTGCCGGGATCTCGAGCGCCACGCTCTACCGCGGGTACGCGAGCAAGGAAGCCCTGGTCGCCGCGGCCCTCGATCGGCGGCACGATGACTGGCTCGCCACGTGGGACCGCGCTGTCGACGCGGCTCCGGACGACCGTGGTCGTCTGCTCGCGGTGTTCGACGCGCTGGACGACTACCGGTCGACCACCGCCGGCTCGCGCTGGTGCGCGTTCCTCGGGACCGCTGCTGAGTACGCGGACGCCCCAGCCGAGGTGCACGACGTGCTCGACCGCGAGACCGGTGCGCTCCGGAGCCGGCTGACCGAACGTGCCGCGCCCGTCGTCGGCGAGCGCGCCGGGGCCCTGGCTGACCAGCTGCTGCTCGTCGTCTCCGGGTACCTCGCGATGCGCCTGCGCGATCCGTCGGTCGGCACGGCGACGGCGCGTGCGGTCGCTGCGGCGCTCGTCGCAGCAGCCTGACCGCTCGTCAGCGCCCCGGGGTTCTCCGACGCTGCGCTGGGTACCTTGCCCGGTGTGCAGCGACTCTCCCCGATCCTCGTGATGCAGCGCGTGACCTCTGACGGAACGGTGCCCCTCGGATGACCCGTCCGCGTGCGTCGACGATCACCCGTCGGTCGCTGCTGATCGGGGGAGTCGGCATCGTCGCCGCGGGTGCAGCCGCCGAGGCGGTGAACCTCGACCTGCTGCCGGGTCGGTCGACGATGTACCGCGTGCTCGGGCTCAACGGTGCCGACGGCACGATCCCCGACGTCGACCCGGTCCCCTCGGTCTCCGGCACCTTCGTGTCGACCGCGCGGAAGGGACGGACCGTCGGGTGGACCATCGCCGCTCCGGAGTCGGACACCCCGCTGCCGGTGGCCGTCGCGTTGCACGGCTACGGCGACGACCACTCGGCGTTCTTCGGGCGGGCGCTCGGCTGGGACCGGTTCCTCGCGGCGCACATCACGGGTGGCGGCGCTCCGTTCGCGATCGCCTCGATCGACGGCGGCAACCGCTACTGGCACCACCGTTCCGACGGGGATGACCCCGCGGCGATGGTCGTCGACGAGTTCCTGCCCCGGATCGCGCGGCGCGGATTCGACACCGACCGGCTCGCGCTGACCGGGTACTCGATGGGCGGGTTCGGCGCCCTCCGGCTCGGCGGGGTGCTCGGTGCGTCCCGCGTCCGCGCCGTGTCGGCGATCAGTCCGGCGCTCTGGACGTCAGCAGCGGACACCGCCCGCGGAGCCTTCGACGACGCGGCCGACTTCCGTGCGAACACGGTCCTCGGTCGGCAGCGCGCGCTCGACGGGGTCGCCGTCCGTGTCGACTGCGGCAACGGTGACGGGTTCGCTCCGGCGGCGCACGCCTACGTCGACGGTTTCGCGACGCCGCCCGCCGGGGGCTTCGAGCCCGGCGCCCACACGCACGGCTACTGGCGCCGCCTGGCACCGCAGCAACTCGCCTTCCTCGGCCGTCACCTCGGTCGCTGACCCAGCCCGCGCCCTGGGCGGTCGCCGAGGCGGACGGGAGGCCCGTGGCGGCCCCGCACCGCGCCTCCAGGCCGCCGACCGGTCGCGCCCACGGCCCGTGCCGCCTGGCGAGCAGCGCTCAGGCTCGCCCGCGGTTGCGGCGCCGGATCTCCCTCGGCGCCCGACCGGCCATGAAGGACCTCGCAGGATCGACGAGGAAGCCCTGCCGCAGGGCCTCGCGCCCGACGAGCATCCGGAACCCCATCTGGTCGCGGTTGCTCAGGGTGACCTCGGACACGACGGCGCGCCCGGCCAGGGTGATCGTGGTGAGCACGACGATGCGCTCCTGGGTGTGCCCGGTCGAGCTGCGGATGATGCGCCGGTCGTGCACGTCGCACTCGATCGTGACGGCGTCGGCATCGGTGTCCTGCCACGGGTGCACCGAGAACCGGACCCGGTCGCCCGGGAGTTCTTCGAGGTCGAACGCGTGCAGTGCCGAGCTGCGTGCACCGGTGTCGAGCTTGACCTTGATCCACGGCAGCCCGAGGTCCGGCAGGCCGGCCCACTCGCGCCAGCCGGCGACGACGAGCCCGCCGTCGGGGGACTTCGGAGCACGGGCCATGTGCCCATCCTGTCCCATGCGCGACTGTGCCGGTCAGGCGGGCGGGTTCGGCACCATCCGGACGGCGCTCTTCCGCGGCGGCCCGGGCAGCACCGAGACGCCGGCTGCCTCGGCCCCACGTGCTCCGTCGATGACCGCGGTCGCGCCGCCGAGCGACGGTGCCGGCCCCGCGGTTCCGAACAGTGCCCACGCCTCGCCCCCCGGGTCGAACCGCGAGTCGTAGCGGAGCGCATCGACCCGGTCCTTGAACAGCTCGGCCCATGCCTGCGTCACGGCGTAGTCGCCCATGGTCGTGAGTTCGCTCGTGACCCCGAAGCGTGCAGCGCCCGCGCCGCTGACGTGGGCGGAGCTCGCATCGGACGGCGGGGTGATCGTCGAGACGCGGAGGGCGGCAGCGTCGGCAGCGCTCACTTCGTTGCGGCGGACCTTCGGGCCGAAGAACTCTCGGACAGCGGTCGAGGCCGCGGCTGCGAAGCAGCACGTGCCGTTCGGTTCCCGGAGGTTGAAGCGGCCGTGGGGGTGGCTGGCGAAGTACCAGGGCGCGAACTCGGCGAGGTGCGCGCGGAACACCTCGGCGGGGAGTCTGCCCCCGTCGGGGAAGCCGGTCAGGTCGAGACCGGCTTGTGGTGCGGTCTGGACGACGTCGGTGCGTGCGACCGTGGTCATCCGAGTCGGAACGATCCGGCGAGTGCGGCGAGACGGACCGCTTCGTCCGCACGGTCCGTCCGGAGCGCCTGGGCCGGCGTGAGTCCGTCGAGTTCGTCCGCCGGCGCGTTCAGCCACACGGCATCGCCCCAGGGGTCGACCCGGTCGGGGTCCAGGCCGGCCAGGACGTCGCGCAACCGTGGCAGCAGGATGCCCCGTGCATCGAACTGGAACGACGGGTAGAGCCGGAAGCCGTCGGCCGACAGCACGCAGAGCACGTCGCCGACCTTGGCCTGCGCATCGAGGGTCTGCCGGCTCATCTGGAACCACTTCCGCAGGCCGGCAGTGTCGTAGAACGGTCCGACGCGGTCGTCGAGCACATCGGCGCCGGGGATGCTGGCGAGCATCCGCTCCGCGACGGCGTCCATCGATCCGTTCACCCGCTCGACCTCGGCGAGGTCGATCAGGTCGACGTGCCGCAGGAGTGCGGCCACGAGGCGATCCCTGAGGTCGTCGGCCGGACCGGTGGAGGTCGTGGTCGGTGGCGCGACCGCCTCGGTCGAGGACGGTCTGCGCGATCGGACACGCCACTCGGACGACGCGGGTCGCCGCGACGTCGACCGTCCGGACCCTGCGAGTCGAGGGGTCCGGTTGCTCCGGGTCGCCCGGAGACCGTGCTGGTTCTTCGTCATTGCGCACCGTCCGATCAGTCAATCCAGCGTACCGCACACGCGTCAAAAGAGTACAACGCGCTCGCTCTGCAAGGCGGTCGGCGGCATCACGGCGCGGGCGTGCTTGGATGGACCGTCGCCGTCGATCCCACCCCGCGGAGAACCCCTCGATGAAACTCGCCATCCTGTCCCGCGCCCCGCAGGCGTACTCGACCCAGCGCCTCCGTGCTGCGGCGCTCGACCGCGGCCACGACGTCAAGGTGCTGAACACGCTGCGCTTCGCGATCGACCTGTCCGGCGAGGACCCGGACCTGCTGTACCGCGGCAAGCTCCTGTCCGACTACGACGCGGTGCTGCCCCGGATCGGCAACTCGATCACCTACTACGGCACCGCGGTGGTGCGGCAGTTCGAACAGATGGACGTGTACACGCCGAACACCGCGACGGGCATCACGAACTCCCGCGACAAGCTCCGGGCGAACCAGATCCTGTCCCGCCACCACATCGGCATGCCCGCGACGACGTTCGTGAACAGCCGGGCCGACGTCCGCGGCGCGATCGAACGGGTCGGCGGGGCTCCGGTCGTGATCAAGCTGCTCGAGGGCACGCAGGGGATCGGCGTGATCCTGGCGCCGGAGGAGAAGGTCGCCGAGTCGATCGTCGAGACCCTGCACTCGACGAAGCAGAACGTCCTGATCCAGTCGTTCATCTCGGAGAGCCGCGGTCGTGACATCCGCGCCCTCGTCGTCGGCGACCGGGTGGTGGCCGCGATGCGCAGGACGGCGTCGGGGGACGAGTTCCGCTCCAACGTGCACCGTGGCGGCACCGTCGAGAAGGTCACGCTGTCGCCGGAGTACGAGGCGGTCGCGGTCCGGTCGGCGCAGATCATGGGGCTCAAGGTCGCCGGTGTCGACATGCTCGAGGGCAACGACGGTCCGCTCGTGATGGAGGTCAACTCGTCACCGGGGCTCGAGGGCATCGAGCGTGCGACGGGCTTGGACGTCGCCGGCGCGATCATCGACTTCATCGGCAACCAGGTGGCCTTCCCCGAGATCGACGTGCGCCAGCGGCTCAGTGTGTCGACGGGCTACGGCGTCGCCGAGCTGCTCGTGCACACCAACGCCGACCTGGTCGGGAAGACGATCAAGGAGTCGGGACTGTGGGACCGGGACATCACCGTGCTGACCCTGCACCGGGGCGCGACCGTCATCCCGAACCCGCGCAGTGGCGTCGAGCTGCAGGCCAGTGACCGGCTGCTCTGCTTCGGCAAGCTCGAGGAGATGCGCTCGATGGTGCCGGACCGTCGACGCCGTCGCAGCAAGATCCGGAAGCTCCCGAAGGACGCCTGACACCGCGCGTCCAGCCGAGCCGGACTGCACACACAGGTGAAATGAGGAAGTATGTGTCGGTGACGATCATGACGGAACGGCCGGTCGACCGGGCAGCGAGCAGTGACCGGGCGCCGAGCAGTGAACCCGAGCAGCCCGGCAACGCCACGGCGAAGCACCACAACGTCTCGCTGCTGTCCGTGGCGACGACGACCGCCGAACGCGTGACGACCTCCGCCGACATCGAGGCCAAGCTGCGCGGCGTGCTCCGCCGCCTCCGTCTGCCGATGGGACTGCTCGAGCGGGTCGCCGGTGTGATCGAGCGCCGCAACTGGGGCGAGGGCCAGACCTTCCAGGACGCCGCCATCGACGCCGGCCGTCGCGCCATGGCCGAGGCGGGGGTGCGTCCGGACGAGATCGGGCTGCTGATCAACACCTCGGTGACCCGTCCGCACCTCGAGCCGTCGGTCGCCGTGCGCCTGCACCACGGGCTCGGTCTGCCGTCGTCCGCGATCAACTTCGACATCGCGAACGCCTGCCTGGGGTTCGTCAACGCCATGAGCGTCGCCGCGGGCATGATCGACTCCGGTCAGATCAAGTACGCGCTCGTCGTCGACGGCGAGGACGCCGACCAGGTGCAGCTCAACACCATCGACCGCCTGAACCAGGGCGGTCGGAACCGCAAGGACTTCATGAGCGAGTTCGCGAGCCTGACCCTCGGGTCCGGTGCCGCGGCCGCCGTGCTCGGCCCGGCGGACCTGCACCCCGAAGGGCACCGGATCGTCGGCGGCGTCACCCGCGCGGCGACCCAGTGGTACGACCTGTGCGTCGGCAGCGTGGACGGCATGTTCACGGACGCCAAGATGCTGCTCAAGGGCGGCATGGAGCTCGTCGTCGCGGCCTGGACCGAGGCCCGTGCCCACTTCGACTGGGCCGACATGGACCGCTACGTCCTGCACCAGGTCTCCGACGTGCACACCAACGCGTTCGTCGAGGCAATCGGCATCCCGCGCGACAAGGTCCCCACCACCTACCAGCGCTTCGGCAACGTCGGCCCGGCGTCGATCCCGATCACCCTGGCCGACGAGGTCGAGTCCGGCGGCATCCGTCGCGGTGACCGCGTCTTCCTGGGTGGCGTCGGTTCCGGCATCAACACGGCGATGATGGAACTCCACTGGTGAGGTCCCGGCTGCCCCGCGTCGCCGCGAGCACGGCTCCGGCGACGCAGCCGCCCTCCCTGCCCGGACTCGACCCGGCCTGGTCACGCCTGGTCACGGTCCCGGAATGGTCCGAGAACCGTTCGGGAGGCACGGATCGCGCCGCGCGCACCTGGCACCTCCTCGACACGGCCGGGTCCCTGGCCGCGCTCGGCGTGGAACCGGTCGGCACCATCCTGTGCGTGCACGGCAACCCCACGTGGTCGTACCTGTGGCGGTCGGTGCTCCGCACCTCGCTCGAGGTCGCCCAGGCCGGTGGCCCGGCCTGGCGCGTGGTCGCCGTCGACCAGCTCGACATGGGCTTCTCGGAGCGCACCGGGGTGGAACGGGGGCTGCCGCAGCGCGTCGCGGACCTCGGTGCCCTGACCGACGAACTCGGGCTGACCGGCCCGGTCGTCACCCTCGGCCACGACTGGGGCGGAGTGGTGTCGCTCGGCTGGGCGGTCGACCACCCCGACGTCCTGGCTGCCGTGATGACGTGCAACACCGCCGTGCACCAGCCCGACGACGCCCCGATCCCGGCGCCGCTGCGGCTCGCCCTGGGGCCGGGGCTGCTCGGCCGTGCGACCGTCGTGACGCCGGCGTTCCTCGAGACGACGCTCGGCATCGCGCACCCGAAGCTCGACCGTGCCGTGGCCGACGGCTACCGTGCCCCCTACCGCGGTGCCGCGCGTCGTGGTGGCATCGGCGGCTTCGTGGCGGACATCCCCGTCGACGCCCGGCACCGGAGTGCGCCCGAGCTCGACCGGATCGCCGCCGGGGTCGCTGCGCTCGAGGTCCCGGCGCTGCTGCTCTGGGGTCCCCGCGATCCGGTGTTCCTGGAGCGCTACCTCGACGACCTGTCCGAGCGGCTGCCGCAGGCCGACGTGCACCGCTTCGAAGGTGCCGGCCACCTGCTGCCCGACGACGCCGACGTGGCGGGCGCGGTGTTCGACTGGATCGGCGACCGTCTGCCGGGCGGACACGTGCCCCGGGTCGCCTCCCCGAGCCTCCCGGTCGACGCCGACCAGTCGACCGACGTGAGCCGCCCGCTCGGCGCCGCGCTCGAGGACCTGCGCGACAGCGACGAACCCGCCCTCGTCGAGATGGCCGCGGCCGGCGGTCCCCGCACGATCACGTGGCGCCTGCTCGCCCGTCGGGTGGACGAGATCGCCGCCGGGCTGGACGACCTCGGTGTCCGGAGCGGTGACCGTGTCTCGCTCCTCGTCACCCCGGGAGCCGACCTGACGGCCGTCCTGTACGCCTGCGTGCGGATCGGCGCGGTCGTCGTGGTGGCCGATGCCGGACTGGGGCTGCGCGGTCTGACCCGTGCGGTCCGCGGAGCCCGGCCCGACTGGATCATCGGCGCGCTGCCCGGCCTCGGAGCCGCTCGTGCACTCGGCTGGCCGGGTCGGCGCATCGCGACCGTCCCGCTGCCCGCACCCGCACGGCGTGCGCTGCGCGTCGAGCACACGCTCGTCGACGTCGCCCGGCGGGGTGCCCGTCGGCTCGCGCACGGTTCCGTGCTGCCCACGGTGCCGGCGTCCGATGCTCCGGCCGCGATCCTGTTCACGTCCGGTTCGACCGGCCCGGCGAAGGGCGTCGTCTACACGCACGAACAGCTCGGTGCCGTCCGCGACGTCCTGGCGGCCCAGTACGACATCGGTGTCGGCACCGGCCTCGTCGCGGGCTTCGCACCCTTCGCGCTGCTCGGCCCGGCCCTCGGGGCCCGGTCGGTGGCGCCGGACATGGACGTCACCGCGCCCCGGACCCTGACCGCGCGCGCCGTCGCGGCCTCGGTGGCCGCTGCCGACGCGACCGTCGTGTTCCTGTCGCCGGCGGCGCTGGCGAACGTCGTGGCGACGGCATCGGTGCTGACCGACGCCGACCGTGCGGCACTCGCGCGCGTCCGGTTGTTCCTGTCGGCGGGCGCCCCGGTGTCGGCCGCGCTGCTGACCGCGGCGACCGAGCTGATGCCGAACGCGAGTGCGCACACCCCCTACGGCATGACCGAGGGGCTGCTCATGACCGACGTCGACCTGGACGGCGTCCGTTCGGCGGCGGCCTCGGACGACGAGGGCATCTGCGTCGGACTCCCGGCGGCGAACGTGCGGGTGCGGATCGCGCCGCTCGACGCCGCGGGTGCAGCGACCGGTGGGCTGACCGACGCGGCGGGCGTCACCGGCGAGATCGTCGTCGTGGCACCACACGTGCGCGACCACTACGACCGGCTCTGGCGGACGAACCGCGTCGCGCGGCTCGGCGTCGAGGACCCGCGCGGACACCGCACCGGTGACGTCGGACACCTGGACGCGTCCGGGCGCCTCTGGGTCGAGGGGCGGATGCAGCACGTGCTCACCACCCCGGACGGTGTCGTCACCCCGGTCGGACCGGAGCAGCGCATCGAGGGCGTACCCGGAGTCGGCCGTGCCGGCGTCGCAGGGATCGGCCCGCGCGGGACGCAGCAGGTCGTGGCCGTCGTCGAGACCACCGGCGGGCGACGTGTCCGACGGCCTGCCCTGGCTCCGCCGGCGTTGGCCGCTTCGGTCCGTGCCGCGGCCGGGGTCCCGCTCGCAGCGGTGCTGACCGTGCCCGTGCTGCCGACCGACATCCGGCACAACTCGAAGGTCGACCGCGCCCGGCTGTCCCGCTGGGCGACCGCGGTGCTGTCGGGTGGACGGATGGCCCGCCCGTGACGGTCCTGGTCACCGGCGCCAGCGGGTTCCTCGGACAGGCGACCGCCGCAGCCGTGCGGGACGCCGGACACGAGGTCCGCACGTTCCAGCGACGGCCGTCCGGGGTCGCGGGCGTGCAGGACGTCGCCGGTTCGATGACCGATGCCGCCGCGGTGGCACGCGCGGTCGACGGGGCCGACGCCGTCGTGCACCTCGCCGCGAAGGTCTCCCTGGCGGGTGACCCGGCCGACTTCGTCCGTGTGAACGTCGACGGCACCCGAGCACTCGTCGACGCCGCACGCCGTGCCGGCGCCCGGCGGTTCGTGTTCGTCTCGTCGCCGTCGGTCGCGCACACCGGATCCTCGCTCGTCGGCGCCGGAGCCGGTGTCGCCGAACCCGATCGTGCTCGTGGCGACTACGCCCGCACGAAGGCCGCGGCCGAACTCCTCGCGCTCGACGCCGACGCTCCGGGGTTCGCCGTCGTCGCCGTCCGGCCGCACCTGGTGTGGGGGCCGGGGGACACGCAGCTGATCGGCCGGATCGTCGAGCGGGCACGGGCCGGGCGCCTGCCGCTGCTCGACTCCGGTGCCGCCCTGATCGACACCCTGTACGTCGACAACGCCGCGTCGGCCATGGTCGCGGCGCTCGAGCACGCGGCCGACGACGACGTGCACGGCAACGCCTACGTCGTCACGAACGGCGAACCCCGGCCCGTCGCGGACCTGCTCGCCGGGATCTGCGCGGCCTCGGGTGTGCCTGCACCGCGGTGGCACGTGCCGGCTGTCGTGGCCCGGGCCGCGGGGTCGCTCGTCGAGGCCGTGTGGCGGGTGCGTCCGGGGCAGGACGAGCCGCCGATGACGCGGTTCCTCGCCGAGCAGCTGTCGACGGCGCACTGGTTCGACCAACGCCGCACCCGAGCCGACCTGCAGTGGTCCCCGTCGGTGTCGATCGACGAGGGTCTCGCGCGCTTGGCGGCGGCTCAGGCCTCGTCGGCCGCCACGTAGACCCAGGCGGACAGACCCGAGGTGAGCTCGACCCGGATGCGCTGGTAGTCAGCGACCTCGTAGTCGTCGACCGCGCGGAGCTGCCACTCGTAGCCGAGGGTCAGAGCGACACCTTCGACGACGTCGTCCGGTGCACCCCGGCGGAGGATCGGGTGCAGGTCCGAGCCGCTCGTCCGGACCACCTCGGGGTCGGTGATCGCCACCCAGTCGAGCCGCCACCCGGGCAGCGTGTCCGGGGTGGTCGGGACGTGGCCGCCGAACAGCGACTCCTGCACGAGCGGCTGCCGCAGCGTGCCGTACGAGAACACCCGGTGAGTCGCACCGGCGCCCGGTGTGGGGCGCTCAGCGGGGCCAGGAGCGATGGCCGGGGTCGAGGTCCAGACGAGCGCACCGGCCAGGCCGGTCAAGCCGAGGTGCAGCAGGCCGATGATGCCGAGGGCGCTGCCCCAGAAAATGCCGGAGTCGTCGCCGAGGCAGCGCTCCTGCGGCCAGACGTCTCCGTCCGAGAGGCACCCGTACCGGTTCGTGACGCCGACGACCAGACCGATGATGCCGACGACGAGACAGACGAGCGCGAACGCGCCGAGACCGATGACCCAGCGCTGGCCGGGGGAGAGACGCTTCACGTCGCGAGGGTAGCGGACGCGCGGCCCGGATCACGCGCGCCGATCGGCGCAGGTGATCCGGGCCTCCAGGTCGTCAGCTGTGCCGCTTGGCGGCCTTGGCGATCTTCTTGCCCAGCTTCTTGCGGGCCTTGCGGGCGTGCGGGTCGTTCCAGGCCCTGCGGACGGTCTCGCCCTTGGACGTCTTGATGACCGGACGGTTCGCGCGGGAGCCGAACCAGAACCCGATCAGGACGATCAGGCCGATGACGATGATGCGGTTGCGCATGGTGGGACTCCTTGGTCGGTGGTGCAGGTGCCGGCGGATCAGCCGGTGAAGCGTTGCCAGAGCTCGGTGACGATCGGCCACACGTCGCCAGCACGGTCGGCGGACCCGACGGCCACCAGCACCACGGGGACGATCGTGACGGCGATGCTCACCAGGACGGCGAGCACGACCGAGATCGTCGCCGTCGTGGTGTGCCGACGAGTGAGGGCCATGGCGAGGAGCGCCAGCACGACGACCAGCCCGAGGACCGCGACGACCGTGACCCGCACGAACGGGAACGGCACGAGGCCGGCGGTGGTGGCGGTGACGCCGCCGAGGAACCCGACCAGGGGCAGGAACGCCCCGAGCAGGACCCCGGCGACCAGGACCACGCCGATGCCACCGGCGATCCACACACCGCGCGGCCGGGGCCGACGGGTGCGGGGCCGACGACCGCCGGACCAGGCGGTGGTCACGGTCGGTCCGCGGTCGGGGCGGCCGGCTGGTCGCCGTCGCGGGCGGCTGCCCGCGCTGCCTCGCTGGCGTCGGCTGCGGCGTCGGCGGCGTCCTGCGCGGCGTCCTCGGCGGAGTCGGCGGCACGCACCGCTGCGTCGGCAGCCGTCTCGGAGGCGACGACGGGGGTGGCAGCGTCCTCGTCGACGACGGCCGCACGTGCGCTGCTGGCCGCGTCGCGCGCGGTGTCAGCGGCGTCTCGGGCACCCTCGGATGCACGGTCGAGCGCGTCGGACGCGGCTTCGTGCACGCGGCCGGCGGTGGCGGTCGTCGCGTCCACGGCCTGTTCGGCGGCGTCCGCGGTGACGTCGGCCGCACGCTTCGTGGCATCCGCGGCCTGGTCAGCGGCCTGCTTGGTGACCTCAGCGGTGGCCGAGGCAGCACGCTTGGCGGTGTCGACCGTCGCGTCGGCGGCACGCTTGGTGGCGTCTGCGGTGACCTCGGCCGCCTGCTTCGTGACGTCGGCGGTGGCGTCGGCGGCACGCTTGGTCGCCTCGGCCGTCGCGTCGGCCGCCTGCTTCGTGGCGTCGACGGTCGCCGTCGCCACGCGCTTCGTGGTCTCGCTCGTCGCCTTGGCGGCATCCTGCACGGCATCGCCGACGGCGGTGGCCGCTCGCTCGACGGGCGAGGGCTCGTCGTCGAACGGACCGTGCACGTCGAGGACGCGGACGTCCACGGTCGTCGGCACGGATGCGACCTGGCCAGCTGCTGCAGCGACCTGCCGTTTCACCTCGTCGGCGACCTCGCGGACGTTCCGCGGGTAGGTCACGATCACGGAGACCTGCACCGCGAAGGTGCCGTCCTCGTCGTCGACCTGCACGCCGGCGGTCCCGGCGGAGCGGCCGAGCCGCTTCCGCAGTTCGTCGGCGGCTCGGGACACGGTCCCGCCGAGGTGGTGCACGCCGGGCACGCCGAGCGCCGTCTCCGCCGCGGTTCGCGCGATGAGCATCGCGGGGGTCGCGTCGTCGGGCAGCGGCTCCGTCAGTTCTGCGGGCAGGGCCA
This sequence comes from Curtobacterium sp. PhB128, assembly GCF_004340725.1. Classification (NCBI taxonomy): domain Bacteria; kingdom Bacillati; phylum Actinomycetota; class Actinomycetes; order Micrococcales; family Microbacteriaceae; genus Curtobacterium; species Curtobacterium sp. PhB128. The sequence goes on from NZ_SLUR01000004.1 coordinate 96,723, forward strand.
CCTCGGTGACCTGCGTGTGCGCATGGGGGTCGTGCTGCATGGTTCCTCCTCGTTCGGGTCCGCGGAACGCATCGGGGCACTCGAAGTCGCGAGTGCCCCGACACGCATCGAGCGTCCTAGTTCTTGAAGACGTCCTTGACGTCCTCGCCGGTCTTCTTGACGCTCGCGGAGGCCTGGTCCTTCTGGCCCTCGGCGACCTTGGAGTCGTCGTTCGTGGCCTTGCCCACGGCTTCCTTCGCCTTGCCGGCGATGTCCTGAGCAGCGTTCTTGATCTTGTCGTCGAGTCCCATGACGGGTCCTTTCATCGGTCGGGCGTTCGCCCGGTGGTGGGTGTTGCGTGGGTCTTCGGTGGGCCGGGAGGCCCGGGGTCGCGTCCTGCTGGCGGGTGTCAGTGGACGCGGGTCGACTTCGCGAGCGCCGAACGAGTCCCACCGGTGAGGTGTACCAGGACGGGCACCTGGCGGCCGAGCGTGCGGTCGAGGACCGCGACGGCGCGGTCGACGGCGTCGAGCACCGAGACGGCGTCCCCGCCGCGGCGGACCGCGACGCGGATGCGAGCAGCACGCTGCTTGCGCACCAGGTAGGTGTCGACGCGGGAGCCGACGACGTCGCGGACCCCGGCGAGCTCGTGCTCGACGACGTCGCGGACGAGTGCGACGTTCACGGTGACGGCGTCCTCTCCGGAGCGCTCGCGGACGGCGACGGACGTGCCGCCCCCGCCGCGGGTGAACACCCAGACCAGGGCGAGCACGATGACGACGGCGCAGGCGACGGCGACGATCCAGAGCGAGGACGCGGGGACGTCCAGGTTGCTCGGCAGGTCGACGTACGGCTTGATCGCGTCCTGCACGGCGGGCAGCACACCCGCGCCGATCGTGAGACCGACGACGACGGCGACGAGGCCGAGGACGAAGAGGATGATCCGGTTCATGGTCCGGTTGCTCTTGGTCATGCGAGGGTCCCCTTCTCGTCGATGCGGACGCGGATGTTCTGGCCGAACCGCTCGTCGAGACCACTGAGGCGGTCGCGGACGGCTGCCTGCACGGCCTGCTCGTCGACCGGGATGCCGGTGACGGGCACGATCCGGACGTCGGTGCGGCGACCGCGGGCGGTGGCCGAGGCGTTGCCCTCGGGGACCCCCGCGGCCGTCCCGGCGGCGTTGGCCGCGGTCGAGGCGACGATGCGGGTGTCGATGACGACGGCGCCACGGTCGTGCTGGACGACGGAGCGGTGCTGGCGGCCCGGCTTCAGGGCCAGGACGATCAGCACGATGCCCAGGACCACGAGCACGACGGCGATGACCTCGGCGATCGTGACGAACGCGGCGTCGGGCTGCAGTGCGGCGTCGACGGCGGTCTGCGGGTCGGCGAGGAGCGGAGGCCGCCCGATCGCCCGCAGGACCGACTCCGTGCCGATCCACGCGGCGACCAGTGCGAGGACCACCAGCGCCACCGCCACTGCGGTCGAGCGGGAGCGGTGCACGCTCCGACGACGGATGCGTCGTTCGACGGAACCGTTGCTCATGATGGTCTCCTACCGGGTTCGGGACTCGCGCTCGCGCACGATCCCGGTGAGTTCGATGTGGGCACTGCCGACGCGGCGGCCGGTGAGTTCACTCACGCGGCGCTTGACCTCGTCGGCGACCTGGGCCGAACGGGCGACGAGGTCGTCGCCCGCGGCGATCGGGCCGGTGACGTCGAGGGCCATCGCGCCGGCCGCGTCTCCGAGACCGACCCTGACCCGCTTGGCGGGGGCGCCGAGCCGTTCGGCTGCGACGGCCCGCGCCAGCGAGGTCAGTGCACGAGCGGTGATCTCGACGCGGCCCGGGACGACGTCCGGGCCGGCGTTCACCGGGAGCTCCGGCGCCCGGTGAGCACGTCGGTCAGGGCGCCACGGTCGATCTTGCCGGTGGCGAGCGCGGCCACGAGGGCCCCGATCGCACCGAAGACGATGACCAGGACGAAGCCCCAGAACCCGAACTGCAGTGCGACGACTGCGAGGACGGCGCCGATGAGGGCACCGATCAGTGTGTTGCTCATGCGACTCGCGCTTCCTTCTTCTCGTCGTTCTCGTTGTCGTCGTCGTCGCCCGGGATGAAGACGTCCTGGACGGTCACGTTGACCTCGGCGACCTCCATGCCGACGATCTGCTCGAGGGCACGAGCGACGCTGCTGCGGACGCCGTCGGCGACCTGCTGGAGCGACACCGGGTACTCGGCGACGATGACGATGTCCGCGGCGACCTGCTTCTCGCCGACCTCGACCTTGACGCCCTGACCGAAGTCGCGCTGGCCGATCGCGTCGCGGAGGGCGCCGATCGCACGGGCAGCGCCGCCGCCGAGCGAGTGCACGCCGTTGACCTCGCGGGCCGCGATGCCGGCGACCTTCGACACGACGGTGTCGTCGATGACGGTCTTGCCGGTGACGCCGCTGTTCGAGCCGGCGTGCGAGGTGGCACGGGCCGCAGCGGTGGTTGCCGGGGTGGTGGTGATGGAGTCAGCCATGGTTCGTTCCTTCCGAGTGACCCGCCGGGCGTTCCCAGCGGTTGCTGTTCACGGATGAGACGGGCTGCACCAGAGATTCGTCACACATGACTTTTCGGATTCGGCAGAAATCCAGGAATCCGCGGAAACACGGGGATGTGGGTGTACCCCCTGGCCGTCCGCTCAGGCGGTTTCGCGTGTTCCGTCCGCCGCGTTGCGTTCTGCAGCGGCGCGGATCGCCCGGGCACACGCCATCGGGGACTCGCCCCGCTCGGCCCGGAAGAGCTGCTGCAGGCGTCGCGGCAGGACCCCGGCGGCGTCGGCGATGTCCTGCAGGGAGAGGTCCTCGGCGGCGTGCTCCTCGATGAACGCGACCGCGCGGCGGACGCGCCACGACGACCGACCGCTGTCGGGGCGTGCGGACAGCGACGTGCGGAGCGTGGCAGCGGGGTCCTCGCCGAACCGCTCGCGGTAGGCGGTGGCGAACCGGCCCGGGTTGGTGAAGCCCCACCGACGCGCGACCACGGCGACCCCGTCGGCACCGGGGGCCCGGTCGTCGCCCGCGCGCAGGAGTTCGCTCCGGGCACGGTCGAGCCGGTGCTCGCGCAGGAACCGGTGCGGCGTGGAGTCGAGGGTGCGGGCGAACACGTCCTGCAGTCCCCGCTGGCTGAGTCCGCACGCCGCGGCGATGTCCGACACCGCCGGACGTTCGGCCGCGTGCTGTTCGACGTAGCGGATCGCGTCGCGCAGCCGGTTCGCGACGGGGACGTCGTCGCCGCGGTTGCGGATCGGGAAGGTGTCGAGCACGACGATCGCCAGGCGACGGTTCAGCGCCGTCCGCATCGGACCGACCACGCGGTCGTCCACGAGCGCCGGGCCGAGCTCCCCGATCAGGTGGCGCAGCGGTTCGCGGCGGGCGATGACCTCGTCCTGCTGCTCGAACAGCAGCGGGCCGTCCGGCAGTCGGTAGCCGAGGTCGCGCCCGACGGTCCGCAGGAACGAGTCCGCGATGTGCACTCCGTTGTAGACGGTGCCGTCGGACTCGAAGCGGTACGCCTCGGACGCACTCGCGATGTACGGGCTGCCCGGCTCGACCACTCGCGTGCGGTCGGCGAAGTGCATCTCGAGTCGGCCCCTGGTGAGCCAGAAGACCACGTGGTCCTCCCGCGCCCCGATCATCCCGCCGCGCCGACCACCCTCGGCGCGCATGGTCCGCAGCGTCAGGTCGTCGTCGCCCACCACGGTGTACTCGTAGCGGGCGTCGTCGGTCGCGTACGTCTCCGAGGCGAAGTCGGACCCGTGGTACTCCGCCTCGAAGATGTCGGAGTAGTCGGAGCCGTCGCCGTCGGCAAACCGCAGTCTGCGGAAGCCGTTCGTCGCCGGATCGGTCATGGTCGAAATCATGACATCGACGGCACGGCGAGGTGAATACCCTCGTTCGTGTCCGCGCGTCCATCGGAGGGAATACCCTAGGGGGGTACCGTATTGAGGACCGTGGAGGCCACCATGCACGAACACGTCGGGTACATCGGCGACAAGGACGACCTGCTCAAGCGGCTCCGTCGCGCCGAGGGCCAGGTGCGCGGCATCGCCCGCATGGTCGAGGACGAGACGTACTGCATCGACGTCCTCACCCAGATCTCGGCGGCGAACCGGGCGCTCGAACGCGTGGCGCTGTCGCTGCTCGAGGACCACCTCAAGCACTGCGTCGCCGAGGCGGTCGCCGAGGGTGGCGACGCCGCGGACGAGAAGGTCCGCGAAGCCAGTCAGGCCATCGCCCGGCTCGTGCGCTCGTGACCGCCGCCCGCACCCGAACCACAGGAGGAGACACCGTGACCACCGAACTGCTGCTCGTCGAGGGCATGACCTGCGAGCACTGCGTGCTGAGCGTGACCGAGGAACTCACCGAACTCGAGGGGGTGTCCGACGTCGCCGTCGCGCTCGTCCCCGGCGGTGCCTCGTCGGTGACCGTCACCTCGGACGCACCCGTCGACGCCGATGCGCTCCGCGGCGCGGTCGCCGAGGCGGGGTACGAGGTCGTGCCGTCGTGACGGACGGCATCGTCGAGCTCGACATCACGGGCATGACCTGCGCCTCGTGCGCGAACCGCATCGAACGGAAGCTCGGCAAGCTCCCCGGGGTCTCCGCCACCGTCAACTACGCCACCGAGAAGGCACAGGTGCAGGTCGCCGCGGACGGCCCCGCCGACCCCGCTGCCCTCATCGCCGCTGTCGAGTCCGCGGGCTACGGTGCGACCGTCCCCGCGCCGCCGGCCGACACGACGGCGCCGGACGACGACGCCGACGACCCGGCCGGAGCGCTGCGCCGACGACTCGTCGTGTCGACGGTCCTGGCCGTGCCGGTCGTCCTGCTCTCGATGGTGCCGGTCCTGCAGTTCCCGAACTGGCAGTGGCTCGCCCTGACGCTCGCCGCGCCCGTCGCGGTGTGGGGCGCGCTCCCGTTCCACCGTGCCGCGTGGGTGAACGCCCGACACGGTGCCGCGACCATGGACACCCTGGTCAGCGTGGGTGTGCTGGCGGCCTTCGGCTGGTCCCTCTACGCGCTCTTCTTCGGCGACGCCGGCACCACCGGCATGCACATGACGTTCTCGTGGATCGCGACCGACCCCGAGGCGACCGACCTGTACCTCGAGGTCGCCGCGGCCGTCACGGTGTTCATCCTGGCCGGCCGGTACATGGAGGCCCGCGCCAAGAAGCAGTCCGGGGCGGCACTCCGCGCCCTGCTCGAACTCGGCGCGAAGGAGGCCACGGTGCTGCGCGACGGCGTCGAGCAGCGTGTGCCCGCGTCGGCGCTCGTCGTCGGGGACGTCGTCGTCGTGCGGCCGGGGGAGCGGATCCCCAGCGACGGCCTCGTGCATGACGGGTCCTCGGCCGTCGACTGCAGCATGGTCACCGGTGAATCCGTCCCCGTCGAGGTCGGACCGGGCGATCGGGTGACCGGCGCGACGATCAACGTCGGCGGCCGGCTCGTGGTCGCCGTCACCCGCGTCGGCGCCGACACCGAGCTCGCCCGGATGGGACGGCTCGTCGAGGACGCGCAGACCGGCAAGGCCGACGTCCAACGCCTGGCCGACCGGGTCTCCGGCGTCTTCGTGCCGATCGTCATCGGGCTCGCCGTGCTGGCGTTCGTCGGCTGGCTCGTACTCGGCGGCTCGGTCACGGCGGCGTTCACCGCGGCCGTCGCCACGCTCATCATCGCCTGCCCGTGCGCCCTCGGACTCGCGACGCCGACCGCACTGCTCGTCGGCACCGGCCGCGGGTCCCAGCTCGGCATCCTGATCGGCGGCCCGCAGGTGCTCGAACGGACCCGTGGCGTCGACACCATCGTGCTCGACAAGACCGGCACCGTCACCACCGGCGAGATGACCCTTCGCGCCGTGACCTCGACGGACGCGACCCTCGACGCGGACGCCGTGCTCCGGCTCGCCGCCGCCGTCGAGCACGGATCGGAACACCCCGTGGCACGTGCGGTCGTACGGGCCGCGACGGCCCGCCAACTCGACGTCCCGACCGCAGAACAGTTCGACTCCACCCCCGGCGCTGGCGTGCAGGCCGTCGTGGACGGCGACGTCGTGCTCGTCGGCGGGACCCGCTGGCTCGCAGCGTCCTGGGCCGTCGTCGTGCCCGACGAGGCCTCGGCCGCGGTCACCGCCGCCGAGGCCGACGGGGGCACCGCGGTCGTCGTCGCGCGGAACGGCCGCGTGCTGGGCGTCGTGGTCGTCGGCGACACCGTGAAGCCCGAGGCAGCCGACGCGGTCGCGCGCTTCGTGGCGCTCGGCCTGCACCCCGTCCTGCTCACCGGCGACAACGACGGCGCCGCACGCGCCGTCGCCGCACAGGTCGGCATCGACGAAGTGCACGCCCGCGCGACCCCGGCCGGCAAGCTCGACGCCGTCCGGGCCATGCAGGCCCAGGGACGGAGCGTGGCCATGGTCGGTGACGGCGTCAACGACGCTGCCGCGCTCGCCGCGGCCGACCTCGGCATCGCGATGGGGGCCGGCACCGACGCCGCGATCGCGGCCAGTGACATCACGGTCGTGAGCGGTCGGCTCACCGTCGTCGCCGACGCCGTCCGGCTGTCGCGGGCCACGCTCGGCATCATCAAGGGCAACCTGTTCTGGGCGTTCGCGTACAACGTGGCGGCGATCCCGCTCGCGATGGCGGGGCTGCTGAACCCGGTGCTCGCCGGCGCCGCCATGGCGTTCTCGTCGGTGTTCGTCGTGACGAACAGCCTGCGGCTGCGGCGTTTCGCACCCCGGCCCTGAGGCCGGCCATCCGCCGGACGTGACGCGCGCAGCGAACGCACCCCGTGCCTCCCGTCCGGCGGTGCGCGCGACGGTGCCGACGGCACTACGCTCGAAGACGGTCCGCGACGCACTGGTGCGGTGACCTGCGGGCTGTACGTCTCGAACGTGATCCCAGGAGGACCGAAGTGACCGAATCCGCTCCCGTCGACCCCACATCGACCGAAGGCTGGAAGAAGCTCGACAGCATCGCTGCCGACTTCACCCCTGACCTGCGCGGGTGGTTCGACAGCGACCCCGGCCGTGCCGAGCAGTACACGTTCCAGGCCGCCGACCTGACCGTGGACCTGTCGAAGGGCCTCGTCACCGAGGACGTCCTCGCCGCGCTGCTGCAGGTCGCGAAGGACACCGGCGTCGCCGAGCGCTTCCAGGCGATGCTCTCCGGCGAGCACATCAACGTCACCGAGGACCGCGCCGTCCTGCACACCGCGCTCCGCCGCCCGAAGGCGACCGAGGGGCTCGTCCCGGCGGCGCCGCTGACCGTCGACGGCCAGGACGTCGACGCCGACGTGCACGCCACGCTCGACAAGGTCTACGCGTTCGCATCGCAGGTGCGTGACGGCTCGTGGACCGGTGTCACCGGCAAGCGCATCGAGACCGTCGTCAACATCGGCATCGGTGGGTCCGACCTCGGCCCCGTCATGGTCTACGAAGCACTCAAGCCCTACGTGCAGGCCGGGCTCGAAGCCCGCTTCGTGTCGAACATCGACCCCGCGGACATCTACGAGAAGACCGTGGACCTCGACCCCGAGACCACGCTGTTCATCGTCGCGTCGAAGACCTTCGGCACCCTCGAGACCCTGACGAACGCGCGCCTCGCACGCCAGTGGCTGTGGGAGCGGCTCGGCCTGACCGACGCCGGTGACGACGAGAAGAAGAACGCCGTCGCGAAGCACTTCGTCGCCGTCTCCACCGCGCTCGACAAGGTCGAGGCCTTCGGCATCGACCCCGAGAACGCCTTCGGGTTCTGGGACTGGGTGGGCGGCCGCTACTCCGTCGACTCCGCGATCGGTACGAGCGTCATCGTCGCGATCGGCCAGGAGAACTGGGAGCAGTTCCTCGCCGGCTTCCACGCCATCGACGAGCACGTCCGCACCACGCCGCTCGAGCAGAACGTCCCGGTCCTGATGGGCCTGCTCAACGTCTGGTACACGAACTTCCTCGGTGCGCAGAGCCACGCGGTCCTGCCGTACACGCAGTACCTGCACCGCTTCGCCGCGTACCTGCAGCAGCTCACCATGGAGTCGAACGGCAAGCGCGTCCGCTGGGACGGCTCGCCCGTCACCACCGAGACCGGCGAGGTCTTCTGGGGCGAGCCCGGCACGAACGGCCAGCACGCGTTCTACCAGCTCATCCACCAGGGCACCCGCCTGATCCCGGCCGACTTCATCACGGTCGCGAACCCGGCCCGGCCGCTCAAGGACGAGACCGGTGACGGCAAGGGCGTCGCACCCGGCACGGACGTGCACACGCTGTTCCTGGCGAACTTCTTCGCGCAGACCAAGGCGCTGGCGTTCGGCAAGAGCGCCGACGAGGTCCGTGCCGAGGGCACCACCGACGAGGGGATCGTCGCGGCGCGCACGTTCCCGGGCAACAAGCCGACGACGTCGATCCTGGCGCCGGAGCTCACCCCGAGCGTGCTCGGCCAGCTCATCGCGCTCTACGAGCACATCGTGTTCACCGAGGGCACGATCTGGGGCATCGACTCGTTCGACCAGTGGGGCGTGGAGCTCGGCAAGCAGCTGGCGCTGCAGGTCACGCCCGCCGTCGAGGGTGACCAGGCCGCGCTCGACGCGCAGGACGCGTCGACCAAGGCGCTCATCGCGAAGTACCTGGAGCTGCGCAAGTAACGACGCACCCACCTGCGAGACGGGAGGCCCGTGGCGGATCCGCCACGGGCCTCCCGTCCGTCTGCCGGTCGCGCTGGCCGCGGGGCGGACCCGAGGCGGTTTTCGCGCTGAGCGACAGTTCACGCGCGGCGCGGCCCGTGAGGTGTCGCTCACCGCGAAAGGTCGCCGGCGCCGTGGCCGCCGCGGTCAGCGGGCGAGCGGGTCGAGGTTGAGCGTCGTTCCCTCGTAGAGGTGCTGGTCCGTCCCGAACACCTGCACGCCCTCGTTGAGCCAGACGAGCGCCCGCACGCTGATGCCGAACCGCGCGGCGACGTCTCCGATGAGGTCGTCCGGCGCGACCGTGTACGACCGCGGCGTCCCGCCGGTCGTCGTCGCGGTGACCGGACCGGTCGCGTTCGCCCGGGCGCCGGCGTCCTCCGGGTGCACGTTCGTCTGCCGCGCCGGGACGGACCACCGCACGGTCGTCACCGCGAGCACCTTGCCGGCCCCGATCTCGACCGGGGCCTCCTGCCCCGGAGCCGCCGCGGAGTAGGTCACGAGCGTGGTGAGGTGCGACGGGTCGACGCCGGAGCCGCTCAGCGGGACGTCCACCGCGGTTGCCGTGCTGGTCGGCCCACCGAGCGTCCGGTCGCCGACGCCGGGGTAGGTCAGGCCGTCGCCGACCGCGCGCGGCAGGTCGAACAGGCCGACCCCGACCGGCACCGGCAGGGTCGAGGTGAAGCCGGAGTACTGCGCGGTGAACGTGTCGTCGCCGACCGCGACCACGCGGAACCGGAAGTGCACGCTGCCCTTCGGTGACGCGACGTCGCCCTGGGCGAGGACGGTCCCGGCGGGGATCGGCGTCAGCGTCGGAGCCGGAGCCGCCGACTCGGTCGGTTCCGGGGTCGGCGTGCGGGGGTGCGCCGACGACTCGAGGAGGTCACCCTCCGGGTCGTCGTCCGGCGTCGGTGTCGGGTCGGCCGACGAGGTCGGCGTCGTCGCCGGGGTGGACGGGGCGGGGAGGGCTCGGTCCGACCCGCGCAGCAGCGAGCACCCCGACAGTGCCACAGTGGCCGCGACGACGACCCCGATCGCGAGCGTCCGGTTCATGATTCCCCCTCAGCTCGATGCTAACCGCGCGGTGTCCCCGGGGCGAACGCAGCGCCTCCGTCCTGTGTCTGCAGACGTACCGCGGATCCTCCGTCGTCCACGACGAGTGATACCATCGGTATCAACGAGAGCAGGTGGTCATGGGCGTCAGGGTGGTCCCCGAGCGACGCGGTGGGTCAGACCCCCGTCGACCCGACACCGAAGCCGTCGTGCGCGCGTTGGCCGGTCGGACCGACAGTGCGCCCGCGACCGTCCGTGCGGCGGTCGAGCACGTCCTGCACAGTCGTGAGCAGCAACACCACGCCGAGATGGAACTGCGGCGCGGGATCTTCAAGCTCGCCGACCTCGGCGTCCCGCAGCGCGAGATCGCGAAGCTCGCCGGGATCTCCCAGCCCGAGGTCTCGCGGCGGCTCTCCCGCAGGACCCTGACCACGAAGCGGCCGTCTCCGCGTGAGGTCATCTCCCGGCGCGAGGGTGGCCAGATCGACTCGGAGACGATGCTGCGCGAGCTGTCGTCGATGGCGTTGACGCACCGCACCCCGAAGCGTGGTGCGGCGTTCGACGGTGCCGCCTCGGCCACCGGCACCACCAAGGAACTCGCGGCGGCGTTCCAGGACGGCCTCCTGTCCGAGGTCGAGTACGAGACCGTCCGCCGGGCGATCGCCGAACGGCAGACCCGCAAGCGCACCCGGTGACGAAGCTCCGCGACCGGGTGGCCGTCGAGCTGGGCCGTGCGCTCCGGGCCGACTCGCTCGACAACCCCTGGTCGGACACTGCCGGCGCGAGCACCAGGACGATCTACGCGCCGGACGGCTTCCTGTACGAGGCGAGCCGCCTGCGGTTCCACGAGTCCGTGCTCGAGGAACACCGCGCGCTGACCCCGTCGCCGGTCACCGACGGCTCGCTCGCGGTGGTCGTGACGGCCGGGCCGCCCGGGTCGGGGAAGTCGACCGCCCTGGAGCGGATGCCGGAGCTGTGCGGGTACCGGTCGATCGACGCCGACGACTTCAAGGACCCGCTGCTCCTGCGCGCACAGGCGGACGGTCTGGTGGACCGGTGGACGGCTCGTCGCCTGGCCGACGACCGGCCCGTGCAGCTCCGTGAGATCGCCGGGTTCGTGCACGCCGAGTCGACCACCGTTGCCGACACGCTGCGCCGCCGCGCCCTCCGCAACGGCGAGAACGTCGTCGTGCACGGCACCCTGTCGAGCGTGGACTACCTCGACGACCTCCTCGCCGAGCTCGACGACGCCGGGTACGAGAAGCTGCGCATCGTCACCGTGGAGGTCCCGCTCGAGACGGCGATCGCGCAGGCGACCGATCGGTGGTGGAGCGTGCGTGATGCCGCCACGGATCCGCTCGGTGGTCGGTTCGTTCCCGAAGCAGCCATCCGTCGCTACTACCCGACCGGGTCGACCGAGTCGGTGTGCGGCGCGAACGCCCGGGTCCTCGGTGACCGGGCCGCCGACCTCGGCTGGGACGTGTCGATCGTCTGAGCGGTCGCCGGTGTCGGTCGGAACGGCTACCGTCGAGGCCATGGAGCGTTCGGAGATCCTCGCCGCGGCTGCCGCCGCGCACGCCGCCCGCATCGCAGAAGAAGGCGGTGACGACGGCGCTGCTCGTGAACGGGCGGAGAGTGTCCGGCGCCGGGCCGACGGCCTCACCGACCGGTACGACACGGTCGAGGGCGCGAGCGAGTCCGCTGCACGTGACGCCGCGCGCCGGAGAGCGGGCGAGGCCGACCGCGCGGCCTCCCGGACCGAGGGCGTCCTGTCCGACTGGCACCGCATGGGCACCCGACGCGGTGTGACGCCGGACGCCCAGGTGCGCACGGCGTGGACGGTCACCGGGGTGCCCGAACGCGGCGACGCCCGGGCGCTGGCGAACGTCCTGCTCTCGACCGCGGGGCACGCGGGCCGGGTGGCCGATGCCGCGCGACGCAACCCGGCGCTGTCCGGTGCCGCGAGTGCAGCTGCCCGACGGACCGTCCGGCGCTACACCGACCACGGCGCGGACATCGCGTCGCTCGGTGACGTGCTGGGGGACAGCCCGGCGCCCGATGAGTCCTGACGCTTACCCGGAGTGCGTTGGACCGCTCCCGTCCTGATCAGGCGTTATGTGGACCGATCCAATCGTCCTGACGACAGAATGTCCAATTGACAGGACATGGATCCGGGTTACCATCGGTGCACGCACTGAAGCGCGATCACCGACGAAGGAGTCACCGAATGGTCGACATCAAGCCGACAGCCCCGACTGTCGCACTACCCCCGATCGGGACCGGACCACACCGACGCCGCCTCGGCGTCCTGGCCCTGGTCGCCACGTTCGGCGGCCTGCTCTTCGGGTACGACACCGGTGTCATCAACGGTGCGCTCCTCCCGATGAAGGAAGAGCTCGGCCTGACGAACCTCACCGAGGGCATCGTCACGAGCTCGCTCCTGTTCGGTGCCGCGATCGGCGCCATGCTCGGTGGCCGGATCGCCGACGGCTGGGGTCGTCGCAAGACGATCATCGCCCTCGCGGTGACGTTCTTCTTCGGCACCCTGATCTGCGTCTTCGCCCCGGTGTTCGGCGTGATGGTGGTCGGTCGTGTCCTGCTCGGTCTGGCGGTCGGCGGTGCCTCCACCGTCGTCCCGGTGTTCCTCGCCGAACTCGCGCCGTACGAGATCCGCGGTTCGTTGTCCGGCCGCAACGAACTCATGATCGTGATCGGGCAGCTCGCCGCCTTCGTGGTGAACGCCTTCATCGGGACCATCTGGGGTGAGGGCAACGGGGTCTGGCGCGTCATGCTCGCCGTCTGCGCGCTGCCCGCGATCGCCCTGTTCGTCGGCATGTTGCGGGTGCCCGAGTCGCCACGGTGGCTCGCGTCGAAGGGTCGGTACGACGAAGCCCTCTCGGTGCTGCAGCAGGTCCGCACCACGGAGCGTGCGACCGCCGAACTCGACGACATCAAGCGCACGAACGAGTTCGAGCAGAAGGTCCAGAAGGTCAGTGGCTGGCGCACCTTGCTCGGCAACAAGTGGCTCATCCGCATCGTGCTCATCGGCGCCGGCCTCGGTGTGGCCCAGCAGCTGACCGGGATCAACTCGATCATGTACTACGGGCAGACCGTGCTCATCGAGTCCGGCTTCCAGGCGTCGGCGGCCCTCATCGCGAACATCGCACCGGGTGTCATCGCCGTGGTGGGTGGCGTCATCGCCATCTACAACATGGAGAAGATCAACCGCCGGACGACCCTGATCATCGGGTTCTCGCTCACGACGCTCTGCCACTTCCTGATCGGCATCGCCTCGGTCGCCCTGCCCGACGGCAACCCGGCCCGCCCGTGGGTGATCCTGTTCCTCGTCGTCGCGTTCGTCGGCTCGATGCAGACCTTCCTCAACATCGCCGTGTGGGTGCTGCTGTCGGAGATCTTCCCGACCCAGATCCGCGCGCTCGGCATGGGCATCTCGGTGTTCTGCCTCTGGATCGCGAACGCGTTCCTCGGGCTCTACTTCCCGACGATCGTCGCCGCGACCGGCATCACGGGCACGTTCTTCGGCTTCGCGGTCGTCGGGGTCCTGGCGCTGCTCTTCATCTGGAAGTTCGTGCCGGAGAGCCGCGGCCGCACCCTCGAAGAAGTCGAAGAGGGCGTCACCACCGGCAACATCTTCACGGTCCCGCAGAAGGCGTCGCGCGGCTAGGTCGCGCACGTGGCGCGGTGATCGCGCGCACGGACGGACGGGAGGCCCGGTGCCAGCTGGCACCGTCCTCCCTCGCAGGCTCGGTCGGCGCGCCCCGCGCAACGCTTCGCGTTGCCGCTGAGCGGGGCGCGCCCGTCCGTCGTTCGGTCGCGCTACGGGCGCAGGAGCACCTTGCCGACGCGGCCGGCGGTGTCCGAGGCGCGCACGGCGTCGCGGACGTCCTCGAACGCGAAGGTCTCGGCGACGGGGAGCGTCAGCGAGCCGTCGAGCACGCGGGTGATGAGCTCGCCGAAGAGCTGGCCCTTCGTCTCGGCCGGCATCGTCTTGCTGACGACGCTGCCCCAGAAGCCCTTCACGGTGAGCTGGCCGAAGATGACCTTGCCGGACGGGATCTCGAGCGTGGGCGAGGCCATCGCGCCGAAGACGACGAGGGTCGCGTTCTCGCCGAGCACGCTGGCGATGTCGCCGGCGGCCTTGCCACCGACGGACTCGACACCGGCGACGATCGGGGCGCCTCCGGTGATCGTGGCGACCTGGTCCTTCCAGTCGTCCGCGTCGGTGGCGACGATGCGCTCGATGCCCTGCTCGCGCAGCTCCTCGACGCCGGCGGCGCGACGCACCAGGCCGATGACGTTGATGCCGCGGGCCGCGCCGAGCTGGGCGACCATGCGCCCGACGGCACCGTTCGCGGCGTTCTGGATGAGCCAGTCGCCCTCGTGCAGGTCGAGCGAGTGCAGCAGGCTGATGGCGCTGAACGGCATCGAGACGAGCTGTGCTGCGGCCTCGTCGGTCATGGCGTCCGGCACCGGGACGAGTCCGGCGGCGTTCGCGGTGTAGTACTCGGCCCAGACGCCGAAGGCACCGCCGGCGACGCGCTGGCCGACCGTCAGGTTCGTGACGCCCTCGCCCAGGGCCTCGACGACGCCGAGCGCCTCGGTGCCGGAGGCTGCGGGCAGCTCCGGCTTGAAGCCGTAGGTGCCGCGGACGGTCCACAGGTCGTGGTTGTGGATGGGGGAGAGGACCGTGCGGACGAGGACCTCGCCGGTGCCGGGCGTGGGGACCGGGCGCTCCTGGACGCCGAGGACCTCGGCGGGCTCGGCGAAGGTCTCGTGGACGACGGCGCGCATGGTGGTGGGGGTGGTGGTGCTCATGGGTCAGTCCTCCGAGACGACGATGGTGACGTCGATGTTGCCGCGGGTCGCGTTCGAGTACGGGCAGACCTGGTGGGCTGCGTCGGCGAGTGCCTGGGCCTGGTCGTGCTCCAGGCCGGGGATGACGACCTCGAGCATGACGGCGAGCTGGTAGCCGCCGTCGCCGTTCGGGCCGATCTGCACGCGGCCGCCGACGGACGAGTCGGTGATCTTCACCTTCTGGCTGCGGGCGACGCCCTGCAGTGCGGAGTGGAAGCAGGCGGCGTACCCGGCGGCGAAGAGCTGCTCGGGGTTGGCGCCGTTGCCGGAGCCACCCATCTCCTTCGGGATGGCGAGGTCGAACTCGACCGTGCCGTCGCTCGTGGCGACGTGGCCGTTGCGGCCTTCGCCGGTGGCCAGGGCCTCGGCGGTGTAGAGGGCTTCCATGGTGTTCCTTCCTTCGTGGGGTCAGTGGTCCGCGGCGGCGCGGTCGGGCGTCGCGGCGGTGTCGTTCGTGGCCGCGGCGTGCATCGTCTCGGTCAGCCGGTGCAGGGTCGCGATGAGCTCCGTGGCGGCCTGCTCGTCGGGGAGCCCCATGCCGGCGGCGATCGTCGCCGGGATGTGCGCGAGGTCGGCACGGATGGTGCGGCCGCGGTCGCCGAGCGTGATCGTCACGACGCGCTCGTCGGCGCTGCGGCGTTCGCGGCGGACGAGCTCGGACTGCTCCATGCGGCGGAGCAGGGGCGACAGGGTGCCGGAGTCGAGCTGCAGGTGGTCACCGAGGCTCGAGACGGTCTGGTCACCCTCGATCCACAGGGTCACGAGCACCAGGTACTGCGGGTAGGTCAGTCCCCAGGGTTCGAGCAGCGAGCGGTACGCCTGCGTGGTCGCGCGGCTCGCTGCGTAGAGGGAGAAGCACACCATCTCGTCGGTCACGGGCATGCCACCAGGATCGCACGCAACTCGGTTGTGCACAACCCAACACGTGCTCCGGCCCGGACGGTTAGGCTGACGTGACCCACGATGACCAGCAGCGACCTCGACTCCACCACGACCCCCGGCTCCGGGACCGCGTCGTCCCACGGCAAGACGATCCTGATCGGTGAGCACGCCGTGGTCTACGGCGCACCCGCACTCGTCCTGCCGGTGCTCGACGCCCGGGTCGTCGCGACCGTGAGCCCCGTCACCGCCGGCGTCGACGAGGCCACCGGCACGGTCGTCGGGCACACCCTCGAGTCCACGGTGCACACCGGCCCGCTCGACCTCGCACCCGCCGCCGTGATGCCGACCGTCACCGCCGTCACCGCGACCCTGCGGCACTTCGGCGTGACCGACCGGCACTTCCACGTCCGGGTCGACAGCGAGGTCCCGACCGCCCGGGGCATGGGGTCGAGCGCAGCGGTCGCCGCCGCCGTGACGGCAGCTGTCGCGGACGCCCTCGGCGAGACCCTCGACGCCGAGACCCACCACGACCTCATCCAGGAGTGCGAGCGGGTCGCCCACGGTCGCCCGTCGGGACTCGACGCCCGCGGTGTCGTCGCCGCGGTGCCGGTCTGGTTCGAGGGCGGCCGCATCGAGCCCGTCGCCCTCGGGGCCCGCTTCACCTTCGTCGTCGCCGACACCGGTGTCCCCGGCCACACCCGGCAGGCGGTCGCGGCCGTGCGGGAACGGCACGACCAGGACCCGGTCGCCGTCGACGCGGTCATCGACCGGATCGGCGCGCTCGCACGGCAGGCACGGGGGACACTCGAGGCTGGCGACGCACAGGGGCTCGGTGCCACGATGGACGCCGCGCACGACCTGCTCAGCGCACTCGACGTGTCGAGTGCCGACCTGGACCGGCTCGTCGACGCCGCACGAGCTGCGGACGCCCTCGGCGCGAAGCTGACCGGCGGCGGGCGGGGCGGGTGCGTGCTCGCACTCGCCGCGGACGACGACCACGCGGACCGCATCGCGGCCGCACTCCGCGGCGCAGGGGCCGCAGCCACCTGGACCACCACGATCGGAGCCCGCGCTTGATGACCGCCACCGCCGTCGCGCACCCCAACATCGCCCTCGTCAAGTACTGGGGCAAGGCGGACGCGCAGCTCGCGCTGCCCGCCACGGGCAGCGTCTCCATGGGCCTCGACGTGTTCCCGACGACGACGACCGTCACGCTGGACGGCGGGTCCGGCACCGGCCAGGAGGCCCGTGACCGGTTCACGCTGAACGGTCACGTCGTCGAGGACGGCGCCCTGGTGCGCGTGCAGCAGTTCCTCGACCTCGTGCGGGAGCTCGCCGGCAGCGACGCCCGCGCGTCCGTCGTGTCCGAGAACACCGTGCCGACCGGTGCTGGACTTGCCTCGAGCGCGTCGGGGTTCGCGGCGCTCGCCACCGCGGCCTCGGCGGCGTACGGCCTCGACCTGTCCCCGCGCGACCTGTCCCGCCTGGCCCGACGCGGCTCGGGGTCGGCCACGCGGTCGATCCCCGGCGGTGTGGCCGTGTGGCACGCCGGCGACGACCAGGGGTCCTTCGCCGAGCCGATCCCGGCACCGCCGATGGCCATGGTGGTCGTGACGATCGACGCCGGACCGAAGCCCATCGGTTCGCGCGAGGCGATGCGCCGCACCATCGCCACGTCGCCGTTCTACCCGGCCTGGGTCACGTCGACCACCGAGACCGTCGGCGACATGCTCGACGCCTGCGCAGCCGGCGACTTCACGCGCATCGGCGAGATCACCGAGAGCAACGCGCTGCGCATGCACGCCACGATCGAGGGCGCCTTCCCGCCCATCCGCTACCTCAACGCGCGCAGCGTCGCCGTGTTCGACGCCGTGGGCGAACTCCGCGCCGCCGGGCTCGAGGCCTACGCCACCGCCGACGCCGGCCCGAACGTGGTCGTGCTCTGCCGGCCCGAGGACCGCTCCGCCGTGGCCACCGCGCTGGCGTCGTTCGGCGACGTCATCGAGTCCGGCACCGGACCTGCCGCTCGGGTGCTCCGCTCCGAAGAGATCGGGGTCGCCGCAGCGAGCGACAGCCCCGACCAGAAGGAGTCCGTGCAGTGATCGAGTTCCGCGCCCACGGCAAGCTGTTCGTCGCCGGCGAGTACGCCGTCGTCGAGCCCGGCCAGCCGTCTGTCCTCATCGCCCTCGACCGCGCCATCACGGCACGCGTGTCCGAGGCGCACGGTGCGGGCAGCGTGCACTCGGAGGAGTACGGCCACCTGCCGCTGACGTGGACGCGCGACGAGGACGGCCTCGCCCTGGACCGCGAGCACCACCCCTACGACTACGTGATGGCGACGATCGACCTCGTCGAGAAGCTCCGCGCCGAGCGGGGGATCGCCCCGCGCTTCCACGACCTGCGGATCGAGAGCCAGCTCGACGACGCCAGCGGCCGGAAGTTCGGGCTCGGGTCCTCGGCGGCGGTGACCGTCGCGACCGTCGGTGCCCTCGACCGTTTCTACGGCATCGGCCTGACGCAGCGGCAGCGCTTCCAGGTCGCCCTGCTCGCCACCATCCGGGTGAACCCGCGGGCCTCCGGCGGGGACCTCGCCGCGAGCACCTTCGGTGGGTGGCTGCGCTACAGCGCCCCGGACCGCGACCACCTCGCGTCGTTCGTCGACGAGCGCCGCGTGTCCGACATCCTCACCGACGCCGCCGCGTGGGCGGGCTTCGACGTCCAGCGGCTGCCGGCCCCCGAGAACCTGCAGCTCCTGGTCGGCTGGACCGGCTCGCCGGCCTCGACCACGAAGCTCGTCGGTGTGGTGCGTCGGCACCGCAACGGCGGGTACCAGGCGTTCCTCGACGAGAGCCGCAGCTGTGTCGACGACCTGACCACGGGCCTCCAGACCGGCGACGCGGAGCAGACGCTCGACGCGCTCCGACGTGCCCGGGTGCTGATGCAGCGCCTCGGCGACTCGGTCGGGTCGAAGATCGAGACCGAACGCCTCGCGACCCTGTGCGACGTCGTCGAGGCGGCCGGCGGAGCGGCGAAGCCGTCCGGCGCCGGCGGCGGCGACTGCGGCATCGCACTCGTCCCCGCGGACATCGACCCCGCCGGCATCCACCGCGCCTGGGAGGCGCACGACATCAGACACCTCAGCGTCGCGGTGCGAGCACCAGAAGGAGCCCTCGATGAGTGACCTGCTCACGCCGATCCCGACCAAGTGGGTCGGACCGATCCGCATCAGCGGCAACGCGGTCCAGGGCGAGCACGAGGTCCCGCTCGCCACGTACGAGTCGCCGCTCTGGCCGTCCGTCGGCCGCGGCGCCCGCATCTCGCGCATGGTCGACGACGGCATCGTCGCGACCGTCGTCGACGAGCGGATGACCCGCTCGGTCGTCGTCCGCGCGGCCAGTGCCGCCGCGGCGCACGTCGCTGCGGGGCAGATCCTCGCGCGACAGGACGAGCTCGAGGCGCTGGTCGCCGGGCAGAGCCGGTTCGCGAAGCTCATCGAGGTGCACCCCGAGATCGTCGGTGACCTGCTGTTCCTGCGGTTCGCGTTCACGACCGGTGACGCCTCCGGCCACAACATGGTCACGCAGGCGGCGGACAAGCTCCTGCCCACGATCCTGGCGTGGCAGCCGGGCCTGCGCTACGTGTCCGTGTCGGGCAACTTCTGCACCGACAAGAAGGCCAGCGCGGTGAACGGCATCCGTGGTCGTGGCCGCAACACCATCGCCGAGATCGTGATCCCCGGCGAGATCGTCGAGAAGCGCCTGCGGTCGAGCACCGAGCGCATCGTCGAACTGAACATCGCGAAGAACCTCATCGGCTCGACCATCGCCGGGGCGCTCCGCTCCGCGAACGCGCACTACGCGAACATGCTGCTCGGCTTCTACCTGGCCACCGGGCAGGACGCCGCGAACATCGTCGAGGGCTCGCAGGGCATCACGAGTGCCGAGAACCGCGACGGCGACCTGTACTTCGCCACCTCGCTGCCGCACCTGATCGTCGGCACGGTCGGCAACGGCAAGGGCGGGGACCTGCCCGTCGTCGAGGACGCCCTCGTGCGCCTCGGCTGCCGCGAGGACCGCGAGCCCGGTGCGAACGCCCGTCGGCTCGCCGCCCTGTGTGCCGCCACGGTGCTGTGCGGGGAACTCTCGCTCCTCGCCGCCCAGACGAACCCGGGTGAGCTGATGGCCGCCCACGTCGCCATGGAGCGACGGGGCACGAAGCCGGCCGGAGGCGCAGCATGACGCGCATCGGCATCCACGACATCGCCATCGCGACCGGGCACCACGTGCTCGAGCTCGACGACCTGGCCGAGCGCCTCGGCGTCGACCCGGCGAAGTACCACGTCGGCATCGGCCAGGACGCCTTCAGCGTGCCCGCCCCGGACGAGGACATCGTCACGATGGGGGCCGCCGCGGCCAAGGAGGTCATCGACCGCCACGGTGTCGACGGCATCCGAACCGTGCTGTTCGCCACCGAGTCCGGCGTCGACCAGTCCAAGGCCGCCGGGGTGTTCGTGCACGGGCTGCTCGGCCTGCCGAAGAACGTCCGCGTCGTCGAGCTGAAGCAGGCCTGCTACGGCGGGATGGCCGCCGTGCAGCTCGCCCTCGGCATCATCGCCCGGGCACCGCACGAGCGTGTGCTCGTGATCGCCGCCGACGTCGCCCGCTACGACGTCGACACCGCCGCCGAGCCCACCCAGGGTGCCGGTGCGGCCGCGATCCTGGTGTCCGCCGACCCCGACCTCATCGAGATCGAGCCGGCCGCCGGCGTCTTCACCGCGGACGTCGACGACTTCTGGCGTCCGAACGACCGCTCCACCGCGCTGGTCGACGGCCGCCTGTCCGTCAGCGCCTACGTCGACGCGTTCGTCGGCGCCTGGGACGACCTGGCGGACCAGGGTGGACCGGCGTACGAGGACATCGTGCGCTTCGTCCACCACCAGCCGTTCACGAAGATGGCGCTCAAAGCACACCGGAAGCTGACGCAGCACGTGGGCGTGCCGTTCGACGAGTCGGAGCTGTTCGTCGGATTCACGTACAACAAGCAGACCGGCAACACGTACACGGCGTCGCTCTGGATCGGGCTCGCCGCGCTCCTCGACCTCGACGAGGACCTGGCGGGTGAGCGCATCGCCCTGTTCAGCTACGGCTCGGGCAGCGTCGGCGAGCTCCTCACCGGCATCGTGCAGCCGTCCTACCGTGAGCACCGTCGCGTCGGCCGGGTCCGGCAGCTGCTCTCGGCCCGCGTTCCGCTGACCGTGGACGCGTACCGCGAGCTGCACGCGACCGGCGCCGCGACGAGCGACGACGTCGAGCGTCCGCGCGTCACGGCAGGGCCGTACCGCTTCGCCGGGGTGCGCGGCGGCGCGCGCCACTACGAGGCGTCCTGAGACGCACCGCGTGACGGACGGGAGCCCCGTGGCGGGTCCGCCACGGTCCTCCCGTCCGTCCGCTGGTCACGTGGCGGACAGGACCTCGCGTTCCAGACGCTGGTAGCTGGTCTCCATGCCGTCGGTCATGCCGGTGGCCAGGATCATGTCCCGCTGCGTCCGGTCGGGGTAGGTGATGCGCAGCGTCAGGAGGGTGACGCCGTCGGCCTCGTCGAACTGCAGGTCGTTCGTGTTCGGCGGGAACGGCGCACCGGTCATCCGCTCGGTGGACACCATCCGCCGCTCCGGCTCCACGACGAGGTTCTCGCCCTCGAAGCCGAACGGCTCGCCCACGGTGTCACCCGTCGGCGCCCACGCCTGCCGGAACGTGCCACCCGGCGTCAGGTCGTTCTCGTACACCGTCATCTCCCACCCGTCCGGTCCGAGCAACCACTGCCGGACGAGTTCGGGCTCGGTGTGCGCCCGCCACAGCAGGTGGCGTGGCGCTGCGAAGGCCCGCGTGATGCGGACGTGGGTGTCGTCGACGAGCTCGGTGACGGTGCCGTTGCCCAGGGCGTACTCGCGCAGGTCGGCGAGGACGGCGTCGAGCTGTCCGAAGGCCTGCTCGTAGCCCTCGACCATGCCCATGTCCACCATGGTCTCGAGGTCGGCGGTGGACCCGAACGACGACCGGACGGTCACCCGCGACCCGGTTCCGACGGTCTCGAACGACAGGACGGTCTCGCTGGCCGGCAACGCGTCGTCGACCTCGCCGTCGGCGTCGGTGAAGAGGTCGCGGAAGACGATGCGGTGTGGCTCGTCGACCTCGGTGACCTGCCAGACCGCGTGGAACCGCTCGCCCTGTGGTGAGGTCATCCGGTAGTCGGCGCGGCCGCCGGGCCGCAGGTCGAACGAGGTGAAGGTGGCGGGGAAGCCGGGTGGGCCCCAGAAGCGTTCCAGCTGACGGGGATCGGCGAAGGCGCCCCAGAGGCGCTCGACCGGGACGGGGAACTCGGCGACGAGCGTCAGCGCGAGGGCCTCGGGATCGGTGTGGACGGACGTGGTGGACATCATTGCTCCTTGTCGGTGTCGAGCAGGGTGTCGAGGCGGTCGAGCCGGCCCCGCCAGAGGTCGCCGTAGGCGTCGAGCAGGTCGCGGACCCGGGCGAGCTGACCCGGTTCGGCGCGCACGATGCGGGTTCGGCCGCGTGCTTCCTTGCTCACGAGTCCGGCTCCTTCGAGGACGGCGACGTGCTTCTGGACGGCGGCGAACGACATCGAGTACGCGTCCGCCAGGTCACTGACGGACGAGGACCCGACGAGCGTGCGTCGGACGATGTCACGACGGGTCGCGTCGGCCAGTGCGTGGAACACCCGGTCGACCTCGGCGTCGGACAGTGCAATTCGTACAACCATTTGGTTGTACGTTACGACTGTCCACCCTCGTGCGCAAGGGGGACGTGCAGGTAGTCTGTCCGCGGAGATCGAAAGGGGCGATGCCAGTGGGCTCGAGCGCGTCGGACACCGTCAGTGCCCTCGTCGCGACCCTTCCTCCGTCGCCGAGGCTCCCGGACGTGGTCGCCGGGGTCGGTCGGTTCGTCGGCAAGCCGACCCGCGTGGTCGACGTCGACGGTCCGAGCTGGGGGCCGCTCACCGCGCTGGTGTCGCAGTTCGAGCACGAGAACCTCGTCCTGGTGCCGGCCGGCGCCCCCGAGCTGTACCGGATGCACTGCGTCCTGCACGAGCTCGGACACCTCGTGCACGGCGACGCCGGAGCCCCGACCACCACCTCGATCGCCGAGTTCGCCTCGGGCGGGCACGTGTGCCGCCGCGCCCTCGACGGCGACACCGGACTGGTGAGCATCTCGGACGACGACGAGCACTTCGCCGAGCGGTTCGCGTACGAGCTGGCGACCGTGCTGCTCGCCGGCAGCGCGAGCGCGGACGAGCGGGCCTACGGCTGATGGCCGTCCTGCACGCCGCCGCCTTCTGGTGCGCGGCGCTGATCTTCCTCGCCCGCACGCCCTACGTGTTGCGGAACCCACGTGGCCGCGCCGCCTGGGGTGCGACCGGCGTCGGTGCGCTCGGGCTGCTGACACTCGGCAGCGTCGTACCGCAGACCGTGCTCGACGGTGCCCTCGGGGGCACGAACCTCATCAACCTGGTGCAGAACGTGTGTGCCACGGCGGCCTTCTGGCTGATGCTCCGGGCGAGCACGTCCGACCTGCCGAAACGGCCGGGGTTGGCGAGCCCGCTCGCGCTCCTCGTGGTGGTCGTGGCCTTCGCCGTCCCGTTCTTCGCCGTGCGCGACCGGGGCGGCACCGACTTCCACTTCATCGTGCGGGAGATCCACCAGCCGGCGATGTGGCTCTACGGGTCGGTCTACATGGTCGGTGTCGGCGTGATCGCCGCCGCGACGCTCCGGTACGGCGTGCTGCGCAACCCGGTCGCGCTCGTGGTCTTCCGGGTGGGCCTGTCGCTCGTGGTCATCGCGAGCATCGACGAGCTCCTCTCCCTCACCGCCGACCACTTCGGGTGGTTCCCCGCTCCGCTGCGCGACGGACTCCGTCTGGGCTTCGACCCACCGTTCTACCTGGGCATCGTCCTCATCGTCGTCGCGATGGCGTCCCTGACGTTCCGCCGGTGGTGGCGGGACGTGACGTGTCGTCGGCACCACCGACGGCTCCGCCGCATCGCCCGGCGCCACGAACTGCGCGCCGTCGAACGGGACGGCGACGTGCAGGCACGGACCTACGACCTCGTCATCGCGATCCGCGACGCCGAGGTGCAGGGCCGCACCCTCGACGACGCCGAACTCGCCCAGGTGCGCTCGGCGGAACTGACCCTGACCCGCAGTCTCGGAGGCTGATGCGATGACGATCGTCTGGTGGGTGCTCGGCGTGCTCGTCGTGCTGGCGGCGGCGTTCCTGCTCGTGGTGCGGAAGGTCGTCGGCAAGATCGTGCTGCCCGGCGGCGACCGCTGGACCCCGGTGCTCGAGACGACCGACGACTCGATCCGGCTCCCGATCACCGACGACACCGTGCGCCCGGGGGAGTACGGCCTGTGGCACGACGGTACCGGGCACACCACGGTCGGACCGGTGCTCGACGTCGACGAGGCCGCCGGCACCGTGCGGCGTGCGGTGGTCCGGACGACGGGCGACGTGTCGACACGGGTGCGGTGGAGCGGGCACGTGCACCCGGACCCCGCCGCGATGGACGTCGACTGGGCGGAGGTCGACCTGGCGACGCCCGTGGGCCCGGCGCCGGCGTGGGTCATCCGGCCCGGTGGCCCCGAGGCCGCGCCCGCCGCGACCTGGGCCGTCCACGTGCACGGCATCCGCACCACCCGCGTGACGGCGCTCCGGACCGTGCCGGCGGCACTCGAGGCCGGCTGGACCTCGATCGTCCCGTCGTTCCGCGGCGACGGCGAAGCGCCCTGGCAGGGCCGTGCCTCGCACCTCGGCGCCCGCGAGTGGCCCGACGTCGAGGCCGCACTCGACCACGCCGTCGCGAACGGGGCCGAACGGCTCGTCATCGTGGGGTGGTCGATGGGCGCGACGATCACCCACGAACTGCTCGCCCGGTCGGCGCACCGCGACCGATTCGTCGGACTGGTCCTCGTGTCACCGGCGCTCGACTGGGCGACCACGGTGCGCTCCCAAGCCGGTCGTGCCGGGCTCCCCGGGTTCGTCGTCGGTGCCGCGCTCCGGGCGATGGCGCTGCCGCTCGTGTGCCGCCTCGTCGGGCTCCGATCACCCGTGGACGTCCGCGCGCTCTCCTGGTTGCACGCGCCGCGGAGCCTGCCGCCGACCCTGCTCATCCACTCGTCGGGGGACACCACCGTGCCCTTCGCCGTCAGTCGGGAGTTCGCCGACGCGCACCCCGACGCCGTGACGTTGGCGGTGAGTGAGCCCGCCGAGCACGCCTGGGAGCGGAACGTCGACGCCGTCTGGTTCGACACCACGATCACGAACTGGGCGAGATCGCTGGCCCACACCGGCACCATGGAGTAGAAGGGGCCATGGGTCAGCTCATCTACGACGGCCAGCCGCTCGACCTCCGCATCGACGACCGTGCCATGACACACCTGCAGATCGTGATCGTGAACATGCTCCGGCGTGATCACCGGTTCGCGTTCTCGTGGAAGGACGACGTCGTCCACGGCAACGGCCGCAGCACGATCTGGTTGAACCCCAACGTCGGCCTGCACTTCAAGTTCTCCGGCAGCCGGGTGCCGTCGATCAACCGCAGTTGGCTCGAGGACCTCTACGCCTCGGCCACGTCCGGGTCGGGGCTCGTCCTGACGCCGGAACCGCCGGACACGAGCACGGCGGCCGACTCGGCGTGGTCGCGAGCGGTCGCACCGGGGGACGCCGACGACGCTTCGGGGACACCGAGCGGTAGCACGGCTGAGTGATTCCCGTCAACGGGTTCCGAAGATCCGCCGATCGTCGTAGCGTTTCTGTACCGCGGATCAGAGTCGTCCCTTCGGGCCGGCATCCAGGGAGCCGGTGACGGCAACGAACCGCGGCAGGAGGGGGACCCGAATGACCGTGACGCAGTGCGCGCCCGGCGCCGACCAACCATCGGCGATCGAGTGGCGAGCACGACGGGAGTCCCGGATCAGGAGACTCGTCGTCCAGGAAGCCGGGTCATCGCACCCGGGTCCTTGCGTCACGCCACTGGGCTCGTCGGTCAGGCCTCACTGACCGGCACCCTTCCACAGGACGCCCCGGCAGTCGGATTCGGGTTCCGCTACCGGGGCGTTCTGCTGCCCGGGCGTCCTGCTGCCCGGATCGGGCGGGCACTGCTGGCTCAGTAGACGTCGCGGACGTACCGCTTCGTGCGGCGCAGGTCGGCCAGGTACGACAGCGCGTCGTCCTCGTCCCGCCCGCGGCCGGTGCGGATGACGTCGAGCAGCGCGGCCTCGACGTCCTTCGCCATCCGCGAGGCGTCGCCGCACACGTACACGTGGCCGCCGTCCTCGAGCCAGGCGAACAGCTCGGCGGACTGCTCGCGCATCCGCGTCTGCACGTAGACCTTCTCGGCCTGGTCGCGTGAGAACGCCAGGTCGAGGCGGTTCAGCACGCCCTGCTCCTGCAGCTCGGTGAGCTCGTCCTGGTAGACGAAGTCGGTGTCGCGGTGCTGGTCGCCGAAGAACAGCCAGTTGCGCCCCGTCGCACCGGCCGCGGCCCGCTCGTGCAGGAACCCGCGGAACGGGGCGATGCCGGTGCCCGGACCGATCATGATCATCGGTGCGGACGCGTCGGCCGGCACGCCGAACGACGCGTTCGGCTGCAGGTAGACGTCGACCGTACCGTCGGGGTCGACCCGGTCCGCCAGGAACGTCGACGCGACACCGGCGTACATCCGGTGCGGGTCGCCGTACCGGACGGACGCGATGGTCAGGTGGATGCGGTCCGGGTGCGCCAGCGGGCTCGACGAGATCGAGTACTGGCGTGCCTGCAGCCGGCGCAGGTTCGGCAGCAGCTCGTCGAGTCCGGGAGCGGCCGGTCCGGCGTCACGCAGCAGGTCGAGGACGTCACGGCCCCACAGCCACCGGTCCAGTTCGTGCTTGTCGCCGTGCGAGACGACCGCGGCGAGTTCGCTCGCCGGGGCGCGCTGCACGAGGTCCGCGATGAGGTCCTTCGACGGCGTGCGGACCTCGCGGTCGCTCCGCAGCACCTCGGTGATCGGTCGGCCGTCGAACGACTCGCCGCCGTTCGCGCCGACCTGCTCGAGCAGCTCCGCGACGAAGACCTCGTCGTTGACCGGCACGACCGCCAGGGCGTCGCCGGCGGCGTACTCGATGCCGGAGTCGCCGAGGTCGAACTCGTAGTGCCGGATCTCCTTCGCGCTGCGCGGCGAGGAGAGCAGCCGGTTCTCGGCCAGCCGCGACGGGTACGGGTTGCGCTTGTTCCACTGCGACCCCGGCCGGGAGGCACGGCCCGCGCCCGCCCCGCCGGCCACGGCGGCACCGCCGTCGGCACCACTGCCCGTGGTCGCGCCGGGTGCGCCCGTCGCGCCGGCCTCGGCAGCGAGCCGGTCGAGCACGGCGGCGCTCCAGAGTGCGGCGGCGTCCTCGAAGTCGACGTCGCAGTCCACGCGGTCGTGCACCCGGGTCGCGCCGAGCTGCTCGAAGCGGGTGTCGAGGAGCTTGCCGGCCTGGCAGAACTCGTCGTAGCTGGTGTCCCCGAGGCCGAGGACGGCGTACTGCAGTCCCTCGAGCCGCGGCACGGTGGACGCCTGGACCGCGTCCCAGAACAGGCCGGCGTTGTCGGGCATCTCGCCCTCGCCGTACGTCGAGGTGACGACGAGCACGTGGGTCATCTCGGCGAGCTGCTCCGGGGTGACGGCGTCGAGTGCAGCGGCACGGCCACCGAGCCCGCGGGCCTTCGCCCCGGCGACGAGCTCGTCGGCCAGGAACTCCGCGTTGCCGGTCTGCGTGCCGAACAGCACGTCGATCGTCGTCGTGGGGGCGGCGCCGGACGCCTTCTTGCCGGCGGCGGCGATGCCCGCGATGAACCCGGCCAGCCAGGACTCCTGGGCAGCCGAGAACGGTGCGTCGACGGGGATCAGCGATCCGGTCGGGGGGAGCAGGCTCACGCGGACACCGCCTCGGTCGGCGCCTGGGGTGCACGGCGGGCGATGTCCTCGAGCGCCGCGGTGGCGAGCAGCTCGTCGAAGCGGGCCTCGCGGACGCGGCCGTCGTTCTTGGCGTTCTGGTGCATGATCCACCCCGTGGTGCCCGGTGCGTCCATGCTGCGGTTGTTCCGCTGCGTGAGCGCACGCTTGTAGTCGTCGAGCCGCTTGATCGCGATGAGCGTCGCGAGCTGGTCGTCCGCGAACCGGTCGAGCGTGCCGCGCAGGTACTTCACGACGCGCTGCTTCACCGAGAAGTCCTCGGTCAGGACGAGGTTCTTCACCGCTTCGGTGACGCGGGGGTCGTTCGGACCCGCACCGGGGACGCGCTCGAGGGCGACGTCCTGGGCGACACCGAGCACCGTGTACGACGACAGCAGCGAGAACATGTCGTCGCCCTGGTCGCCGAGGGCCGGGGCCCGGCCGTCGAGGACGGTGCGCTGGTCGCGGTAGTCGACCTTGAACGCACGGAGCTTGTCCGTGGCGATCGAGGACGCGAGCTCGTCGAGCAGCTCGGAGCGGGTGGCCGCCGCGAGGATCTCGCCGGCGTCCTGCGAGAGCAGCAGGGCGCGCGGCATGCCGACGAAGACGTGCTGCCGGGTGGTCTCCCAGTCGGCGAGCAGCCGCTCGGCCAGCGCCGACCCGGTCGCCTCGAGATGCCACTCGAGCAGCAGGCGCGCGCCGGCCTCGTGGAACGCGCCGCGCTCGGTGTCGGTGACGGGGAACACGAGGAGCGAGTCGGTGCTGGCGCGCTGGGCGACCTGACCGGACGGGTCGTACTGGTACAGGAACCCGCCGGACATGCCGTTGCCGAGCCCCTTGCCGAACGCGCCGAGGTTGAACACGGCGCCGCCCGTCATGTACTCGCACCCGAAGTCGCCGACGCCCTCGACCACGGCCGTGGCGCCGGAGTTGCGCACGGCGAAGCGGTCTCCGGCCTCACCCTCGACGAACGTGCGGCCGCCGGTGGCCCCGAAGAGCGCGAAGT
Organism: Curtobacterium sp. PhB128; assembly: GCF_004340725.1. Lineage (NCBI taxonomy): Bacteria > Bacillati > Actinomycetota > Actinomycetes > Micrococcales > Microbacteriaceae > Curtobacterium > Curtobacterium sp. PhB128. Next base: position 125,222 of record NZ_SLUR01000004.1, read on the forward strand.
TGCCGATCAGGACGTTCCCGCCCTGGTCGGCACTGCCGCCGCCCGGAGCGCGGACGATGATCCGACCGCCGCTCTGGCTCTTGCCGACGCCGTCGTTCGCGGTGCCGGTGTGCTCGAGCACGATGCCGTCGTTGTTGAACACGCCGTACGACTGACCGGCCGAGCCCTGGGTACGGATCGTGACCGCACCGTCGACCAGCCGGCGGCGCCCGCGGTCGTCGGTCGCCACGGCGGGCAGCCCCTGGACGTCCTCGGCGCGGAGCTCGTGGTTGAGCAGGCGCTCGACGTCGATGCCGAGCTGGCCGCCGACGGACTTGTCGCTGTTGCCGAGCAGGACCCCGTGCACGAGCACGTGCTCCTGGGCGTGGTCGACCAGCGCAGTGCGGATGCGCTCGAGCAGCGCGTCGTCGGTGTGGAAGTCCTTCTCCAGGTACTCCGGGTCCGTCACGACCTTCTCCGGCACCTGCGCGAGCAGGGCGCGGGCGTCCAGACGCCCGACGCTCGCCGGGTGGTCGAGGAGCTGCAGCAGGTCGGTGCGACCCCGTGCCTCGCGCAGCGAGCGCAGGCCGAGGCGGGCGAGGATCTGCCGCACGTCGTGGGCGATGTTGAGCAGGTACTGCGCGAGGGCACGCGGGTCGCCCTCGAACGCCTCGGCGTTCGTGGTGAGGCCGGCCGGGCACTTCACGTTGCAGTTCTTCGCCATGACGCAGCCGAGCATCATGAGCGCGGTCGTGCCGAACTCGAAGCTGTCGCCGCCGAGCAGGGCGCTCGTCACGACGTCGGACCCGGTCTGGTGCGCGCCCGAGCACCGGAGCGTGACCTTGGAGCGCAGGCCGTTCGCGACGAGGGCCTGGTGGACCTCGGCGACGCCGATCTCCGCCGAACGTCCCGCGTACTTCAGGCTCGTGACGGCCGCGGCACCGGTGCCACCGGTGTTGCCCGCGACGTTGATGACGTCCGCACCGGCCTTGGCGACGCCGACCGCGATGGTGCCGATGCCCTCGGAGGACACGAGCTTCACGATCACCCGGACACGGGCGGCCTTGCAGTCGTGGATGAGCTGCGCCAGGTCCTCGATCGAGTACGTGTCGTGGTGCGGCGGCGGCGAGATGAGCTCGACGCCGGGGGTGCCACCACGGGCCGCGGCGATGTCCACCGTGACCTTCGGCGCGGGCAGCTGACCGCCCTCGCCGGGCTTCGCGCCCTGACCGATCTTGATCTCGAGTTCCTCGAGCATGGGGTCGGCGAGGTAGCCCGCCCAGATGCCGAAGCGACCCGAGGCGAACTGCTTGATCCGCGAGCCGCGGATGGTGCCGTAGCGGGAGTGGTGCTCGCCGCCCTCACCGCTGTTCGACATGCCGCCGACCATGTTCGTGCCGTGCGCCACCGCCTCGTGCGCGGTGGCGACGAGGGCGCCGTGGCTCATCGCGCCGGACGCCAGGGTCCGGGTGATCTCGTGCGCCGGCTGGACCTCGTCGAGCTCGACGCTGTCGGGCGCGCTCTCGAGCAGGGTGAGCAGCCCGACGGCCGCGCCGGTGGCGCGGAGCGTCACCTGGGTGTCGTCGACGGCGTCGACGTCGACCTGGCCCGGGTACAGCAGCGCGAGGCCGTCTGCCAGGGCCTGGTGGCGCAGTGCACCCGTGGTCCCCGTGGACGCGAGGGCGAGGCGGAACCGCTCCGTGCCTCCCGGCAGGTCCTGGTCGTCCGTCGGACGCGAGCCGGACAGCCCGCGCACGGTGACGCTGGCGTTGCCGGTCGTCGAGAACCGACCCAGCTCGCGGGCGAAGTCCTCGGCCGTGTCGATGCCGGTGACGTCCGCGGGCAGCGCGAGCACGTCGCGGAGCGCAGCGGGACGGCGCGACCGTTCGTCGTGCGTGGTCTGCAGGAACGTGACGTAGCCCGGCGTGATCCGGTGCTGGTCGATCTCGGTGTCACTGAGGCGGTCGTAGCCGGTGTTGCGGTACGCCGCGTCGGTGATGCCGAAGGAGTCGTCGAGCTGGCCGAGCGTCAGCAGGCGCAGTGCGTCCGAGTCGCCGGAGCGCTCGAAGGCCGGACGCTCCTCGGTCATGCCGCCGAACCCGCGGACGCTCGCGACGCCGAACGAGTGGCCGGCACCGTCCGAGCGCTCCTTGAACAGGCCGAGCAGGGGGACCTGGCCCTCGGCCGCGACCGAGCGGGCACGCTCGTGCCAGTCCGTCGCCGCCTGGGCGATGCGGGCGAAGCCGACGCCGCCCACGGGAGCCTGCATGTGCGGGAACACCCGCGCCAGGACGTCGTCGCCGGTGTCCAGGTAGTTCGGCTCGAAGAACGCGCCACCGATGTAGCTCTCGGCGGTGCACAGACCGACGCGGCCCATGGTCTTCGCCAGCGCCTTCTCGGCGGCCTTGCGGAACTGCTTCAGCGCGAGGTCCGTCGCAGTGAGCTCACCGGCGGGGGCCGGCGCGGCGGGGTACTTCTCCTCGGCACGCAGGCGCGCGCTCAAGCTGTACACAGCCGAGGCGCCGAAGCCCAGGGCCGTCGCCACGTGGTGTGACGACGGCAGCTGACCGCTCTCGGCGACGACGGACACCCGCAGGCGCAGCCCGGTCTCGATGAGCCGCTGGTTCACGGCGGCCACGGCCAGGATCACGGGCAGGGGCGCACGGGCCGACGAGACCTCGCGGTCGGTCAGCACGGCGATGCCGCCGGACGTCCCCGCGAACTGCTCCACGGCGTCGCACAGGGCGTCCACGGCGTCGCGCACGGCGTCCGCGTTCGCCTGCTCGTCGCCGAGCACCGGCACGTAGAGCATGTCGAAGCGCTCGAGCGGCACGATGTCCTGGTCGCGCAGGCGGACCATGTCCAGGTGGCCGAGGATCGGCGACTGCACGACGAGCTGTCGGCTCGTCGAACCCGTGCCGTCCGGCTTCGCGCCGAGCGCCACGCGCATGCTCATGCCGTCGGCTTCACGGATCGAGTCGAGCGGCGGGTTCGTCACCTGGGCGAAGCGCTGCGAGAAGTACTTCGCCATGCCGCCCTCGGTGTCGCTCAGGGCGTTGATGGCGTTGCCGTAGCCCATCGCCGAGATCCGCTCCGAGCCGTTCTGCAGCATCGGGTCGAGCATGAACCGGAAGCTCTCCTGGTTCAGCGAGTACGCCACGTACCGGCCGGCGAGCGACAGGTCGCCCTCGTAGCCCAGGGTGGTCGTCGTGCGCTCGTAGTCCGGAGCGGGCAGGTCGTCGAGGTTCACACGCGCGGCGTCGAGCAGCGTGCCGTAGTCGCGGCGGGCCGCGAGCATGCGCAGCACCTCGTCCGTGCGCATCCGGGTACCGGTGCGGTGGTCGACGACGAGCATGCCGCCGGCCTCGATGCGGCCGCGGTGCACGACCTCGTCGGCGTCGAACATGACCTGACCGGCCTCGGACGACACCATCAGGTACTCGGTGGTCTCGACGGTGCGCAGCGGACGCAGCCCCAGGCGGTCCAGGCGCGCGCCGACCACGTCGCCGTCGCTGAAGATCACGGCGGCGGGGCCGTCGTTCTTCTCCTCGTACAGCGAGAAGTACTCGAGCATGTCCCGCACGTCGGCGGTCAGCGTGCGGTCGTTCTCCCACGCCGGCGGCATGAGCGAGACCACGGCCTCGACGATCTCGAGTCCGTCGTCGAACACGCGGCTCTGCAGCGTCTGGTCGAGGCGGCTCGAGTCCGACTGCCCGGGCGGGCGGACGATGCTGCGGGTGCGGGCACGCGCCAGCGCCTCGTCCGACAGCCGGTTCTTCCGGTCGGTGTTCAGCTCGCCGTTGTGCGCCATCAGCCGGAACGGCTGCGCCATCGTCGGGTGCGGCTCGGTGTTCGTCGAGAACCGGGTGTGGAAGTACAGCGTCCGCACCGAGTGCCGCGGGTCACGCAGGTCCGTGAAGTACCCGATGACCTCGCCCGAGTTCAGGCGGCCCTTCAGGATCTGGGTCCGGGCGCTGAGCGACAGCGGGTACAGGGCCGCGTGCTCGGCGCGCTGCTCGGCGGCCTCGCCGTAGGACACCGACTCGATCGCGAGCAGGGCGCGGTTCGCCGCCGCGTCGACCTCGGTGCGGTCCCACTGCTCGGGCGCGCGGAAGACCCACTGCACGATCGGCAGCTGGTACTGCTCGGCCTCGGGCCGGGCGACGGAGTGGTCCACCGGGACGTCGCGGACGACGAGCAGCTCGAAGCCCTGCTGCTCGATGGCGTCCGTGACGGTCTGCCGCGCACGGGCGCGCTCGGCGTCCGCCGCCGCACCTGCGCCGCTCGGCACGAAGCAGTTCGCGACACCGAAGTGACCGGCGCGGAGCTCCTGGCCGGTGATGGCGCTGAAGAACTCCACCGACAGGTCGATGCTCACACCGGCGCCGTCACCGACACCCTCGGCGGACTTGCCGCCGCGGTGGGGGATGGCGCAGAGCGCTTCGTCACCCTTGCGGATGACGTCGTGGTGGGGCGTGCCGTCGAGTCGGGTGATGAAACCGACGCCGCAGTCGCTCGATTCGCGGGCAGGGTCGTAGAGACCGAAAGATGTGGGGTTCACGTGTGCGGGTCCAGTGGGGCGTTGCCGGCAGCGGACGGCCAGGCTGCATCGATGGAGCGCTCGCCGCGGGCAGACCGGTGTTGGCAGTCGGGCCCTGTGGGGTTGTGGTGCGGTACGGCGATGCTACGGCGCGGTATACCGCCCACGCAACACCGCGGGTCCGGGCGTGTGATGGTGTCGCACCGTGCGGGTCTGTTCGGCTGGTGCGAGGTTGCACGCTCGGTGCGCTGTCGTTGCGCTGCACGGAGCGTGCAACCTCGCACGGGATGGGCCACACCGCACGGTGCGACGGGCCGCGCGGGCCGAACGACCCCGCACCGAGTGGCCAGCCCCGCACGGTGTCAGGCCGCGCGCTCGCCGGTCCGTTCGTCGACGGTGATCGGCTCCGTCACCGCCGTGCTGGCGTCCGCGGCGGGGGTCGTGCCGGGGCGGATGAGCTCCGGGCGACGGCGGCCGCTGCGGAACACCCACGCCTTGAACAGCACGAACCGAACGCAGGTCGCGACCAGGTTGGCGGCCGTCAGCACCAGGATCTCGGCACCGTGCGATGCTCCCGGCACGCTGCTGTGGAGCACGACCAGCGACCCCGAGGTGATCGCCCACGCGATGCCGAACACCACCAGTCCCTGCACGTGATGTCGCCCGGCTCCGGCACGCCCCCGCACACCGAACGTGAACCGCCGGTTGAGCGCGGTGTTGCCGATCGCCGTCAGCAGCAGGGCCAGGAAGTCCGCGGTCTGCGCCCCGATCGCCGGACGGAACAGCGCGTACAGCACCGCGAACGCGACGGTCGACAGCACCCCGATGGCGCCGAAGCGCAGCACCTGCCCGAGGAACCCGACGTGCGGTGGCGTGAACGGACGGCGGCCGATGGTCTCGTACACGGCACCCACCGGCACCCGCCCGCTGGCGATGCCCCGCGAGACACGCCACATGCCCTTGAGGTCCTCGGTGGCCGTCGAGGCGATCTGCACCGACGAGTTCACGTCGTCGACCCAGTCCACCGGGACCTCGTGGATGCGCAGCCCCGCGTGTTCGGCGAGGACGAGCATCTCGGTGTCGAAGAACCACGCGTCGTCCTCGCACAGCGGCAGCAGCTGGTCGGCCGCCCGTTTCGTGACCGCCTTGAACCCGCACTGCGCGTCCGAGAACGACACCCCCATCGTCGTGCGGAGCAGCAGGTTGTACGAGCGGGAGATGAACTCGCGCTTGCTGCCCCGAACCACCCGCGACGAGTCCGCCAACCGCGTGCCGATCGCCAGGTCGGAGTGCCCGGAGAGCAGCGGCGCCACGAGCGGCTCGAGTGCCGCGAGGTCCGTCGACAGGTCCTCGTCGACGTACACGAGCACGGTCGCCGGAGACGCACCCCACACGGCCTTGAGCGCCCGCCCACGACCCTTCTCGGGCACGTGGACCGCGTGCACGCCGGGCAGCATCGCGGCCAGGTCGTCGGCGATCCGCGCGGTGTCGTCGGTCGAGGCGTTGTCGGCGATCGTGATCCGCCAGGTGTGGTGCAACGACGTCCGGCAGAACGTGTGCAGGCGTCGCACGTGAGCCGCGAGCGTGTCCTGCTCGTTGTAGCAGGGGACGACGATGTCGATGTCGAGGGTCTGGTTCGTCTCCGTCATGCCGCTCATGCTCGGCAGCGGGCACATGCGGACCGAGGCAGTGCGCTGTGCTCCCGGTAAGAACGGCGTTCGGCGACCGTTCACGTCACGGTCGAACACGACAGGTGTCGCGCGGATACGGTCGACGGACGATGACGACCGAGCGCGACGACGCACACCGATCGGCGGTGCTGCTCCCGGGGGAGCGGCTCGGCCTGGCGCTCGACGAGCGGTGTCCGGAGTTCGAGGAGCTCCTGCTCACCCCTCCGCTGCACGGCATCCGACCGGACGGCCACGACTGGCTGCGACGCCGGTACGCCGAGATCGTCCCGCTCGTGCTCCCCGCCGCGCTGCGTGCCGTCGAGCGCGGTGAACCCGTCGACCGCGAGTGCCTCGCCCAGCTGCGCGCGGTGGCGGCCGCGAGCGCCGAGGACCCCCGCGTCGACGTGTCGGTCGTGCTCCGCGGGGCCCTGCCAGCGATCCGGGTGTTCGCCCTCGTCATGCACACGGCCACCCGCGACCACGCCGTCACGCTCGACCACGCCGGCCGGACGATGCTCGCGATGAGCCGCGCCTCGCTCGTCGCCCACGAACTCGGCTCGTGCTGGGCCGAGGCCTGGGCCCAGCAGCGACGGCGATCGGCGGGCGAGTCCGCGGCGGCGGTCACCACCGGGGAGATCGACCTCGTCGCCCGTGCGCCCGGCCTCGACGAGACCGAGGAGCAGATGCTCGCGCTCGCCGCGCAGGGGCTCTCCAACGACGAGATCGCGAAGGAGACGGCCTACAGCCGCCAGGCCGTCGCGTGGCACCTCGGACGGCTGATGAAGTCGTGGAAGGCGCCGAACCGGACGGCGCTGGTGTCGGTCGCCTTCGTGAAGGGGTGGATCCGTGCACGGCGCGAGGTCCGCGGTGCAGCACGGACCTGGCCCCCGGCGATCGAGCCCGCCGCCGAGCGTCCCACCACGCACGACGACGCCCCCTGAGACCGTGGTCCCCGGGGGCGCCGGTGCAGCGCCGACGGACGGATCAGCGCTGGCGGATCAGCCGCCGTTCACGTGGATGACGTTGTCGATGCGCTCGATGTTGCCGAACGCACCCCAGTTCAGCCAGCCACCGTCACCGTTGTTCGTGATCGAGCCGGGGCCCTTGAACCAGTAGATGACGTAGTTGCCGCCCTTGATGTCGATCGACTGCGCGTCCGCGACGTCGCCGGACACCGTGATGTCCTGGTTCTTGTTGACCACCGCGACGGTGAGGCGGTCGGGGTTGCCCGCGTTCCAGTAGCCGACGTCGAGCGCGGCCTGCACGGCGCCGCCGCGGTCGCTCTGGTCGTTCACGGCGTCCTTGATCGCGTTGACGATCGCGACCGGGTCGAGGTTCACGTTGACGTTGCCGCCGACGGAGGCCGAGGTGCTCGGTGCGGGCTCAGCGGCCTGTGCCGGTGCCGCGACGAACGCCCCGGCGATGACGGCGCCACCGAGTGCGGTGCCGGCGAGGAGCTTGACGGACTTGCGCTTGAACGAGTTCATGATCGTGTTCCCATCTCTGCGGTGGTGACCCGTGTGGGTCGTCCAGCTCGGACAGGACCCAGCCTGCGTCGCCGGGTGCCGGGTTGCACGCGTTCGGCCCGGACGTTGGACGATCGTCTGACGATCCGTCCAGCGCCGCGAAGGTGTGCCACCCTCCGGGGCCCGGCCCGCCGGTGGCGTGCTTCGAGAAGTGGACCCGAGACCCATCCGGACGGTTGGGCGCTCGGGTCTTGCGCTTTCCCGGCGAGTTCTGCGGATCAGACGTCGACGTCCGTGACGACTGACCCGCAACGAGCACGCGGGTACCGTCAGGGTTGCAGCAGGATCTGCATGATCGCGATGACCGCGAGGACCGCGATCGGCACGCCCGCGATCCACAACCCTGCACGGACCTGGGTCCGGCGGATCGTCGGCGGCGCGTGGGAACTCCGGGCGAACTCGGTCGCTGCGACGAGCTCCGGTGCGGCCGCCGGCGGTGCAGGTTCGGGCTGCGGACGGTCGTCGTCGAACGCGGGCACTTCGACCACGAGTTCCGACGGGTCCGGGCGACCCGGCAGCTCGCCGTACTCCTTCGTCATGCGACCAGTATGCGTCGCCGTCGGGGTCGGCGTCCTTCGTGAGCAGCAATGGTCGAGTCGCGCCAGAGCACGCGACCTTTTCTGCTCACGAAGCGGGTGAGGCAGACGTCACGAAGCGGGCACAGGCACCACGTCCGGCAGGTCCACCGTGAACGCCGTCCGACCGGGGCCGGAGGCCACCCGCACGCTCCCGCCGTGCGCCGACACCACGGCCTGCACGATCGCCAGCCCGAGGCCGCTCGTCCCCTGTCCCCGCGCACGGGTCCGCGAGGCCTCACCCCGGGTGAACCGGTCGAACAGGGTCGGCAGGGCCTCCGACGGGATCGGCGGCCCGTCGTTGGCCACGACGAGGCGAGCGGCCGCACCAGCACCGGACGGCCCCATCCGCTGCAACGACACCACCACCGCGGTCCCGGTCGGGGTGTGCGTCCGGGCGTTCGCGAGCAGGTTCGTCACGACGCGGCGCAGCTGCTCCGCGTCGCCCGTCACGGTCAGCGGGTGGTCGTCGACGATCTGCAGGGTCCACCGGTGCCCGGGCGCGGTGGCCCGGGCGTCCATCGTCGCCTCGACCACGATCGAGGTCAGGTCGACGGGTTCGCGCAGGAGCGGGGACACCGGAGCCCCGGACGCCAGGGCCGTCGCGTCGAGCCGCGCGAGCAGCAGGAGTTCCTCGACGAGGTCGCCCATCCGCACGGCCTCCCGGCCGATCCGGTCGACGTTCCGGTGGATCGCGTCGAGGTCCGACGAGCGCGCGGTCAGCTCGGCGTAGGCCCGGACGGTCGCGATCGGCGTCCGCAGCTCGTGCGAGGCGTCGGCGACGAAGGTCCGCATGCCGGCCTCGGCGTCGCGGCGCACCGTCAGGGCTCGGGCGACGTGCCCGAGCAGCCGGTTCAGTGCGGTACCGACCTGCCCGACCTCGCGGTTCGCGGTGAGGTCGGCGTCGGCGACCCGCACCGGGATGTCGGTGTCGCCGCGTTCCAGGTCGAGGTCGGTCACCCCGGAGGCGACCGCGGCGACGCGTTCGAGCGGTCGGAGGGACCGCCGCACGAGCAGTGCGAGGGCCGACGCTGCGACGACGAGGCCCAGCACCGTGACGATCCCGATGACGAGCAACAGGCGGGCGATGGCGGCCTTCAGGTCACCGAGGGGGAGTGCGGTGACGAACACGTCGCCGTCGTCCCCGACCGCCTGCACCCGGTAGGTGCCGAGCGAGCCGAGGTCGATCGTCGCCGGGGCGGCGCCGCTGTCGACCGCGGTGAGCGTCTGCCGTTGCGCCGACGACAGCCCGTGCTGGTCGCCGTCGCTGTCGGTGTACCCGCCGAGCACCACGGTGCCGTCGCGGACGATCGCGACGACGGTGCCGGCGGACTGCCCCGGCGCCCCGATGAAGGCGTTGTCCGGATCCGGACGGTCCGACGACGATCCGGACGACGACCCGGGCGGCGGGCCGGTGGGTGCGTCCGCGCCGTTCCGGCCGCCGACGGTCCGGTTCGCCGCCGTCGACAGCTCCGCGTCGAGGCGGTCGACCAGGTACCCCCGGAACGCGACGACGGTCACCGCTCCGACGACGATGTTCGTCGCGACGAGCAGGAGCGCGACGGCAGCCACGACCCGCCACCGCAACGACGGCACCCGTCCGGCGCGGGTCGGACGGTCCCGGATCGCCTTCGTCGATCGGCTCACGTCGTCGGCCGCAAGACGTACCCAGCCCCGCGCACGGTCTGCAGCATCGGCTCGCGTCCGGCGTCGAGCTTCTTCCGCAGGTACGACACGTACATGTCGACCAGGTTCGACGACGACCCGAAGTCCATGCCCCAGACGCCCGCGAGCAGCTGTTCCCGCGAGAGCACCCGGTTGGCGTTCCGCGCCAGGTGCCGCAGCAGCTCGTACTCGGTCGGTGTGAGCTCGATCGGTTCGCCGGCACGGCTGACGGCGCGGGCGTCCTCGTCGAGGCGGAGGTCACCGACCACCACCTCGGCGCTCCCGCCCACCGCTGCGACCCGAGCGGAGGTCCGTGCGAGGATCCGCGCCCGGACGAGCAGCTCGTCGATGCCGAAGGGCTTCGTCAGGTAGTCGTCGCCGCCGCCGGTGAGTCCGGCGAGCCGGTCCTCGGGGGCGTCGCGCGCGGTGAGGAAGAGCACACGGACGGCGTCGCGGGAGTCGCGGAGGCGCTCGAGCACCTCGAAGCCGTCGATGTCCGGCAGCATCACGTCGAGGACGATGACGTCGGGTTGGAACTCCCGCGCGGCGAACAGGACGTCGCGTCCTCGGTGCACCGCCCGCACGGCCCAGCCGTCCCCCTCGAACGCGAGGGCGACGGCGTCGGCCAGGGCGTGCTCGTCGTCGACGACGAGGGCGCGGACGGGGGTGCCGTCGGTGCGCTGCAGCGGTTGGCCGGTCACGTCCGCGAGCCTATCCACCGCGCCCTCGTCGTCGATCACTTCGTGCTGCTCAGGTCGTAGACGGTCTGCCCGCCGACCGTCGTCGACTCGTAGTTCGCCGCGACCCACTCCTGGATCGCCGATGCGGTGGACGACCCGCCGCCCATCCCGCCGCCACCGGAGCCGGAGGAGACGTAGTACCCGATGTCCCCGTCGGCGACGTACGCCTTGAACTGGGCGAGCGTGGGTGCCGGGTCGCTCGACCAGCCACCGATCGCCATGACGGCGGTGTCGGTGTCGAGTTCGAGCTGCGCGGCCGACTGCGATCCGTTGACGGCGGCCGCCCACTTCGCGTCGGACGCCTCGAGCAGCTTCTGCAGTGCCGACGAGGTCGACGCACCTTCGCCACCGCCCCCGGTCTGGAGGCCCGTCCCCGACCCACCCTCGGAGGTCGCGTCGTCCGTGCCGTCCTGGCCACTGCCCGGTGCCGTGCCGGACGTGCCGTCCGGCATCTCCGGCGCCTCGCCGGACGCGCCCTCCGGCGGGGTCCCGCCGGGACCCTGCTGGGAGTCGGACGTGCTGTCGGAGCCGCCGTCGTCGGAGCCGGAGGTCGACCCACCCGGTCCGCCCGTGCCTCCCGGCATGCCACCCGTGCCGCCGCCGCCCATCCCACCGGAGCTGCTGCCCGCCGGACCGACGCTCGGGATCGAACCGGAGTGCGCGACGGTCGTCGTGGCGAGGGCGTAGGCGGTGGTGCCGGACAGCCCGAACAGGGTGCCGGCGAGGACGCCGACCGTGACCAGCTTGCGGAGCGACGGGACACTGCCCATCACCACGAGCGCTGCGGACAGCAGCCCGCCGGCCAGCATCACCCAGCGGAGCCACGGCAGCCACGTCGGGTTCTCGTTGAGCAGGCACCAGCCCCAGAAGGCGGTGATGCCGATCATGGCGGCCAGGCCGATCCGGCCGACGAACCGCGCTCGTGCGTGCCAGAGCAGCGCGCCGCCGGTGCCGACGAGTCCGGCGATCGCCGGTGCCAACGCGACCGTGTAGTACGGGTGGATCGTGCCGGACATGTACGAGAACACCAGGCCGGTGACCAGGAGCCAGCCGCCCCACAGGACGAGTCCGGCGCGGGCCGGGTCGGCCAGGTGACGGCGTCCGACGACGACCAGACCGACGATCAGCGCGATGAGCGCTGCGGGCAGGAGCCACGAGATCTCGAGCCCCATCTCGGACGAGAACAGCCGGTTCAGGCCCGTCGAGCCACCGAAGGAGCCACCCGCGGTGCCGCCGGTCATGCCGCCGCCTCCGCCGCCGTTGCCCGAGCCGCCGAAGATCCGACCGAGGCCGTTGTAGCCGAACACCAGGTCGAGGACGGTGTTGTTCGTCGAACCGCCGATGTACGGGCGGGACTCGGCCGGCCACAACCACACGGCGACGACCCACCAGCCGGCCGACACCACGAGGGACCCCGCGGCGATGAGCAGCCCGATGACGCGCTTGCCCCAGGTGGTGCGGGCGGCGAACAGGTAGACGAGGCCGAAGGCCGGCAGGACGAGCAGCCCCTGCAGCATCTTCGTCAGGAACGCGAAGCCGAGGGCGACCCCGGCCAGTGCGATCCACTTCCAGCTGCCCCGCGGCAGCGCCCGCACGGTGCAGTACGCGCCGGCGGTCATCAGGAACACGAGCATCGCGTCCGGGTTGTCGAAGCGGAACATCAGGGCCGCCGCCGGCGTGGCCGCGACGACGAAGCCGGCGAGCAGCGCGCCCACGTTCGCGGTGGTGGTGCCGACGCGGGCGAGGGTGCGGCGAACCGTGCCCCACACCAGTGCGACCGAGCCCACGGCCATGAGCGCCTGCGGGAGCAGCAGGCTGAAGCTCGAGAAGCCGAACAGCCGCGCGGACAACACCATCACCCAGAGCGACGCCGGGGGTTTGTCGACCGTGATGAAGTTCGACGAGTCGAGGGAGCCGAAGAAGAACGCCTCCCACGACTTCGTGCCGGCCTGCACGGCGGCGGCGTAGAAGCTGTTGGCGTACCCCGAGACGCTGAGGTCCCAGAGGTACACCACGGCGGTCACGGCGAGGAGCGCCCAGAACGCCGGCCGGAGCCAGCGGGCGTCCTCGCGCTCGCCGAGGAACAGGCGGGCGAGCGGCTTGCGACGCCGATCCTGCGCGTCGGTCAGCGCGGGGCCCCTTCGATCGGTCACGGGTATCGGGTACGTGGTCATGTCGATGAGCATCCGGGGCGTTCCCCGAGCGCGGCACTGCGCCGGCTGTGCGCGGCCTAAGGATGCACGGTGCGAGCCTGCACCGTGCGCGGTCAGGCGTACCGCTGCGCCGCGTGCAGGGCCGCCCCCGTGTACGACCCACCGAACAGGAACACGTGCAGCAGCAGCGGCGCGAGCTGGTGGAGCTCGACGCGCTCCTGCCAGCCGTCGGCGAGCCGCGACTCCCGGTCGTAGGCGGCGAGCACCGTCTCCAACCGAGGCAGCCCGAACAGTCCGAGCAGCGCCAGGTCGGTCTCGGCGTGCCCGCCGTGCGCGATCGGGTCGATGAGCACCGCGCCGGTCGGTTCGGACGCGTCCGTCGGCCAGAGCACGTTGCCGGCCCACAGGTCGCCGTGCAGCCGCGCGGGCCGGTCCCCGACGAGTGCGGGCTGCGGCGACCCGAGCGTGCCGTCCTGCACCCGGTCGGCGACCCGCTCGAACACGGCCGCCTGGGCGTGGTCGAACCCGCCGGCGTCGACGATTCGGCGGACGAAGTCGCGGATCCGGTACTCGGCGAAGAACGCGCCCCAGGTACTCGGTGCATGCGCTGCGTCGACGAACGGGGTGCGGGAGCGTCCCATCCGGAGCGCGGAACCCGTCGTCCAGCCGGCGGGCGGTGCGCCCCAGTGGTCGGCGCCGGCGGCGTGGGTGTGCGCGAGGGAGCGTCCGAAGCGCTCGGCCTGTGCGGCGGTGGGGGAGCCGTCAGTGATCAGCTCGAGGTCGAGCACGGTCGTGGCCGGCCGGTCCAGCACCCGCGCGATCCTGGTGCCGCCAGCGTCTTCGGCCTCGGCGAGCCAGCCGAGGCCGGCGGCTTCGGCTGCCGCTTCGTCCGGGGTGGTGAAGGTCTTCACGTGCGTCTCGGCCATCGGTCCATCCTGCCGAGGGGTCCCCGTCGTCCGTTCAGCGCACGGTCATCCGGCGAGGAACCGCAGATGTCGTTCCACCCGCCCGGCGAACGTCGGACAATCGGCGTCACGGAGCGCCCCGGGCAGGCTCTTCCGTGCGCCGCGGGGACGGCTGGACCAGTACCGCGCCTGCTCGCGCACGACGTCGCGCACGATCCACGGCGCCGAGTCGTCGACCAGGCTGAAGAACTCGTCACAGCGGTACACCTCGTACATCGCTGCATCCGTCGCGCGGAGACCACGGTCCTGCGTGAGGAGGACGTGCGCCCCGCAGGCGATCGCGGCGGCGTGCACGTGCCGGTCGTCGGGATCGGTTCCGTGGTACTCGACCGTGGCGTCGAAGTCGTCGACGAGCTCGTCGATCGAGTCGAGGATCGCTGCTCGCAGCCGGGAGACGGCCGACCCCGGCCTGTCGGGGTGCAGTCGGCGGAGGGTGTGCGTGGTCTCGGCCAGTACGTCCTCGGTCGTGTGGAGCTGGAACATGCCGTCCGTGTGGAGTCGGAGCAGGCACGTCCAGTCTCGCAACGTCCGGCTGCAGAAGACGTTCGCGTCGACGAAGACCCGCTGAAGCATCACATATCAAGCCTACCTTGACCGGGTGTCAGTCGAAGGCCTCACCGGACTCGAGCAGTTCGCGAGCTGCCGCAGCGCGGGTGACCCGTCGTGCGTCTCGGGCTGCGAGGACGTCCGCGCGCCGGAGCCGGTGGTGGGTCCCGACAGTGTGTGCAGCGATCTCACCTCGGCCGATGGCCTTCATCAAGGTGGGTCGGGAGATCCCGATGACGTCGGCGGCGACGGTCGTCGTCATCTCGTCGGGGAGGATGCTCGTCGACACGCCAGCCCCGTCGGCCATGCTGCGGACGAGGTTCGCGACGAAGCCTCCGAGTCGCTCCGGGAGCACGAGTTCCGTGCCGTCGTCGAGGTGGAGCTCGACGGTCGCGACCTGTCGATCGCCAGCGCGCTCGACGAGGTCGACGGCCTCGGCGCGAGCGACCTCGTCGACGCGGAGGGGCCGTGGCGTCGTGGTCTGGCGCATCGGGTCTCCGTCTCGCGTCCGTTGGTGGGCAACTGGCTCAACGGTACCGGGGTTGCACTTGCAAGTGCAACCCGTCAGACCGCGTCGACCAGCGCCCTCGCCAGCGGGTGCCACTCGCGCGACGACGGGCCGCTCAGCACCAGGGTCCGCTCGAGTCGCCGGGCCATCGGCACCATCACGAGGTCCGGCGGCAGCATCACCCGGCCGAGCGTCGGCACGATCGAGACGCCCTCGCCCCGTTCGATCATCCCGAACATGGTGCTCATCTCCCGCACGCGGTGGGCGTACCGGAAGGGGCGTCCGTCGAGCTCGTGCAGCTTCTGGATCTGGTACTCGCACCCGCCGCCGCCCGCGACCAGGCCGTCCTCGTGCAGGTCGTCGAGCGTGAGCGCGGGCAGCTCGGCGAGCGGGTGGTCGCGCCGGACGACGGCGGCCATCTCGTCCCGGGCGACGACGACGCCCCCGGCCGGCACCGGCGCGGGGTCGACGAGCACGGCAGCGTCCACGGTGCCGCTCTCGAGCCACTCGGGCATCTCGTCGTCGTCGCCCTCGTAGACCTGCACGTCGACGTCGGGCAACGTCACCGCCCACAGTTCGCGGAGCCGCGGCAGCAGGCCCTGGCAGACGGTGGGGACGGCCGCGAGTCGCACGGTGCCGCGCGCCGTGGCGGGCCGGACCACTGCCTCCAGGGCGTCGACCGAGGCGAGCACGCTGCGGGCGTGGGCGAGCAGGCGGTCGCCCAGGGGTGTCGGGACGGCGACCGCGCCGCGCCGGACGACCGGCCCGCCGACCTCGCGCTCGAGCCCGGCGACGGCGTGCGAGACGGCCGACTGGCCGACGCCGAGCACGGAGGCCGCGGACGTGAACGACCCGGCGTCGAGCGTGGCGACGAACGCACGGAGCTGGGGGACCGAGACGGTCATGCGTGCTCCTCATGTCGGCATGAACCCCATGCGTTTGCCGCATGGGCGTTGGTGGTTCGACACTAGGCCACATGAACGCCCTCCTCTACGGTCTCGTCGCCCTCACCTGGGGCTCGAGCTTCCTCTTCGCGAAGATCGGCCTCGACGGACTCGCACCGCAGCAGGTCGCCACCGTGCGGACCGTCCTGGGCGGCGTGACGCTCGTCGTGCTGTTGCTCGCGACCCGTCGGCGCTGGCCGCGGGAGCCCCGCGTGTGGGCGCACCTGGCGGTCGTCGCGTTCTTCCTGAACGCCCTGCCGTCGTCGTTGATGGCGTGGGCCGAGCAGACCGTGCCGTCCGGGCTCGCGAGCATCTACAACGCGACGACCCCGATCATGACGCTGGCGGCGCTCGCGGTGCTCGTGCCCTCCGAACGGCTGCGGGGCCGGCAGGTGGCCGGGATCGTGGTCGGCATCGTCGGCGTGCTGGTGCTCGTCGGTCCGTGGGACCTGCTCGGCGACCCGGCCGTCCTGGCGAGCGTCCCGGGGCAGGTCGCGTTGCTCGGCATGACCGCGTCCTACGGCATCGGCCTCGCCTACCTGCGGCGCGTGGCGGTGGGCAGCGCGTACGACCCGGTCACGATCGCGACGGTGCAGCTCACGCTGGCGTCCGGCATGCTCCTGCTGGTCGCGCCCGCCATCGCCACCGGCCCGGTACAGCTGGACGGGAGGATCGTGGCCGCGATGGTCGCGCTCGGTTGCGTCGGCACCGGGCTGGCCTACGCGTGGAACACGCGCCTGGTGCAGGCGTGGGGCGCCGGTCGGGCGTCGACGGTCACCTACCTGACGCCGGTGGTCGGCGTGGCGCTCGGCGTGCTCGTGCTCGGTGAGCGCGTGCGGTGGAACGAACCGGTCGGTGGACTGGTCGTGCTGCTCGGCATCGCGCTGGCCTCGGGGGTGCTCGGCCGCCGGAGTCTGCGTCGTCCGGCACGCCCCGCCCGTACGCTGGCCGGGTGACCTCCGGCCAGGACCCCCACGTGGTGCGACTGCTGTTCGCCTCGTCCCACCCCGGCCCGACGGTCACGGTCACGGTGCTCGCCGCCGTCATCGCCGCGGCCGTCGGACACCCGGTGTGGCTCGTGGTCCTGGTCGCGCTGACGGTGGTCGCCGGACAGCTGTCGATCGGCCTGGCGAACGACTGGATCGACGCCGACCGCGACCGTGCCGTCGGCCGGAGCGACAAACCCGTCGCCCGCGGACTCATCGCGGTGGAGACGGTCCGCACGGCGGCGTTCGTGACGGCCGGTGCCGCCGTGGTCCTCTCGCTGTTCCTCGGGCCCGTCGCCGCTGTCGCGCACCTGGTGCTCGTCGCCGCCGGGTGGGCCTACGACGCCGGGCTCAAGCGCACCGTGTGGTCGGTCGTGCCGTTCGTCGTCGCGTTCGGGCTGCTGCCCGTGGTCGCGGTGTCCGCCGGTCCCGAGGGGCTGTGGCCGGCGTGGTGGGCGATCGCCACCGGCGCGGTGTTCGGCGTCGCGATCCACTGCACGAACGTCCTGCCCGACCTGGTCGACGACGCCGCCACCGGGGTCCGCGGGTTCCCGCACCGCCTCGGGCTCCGGGGAGCCGGGATCGTCGCGTTCGGGTCGCTCGTCGTCGCGGCCGGCCTGGTGCTCGGCGGACAGGTGCTCGGCGACGACCCGGTCCGCGGCATCGGGGTCGTGCTCGCCGTGGTCGGGGCGGTCGTCGTGCTGGCGCTCGCCGTGGTGGGGGTCCGGCTGGTGCTGGCGGGACGGGCGTCGCGGACCCTGTTCCGGCTCGTCATCGCGTCGTCCCTGGTGCTCGTCGTCGAGCTCGGGTTCGCCGGGGCGCGGCTCGTCGCCTGACGCGAGCCGGCCGCGCGCCGACGCGAGCCGTCAGGCCCAGCGCATGGCGTAGAGCCGAGCCAGGCCGTGCGCGGTCGGCAGCGACAGGACGGTCCGGAGCAGCGCCTCCCGTCCGATGGCGGAGACGGCACCGAGCGGACGACCGAGGCCCATGTTCGCCTCGGCCTGCCGGGCCGCACGGCGGGCGGCTGCCTGCCGGCGGGCGGCGTAGCCGGGCCACGGTCCGGGCACGCCGGTCCGGACCGCACCGGCGAGCAACGGCGCGAGCTCGGCCGCGTCGAGCCAGCCGAGGTTCATGCCCTGCCCGCCGATCGGGCTGATCTCGTGGGCGGCATCGCCGACGAGCACGACCCGGCCGACCCCGACGCGGTCGGCGACGCGGCGCCGCACCCGGAAGCCGCTGAGCATCGTGCAGGAGGACGGATCCGGGACGACGCCGGTGCGTGCGGCGACGATCGCGGCCAGTCGTGCCGCCGTCTCCGGGTCGGGGGTCGCGCCGCTCGGGGCGAACGCCAGCGAGTCCGGCACCAGGGCGACGTACCGGCGCCGACCGTGCGGCAGGGGGAAGGACTCGACGACGCCTCCGGGGCCGACGTCCACCAGGGCCGCGGTCCGGGCGTCGGCGCCTTCGGGGTCGGCGAAGTCGCCCATCACGTAGCGGTCGGGGTAGTCGCGTCCGGTGGTGCCGATGCCGAGCAGGTCACGGACGACGCTCCGTGCGCCGTCGGCCCCGACGACGAACGCCGCCCGGACTGTGACCCGTGCGCCGTCCGGGCCGGTGCCGACCGCGTCGACGTGGTCACGGTGCCGGGACAGGGTGGTCACCGTCGTGCCGGTGCGCAGCGCGGCTCCGTCGGCAGCGGCCAGCCGGTCCCGCAGCAGGGACTCGGTGCGGTGCTGGTCGAGCGTCGCGACGTACGGGTGGGTGTCCGAGGCACGGTCGAAGGTCAGCGTGCCGAGCGTCCGCCCGCGGCTCCGCGCGACGCCGGTGCGCACGACGGTGGCCTCGGCGAGCACCGGGACGTCGAGCCCGATCGCGGCGAAGGCGTCGAGGGACGGCGGGTGGATGCCGATGGCGCGCGACCCCTCGGGTGGACCGGGGCGACGCTCCCACACCTGCACGGCGATGCCCCGCGCAGCCAGCAGCGCGGCGAGGAAGAGGCCGACGGGACCACCGCCGACGACGAGGACGTCGGTGCGCTCCGTGGTCACGGGCCGAGCCTACGGTCGGGCGGTCGAGCCGCGCACAGCTGCACTGCTCGTGCGCAGCCGGCGACGGAGCCGCTCCACGGGGACCTCGACCGCGTAGGCGGCACCGATCGACACGAGCAGCACGATGCCGACCAGCCCGACCGTGCCCCACGCGCCGATCGCGAACGTGCCGAGCAGCGCGATGACGAGCGGGTGCCACAGGTAGGCCGAGTACGACACCCGTCGTCCGAACCACGCCACCGGGGTCCAGCTCAGCGCCGTGGCGACGGGCGAGCGCACCGACACCAGGCCACCGATGAGCATCGCCGAGATCACCCCGGTGACCGGCAGGACGACACCGAAGGTCCAGGCGTGCTGCGTCCAGTCGTCGTCGATCCAGAGCAGCACACCCACCAGGAGACCGAGGCCGGTCCAGGTCGCGACGTGTCCGGCGACCCCGGCTGCCCGGACGCGCACCCGTTCGTCGTCGAGCAGCAGCGCGAGCGCGCACCCGAGCGCGAGCGGTACGACGCCGAGCACCGGCGAGAAGTACACGTCGGGGGTGGCGCCGCCGCTCGGGGACCGGTAGCTCGCCCACGACGCCGCAGACGCCCCGACCACCAGGACGCCGAGGCCCGTCAGCAGCCAGCGCCGTCGGGCCCGCAGTGTCGCGAGCAGGACGAGCACGGGTGGCCAGACCAGGTAGAACTGCTCCTCCATCGACAGGCTCCACGTGTGCGCGAACACGCCCTGCGTGGTGTCCCAGAACGCGCGGAAGAGGTTGCCGGTGTAGGTCAGGGCGATGACCCCGGCCTCGCCCGCCGAGAACGACGCGCCCTTGTAGTCACCGACCCAGTTCCACAGCAGCAGGCCCACCGCGACGAACACGAGCAGCGCGGGGTAGAGCCGGAGCAGGCGCTTGAGCCAGAACGAACCCAGCCGGACACGACCGGTGCGTCGGCGTTCACCGAGCAGCAGCGTGGTGATCAGGAAGCCGGACAGCACGAAGAACACCGTCACGCCGATGAAGCCGCCCTCGAACTGCGGGACGTGTAGGTGGTACAGGACGACGGCGAGGATCGCGATGGTCCGGAGTCCGTCGAGGGCGGGTGCGCGATGGGTGAGCGGGGGCGGTGGCGTCCGGCCCGTCGGGTCGCCGTCGGCCCGGCCCCGCGCGGTCGTCGCGTGGCCGGGCGCGGTCGTCGCGCGGCCAGGTGCCGTCGTCGCGCGGACCCGCTCGGGCGAGAGCACGTCGGTCGTCACGGGCACCTCCTGCGCGATCGGGAGGCCACGACAGCGGGACGCGTCGTGACCGGATCGTCACATGATGCGCGCGGCAGGTAAGAGCCGACTCAACGCCCGGGGTGCACCAGCGTCGCCAGGGCGTCGAGTCGTTCGTGCACGATCGCAGCGAACGGGCGGTCCTCATCCGGAGCGATCCACTGAGCGAAGGACAGGTGGAACACCGTCACGGCGGTCTCGGCGGCCATCGTCGCCGTCGGTTCGGGGACGCCGCGCTCGCGCATGACCACGCCCAGGCGTGCCTTCAGGGTGGCGAGCTTGCCGAGCTCCCGTTCGCCGAGCGCTGCGTTCGCGTCGATGATCGTCTGCCGGGCCCGCGACCACGACCGGCGGTCCTCGGGGAAGAACCCGGCGGCGGCGTCGAGGGCGCGGCCGACCAGGTCGAAGGGCGCCGCGTCGGCCGGGGCGGCCGTGATCGGGTCGACGAACATCGCGAGGAAGTCGTCCTGGCCGGCGAACAGGACCTCGCGCTTGTCGGCGAAGTGCCGGAAGAAGGTGCGCTCGGTGACCTGGGCCTCGGCGGCGATCCGCGCGACCGTGGTGCCGTCGTAGCCCTCGGACGCGAAGAGCTGCAGCGCGACCGCCTGCAGTCGTTCACGCGTTCCGGGTTGCCATCGGGCCATGCGGAGAGTCTACTGATCAGAACGCCTTGATGACAGCGGCTGACATCGAGTGCTACGGTGATGTCAGTTCATGACATCACCGCCGTGGACACCTGCGAAAGGACCACTCATGCACGTGTTCGTCACCGGGGCCTCCGGCTGGATCGGCTCCCACACCGTCGACGACCTGCTCGCCGCCGGACACACCGTCACCGGGCTCGCCCGCTCCGACGCCTCGGCCGCAGCACTCGAGGCGAAGGGCGTCGTCGTCGTCCGGGGCGACCTCGACGACCTGGACGCCATCCGCCGGGGCGCTTCCGAGGCCGAGGGCGTGCTGCACCTCGCCAACAAGCACGACTGGGCGAACGCCGCCGCCACCAATGCCAGCGAGCGGGCCGCCGTCGAGACCATCGGTGCAGCGCTCGTCGGCACCGACCGCCCGTTCGTCCTCGCATCGGGCGTCGCCGGGCTCGCCCAGGGCCGCCCCTCGACCGAAGCGGACGCCAACCCGTTCGTCGGCCCGGACAGCATGCGCGGCGGCAGCGAGAACCGCGGCTTCGACTTCGTCGGCCAGGGGGTACGCACGATCGCTGCCCGGTTCAGCCCCACCACGCACGGCACCGGTGACCACGGCTTCATCGCCGCGATCGTCGGCGCCGCCCGGCAGCGCGGCGTCTCCGGCTACGTCGGCGACGGCACGAACAGCTGGTCCGCCGTGCACGTCACCGACGCCGCCCGGCTCGTCCGCCTCGGTCTGGAGCAGGCCCCCGCCGGCACGCGGCTGCACGCCGTCGCCGAGACCGCGATCCCGACCCGGGCGATCGCCGAGGCCATCGGCGAGGTCCTCGGGCTGCCGGTGACCTCGATCGACCCGGCGGACGCGGACGCGCACTTCGGGTTCATCGGCCGGTTCTTCGGCATGGAGATGTCCGCCACGTCCGACGCCACCCGCGAGCTCCTCGGGTGGGAGCCGACCGGCCCGGGGCTGCTCGAGGACATCGCCGCCGGCGCCTACTCCGGCGTGCGGGTCGCGTAGGCGACCGGTCCCCGCGAGACTCCGAACGACGAGTTCGATGTCGCACGACGTCGACATGGTCGTTCCGAGTCGGCGCCAGCCCCACGCGCCCCGGCAACGGACGGGAGGCCCGTGGCGGCCCCGCCCCGCGCCTCCCGGCCGTCGCCGGTCCGAACCACGGCGCATGGTGAGCAGAAATGGTCGGGTTCCGTCTCCGGACCCGACCATTTCTACTCACGAAGCGAACCGCGAAGCGACGCGCGACGCGCGACGCGCGAGCGCGTCGGCGCCGACTACTCGGACTTCTGCATCTGCCACGGCTCCGGCTCGCGGTCGCCGTTCGGGCGCACGGGCCGGACGTCGCCGACGATCGGGATGGCACGCTTCCGCATGAACCACAGGTAGCGGACGAAGAAGTGCGACAGCGTCGACAGCCGGTTGCCGTTGCCGAGCAGCGACGCGATGTGCACCGCCACCCACGCCAGCCACGCGACGGGCCCGACGAGCGTGATGCCACCCCGCAGCTGCGCGACCGCGGCGTTCGTGCCGATGGTCGCCATCGTGCCCTTGTCGAAGTACTTGAAGTGCTCGGTGGGCTTGCCCTCGAGCAGACGCTTGATCTGCCTCGCGACGTGCCGTCCACCCTGCAGCGCCGGCTGGGCCAGCTGGGCGAGGGCATCGGACTGCGCCGCGATGTCCCCGGCCGAGAAGATCCGCTCGGCGCCGTTGACGCGCAGGTCGTCGCCGACCTGGATGCGTCCGCCGCTGGTCTGCGGCAGGCCCCAGCCCGACACCTCCTTGTGGGCGGCGACGCCGGTGGCCCAGATGACCTGCGAAGCGGGGATGAACTCGCCGTCGGCCGTCATCACGCCGTCGGTCTTGACCTCGGAGACGCCGGTGTTCAGCCGGAGGACGACGCCGCGCTTCCGCAGGACCTTGGCCGCGTACCGGCGCAGGCGCGGGGCGAACGGCTTGAGCAGTTCGCCACTGCGGTGCACGAGGGTGATCGTGATGGCACCCTTGTCGAGCTCGGGGTACGCCCCCTCGAGTGCCTGGTCGCGGA
Source organism: Curtobacterium sp. PhB128 (assembly GCF_004340725.1). NCBI lineage: Bacteria > Bacillati > Actinomycetota > Actinomycetes > Micrococcales > Microbacteriaceae > Curtobacterium > Curtobacterium sp. PhB128. The sequence goes on from NZ_SLUR01000004.1 coordinate 148,028, forward strand.
GCTCCGCGAGCGCGCCGGCCATCTCGACGCCGGTCGCGCCGCCGCCGACGATGACGATCTTGATCTCGTCGGGGCCCTGGTTCGCGGCAGCCTCTTCCAGCCGGGTGAACAGCTCGTCGCGGATCCGCAGGGCCTGCGAGCGGGAGTACATCGAGTACGCGTACTCGTAGGCGCCCGGGGTGCCGAAGTAGCTCGTGTTCACGCCGTTCGCGAGCACCAGGTAGTCGTAGTGCAGGTGCTCGCCGTCGGACATCTCGGCGATGCGTTCGTCGGTCCGGATGCCGGTGAGCAGGCCGTGCCGGAACTCGGCGTTGTCCTGCTTGGCGCGCAGGCTGCGCAGGAAGTACGTCACGTCGCCGGCGTTCAACCCGCCCGTCGCCACCTGGTACATGAGGGGCTGGAACATGTTGTAGACGTGCCGGTCGACGAGCGTCACCCGGACGGGAGCGTCCGCCAGCTCGCGCATGGCAGCGACACCGGCGAATCCACCGCCGACGATGACGACGTGCGGGCGGGTGTCCTGGGGCATGCTGATCCGGCTTTCTTCGGTTCGTGAGGTGGTCACCCACGAGGGTACGCGCGCTGTGGACCGCTCCCGTCCACTGCCGACCGGGAGGCCCGGGTCGGCTCCGTCAGGCGTCGAGCCGTGCGTAGGTGCTCACGACGTTCCCCTTGCTCGTCACGGTGCTGTCGACCAGCCGCAGGCGCGTGGCCGGGTCGGTCGGCTCGAAGAGCTTCCGGCCGGAGCCGGCGATCGCCGGGTGCACCATCAGCTGGAGCTCGTCCAGGAGCCCAGCGAACAGCAGGTGCCGGACGACGCTCACGCTGCCGCACACCGCGATGCCGGCGCCGTCGCGTTCCTTGAGCTCGCGGACGAAGGTGTCGAGGTCGCCCGGGATCCTGGAGGTGTTCTGCCACGTCAGGTCGTCGCCGAGCGTCGTGGAGGCCACGTACTTCTCGATCGGGTTGATCCACTGCCCGAAGCCGTCGTCGGGGTGCGCCGGCCACCACTCGGACCACTCGAGGTAGCTGTTCCTGCCGAGCAGGACGGTGTCGGTGCGGGCCATGAACGCGCCCATCCCGGCTCCGAGCTCGTCGTCGAAGCTGTCGTACTGGAACTCGTACGGGTCCTGCACGACGCCGTCGACCGACGTGAACAGCCCTGCGGTGACCTTGCGCATGGCCGGAGCGTACTGCGGATCAGCTGCCGGTGCCGCTGTCGCTGCTGCTGCCGTCCGTGCCGCTGCCGGATCCGTACCCGGGGAGCTGCCCGGTGCCGTTGCCCGGGAACTGGTTCGTGCCGCCGTTCGTGCCGGGCACCTGCGTCGTCGACTGGGACTGGTCCCCACCGATCGCATGCCCGATGGCGAAGCCGATGCCACCGCCGACGAGCAGCGCCGCCAGCCCGACGATCGCAGCCAGGACGGGCCAGAACCACGGCGGCTTCGGTGCGCTCTTCCGGCTCGTCGGGGCCGAGGCGCCGTACCACGGGGTGGCGCCGTTCGGGTCGCCCGCGTTCCAGGATCCGGCGTCGGGGCGGTAGGGCTGCTGGGCGTACTGGTTCGGTGCGGGTGCGTCGAGGGTCGCCGTGGAGGTCGGGGTCGGGGCCGAACCCCAGCCGGCCGGTGCCGCTGCCGAGGGAGTGCGGGCGGCGTTGCCCGGCTCGTGGCCGTTCGTGGGAGTGGTGTCGCTCATGGAAGGCAGTGCACACCGCGCCCCTATGTGCAGCCGATGACGAGCCTGACGCAGTGCTGCGAACCGCCGCGTACCCTCGGGGCGTGCGCGATGAGCTGGAGACGGACCCGACCACGTTCCGCACGGAGCCGGCGCGCACGGGCCGACCCGTGCCTCCCGGCATCCCGCTGGTGCGACGCGCGAGGTGGGCCGCACTCGACTGGTGGTACGCGATCTCGTGGCAGGTGCGGAGCCTCGGGCCCACCACCGCTGACGACTACCGGACCGGTGACGGCCAGCCCGTCGTGGTGATCCCCGGCGTCTACGAGACCTGGCACTTCATGCGGCCGCTCATGGACGCCCTGCACGACCGCGGGCACCCGGTGCACATGCTGCCGGTGCTGCGGCACAACCTGCGGCCGGTGCCGGACTCGGCGCGCGACGTGTTCGCGTACCTCGAGGAGCACGACCTGCGGAACGTGCTCGTGCTCGCGCACAGCAAGGGCGGGCTCATCGGGAAGTACGCGATGACCCAGCTCGACGACCACGGCCGCATCGACCGCATGGTCGCCGTGTCGACGCCGTTCGCCGGGTCGGGCTACGCGCGACTGGCTCCGGTACGGCACCTGCGGGTGTTCCGGGCGGCCGACCCCGTGCTGGCCGGACTGGCGCGGGAGCTCGACGCGAACGCCCGCATCACATCGGTCTACGGGGTGTTCGACACGCTCATCCCCGAGGGCAGTGAACTGTCCGGGGCGACGAACGTGCGGCTGCCGGTGGGCGGGCACTTCCGGATCCTCGGTGACGCCCGCACGCGCGCCGCGGTCCTGGCGGCCGCCGACCCGGCCTGAGGCGCGCCCGTCCCGTCCCCGCGCCCGTCCCCGCGCCCGTCCCGTCCCGTGTCGTGTCGTCCCGTCTCGTCTCGTCTCGTCCCCGAGGTTCCGAAATCTCGGCATGTCGGCGCTCGGATCGCCGCAGTTCGGAACCTCGGCGGAGATCATCCGGCATGTTGTGAAACCTCGGGGCGCGGCCAGCCTGCCTCAGGCCCCGGGCAGGAACAGGCAGAACGGGTGCCCGTCGGGGTCGAGCAGCACCCGGACGTCGTCCTGCGGTTGGAACGCGGCCTCTGTGGCACCGAGCTCCTCGGCGCGGGCGACGGCTGCCGGCAGGTCCTCCACCTGGAAGTCGAGGTGCAGCTGCATGCCGGGGGCATCGGCGGTGCCGGGCCAGGTCGGCGCGACGTACTCGGGCTCGTACTGCACGGACAGACCCGGGCCCTCGGCGGGGCGGATGCGGGACCAGGTCGGGTCGTCCTCGTACACGGTCCACCCGGTCAGGGCGCCGTAGAACCGGGCGAGGGCGATCGGCTCCGGGGACTGCAGGACGGTCGCGGCGAGCGTCGGCATCGAGGCGTCTTCGCTGGTCATGCCGCGGAGCGTACGCCGATCAGCGATCAGCGATCAGCGATCAGCGATCAGCGGTCAGCGGTCAGCGGTCAGCGGTCGGCGACGCTCGCGCGCTCGACGATGCGGTGCGGCACCACCACGGTCTCGGGCGGCAGGCTCCGGTCCTCGATCCGTCGGGTCAGCAGGTCGAGTGCTGCCGTCGCGAACGCCCGCCGGTCGAACGACACCGTGCTGAGTGCGGGGATCGCGTACGCCGCACCGTCGATGTCGTCGAACCCGATGACGCTGACGTCCTCGGGGACGCGGACACCTCGGGCGGCCAGGACGTGCAGCACGCCGAAGGCGATCGAGTCCGTGAAGGCGAACACGGCGTCGGGCAGGGGGTGCTCGTCGAGCCAGGCTGCGAACGCCGTCGCTGCCGAACTCGTCGTCCAGGACGGCAGCGGCACCCGCAGTGCGGGGTCCGGTTCGATCCCGGCGGTGGCGAGTGCGGCGAGGTACCCACGTTCCCGCAGCTCACTGGTGGCGGTGGGCTCGGACGCCCGGGCGGCACCGGCGACCGCGATCCGGCGGTGGCCCCGGGACACCAGGTAGGCGGTGACCTGCTCGGCGGCGGCCCGGCTGTCGACGTGCACCTGGTCGACGTGCTCGGGTTCGACCTCGCCGATCACGACGGTCGGCGGCAGCCCCTCGGTCGAGGCCAGGACGCTCGCGCTGAGCGACACCGGGTTGAGCACGAGGCCGTCGACGAGGTGGGCGCGGGCTCGTGAGACGAGTTCGCGCTCGCGGGCCGGGTCGTTGCCGGTCTGGTCGAGCTGGACGACCCATCCGCGCTCGCGGGCGAGTTCGACGAACCACTGCGCGAGTTCGGCGGAGTAGGCGCTGCCCATCTCGGGAAGGGTCAGGGCGATCGCACCGGAGCGGCCGTTCCGCAGCCCGCGGGCGGACAGGTTCGGCACGTAGTCGAGTTCGGCGACGGCCCGTTCGACGCGCTCGCGGGTCTCCGGGCGCACCACCACGCCGCCGTTGATGACGTTGGAGACGGTCTTCGGCGACACCCCGGCGAGGGTGGCCACGTCCCGCACGGTTGCGCGCATCGGGACGAGCGTAGCGCGGCCGGTCTCCGGTGGAGTCGTCGTGCGGGGCTGCGGGTGTGCGCTCACTGGAGCGTTACAACGATGGAAACGTTTGGCAACGGATTGCCACGTTGTAACTCCGCACGTCAGGGTCGCTGCAGGAATCCAACGGAGGAGGCCACCGAGTGACGAAGCTCGACGTCCGCGCGACGACCACCGCGCACACCGCACCACCACCCGACCCCGGGCTCCGCCGACGGAGCACGTGGCAGCGGATCCGCCGCGACCGGGTGCTGCTGCTGATGGGCCTGCCGGGAGTCGCCCTGCTGCTCGGGTTCCACTACCTGCCGCTGCTCGGGAACCTCATCGCATTCCAGGAGTACCTGCCGTTCGTGCCGCTCGGCCGCAGCCCCTGGGTCGGGTTCGAGAACTTCTCGGTGGTGTTCGACGGCAACGGCGAGTTCCTCGGCGCGCTCCGGAACACCCTCGTGATCACCCTCGTGCAGGTCGTGTTCGTGTTCCCCGCGCCGATCATCCTGGCGCTCATGCTCAACTCGCTGCTGTCCGAGCGGATCAAGGGCGTCGTGCAGTCGATCCTGTACCTGCCGCACTTCCTGTCGTGGGTGATCGTCGTCGCGGTGTTCCAGCAGATCCTCGGCGGCTCCGGGCTCGTGAACAACGCGATCCGTGCCGCCGGCGGTGACGCGATCGACTTCCTCGGCAACCCCGACGGGTTCATCGCCCTGCTCACCAGCCAGGTGATCTGGAAGGACACCGGCTGGGCGACGATCCTGTTCCTCGCCGTCCTCAGCTCGATCGACGCCAGCCTGTACGAGGCGGCGAAGATGGACGGCGCCTCGCGCTGGCGCCAGCTGTGGCACGTCACCCTGCCCGGCATGCGCGGCATCATCATCCTGCTGCTCATCCTGCGGCTCGGCGACTCGCTCACCGTCGGCTTCGAGCAGATCATCCTGCAGCAGCAGGCCGTCGGTCGTGCCGCCAGCGAGGTCCTCGACACCTACGTCTACAACAACGGCGTGCTCGGTGGGCAGTGGGGTGTCGCCGCGGCCGTCGGACTCGTCAAGGGCGTCGTGGGCGTGCTGCTCGTGCTCGGCGCCAACAAGCTCGCGCACGTCTTCGGTGAAGCGGGCGTCTACCAGAAGGAGTCGCGATGACCGCCACGCACACCGTGACCGTCCCACGGGCGAAGAAGCGCAAGCGCGGTGGCCCGGACGCGGCTCCGCTGCCCGGACGGCTGCTCACCGGAGCGGTCCTGCTCGTGATCTGCCTCGTGGTGATCCTGCCGTTCGTCGGCATCGTGTCGACGAGCCTCGCACCCACCAGCCAGGTGAACGACGCCGGCGGGTTCGTGATGTGGCCGAAGGGCTTCGACCTCAGCGCCTACGAGAGCATCTTCGCCGGCGGTGTCGTCACCCGGGCCCTGGTCGTGAGCATCGGCATCACCACCGTCGGCACGCTCATCAGCCTGTTCGTGAGCGCGATGCTCGCCTACGCCCTCAGCCGTCCGGGCTCCTACGGGTCGGGCGCTGTGCTGGGCCTCGTGCTCGTCAGCCTGCTGTTCGCGCCCGGCCTCATCCCGAACTACCTCGTCGTCAAGCAGTTCGGGCTGCTCGACTCGTACTGGGCGCTCATCCTGCCCACCGCCCTGAGCGCCTTCAACGTCATCGTGATGCGGTCGTTCTTCATGGCGATCCCGCAGGAGCTCCTCGAGTCGGCACGCATCGACGGTGCCGGGGACTTCGCGGTGTTCTGGCGGATCGTGCTGCCGCTGTCGAAGGCCGTCCTCGCCGTCATCGGCCTGTTCTACGCCGTCGGGTACTGGAACGCGTTCTTCAACGCGCTGCTCTACATCAACGACACCGCGAAGTGGCCCCTGCAGCTGGTGCTCCGCACCTACGTGATCAACAACGCGCAGCTCGGTGGCGCCGACCTCGGGGCGTCCGCCGATGCCCTCCCACCCCAGGCCTCGATCCAGATGGCGATCCTCGTCGTCTCGATCGTGCCGATCCTCATCGTCTACCCGTTCCTGCAGCGGCACTTCGCCAAGGGTGTCCTGACCGGTGCGGTGAAGGGCTGACCAGCGTGACGAACAACGGAATCACCCGCCGCGCGCTCATCGCGGGCGGTCTCGGGGTCGCAGCCACGGGCCTCCTGGCCAGCTGCTCCACCGTGACCCGCTCGACCGACGTCAAGGCGATCAACCAGGCGGTCACGCTGCCGGACTACGTGCCGTGGGCCGGCGGGCCGGAGCCGGCGTTCCCGAAGACGAGCGCCCTCATGCCGAGCGCCTTCCGGAAGATCCCGGCGTCGCTCGTGCCCACCGACGGCAAGCCCGGCGACGGCTCGACCGTGCACGGCAGCGTGCCGACGAACTCGCCCGTGCCGCCCTCGAAGGGCAGCAACCCGTACTGGCAGGGGCTCGACCAGCGGATGGGGATCGACCTCGACCTCACCATCACGCCGAACGCCGACTTCGGCAACAAGTTCGCCACGCAGGTCGCGGGCGACACCCTCGGCGACGTGTTCACGGTGTTCGGGTCGTTCCCCTACCTGCCGCAGTTCCTCGAAGCGAAGGCCGCAGACCTCAGTCCGCACCTGTCCGGCAGCGGCGTCCGCGACTACCCCTACCTCGCCAACCTGCCGACTGCGTCGTGGCGCGGCACCGTCTTCTCCGGCGGCATCTACGGCGTCCCCGTCCCGCGCGGACCGTTGACGTCGCAGGCCCTGTACCGCCGGCAGGACCGGTTCGAAGCCCTCGGCGTCGACCCCGCGTTCTCGAGCGTCGACGAGTTCGTGCAGGTCTGCCGCGACGTCTCGGACCCGCACAGCAACCGCTGGGCGCTCGCCTCGGTGCCGACGAACATCCTCGGTCCGATGCTCGGGCTGCCGAACCAGTGGCAGGTCGAGGGCGGCCGGTTCACCCACATGTACGAGCAGGACGAGTACCAGGACCTGCTCGAGGTGTCGCGGAAGCTCATCGCCGAAGACCTCGTCCACCCGGACAGCATCACCGCCTACAACGGCAAGGTCTGGTTCGTGCAGGGCTCCGCCCTCATGCTCTCCGACACGTACAGCGCCATCCCCGGACTGCTGCAGCAGGCCACCCCGGGCAGCGGGTTCGAGCTGACCATCGCCCCCTTCGTCGGACCGTCCGGAGCGGAGTCGAAGCCGTGGCTCGGCGACCCGAACAACGCGATCGCGGCCGTCGCCGCCGGCGGTGAGGAGCGCGTGAAGATGCTCCTCGAGGTCCTGAACTGGTGCGCGTCGCCCTTCGGCACCGAGGCCTGGATGTACCGCAAGTTCGGCATCGAGGGCCGCGACTTCGAGTACCGCGACGGATCCCCGGTCCTCACGAAGACGGGCAACAGCGAGACCGCGCTCGGCGAGTTCCCCCTGCAGTACTTCACCGAGTGCCCGCTGCCGTTGTACTACTCGGGCAACCCGACGATGACGGACACCGTCTACGAGTCGCTGTCGTCGTGGGTCGACCGCGGGCTGCCGAACCCCGCCTACGGCCTGTACTCGCCGACGAACTCGACGACCGGACCGGCCCTCGGCACCTTCGCGACGAACGCGATCAACGACGTGCTGCTCGGGCGGGCGAAGGTGTCGTCGTGGAAGGGGACCGTGCGGGAGTGGCGTCGCCGGGGCGGCGACGCGATCCGCCGCGAGAACCAGCAGGCGTTGGCGGCGCGGTCGTCCTGACGCGATCGTCGTCGTCTGCCACGCGAGACGCCGTCGTCGTGCCGAGACGCCTCCACATCACCGAGGCGCCGCGCCGTTTCGCGGCGTCTCGCGCACACGACGGCATCGTCCGTCAGCGCGGCGCGGCCACCCCGACCAGGTTGCCCGCAGGATCGCGGAAGTGCGCGACGGTGACCCCGCCGCCCTCGTTCCGGGTCGGTGGCAGTGCCACCGACCCGCCCAGGCGCTCCGCGTCCTGCAGCGCGGCGGCGACGTCGTCGACCCCGACGTAGAAGACCGCGTGGGCGGCGAAGCCCGGACCGCCGCCGATGCCGCCCGCGACCGGACCCGCGCCGTCGACGGGTTCGAGGAACGAGTACGACGTCTGATCGGAGACGGCCGCAGCGACCGGCGCTCCGGGTGGCGCATCCCAACCGAACAGTGCGGCGTAGAAGGCGCGCAACCGATCCGGGTCGGGGCCGATGAGTTCGACGTGCACCACGGCGTTCGTCATGGGGCCGTTGTACTCCCGGCGCGGACCATGTGGACCTCGCGGACGCCGTCGTCGACCTGCTCGTTGCCGTCCGGCACGAAGCCGTGCTTGCGGTAGAACGCCTGCGCACGCGGATTCGGGTCGGTAACCCACAGCGTGACCCGCTCGTCCGGGCCGACCACTGCGTCGAGGAGCCCGCTGCCGGCGCCGGATCCGTGGTGACCGTCGAGCAGGTAGAGGACGAAGAGGTGCACGTCTGCGGCACCCGCCCCGCCGGTCGCCGGACCCGCCATGGCGATGCCGACGACCGTTCCCTCGTGTTCGGCCACGGCGACCCGGTTCGCTGCGAACCGGGCGTCGGTGAGCGCCGCCGTCCAGAACGCTTCGCGACGGACGACGAAGGACGGGTCGTCGAGGACCTCGTCCCGCATCAGGCCGCGGTACGTCGTCCGCCACGATGCGACGTGGACGCGGGCCATCGCGGCCGCATCGGTCGGCAGCGCGGGTCGGACCGTCACGCCAGCCAAGACGGGTCCGCGAGCAGGTCCTCGAGCTCCTGGACCAACCGCGAGGTGTGGAAACCGTCGGCCGCCGCGTGGTTGATCTGCAGCGCCAGCGGCATCACCGTGCGGTCACCCTCCGTCCGGTACCTGCCGAGCGTGATGATCGGCAACAGGTGGTCGTACCCGTCGCGGACGTGCAGCGCGAACCCCGTGAACGACGTGCGGGGGAAGGTCGAGACGTCGAACACGTTCCGGGGCCGGTCGTCCTGCGGGAACATCCGGACGTCGTCCCGGTACCGATCCATCGTCTCGACCGCGGCGGCGTGGAACCGGCCGGGGTCCTCGTCGTAGGGCACCACCAGCGCCGAGAAGGTCTCCGTGTCCGGGTGGAACACCGTGAACATCGGGTGCACGACGTCCCAGACGCCGGGGGAGCCGTCGTCGAGCAGCTGCATCCGGAACTCGGGATGACGGTTGACCACCGTCGCGATCGCCCAGATCTGGGACGCATAGGTCTTCGCCGCGCTCGTGCGGACCGCTGCGACGAAGGCCGTGACGTCGACGTCGACGGTCACCTCGTAGGAGCACTGCACACGCCGCCGGTAGTGCTCGAAGTGCTCGCGGCGGGGCCAGGTGCCCACGTCGATCGGTCGGAGTTCCGTCATAGGGCCAGCATGGACGTGGTGCGGGCGCTACGACGGTCGGCATGCCGCCGCTCGAACGGGTTCAGTCGTTCGGGCGGATGAGGCAGAACGGGTGACCAGCCGGGTCGAGGTACACGCGGAACGTCTCGGTCGCCGATCCCGTCGCGGTCGCACCGATGGCCAGGACCGCGGCCTCGCCGTCGTTGAGGTCCTCGACCTTCACGTCGAGGTGGCTCTGCTGCGGGACGAGCTGCCCGGGCCACTCCGGGGCGCGGTAGTCCTCGACCTGCTGGAACGCCAGGAGCGGCCGCTGGTCGGTGAAGGGGAGCGCGACCTCGGCCCAGTCCTCGTCGAAGCCGACGATCTCGCCACCGAGCAGCTCCGCGTAGAAGCGGGCCAAGCCGCGAGGGTCTGCGCAGTCCAGGACGACCATGTCGAGTGTGCCGATCATGGCCGTCATCGTATCCTCCGGACGGCTTTCAGGCCGAGGATGCAACCAAGTCCGAGAGCGTTGCTGCAACTATCACGCTACGTGCCGATTGGCGCGTTCAATCAGCTGAATGACTCGCTGAACCTCTTTCTCAAGCTGACGGGAAAGCGGCATCTCCCAGGACTTTACTACTTCTCGTGATATTGCGACTTTGCTCGGTGTTGTCCCCACGCGTGTGGCAGATAGCGGATTCTCCCAGCGCCCGGCTGCCGCGTGTGTTGCAATTCCCTTGCGGGGATGAGCTTTGCGGATAGCCATGGAGAGGAGGTCGTGGGGAACATAGTTCTCGATAGTGTATCCCCACGTAACCCATGCCAAACTATGGTCAGCGTCCCCTTCGAACTCAGCTATCACACGAAGTTTGCTTGCGTTTAGCTTTGCTCGGGAGCTCTGCTTATCTGAGTCGATAAGGATTGCAACGTAACGATTCATTCTGCGCAGTGAAATAAACTCTTCTAGTTCGGGTTCGTCGAGCGGCGATAAGGCGCTAAGTAGACCTCCACCGTAGAACATGATCGAGTAGTGAATACCTTCCTGATACCTTGCAGGCGCGAGGGACTCGAGCCAGTGGTTGAGGTAAACTCGATCGGATGGTCCTTCTACCCAGATGATTGCGTTCGTCTGGACTAGGTCCGACGGACGATAGCCGAGATCTTCGCAAACCTCTGCTTGTTCGGCCGCGCTTCCAACAATCGTAAGTGCGGACCTTCCGTCCTCATGGCGCACGTGGTTTATTGTACCGATGCCCAAGTCGAGCATGTGTGCAGAGTGAGTTGCGATCAGATAAGTATTCGAGGTCTGCTCTGCTAGGTACTTGAGGAGCTTCCGCTGCAACAACGGATGGAGGTGTAGCTCAGGCTCCTCCAGGCAGAACAGAGAGTTCTCTCGGAGTGTGGCGGCGGCCGCAATAATCACTACCTCGTGAATACCGGTACCCATGTGCTCGATCGGCAGCGTCAGGCCTCCGCTCGAGATGTGAATTGTTTCGGCGGTGTGCGGGATGCTGATGGTGAGAGATTCGTCCTCCATCACAGTCTGTACGAATTGCTGGATTGCAATGAAGCGCAGCTTATCGCTCAACTGATCCGAAGTGGGATTTTCAAGTTCTAGCAGTCGACGAATAATGCCGGCCCCATTGAGTGCATGGCCGCTGCTCGCTTCGGAAGTTATTGCCCTGTCGCCTTCGATGAAATAAGCGTTCGGCCGAGGCTTAAGGTCCCCAATGAGAAATGCAACTGATCGCCTTATGTCATCGCCAGGTCGCCCGCCACTGGTTGAGGTGATGGCACGACTGAGACTCTCCGAGTAGTCAGTAGCGCCGATATGGTCGCCGAGCTCGTTAACCAACGGGTTGTCGAGCGCGGCGGACGAAGCGTCGATGGGAAGCCATATCGTCTCTGACGGATGCTCGGGTAGAGCAAAGGCTGCTCGCACATCCTCCGCAAGGCGCAACAATTGAGGCCGGTTGGATTCTATGATGGATTCGCTGCGAAAGTCGTTGAGTTCGACGAGCAGAAGAAATTCGCTTGATCTGTCGGGCGTTCTCGCGTGGCGGTCCCATGTGGATCGAGATCTAGACGGTCCTAGAATCTCCATCGCCGCTCGGAGAACGTTAGATTTTCCGCTGTTATTCTGGCCGGCGATCAAACTTACTTTACTGCAGACGAGCGCGGTGAATTCCGGACCTCCGTAGCTACGATAGTTGCGAAAAGCGAGTCCTCGGAGGGCTGTCACGTGACTATCTTGGCACGGGTCACCCGTGCCGTCGCGATCAGTTGACCGGAACATCAAGCGATCAGCGCGCCGCGGTCAGGGCCTTCGTAATCCGCTGCAACGACACCGTCTCAGCGGTGCCGAGTTCTTGCGCGAACAGGCTGAGGCGGAACTCCTCGAGCATCCACCGCGCGTGCACGAGCTCGGGGTGCGAACCGACTGCCGGAGGGAAGGCCCCGCCGGCGTCGACGTAGCGGTCGGTCGCGACGGTGACCTCGCGCATCCACGTGGCATCGCGCCCGGGGTTCTGCAGCAGCTTCTGCACGCGCGCCTCGATGCCCTGCAGGTAGACCCGGATGCGCCGGAGCCGGTCGGTCCCGGCGACGGAGACGAACCCCGGGGAGACGAGACGCTCCATCTGCTGGCGCATGTCCGTCAGCGCACCGAGCAGGGACATCGAGTTCGCCTGCTTGAGTGCTCGTTCGGCGGACCGTTGGGCGAGGAGCACGGCAGCGAGCTCGGACACCGCCGTGAACATCGTGTCGACCACGGTCGCCGACACGGCGTCACGAACCGCTTCGAACGCGGCCTTCGTGAACACGAGCCCGTCCGGGTGAGCGCGACGGATCACCGCGTCGACGACGGCCGCGAGCACGTCGTCGAAGAGTGCGTTCGTGGAGACGTACGGGCTCGCCGCGAGTGCGAGCTTCTCCTGCGCGGTCAGGTGCGACTGGATGTACGACACCGGCGACGGCACCGCGAGCATCACCAGGCGACGGACCCCGGCGGGCATGCGCACCTGCCGGTCGGACGGCGTCGCGAGCAACTGCACGCCGACGGTCGCCTTCGGGCCGGAGCCCTCCTCCACCAGGGACGGGTAGGCACGGATGACACCACCGGCCTGCTTGGTGTCGAGGGTCTGTGGCAGGTCCTGGGCCGGCCACGTGGTGAGGCCGGACTGTTCCACCCCGGCACCGCCACCGGCGGCGGCGACGCGAGCCGCGCCTCCTGGCTGTCCCGCAGCCCGCACCGTGGCGGAGGCGACACTCTGCTGCGTGCGGTCCTTGAGCTTCGTCTGCAGGACCGACAGGTCCTTGCCGGCCTCGACCCGCCGACCACGTTCGTCGACGACCGCCCAGGTCGGCAGCAGGTGCGACGGCACGCGGGCCAGGTCGAAGTCGGACTCCGACACCGGGACGTAGGTCATACGCTGGATCGCCTTGGCCAGGGTCGCGCGGAACGACTCGGTCGGCTCGGTCGGGGCGTCGTCCGGCAGCTCGGCGACGATCTTCTCGGCCCAGTCGGCGGCGGGTACGACGTTCTTGCGGATCTGCTTCGGCAGCGACTTGATGAGAGCGGTCACGAGCTCCTTGCGGAGGCCGCGGACCTGCCAGTCGAAGCCCTCTTCGCGCATGCGGGGGAGCAGCGCGAGCGGCACCTGCACGCTGACGCCGTCGTCCTGCGCGCCCGGCTCGAAGCGGTACTGGATCGCGAGTCGCTGGTCGCCGCTCCGCCACTGGGTCGGGTACTCGACGTCGTCCTCCGCTGCCTCGGCAGCGGATTCGTCCAGGAGGTCCGCCCTGCGCATCGTGAGCAGGTCCGGCTGGTCGCGGCGCGTCGTCCGCCACCACCCCTCGAAGTCGCGGGTCGTCGCGATGTCGGCGGGGATGCGGGCGTCGTAGAACTCGTAGACGTTCTCGTCGTCGAGCAGGATGTCGCGCCGGCGCGTGCGCTCCTCGAGCTGCTCGAGTTCCTTGCGGAGCTTCCGGTTGGCACGGTCGAACGCCTGCTGCGACTCCCACTCGCCCTCGACCAGGGCGTGGCGGATGAAGAGCTCGCGCGAGTGCTCCGGGTCGATCCGGGCGTACTGCACGCGGCGCCGCTGCACGATCGGGACGCCGAACAGGGTCACCCGCTCGTAGGCGACGACCGCGCCCTGCTTCTTCTCCCAGTGCGGCTCGCCGTAGGTGCGCTTCAGCAGGTCACCGGCGAGGGGCTCGACCCAGGCGGGGTCGATCCGGCCGACGGTCCGTGCGAACAGCCGACTGGTCTCGACGAGTTCGGCCGCCATCACCGCGTCGGGCTGCTTCTTCGCGAGCACACTGCCCGGGAACACCACGAACCGGGTGTTCCGCGAGCCGAGGTAGTCGCGCTTCTCGCGGTCGCGCAGCCCGATCTGGCTGAGCAGACCGGCGAGCAGGGACCGGTGCACCGCGTCGCCGTCGTCGGAGCGGGACTGCCCGACCCGGACGTCGACCTGCTTCGCGGCGCGGGAGAGCTGGCGGTAGAGGTCCTGCCACTCGCGGATGCGCAGGTAGTTGAGGAACTCGGCCTTGCAGAGCCGGCGGAACGCGCTCGACGACAGCTCGTCCTGCTTGTCCTCGATGTAGTTCCACAGCGCGAGCAGGGTGAGGAAGTCGCTCGTCGGGTCGGCGAAGCGGGCGTGCATCTGGTCGGCGTGGGCGCGCTTCTCGAGCGGGCGTTCGCGGGGGTCCTGGATGCTCAGGGCACTGACGACGGCGACGACCTCGCGACCGACGCCCTGGCGCCCGGCCTCGAGCACCATCCGGCCGAGCCGCGGGTCGATCGGCAGCCGGGTGAGCTGTCGTCCGGACTTGGTGATCCGGCCGTCCTTGTCGACGGCACGGAGTTCGCGCAGCAGGTCCAGGCCGTCCTTCACGCCGCGGGAGTCCGGTGGCTGCAGGAACGGGAACGACTCGATGTCGCCGAACCCGAGCGAGATCATCTGCAGGATCACCGCGGCGAGGTTCGTCCGCAGGATCTCGGGGTCGGTGAACTCGTCGCGACGCTCGAAGTCGTCTTCGGAGTAGAGCCGGATCGCGATGCCGGCGCTCGTGCGGCCCGCTCGACCCGAACGCTGGTTGGCGCTGGCCTGCGAGATCGCCTCGATCGGCAGCCGCTGCACCTTGGCGCGCGGGGAGTACCGCGAGATGCGCGCGGTGCCGGTGTCGATGACGTACTTGATGCCGGGCACCGTCAGCGAGGTCTCGGCGACGTTGGTGGCGAGCACCACGCGTCGGCGGATCCCCGGCGTGGTGCGTCGGTCGAAGACGCGGTGCTGGTCGGCGGCGGAGAGCCGGCCGTACAGGGGCAGGACCTCGGTGCCCTGGTAGCGCTTGCCCTCGATCGCGTCCTGCGCGTCGCGGATCTCGTTCTCGCCGGACAGGAACACGAGCACGTCGCCGGGTTCTTCCCGCGCGAGTTCGTCCAACGCGTCGGTGATCCCCTGCAGGGTGTCGCGGTCGTCGGCGCCGTTCGCCCCGCCGCGGTCGGCCGTGCGCGAATCGGTCTCGTCGTCCTCGTCGGTGTCGTCGGCGTCCTCGGACACGAGCGGGCGGTACCGGATCTCGACGGGGTAGGTCCGCCCGGAGACCTCGATGATCGGGGCGTCGCCGAAGTGCTTCGAGAAGGACTCGGGGTCGATCGTCGCGCTCGTGATGATCAGCTTGAGGTCGGGTCGCCGGACCAGGAGCCGCTTGAGGTAGCCGAGCAGGAAGTCGATCGTGAGCGACCGCTCGTGCGCCTCGTCGATGATGATCGTGTCGTACCGCTTCAGGTCGCGGTCGAAGTGGATCTCGTTCAGCAGGATGCCGTCGGTCATCAGCTTGATGCGGGTGTTCGACGACACCTTGTCGGTGAACCGGACCTGGTAGCCGACGAGGTCGCCGAGCTCGCTGCCGAGCTCTTCTGACACGCGCTCGGCGATGGTGCGAGCGGCGATCCGGCGGGGCTGGGTGTGCCCGATGTGCTCACGCCCCAGCTCGAGGCAGATCTTCGGCAGCTGGGTGGTCTTGCCCGAGCCGGTGGCACCCGCGACGATGACGACCTGGTTGTCACGGATGGCGGCCGCGATGTCGTCCCGCCGCTGCGAGACCGGCAGTTCGGGCGGGTACGTGATGACTGGCGGCGTGGGAGACATGAGCATTCCAGGATACCGTCACGCCGCCGGTGCTGCGAGCCCCGCGGCCAGGTCTCCTGCGGACCGAGCGGGCAGGGCGCACACGCGGTCGCGGCAGACGTACGCAGCCGGGTCGAGGGCGTCCCGTGCCTCGAACAGTTCGAACCCCGCAGCCGCCCACTCCGCAGCCTGCGTCGGGGTCACACGAGCGATGACCGTGCCGGGTCGGCGCGCGGCGCGGACGGCATCGCGGAGTGGGTCGTGCTGGTCGGACGTCACGACCACGACCACGACCTCGCGCGAGGGTCGTTGCAGCCCGAGTGCGACACCGAGGGCGTCGGCGTGCCCGAGCGGTCGCTCGGTACCCGTCGTCGCGCGTTCGGCCACGAACCGCGTTGCCGCTGTCCGGTACGCGGAGTCCCCGGTCAACGCCGCGAGGCCGGCTGCCGCTGCGGCCAGCGCCACCGTGCCGGAGCGCATCGCGGTCTGCGGCTGTTCCCCGGTCGCCGTGCCCGCTCCGGCGAGCACGGCGTCGACGTCGAACCGGTTCGCCAGGCCGTCGTCGACCAGGGAACGAGCCGTCACGGCGTAGGTGACCTCGCCGGTCACCAGGGCGAGCTCGAGCAGACCCTCGGCCAGCAGCCCGACGTCCTCGATGGTCGCCGGCGCTGCTGACGCGCCGCGAGGCGTGCTCGAGCGGACCACGACGTGCCCGTCACGCACGTGCGACCGCAGCAGCGCATCGGCCGCATCCCGGGCGATGCCGATCATCTCGGGGTCGTCGTGGCGGTCACCGGCGATCGCGAGTCCGCGGATCGCCAGGCCGTTCCAGCCGGTCAGGACCTGGTCGTCGAGTGGTGGCGGCTCGAGGAGCGCGCGCTCCGACAGCGGCCGCCGGTACCACTCGCCCTCCACCCGCTGGCCGTCGATCGTGGACTCGCTGTCCTGCGCGGCGACGAACGCCCCGTCGTCCTGCCGCAGGGTGTCGCGCAGGAAGTCCGCGATGCCGCGCGCCTGTTCGGCACCGGCGACCGCGAGGAGTCCGGCGTTGTCGTAGAGCATCCGCTCGTAGTGCGGCACGCTCCAGTCGCGCTTGGTGGCGTACCGGAAGACACCGCCGTCGGCATCGGTCAGCTCGGAGGCCCGGATCGCGTGGAGCGACCGGTCCAGCAGGCCGTCGGCCTCGGCGTCGCCGTCGCGTGCCGCGTCGGCGAGGAACTCCAGCAGCGGCGTGCTCGGGAACTTCGGAGCACCGCCGAAACCACCGTAGGTGGTGTCCTCTGCCTGCGACAACTGATCGGTGACGGCCCGGATGCTGTCGGCGGACGGGAGGCCCGTGGCTGCTCCGCCAGCACCCTCGCCAGCGCGGGCGGTCGCGTCCGCCTCGGCCCCCTGCCGGATCGCCGTCGCGATGGCCGCGGCGTTCGCGTCGACCTCGTGCCGCCGCTCGGTCCACGCATCGAGCACCGCCGCCAGGATCTGCCGGAACGCGGGCACCTGACCGACGGGGGTCGGCGGGAAGTAGGTGCCGGCGAAGAACACGTGGCCCTCGGGCGTCAGGAACGTCGTCAGGGGCCACCCGAGCTGCTGCGTGAACGCGCTCGCAGCGGCCATCAGGCTTGCGTCGACGTCGGGACGTTCTTCGCGGTCGACCTTGACGGCGACGAAGTCCTGACGGAGGAGTGCGCCGATCTCCGGATCGGCGAAGCTCTCACGCGCCATGACGTGGCACCAGTGGCACGTGGCGTAGCCGACCGACACCAGGACCGGGACGCCGCGCTCACGTGCCTCGGCGAAGGCTTCGGGGCCCCACTCGCGCCAGTCCACGGGGTTGTCGGCGTGCAGCCGGAGGTACGGGCTGACCGAGGTGCCGAGTCGGTTGTCGTTCATGGCTCCAGCGTGCCCCGTGGCGACTGAGCGGGCCAGCGACGGACGCGATCTGTGGACGGATCGCGGAGTCCACAGGCCGCAGCGGGACGGTCAGCGGGGGAGCCACCCCGTCAACGCGGCGAGACGCTGTGCGACCTGGTTGGGGGTGAGACCGTCCGTGTCCACCCGGGTGACCGTGTCCCCGGAAGCCGAGTCGAGCCTCCCGGCCGTCCGCGTGCTGTGCGCGAGCTGCGCCTGCGGGACCTCGCCACCCGACCGTCGGGCCAGCCGCTCGGCGGTGGGACCGTCCGCCGCGCGCAGCAGGACCGTCGTGACCACGGGGTCGTCGCCCATGGCGGCCGCCAGACGCTCGTGTTCCAGCACGGAAACGGTGTTCGTGTAGACCAGCCGGTGGTGGCCGAGCTCGCGGTAGGACGTCCACAGGGCTGCGAGGTTCCGCTCCGCGAGCCGCGCTTCGGGGTGCTCGACGTGCGGTGCCGGGTGCGCCAGGTCGAGCAGGTCGCCCTCGATCACCGCGTGGCGCACGTCCGCGGCGACGAGCAGGTCGTGCAGCGCCTCGGCAGCGGTGGACTTGCCGACACCGGACCGCCCGCCGATGAACAGGACCTCGGAGCGGGGCGTGCTCGGCACCGTCACCCGAGGCCCAGCGACAGGAGCGCGAGGGCAGCGTCCTCGGGGCCGTAGTCGAACATGCGCTCCCAGAACGGGTCGTCGGCCCACGGCACGTCGCCGTCCGCCGGTGTGGACTGCGCCGTCTCCACCAACCAGTCGAGTTCGGGCAGGACCGCGGTCGCGAAGGTCGGCGGCTGCCACCCGAGCGTCCGTGCCGCCGTCGTGTCGAGGACGAACGGTGACGGCGACGACCACGGGGTCGTGCCGACGAAGGCAGGGGCGTCCGCGTCGAGCAGGACCTCGTCGAACCGGTGGTCGAGGTGCCCAGCGATCGTCCGCACGATCTCGAGCGCCGTCGGAGCGGAGTCGTCGGCGACGTTGAGGATGCGCCGGTCCGGAGCGTCCGCGACCAGTCGGACGAGCGAGCCGATGCCGCTCGCCGCCGTCGTGTGGTCCACACCGCGGCCGTGGTCGGCGAGCAGGATGCGTTCCCGGCCGTCGAGGACCCGGCGGACCACGAACCACTCTCGCGGACGGCCGATGCCGATGCCGTACACCTTCGACGGGCGCAGCACCGTGACCGGGGCGCCGTGGTCGAGCAGCACTTGCTCGGACGCCACCTTCGCCGCGCCGTAGCCGTCACGGCTGGTCGGGTCGCCGTCGCCCGCCGTGACGGTCGGCTGGATCTCGGTGACCGCGGCGCCGAAGACCGGCTTGTCCGTCGAGTTCGCGTGCCGGCCCTGGTCGTCGACGTAGACCGCACGCGAGGAGACGAACACGGTGGACCCGACGTCGTCGAGGAACGGCAGGAGCTGCGTCGCGTCGTCGCGGGTCAGCCCCACGGTGTCGACGAGCAGGTCCGCGCCGGGGCGGAGGACGTCGCGCAGGGTGCTCGTGTCGCGGCGGTCACCCGCGGTGAAGGTCGCGCCGCGGGCGGTGAGGGAATCGGCTGCCGGGCCACCGCGGCGCGCGATGACGTCGACCTGCCAGTCGTCGCCGCCCCGCCCGGAGGCGTCGAGGAGTTCACGCGCGACGGCCGAACCGATCCCGCCGGTACCGCCGAGGATGACCGCGCGTCTGGAGCTCATGCGCCAACGCTAGCCGGGGCGCGCGTCGTCGTCAGGACGCCAGGGCCTCGGGCTCGTGCCGCCACCAGTCCAGCAGCGAGCCGTCGTACACGGTGACCTTGTCGTGGCCGAGCACGGTCAGCGCCAGGGCATCGACGCACGCGGCGCTACCGACCCCGCAGTACGTCACGATCTCGTCCTCGCCGACGACCGCGGCGAACGCCTCGGCGAGCTTCGGCCCGCGCAGGTACGCGTTGGTGTCCGGGTCGACCAGGGTGTCCACGGTGATCGGGGTGCTCCCCGGGATGATCGGCGGGTGGTCGTCGCCGAGGGCCGCTGCGGGCGCAGCGAACACCAGTGCCGCAGGCTGTTCGCCCGTCACTGCTCGGCGGACACGGGCGTGGTCGGCCCAGAGCGGGCGTTCTTCACCGGCGAGGAAGGCGCTGTCGTCGTCGGGCGCCTTCGCCGGCGATGGTGCCTGGCGCAGTGCACCGACGCGGACCGGCCGGCCCTCGTCGCGCCACTTCGTGAACCCGCCGTCGAGGACCGCGACGGAGTCGAAGCCGAACGACCGGAAGATCCACCACAGCCGCGCCGACCACTCGCCGACGCTGTCGTCGTAGACCACGACCGTCGAGGTGTTCGTGACGCCGAGGTCGCCGGCAGCTGCCTCGAACCGTTCGGCACTCGGGCGGGTGAAGGGCACCTCGGCGCCCGGCGTGGAGAACGCGTCGACGAGGTCGGCGAAGCGGGCGCCGGGGACGTGCCCGCGCTGCTCGTAGGAGTCGACCGCGGAGTGCCACATCGTCTCGAGGCCGGTCCCCAGCGTGTGCACGGAGGCGTCGAGGACGACGAGCTCGTCACCACCGAGGTGGTCGGCGAGCCACTGCGTCGACACGAGCGGCGAGGTCAGGACGGGGGCCATGCCGCACACGATAATGCGGACCACTGACGGGTGACAGGGAAACCGACACACTGCGCAACCGGGGCGCGTGTGGTGGCTGGTGCGTGCGCATGTTCCGACGATCCACGAGTTGTTCGACCGGTGGTTCGTCGCAACATGCACACGCAATGACTGCGGGTGCATGTTCCGACGATCCGCGCGTTGAACGACTCGTGGAACGTCGCAAAACCCGCGCGACCCGGCACCCGCCCCGCACGCACCCGCACCCCCGCCCTGCTCCGGCACCCCGCCCCACACGCACGCACGAACGGCCCGCCCCGGCAGAACCAGGACGGGCCGTTCGGACGAGCTGACGCGTCAGTGTGCGGCGGCGGGGATGCTCCCGGTCGTCGTGGACGCGGCGTGGGCGAGCCGGTCGAGCCGCACCGACTGCCGGTTGATGAGCAGGCCACCCGCCAGGGCGACGAGCACGAGCACACCGGCCGAGATGCCGAACGCCACGTGGTAGCCGTCGAGCGTGGCCTGCGCCTGCTGCAGCTTCGTGGGCGCCGCCGACAGCCCGGTCAGGCTGTTCTTCACGACGTCGGCGAAGATCGTCGACAGCAGCGCCGTGCCGATCGAGCCACCGATCTGCTGCATGGTGTTCACCGTCGCCGAGGCCACACCGGCGTCGGCTCGGGCCACCCCGGTGGTCGCGGTGTTCATCGCGGACGAGAAGATCGTGCCCATGCCGAGCCCGATGACGATCAGCGCCGGCAGGACGGTGCCCGCGTAGGAGCTGTCCAGGTCGGTGCGCAGCAGCAGGAGCAGGCCGATCGCGGCGACGAGGCCACCGGCGAAGATCAGGATCTTCGGGCCGATGCGCGGCAGCAGTCGCCCACCGATCTGCGTCGCCGAGATCATGATCGACAGCGGCATCGGCAGGAAGGCCAGACCGGTCTGCAGCGAGCTGAACCCGAGGGTCTGCTCGAGGTAGTAGGTCAGGAACAGGAAGATGCCGAACATGCCGATCGCCACCAGGCCGATCGCGATGAACGACCCACCGCGGTCACGGTCGAGCACGACCCGCAGCGGCAGCAGCGGGTGCGCCACACGGGTCTCGATGAACACGAACGCGGCGATCAGGACGACGCCACCGGCGAGCATCGCGATGGTGACGGGGGAGTCCCAGCCGTTGGTCTCGGCGTTCGAGAACCCGTAGACGACGCCGACCAGACCGGCGGTGATGGTGATGACGCCGGCGACGTCGATGCGCGGGCGATCGACCTTCGGCGGCTTCTCCATGAACACGAGCGCGCCGATCACGCCGAGCACGGCGAAGACGACGTTGACGTAGAGGCACCAGCGCCACGACGCGTACTCGGTGAGCACGCCGCCCAGGAGCAGGCCGATGGCCGCACCGGAACCGGCGATCGAGCCGAAGATGCCGAACGCACGACCGCGCTCCTTCGGGTCGCGGAACGTGGTGGTCAGCATGCCGAGCGCGGACGGTGCGAGCAGGGCGCCGAAGACACCCTGGAGGGCGCGGGCCGCGACGAGCAGGCCGAACGAGTCGGCGAGGCCGCCGAGCACGGACGCGACCGCGAAGCCGACCAGGCCGATGATGAACGTGTTCTTGCGGCCGAACAGGTCGCCGAGGCGCCCGCCGAGCAGCAGGAGCGAGCCGAACGCCAGCGAGTACGCGGTGACGATCCACTGGCGCTGGTCGGTGCCGAACCCCAGGTCGGCCTGGGCCGAGGGGAGCGCGATGTTCACGATCGTGGCGTCGAGCACGACCATCAGCTGGGCGAGGGCGATGACCGCCAGGGCGATCCAGCGGTGGTTGCTCTTGGCGGGGGTGGTGCCAGAAGTCGTGGGTGCTGCCCCGGTGGGGGTCGGCACGGTGTGTTCTGCCGTCACGGCAGCCTCCTTCGAGAAGGTTGGAGGGGGAGCACGAAGCGCGCACCGTCGGGCGTTTCGAAGAGGGGAGGTGTCAAACGGATGCACGGCATCCGTTTGTCGACAGTGTAGACCGAAACGGAGGGTCCGCATCCACTTATTCCCAGAAAGTTCAACTAGGTTCGGCATCGTGAGCACCACCGAGTCCGCGCCCGACCTCGAGCGCCCGCTGCGCGCCGATGCGGCACGCAACCGCGAGCTGATCCTGCAGACCGCTCGCAAGTGCTTCGCGGAGCGCGGGCTGTCGGTCACCCTGAACGACATCGCGCACGAAGCGGGGGTCGGTGTCGGCACCGTGTACCGGCGCTTCGCCGACAAGGACTCCCTGATCGAGGCGCTGCTCGCCACCAAGTTCGAGGCGATGAACGACGCAGCGGCCCGCGCCGCCGACGTCGTCGACCCGCGCGAGGCCCTGCGGGTCTACCTGACCGGGGTGTTCGAGTTCCGCGCCCGCGACCGTGCGCTCGCCGACGCCATCGTGCGTGCGGGCAAGGCGCGTCCGTCGATCGTGCAGGAGCGTGACCGGTTGGAACGCCAGGTCTCCGCGATCATCGGGCGGGCCGAGACCGCCGGGGTGGTCCGCCCCGGCTTCGACTACCGCGACCTCCCGATGCTCACCGCCATGGTGGGTGCCGTCGCGGACGCCACCCGCGAGCACGACCCGAACGCCTGGCGCCGGTACGCCGAACTCCTCATCGAGGGCGTCCTGCCGCAGACCCGGACCGCGCCGAGCATGGTCGGCGACCCGCTCGACCGCGAGTCGATCGAGCGCGCGCTGCACGCGCAGTCCTGACGCGTCCCCGCGGACCGCGCGCGGATCCGGTGCCAACCGACCCCGGACGGGAGGCCCGTGGCGGGCCCGACCCGTGCCTCCCGTCCGGCGGTCTGGTCGCGACCAGTGCGCCGGGCCGGTCGCGACCAGCGCGCCGGGCCGGTGGCGACCAGCGCGCCGGGCCGACACCCGACGCGCGCTACAGCCAGCTCGGCAGCCAGTAGTGCGACCGGATGAAGTCCCACGGCACCTGGATCGCGGTCCACATCGGGTACCAGTACGCCGACGCGAGCACCACCACGACCAGGTACACGCCGACCCACACGATCGCCCGGGTCCGTCGGGGCCGTGGATCGGTCCGTGACCCGAGCACCAACCCGATCGCCGCCGCCAGTGCCATCACCATGAAGGGCTCGAAGGCGATCGTGTAGAACTGGAAGACCGTCCGGTTGACGTACATCAGCCACGGCAGGTAGCCCGCGGCGACGCCGAGCAGGACGAAGCCGTACTGCCACTGTCGGCGCAGGATCCAGAGCACGAGCAGCGCCACGGTCGCGATGACCGCCGCGTACCAGATGAACGGGTTCGCGACGCCGGTGATCGCCTCGCCGCAGCGGCTCGCCGAGCAGCCGTCCTGGCCGGCATCGGTCCCGACGTAGAACATCGACGTGGGCCGCTGCATCACGAGCCAGAGCAGCGGGTTCGCCTGGTACGAGTGCGGCGTGTGCAGCCCGATGTTGAAGTTGTAGATCTCCGACTGGTAGTGCCACCAGTTCTGCAGACTGTCCGGCACCCACCGGAGCAATCCGGTCCAGCGTTCGCCGCCGGAGGCCAGCCAGTTCCGGTCCCAGCCGTCCTTCGACACGAACCAGCCGGTCCACGACGCGACGTAGGTGACGGCGGCGATCGGCACGGTGAGCAGGAACGACACGGGGGCCTGCTGCAGCAGCGCGCTGGACGACCAGAACTCGACCCCCGCACGGCGGCGCATCATCATGTCGCTCAGCACGGAGTACACGGCGAAGAACGCCAGGAAGTACATCCCCGACCACTTCGTCGCGGTGGCCAACCCCATCGTCAGCCCCATCGCGAACAGCCACGGACGCCACCAGAGCACGGGCCCCCACAGGGTGTCCCGGCCGGCGGCGACGCGCTCGGCGACCCAGTCGTCGAGCCGCCGCTGACTCCGGCGCCGGTCGAGCAGGAGCGCCCCGAACCCGAGCACGACGAAGAACGTCAGGATCCCGTCGAGCAGCGTGACGCGGGACATCACGATGGCCTGGCCGTCGATCGCGAGCAGGCCGCCGGCGAGCGTGCCGACCAGGGTGGAGCGGAACAGCGACCGGGCGATCACCGCGGTGAGGAACACCGTCGCGATGCCGAGCACGGCGACGGCGAACCGCCAGCCGAACGAGTTGTCCGCCCCGAACAGGAGCATGCCGAGCCCGATCAGGTACTTGCCGAGCGGCGGGTGCGCGATGAACTCCGCGGCGCTGGTGAAGATGTCCGTCTCACCACTCGAGAACCGGTCGTCGGTCGTCGGGGCGGAGTCGCTGCTCGGGTTCGCCGGCCAGGTGCCCTCGTAGCCGAGGTGGACGATCGACCAGCCGTCCTTGACGTAGTAGGTCTCGTCGAAGACCAGGGAGTGCGGGTTCCCCAGGTTCGCCAGGCGCAGCACGGCGGCGAGCAGCGTCACCGCGATCGGTCCGGCCCAGCGCCACACCGCGACGCGCTGGGCGGTGGAGAGCACCCGCCCCCACCAGTCGTCGAGGCGCGAGCCGACCGGCCCGTCGGACACGGCCGTGCGGTCGTCGGTCAGCTCGCTGGTCATCGTTGAGCATCCTACGGATCGACCGCATGTCCGCGCTGCGACCCCGCTGCGACGACAATGGGTGGCGTGATCGTCCTCGCAGCAACCCCCATCGGCAACCTCGGGGACGCCTCGCGCCGTCTCGTCGAGACCCTCTCCAACGCCACCGTGGTCGCGGCGGAGGACACCAGGACCGCCATCCACCTCATGCGTGCCCTCGGCATCGAGAACCGTCCGCGGCTCATCGCCCTGCACGAGCACAACGAACGGGCGAAGGCGTCCGAGGTCGTCGAGCTCGCTCGTGACGAGGACGTCGTGGTCCTCACCGACGCCGGCATGCCCGCGATCAGCGACCCCGGCTTCCCGCTCGTCGAGGCAGCGGCAGCCGCTGGCGTCACGGTCACGGCACTGCCCGGCCCGTCGGCGGTGCTCATGGCGCTCGCCGTCTCCGGACTGCCGACGGACCGCTTCACGTTCGAGGGGTTCCCGACGCGCAAGGGCGGGGAGCGTCGCCGCGCGTTCCAGGCGCTCGCGGGGGAGCAGCGCACGATGGTCTTCTTCGAGTCGCCGCACCGGTTGGCCGAGACGCTCGCCGACATGGCCGTCGGGTTCGGGGGCGACCGTCGTGCCGCGGTCTGCCGTGAGCTCACGAAGCTGTACGAAGAGGTCCGTCGTGGGCCGCTCGACGAGCTCGTCACGTGGGCGTCAGAGGGCGTCCGGGGCGAGATCTGCATCGTCGTCGCCGGTGCCGCCGAGGCCACCGAGGAGGCAACGCTCGACGACGGGGTCCGCCTCGTGCTCGAGCGGGTGGCCGCCGGCATGCGCATGAAGGAGGCCGCAGCGGCGGTCGCGGACGCGACCGGCCTGTCGAAGCGGGACCTGTACGAAGGGGCGCTCGCGGCGCGCTGAGCGGGGCTCGTCACGTTCGCGTCGGCCGGTCTGGAGGCGCGGGGCGGGCCCGCTACGGGCCTCCCGGATCCGGTTTTCCACAGTCCACCGCCGCGCGCGTCATCCGGGTTCCGCGCGCCCGTAGGATGGTCCGCATGTCCGCCGGGTCCTCGTTCAGCATCACCACGCCGATCTTCTACGTGAACGACGTGCCCCACATCGGGCACGCCTACACCGAGGTCGCCGCGGACGTCCTCGCGCGCTGGCACCGGCAGCGGGGTGACGACACCTGGCTGCTCACCGGCACCGACGAGCACGGGCAGAAGATCCTGCGCACCGCCTCGGCGAACGAGGTCACGCCCCAGGAGTGGGCCGACCGACTCGTGACCGAGGCGTGGAAGCCACTGCTCGACACCGTCGACGTCGCCAACGACGACTTCATCCGCACCACCGACGAGCGCCACGAGCGCGGTGTGACGGCGTTCCTGCAGAAGCTCTACGACGACGGCTTCATCTACGCCGGCGAGTTCGAGGGCTTCTACTGCGTGGGCTGCGAGGAGTACAAGCAGCCGAGCGACCTGGTCCCCGGCACCGGTGCGTACGAGGGGCAGCAGGTCTGTGCCATCCACTCGATCCCGGTCGAGGTGCTGTCCGAGCGCAACTACTTCTTCCGCATGTCGGACTTCGAGCAGCGCCTGCTCGACCTGTACGAGTCGAACCCGCTGTTCATCCAGCCGGAGAGCGTCCGCAACGAGATCATCTCGTTCGTGAAGCAGGGCCTCCGCGACCTGTCGATCTCGCGGTCCAGCTTCGACTGGGGCATCAAGATCCCGTGGGACAGCGACCACGTCCTGTACGTGTGGTTCGACGCCCTGCTCAACTACGTCACGGCGCTGGGCTACGGCACCGAGGACGACGAGGCCTTCAAGCGCCTGTGGCCGAGCGTGCACATCGTCGGCAAGGACATCGCCCGCTTCCACGCGGTCATCTGGCCGGCGATGCTCATGGCTGCCGGCCTGCCCGTGCCCGAGCGCGTCTTCGGTCACGGCTGGTTGCTCGTCGGCGGCGAGAAGATGTCCAAGTCGAAGCTGACCGGCATCGCGCCGTCGGAGATCACCGACACCTTCGGCTCCGACGCCTTCCGCTACTACTTCCTCCGCGCCATCACCTTCGGGCAGGACGGCAACTTCAGCTGGGAGGACATCTCGGCGCGGTACCAGGCCGAGCTCGCGAACGGCTTCGGCAACCTGGCCTCGCGCCTGGTCGCGATGCTGCAGAAGTACTTCGACGGCGCAGTGCCGGCGCGCGGCTCGCTGACCGAGTCGGACCAGGCGATCGATGCCCTGGCGGTCTCGGTCACCGAGCGTGCCGACGCCGCCATCGCCGCGTTCGCCCCGCACGAGGCGATCGCTGCCGTCTGGGAGCTCGTCGATGCCCTGAACGGGTACATCACCGAGCAGCAGCCGTGGGCCCTGGCGAAGGACGACGCGAACCGCGAGCGGCTCGGCACCGTCCTGACCACCGCGCTCCGTGGGCTCGGCACCGTCGCGGTCCTGCTCTCCCCGGTGATGCCGAAGGCCACCGAGAAGCTGTGGGCGTCGATCGGTGCCGGCGGCTCGATCGCCGAGCAGCGAGTCGATCGTGCCTTCGAGTGGCAGGGTGCTTCGCACGTCGTGGCGCTCGAGAGCGGGCTGTTCCCGCGCATCGAGCAGGCGGAGCAGGGCGCCGCGTGACCGACGCCCACCTCCGCTCCCGTGGCGACGGGGACGGCTCCAAGCGCGACCTGACCTACCCGCCCCTGCCCGAGGCGCTCGTGGTCCCGGTCTACGACAACCACACGCACATGGAGATCGCCGACGGTGGCGACGGGGCGCTCGACTACCGCGAGCACCTCGGCCGTGCCTCGAGCGTCGGCGTCCGCGGTGTCGTGCAGGTCGGCACCGACCTCGCCACTTCGCAGTGGTCCGCGTCGATCGCCGCCCGTGAACCCCGCGTGCTCGCAGCGGTCGCACTGCACCCGAACGAGGCGCCGTCGCTGCAGGAGCAGGGGCTGCTCGACGAGCACCTCGCCGGGATCGAGGCGCTGGCAGCGTTGCCCCGCGTCCGGGCGATCGGTGAGACCGGGCTCGACTTCTTCCGCACCGGTGAGGACGGGCGCGACGCCCAGATCCGTTCGTTCGAAGAGCACATCCGCATCGCGAAGGAGCACGGCCTCGCGCTGACCATCCACGACCGCGACGCGCACGACGCCGTGGTCGAGGTGCTCGACCGCGTCGGGGCTCCGGAGCGCACCGTGTTCCACTGCTTCTCCGGCGGACCCGACCTGGCTCGGCTCTGTGCCGAGCGCGGTTGGTACATGTCGTTCGCCGGAACCGTGACGTTCAAGAACGCGGCACTGCTCCGCGAAGCCCTCGTCGTCGCGCCGCGGCACCTGATCATGGTCGAGACGGACGCGCCGTTCCTGACCCCGACGCCGTACCGCGGCCGGCCGAACGCCCCGTACCTGATCCCGATCACCCTGCGGTCGATGGCGGAGACCCTCGGCACCGATGCCTCGATGCTCGCCGCGCAGATCGCGTCGAACACCGAGCTCGTCTACGGTGCGTGGGACGCCGAGCCCGTGACGGTGGACGAGTAGTGGGCGCGCTGCTCGGCCCGGCCGAGATCCGGGAGCTCGCCGCCGAACTCGACGTGACCCCGACGAAGAAGCTCGGGCAGAACTTCGTGCACGACGCCAACACCGTCCGGCGCATCGTGTCGGTCGCCGGCGTGACGCCGTCGTCCCGAGTGCTCGAGATCGGGCCGGGCCTCGGCTCCCTGACGCTCGGGCTCACCGAGACCGGCGCCCACGTCACCGCCGTCGAGATCGACAAGCGGCTCGCGGTGCGGTTGCCGTCGACGGTGAGCGCGATGCAGCCGGAGGCCTCGTTGACGGTCGTGCAGCAGGACGCGATGACCGTCGCCGCATCGGACCTCGACACCGAACCGACCCACCTCGTCGCGAACCTGCCCTACAACATCTCGGTGCCCGTGCTGCTGCACCTGCTCGCGACCTTCCCGTCGATCGAGCGGTCGCTCGTGATGGTGCAGGCCGAGGTCGGGTACCGCCTCGCGGCGGGCCCGGGCAGCAAGGTCTACGGGTCGCCGAGCGTCAAGGCCGCCTGGTACGGCTCGTGGAGCACGGCCGGGCTCGTCAGCCGACAGGTGTTCTGGCCCGTCCCGAACGTCGACAGTGTGCTCGTGGCGTTCGACCGGCACGAGCCCCCGGGGGGCGAGCGGCTGCGGTCGCGGGTCTTCACCCTGGTCGATGCGGCGTTCCAGCAGCGTCGGAAGATGCTGCGGCAGAGCCTGTCCGGTGTGCTCGGCGGCAGTGCCCACGCCTCCGAGGTCCTGACGGCGGCGGGCATCGACCCGACAGCGCGGGGCGAGGCGATCGGCGTCGACGACTTCGTGCGGCTCGGTCGGACGGTCCTCGCGGCTGCGGAGTAGCTCGTCTCCCGCCTCGGATCGGCGAAATACGGAATGTTTGGTACCGTCCGTTCGGTGCTCCTACGGTTGATCACATCGACCAAGGAGACACCATGCAGCCGACCGAACCACGCCGACCGAACCGCCGCGGCCTGACCGAGGAACAGCTCACAGCGGGACGTCGTCGCGCATTGCTCAGTGCGGACCCCGGTCGGCAGCGTGGGCCGAGGATCTTCACCGAAGCCGAACGGCAAGCGCTGTTCGCTCGGACGCCGCGACCTGAAGGCACGTTCGAAGAACGCCGCGAGCGCCGACGACGAGCAATCGAGTCGATCGATCCGGACTTCTGGGTCGAGCCGACCGTCTCGTTCCACACGCATCCCTGACCGTGTTCGAGCGACTCACGCCCGAGCATTTCGACCAGCACCGGGTCCTCGAGTTCAACGACTGCGCCGCCCGCCCGGACGCCGTCCTCGTCGAGTCGAGCTTCATCCGGAGCGCGCTGCGCCGGACCGATCGTCACAAGGTCGAGGCGGTCGCGTTCCTCGACCACCTCGACCTCGCAGGTACAGAGATGATGTACAGCGCCTACACGGAGTTCGAGGTTCTGCGAGCTGCTCACGGCATGGCCACGGAAGCCGCTCGTCGCCATGTCGCCGCATGGCGAGAACTGTTGCGGTCGACGCAACTGCATTGGGTCGGGATCGATGCCGTCAGCGATGAGGTCCCAGATCTCATGGAAGAATTCGGCCTGACCGTCTCGGGTGCATTGCACGTCGCAACAGCTCGGCATTGGGAAGTCGACGGCTTCGTGACGGTCGATCCTGCGTTCGGGGTCGTCGACAAGGAGCGCCTCCCGCTGATCATCGACGCCGAGGGTGCGCAGCTGGCGCGTCGCCTGCGGGCAGGTTCCCAGCGCTGATCCGCGATAGCGGTGTCCTGCGGCCTACGATGGCGGCATGACCGACGGAACGGTTCGCTCGCACGCGCAGGGGATGGCGCCGGACCGTGTCCTCGCGGCGACGGGCAAGTCACCGGACGAGTGGCACGCGCTGATCGACACGGCGGGCGGAGCCACCATCGGGCACTCTGCGATCGCGTCGTGGATCGTGGGCCAAGGCGTCGAGCCGTGGTGGGCGCAGGGCATCACCATCGGGTACGAACAGGCGCGTGGGCTCCGCATCCCCGGGCAGCGCACGGACGGCACCTTCGCGGTGTCGGCCTCACGGCAGGTCCCCGGTGAGCGCGAGGCGGTGCTCGATCGGATCGTGCCGGTGTTCGCGACCGCACTCGGGTCCACGCCGACGTCCGAGCGCCGCGGCGGCAAGCGCCCGTCGGCCCGGTGGACCTTCCCCGACCGCGAATCCGTGCTGCTGAACACCGAGGACGGTCCCAAGCCCGACACCGTTCGCATCTCGGTGCAGCGGGAGCGGCTCACCGGCCCCGAGCGGATGCCCGACGCCAAGGCTGAACTGCAGCAACTGCTCGCCAGCCTCTGACGCCGCGAACGGGGGAGCGCGCGCAGGACCCGCGGACCCCTACGATCGGCGGGTGCGTCGCATCACCCTTTCCCAGTGGCTCGCGATCGTCGCCGTGCTCGGCGGGCTCGTCATCGAGTTCTTCGCCGTACCCGCTGTCGTGCGGGACCCGGCGCACGACGCGGCGTGGGCGGGTGCGGTCCTCGGGGTCGCATTACCGGTGTTCGGTGTCGCGGTCTCGGCGTTCCGAGACGATCCGAGCGACGTCGATGACGACTTCCGGCCGCCGATGCGCCTCGACCGGCTGGGCCGGGTGGCCGAGGGGGCACTGGCCGTGACGGCGTTCACCGCCGCCTGGGCGGTGACACGGCTGCACCACAAGCCCCTCGACTCGGCGTTGTACAGCGCGGTGATCGCCTCAGCGCTTCCGCTCGCGAGCCGTGCCCTCGATCGGCTCGCCCGTCGCCGTGGTGAGCAGGCCGACGGCGCTGACGACTGACGCGCTCCTCGCACCGTGCGAGGCACACCACGCGTGGTGCGAGGTTCCGTGGTCGGTGCGAGCCGAAGTGCCTCGCACGGAACGCGGAACCTCGCACCGTTCGAGGCGTCGCCGCGCGTCAGTGCGCGCGCGACGCCATCGCCTCGAAGATCTGCTGGTGCGTGCCGTCGCGCTCGGCGAACCGGAGCGGCAGCACGTTCTGCACCAGGATCTCGGGCGATGCCCCCGACTCCAGCAGCGAGAGGACCTCGTCGGCGAAGGCGTCGAGCGGCATGCCGCCGAAGTCCGCTCCGCCCATCAGGTCGGTCGACACCGCCGGGGGAGCGAGCTCGAGCACCGACACCGGGGTGCCGAGGAGCTGCTGACGGAGCGACTGCGTGTACGAGTGGATGCCGGCCTTGGTGGCGTTGTACGTCGGCGTCGCGGTGAGCGGGACGAACGCGAGGCCGGACGAGACCGTGACGATGGTCGAGGCGGGCTGCGCCAGCAGGTGCGGCAGGAACGCGTCGATGAGGCGGATCGTGCCGACCAGGTTGGTCTGGATGATCTCGAGCGCGTCGTGGATGTGGTCGGGGGAGCGCAGGTCCTCGTTGCGCATGATCCCCGACATGGTGACGAGGGTGTCGAGCGACGGGTACGCCTCGAGGACGGAGGCGGCGGCCTTCTCGATGGATGCGGCGTCGCTCACGTCGATCTGCACGGTGCCGAAGCCGTGCTCGGCGGCGAGCGAGTCGAGGAGCGACTGGCGGCGCCCGCCGATGACGACGGTGCTGCCGGCGGCCTGCAGGCGCTGGGCCAGGGCGAGACCGATGCCGGAGGTCGCGCCGGGGATGAAGACGGTGGAGTTCGTGATGTCCATGTCCACCACCATGCGCTGTCGTCGGCAACCCATCCAGACCTCGGTCATCGGGGGATCGGCGATCCCTGGCACGGCGGCGGGAACCGGACGACAATCGGGACCATGGACCGCGCTGCACTCGCCGACTTCCTCCGCCGTCGCCGCGAACTGCTGCGCCCTGAGGACGTCGGCCTCGGTCAGGGACCACGACGCCGGACGCCTGGTCTCCGGCGCGAAGAAGTCGCTGCGCTCGCGGGCATGTCGGTCGACTACTACACGCGTCTGGAACAGCAGCGCGGACCGCAGCCGTCGGAGCAGATGATCGCCGCGATCGCCCGGGCGCTCCGCTGCAGCCTCGACGAACGCGACCACCTGTTCCACCTCGCGGGGCAGAACGCGCCGACCCGGTTGCACCGCGCCGACCACGTCGACCCCGCGATCCTGCGGGTGCTCGACCGGCTCGAGGACACCCCCGCGATCGTGGTCAGCCACCTGGGGGAGACGCTGGTCGAGAACCGGCTCGCGGCGGCGCTGCTCGGGTCGTCCGTCAGCCTGCCCGGCAACGAGCGCTACCAGGCGTGGCGGTGGTTCGTGACCGGCGACGAGCTCGCGAAGTACGCGCCGGAGCAACACGAGCGACTGGCCCGGGTCGTGGTGGCGTCGCTGCGGGCTGCGGTGGGGCTGGCCGGACCGGGGGACCGTCGGGCCACCGAGCTGATCGCCGAGCTCGAGACCCGCAGCCCCGAGTTCCGCGAGCTCTGGGCACTGCACGAGGTGACGAGTCGCTGGTCCGACAACAAGACGATCGTGCAGCCGCAGCTCGGCCGGATCACCGTCGACTGCCAGGTCCTGCACACCGACGACCAAGCCCAGGCGCTGTTGCTGTTCACCGCACCCCCAGGATCCGAGGACGCGCAGAAGCTCGAGCTCCTCGGTGTCGTCGGCCAGCAGGCCTTCGCGGGCTGACGCGGCGCGGGCCCGCGCGGCTCGTGCGAGGTTGACCACTCGGTGCCGCCCTACAGGCCGGCACCGAGTGACCAACCTCGCACCACGAAGACGCACCCGGGCGCTCCACACGAAGCAACCGCGCGTCACACACTTGGCCGCGTGCGGTATACCGTGCCTAGGGTGGGCGGGTGAGCACTCCCCGCGTGTACGTCATCCACGAGAACCCCGAGTGGTTCCCGCCGCTCGCCGCAGCCTTCGAGGCCGAGGGCGTCCCGGTGCAGGAGATCCTGCTGACCGAGGGACAGATCGACCTCGGTGCCGAGCCGGAGCCCGGTGTGTACTGGTCGCGCATGTCGGCGTCGAGCCACACCCGCGGCCACGAGCACAGCAAGGAGTACACCCGCGCGGTCCTCGGCTGGCTCGAACGAGCGGGTCGCCAGGTCGTCGGCGGCAGCCACGTGCTCGAGCTCGAGGTCTCCAAGGTGGCCCAGCACGGGCTGCTGCAGCACGCCGGGTTCGACGTGCCCCGCACCACCGCCGTGTTCGGCACGACGACGCTCAAGCAGGCGGCACGGGACTTCACGAACGGCCAGGACGTCCCGTTCATCACGAAGCACAACCAGGGCGGCAAGGGCCTGGGCGTCCGCCGGTTCGACTCGCTCGCCGAGTTCGACGCCTACGTCGACTCCCCGGAGTTCGAGGCGCCGGTCGACGGCATCACCCTGCTGCAGGAGTTCCTGACGGCCCGCGAGCCCTTCATCACCCGCGTCGAGTTCGTCGGCGGCGAGTTCGTGTACGCCGTCCGCGTCGACACGAGCGCCGGCAGCTTCGAGCTGTGCCCGGCGGACGCGTGCGAGGTCCCCCAGGTCATCGCCGGAGCGGTCTGCGACGTGCCCGGAACCGAGACCGCCGGAGCACCGCCGGCGTTCAGCGTCCGGACCGAGGTCACGGCCGAGCACCCGCTCGTCCAGCAGCTCCGCACGTTCCTCGCCGACCAGCGCGTCACGATCGCGGGCGTCGAGTTCATGGAGACCACGGACGGCCGCACGGTCGTCTACGACATCAACACGAACACGAACTACAACCCCGCCGTCGAGGAGTCCGCGCCGGCCTCCGGTCCGCGTTCCATCGCGCGCTACCTCGGTGGCCTGCTGGAGACGCAGTACGCGGCGCAACTCACGGCCTGAGCACGCAAGAACCACCGGACAGGAGGCCCGTGGCGGGCCCGCCACGGGCCTCCCGTCCGTTCCGCGCCCCTTCCCGGGCACTCCCCACCTCCCCAAGGAACTCACCCCGTGCGATTCGGATACTGGACCCCGCTCTTCGGCGGCTGGCTGCGCAACGTCGACAACGAGAACATGCCGGTCACCTTCGACTACGTGAAGCGGCTGGCGCAGCGCGCCGAGCGGATCGGCTTCGACCTGACGCTCGTGCCGGAGCTCAACCTCAACGACATCAAGGGCACGGCCGCGCCGTCGCTTGAGGCCTGGTCGCTCGCGGCGGCCATCGCGGCGACGACCGAGCGCCTCGAGATCATGGCGGCCATGCGCCCCGGCTACCACCTGCCCGCGGTGACGGCGAAGCAGGCGGCGACGATCGACGACATCTCGTGCGGCCGATTCACGTTCAACGTGGTGAGCGCGTGGTGGGCGGAGGAGGCCAAGCAGTACGGCGGCATCTTCTCGGAGCACGACGACCGCTACAAGCGGACGGCGGAGTTCGTCGAGGTCATGAAGGGGATGTGGCGGGAGACGCCGTACTCGTTCTCGGGCGAGTACTACGACATCGAGAACGCGCACCTCGAGCCGAAGCCCCGCGTGACGCCGCGCATCTACGCAGGCGGCGAGAGCGAGGCGGGCAAGGCCGCGATCACCGGGTACGCCGACGCCTACGTGACCCACGGCGGCACGGTCGAGGAACTCCGCACGAAGATCGCCGAGATGAAGCAGCGCCGGGTCGACGCCGGACTGCCGCCGTTCGAGGCGTTCGGCATGGCCGCGTACGTCATCGTCCGCGAGACCGAGGAAGAGGCGCAGGCCGAGCTCGCGCGGATCACCGACGTGCAGCACGGGAACGCGTACGAGTCGTACCAGGACTTCATCTCGAAGTCGCAGCTCGAGCACGTCCCCTCGCTCGAGGACTACTCGGTGTCGAACCGCGGCCTGCGCCCCGGGTTCGTCGGCACGCCGGCGCAGGTCGCTGCTCGGATCAAGGAGTTCGAGGACGCCGGGGTGGACACGCTGCTGCTGCAGTTCTCGCCGCAGCTCGAGGAGATGGACCGCTTCGGCGAACAGGTCATCCCGCTCGTCCGCCCGTCGGTGGTCGCGGCGTCCGAGGCGGTCGTCTGATGGGCACGACCGAGGAGGAGTGGGCGTTCGAGACCCGGCAGATCCGCGCGGGCTTCAAGGCCGACCCGGGGTTCGGTGGCAACGTCCCGCCGATCGCCCAGACCGCGGCCTTCGTCTACCCGTCCGGTGAGGACGCGGCGGACCGCTTCATGCTCAACGCCCCGGGGCACACGTACTCGCGCGTGAACAACCCGTCAGCGGCGGCGCTCGAGCGGCGCATCGCGGACCTCGAGGGCGGCGTCGGCGCGCTCGCGCTGGCGTCCGGCCAGGCGGCCACCTCGTTGGCCGTCCTCGGCGTCGCGCGGGCCGGTGACCACGTCGTGTCGAGTGCCTCGCTGTACGGCGCGACGTACACGCTGTTCGCGTCGACGCTGCGCGACCTCGGCATCGCGTTCACCTTCGTGCAGGACCCCACGGACCTGGACGAGTGGGCTGCCGCGGTGCGTCCGGAGACGAAGGCGTTCTTCGGGGAGTCGATCCCGAACCCGCGCGGTGACGTCCTGGACTTCGCCGGGGTGGCCGGGGTCGCGCACGACGCCGGTGTGCCGCTCATCGTGGACAACACGATCGCGACGCCGTACCTGGTCCGGCCGATCGAGCACGGCGCGGACATCGTCGTGCACTCGGCGACGAAGTACCTGGCCGGTCACGGCAGCGCCATAGCCGGACTCATCGTCGATAGCGGCAACTTCGACTGGGCGGCTCTTCCGGAGCGGTTCCCGCAGCTCGCGACCGCCGAACAGTCCGGGTTCGCGAACACGGACTTCGCCGAGAAGTTCGGGCGGCGCGCGTTCATCCAGCGCACCCGGTCGAAGCTCTCCGCCGACCTCGGTCCGGCGATCGCCCCCTTCAACGCCTTCCTGGTGCTGCAGGGCATCCAGACGCTCTCCCTGCGGATGGAGCGGCACGTGTCGAACGCGGCCGCCGTCGCGTCGTGGCTGGACGCGCACGACCAGGTGCTCGGCGTGCACTACGCGGGACTGCCGTCGTCGCCGTGGCACCACCTGCAGCAGCGGTACGTGCCGAAGGGGCCGTCGGCGGTCCTGGCGTTCGACCTGGACGGCGGGGTCGAGGCCGGACGGCGGTTCGTGGCCGCTCTCGAGCTGTTCGACCACGTGTCGAACATCGGTGACGTCCGGTCGCTCGTCGTGCACCCGGCGTCGACGACCCACGTGCAGATGACGTCGTCGGAGCGGGCTGCGGCGGGTGTGGGTGACGGGCTCATCCGGCTGTCGATCGGCCTCGAGCACATCGACGACGTCCTCGCCGACCTGGCGCGGGGCTTCGCGGCAGCCGCAGCGGGATAGGTTGGGGGCATGACCACGTTGGCCGCCCCGACCCGCGTGCGGACGCGCGCCCCCGGCAAGATCAACGTGTTCCTGTCCGTCGGTGCGCTGCAGGACGACGGCTACCACGACGTGGCGACCGCGTACCAGGCCGTGTCGCTGTACGAGGACGTGACGGCCGAGCACGCCGACGACTTCTCGGTGACCTTCACCGGTCCGATCGACACGTCGAACGTGCCGGTCGACGAGTCGAACCTGGCGATCCGTGCGGCCCGGCTCGTGGCCGACGCCGCTGGGCACCGGGGCGGGGTCCGACTGACGATCGACAAGCA
Source organism: Curtobacterium sp. PhB128 (assembly GCF_004340725.1). Classification (NCBI taxonomy): domain Bacteria; kingdom Bacillati; phylum Actinomycetota; class Actinomycetes; order Micrococcales; family Microbacteriaceae; genus Curtobacterium; species Curtobacterium sp. PhB128. Next base: position 184,729 of record NZ_SLUR01000004.1, read on the forward strand.
GGTGCCGGTGGCCGGCGGCATGGGTGGTGGCTCGGCGGACGCCGCGGCCACGCTGCTCGCCGTGGACACGCTCTGGGGCACCGCCCTCGGGCGTGAGGAACTGCTCCGTCTCGCCGCGCAGCTCGGCGCGGACGTGCCGTTCGCCTTCGCCGGTGGCACGGCCGTGGGCACCGGCCGCGGCGACGAACTCAGCCCCGCGCTGGCGAAGGGCGAGTTCCACTGGGTCCTCGCACTGAGCGACGACGGCCTGTCGACCCCGGCGGTCTACCGTGCGCTCGACGAGCACCGGGAGCGCTACCGCGCCGACATCGCACCGGCGCCGTCCCACCCCGTGGTGGAGTCGAACGTGCTGCAGGCGCTGCGTGCCGGCGACCCCGACCTGCTCGCCGACTGCGTCCACAACGACCTGCAGGCCCCGGCCATGCGGCTGCAGCCCGGACTCGCGTCGACCCTCGAACTCGGCGAGAAGGCCGGAGCGCTCGCGGGTCTGGTGTCGGGCAGCGGTCCGACGGTGGCGTTCCTGGTCGGTGACCGTGACACCGCGCTCGAACTGCAGGTCGAGCTCAGCGCTGCCGGCCTGGTCGCGCTCCGAGCCACCGGTCCGGTGCACGGCGCCCGCCTCGTGCACTGACCGTACGACAGACGCTGACCGTACGACAGACGCTGACCGTACGACGAACGCTGACCGGCCGTCAGCTCAGCGGCTGTACTTCCACAGGATGACCGTGTCGGTGTGCCAGTACCGCACCACGTGGAAGCCCTGGTCCTTGAGCGTCTCGGAGACCTCGGGGCGGATGTTCCGCGACTTGGCGCCGACGAACCAGACGGTGTCGATGTCGGCCAGGCGTGCCGGCACGGTCGTGGCGATGTCGCCGTTCACGTTCCAGAGCTCACCACGCTGCGCACCCGTGCTCGCCACCGCCAGGTCCCGCATGCCGCTGAAGGCCTCGGGGTAGGCGTCGGCGATGACCTGCGCCGTCGCGGTCGGGTGCTCCCACACGCTGCCGTAGATCACCCCTTCGTCGGCGTCGGTGGTCACGTTCCGCTCGCGTTCGATGATCGCCGCCGCGTTCGCCCAGTGCGAGGACTGCTTGGCGTGCGGCAGTCGGACGATCGTCGACGTCGGCACGGACACCAGGACCATGGCCACGACGGCCATCGCGATCCAGCGTCGCGGCCGGATGGCCGTGATCGCCAGTCCGATCAGGAGCGCCACGAACGGCAGGCTTATGCTCGCGTACTTGGGGGAGTACAGGTGCTCGCCGGCGGCGGTCGCGGCGACCAGCAGCGCGGTGGGCACGATCGTCAGGGGCACGGCGACCCGGACGGCCTGCATGCGGAGCACGTCGCGGGCGGCCGGCGACGGGCGTCGGGCCGCGCGCACCGCCAGCACGACGGCGACGATCATGAGCAGCCACCCGAGGGCGGCGTACGGGTAGACGACCCCGAACCACGCGGTCGCGAACACCTGGCGCAGGGTGGCCCACCCGATGCCGGTGATCCAGCCGACCTGCTTGGCCTGACCGGCGGCGAGTCCGATGAACGGCAGGACCACGACGGCCGCGGCGGAGGCGGCGACGGCCCAGCGGACGACGACGGCGCGGTCCACCATCGCCGAGGGCACCGTGCCACTGCGATCCGTCACCGTGGCCTGCCGTCGGGCCGCCCGGTCGGCGACCCCGGTCCACGCGAGCACGACGCCGTGCGCCACGACGGCGAGGGACAGGTACACGTTGAACAGGACGGCCACGGCCGCCAGCACGCCGTAGACGACCCACCACCGCGTCGCGTGGTGCCGCACCCGCGTGCGACGGACCGCGGTCAGGCCGACGAGCGTGAGCAGCGCGGCGAAGGTGGTGACGGTCGCGTACGGGCGGCCCTCGGTGCCGGCCCAGGCGACGCGGGGCAGCAGCAGGAAGACCAGACCGGAGACGACCCCGAGCCGGACACCGCCGAGCCGCCGGCCGAGCGCCACCACGAGGGCGGCGGCGATCCCGATCGCCAGGGCACTCGGGAAGCGGAGCGTGAACGGGGAGTAGCCGACCAGCGCGAGCCAGACGTGCATGAGCGCGTAGTACAGACCGTGCACGGCGTCGACGTTCTGCAGCTCCGCCCAGAGCGCCGGCCAACTGCGCTGCGCACTCGTCAGGGTGGCGGCTTCGTCGTACCAGACCGACGGCACCCACGTGAAGGCGGCGGCGACGACCACACCGACCACACCGACGGTGATCTCCGGCGCACGCACCAGGGTCCGCACGGTCGACAGGGCGAGTGCCCGGAGCCGTGCGCGCGTCGACGCGTCCGACGTCGTGCGTCGGACCGTGACGGTGCCGGTGCGGGGAGAACTCACGCCCGCGACCGTACCGAGCGGCACTGAGCATCCGCCGCGTCCACCCGCTGAGCATTCACATGCAGGGATTCGGCGCGACCGGCCAGAATGACGGGATGGACCCCCTCGTCGCCCCCGTCGCAGCGCTCTCCCCGTGGCGGACCCGGCTCGGCTCGCGGACCGCTGCCCTGTCCGACGTCGGCGGCATCGGGCTCCGCCGGCTGGCCGCTTCACGCGTCCTGGTGGTCGGCGCCGGCGGGCTCGGGGCGCCCGTCGTCGCGTACCTCGCGGGGGTCGGGCGGCTCACGGTCGTCGACCCCGACGTGGTCGACGCGTCGAACCTCGCACGCCAGACGCTCTTCACCGCGGCCGACGTCGGATCGTCGAAGGCCGAGGTCGCCGTCGCCCGCGCCCGCGCCGTCGACCCGGAACTCGACGCCGTCGCCGTGGTCGGGTGCTTCACCCCGGAGCTCGTCGCCGGGCACGACGTGGTCGTCGACGCGGCGGACTCCGTCCTGGTCACCCGGGCGGTCTCGGAGGCCTGCGCCGACGCGGGCGTGCCGTTCGTCTGGGGCACGGTGCTCGGTCACGACGGCCAGGTCAGCGTGTTCCGCGACGCCGGACCGGAGGGCGTCGACTTCCACGACCTGCACCCCGAGGCCCTGCCCGACGAGGGCTCCTGCGCCCTGGACGGCGTCGTGCCGGCACTGTGCGGCGCCGTCGGAGCGGTGATGGCCGGACAGGTGCTGGCCCTGGTCACCGGCACCGGCGAACCGCTGCTCGGACGCGTCCTGACCGTCGACGCGCGCCGCTGGCGGTGGAGCGAGAGCCCCGTCCGGCGCGGGCCGGCATCACGCCGACCCGTCGTGGTCGCTCCCGCTCGGACCGACCGCATCGCGCCGTCGGCGCTCGCCGCACGCCTGGCCGACCCCGCGGACCCGGTGGTCGTCGTCGACGTGCGCACCGACGCCGAACGGGCGGACGGCGTGGTCGCCGGAGCCGTTCCGGACGACGCCGACGCGGCGGACGTGGTCGTCTACTGCGCCCGTGGTCCGCGCGCGGACGCGTGGGCTGCCGCACAACCGGCCTGGAGGCACGTGGCGGTCCTCGACGGCGGGTTCGAGGCCTGGCGCCGCGAAGGGTTGCCCGTGGCGATCGGGCACACGTCCTGATCCGACACGATCGGGTCCAGAGCGCCGCTTCCGCGGCTAGGATCGTCGCATCATGACGCAACTGCGGATCCGCGATGCTGCTGCCTTCCTCGGGGTGAGTGACGACACCGTGCGCCGACTCGTCGACGGCGGCACCTTCGACCGGGCCACCGACGACGCCGGTCGCGCCGTCGTCGACGGTCGGCAGGTCGCCGAGTACGCCCGGGCACGGAGCTCCGAGCTGGCCGCACCGGACACCGGCGTGAAGAGCTCGGCACGGAACCGCTTCGTCGGCATCGTCACCGACCTGGTCGTCGACACCGTGATGGCGCAGGTCGAACTGCAGTGCGGCCCGCACCGCGTCGTCTCGCTCATGAGCGCCGAGGCGGTGCGCGACCTCGGGCTCGAGGTCGGGTCCGTCGCCGTGGCGTCCGTCAAGGCCACGATGGTCACCGTCGAGGCACCCACCCACCAGGAGGACCCCCGATGACCCGTCGTTCCCGCACGCTGCTCGTACCCCTCGCCGTCGTCGCGGCGCTCGGCCTGGCGTCGTGTTCCACCGCCGACGCTCCGGCGGGGTCGTCGTCGCCGTCGCCATCGTCGTCCTCGTCGTCGAGCGCCGATGTGTCGGGTTCGATCACCGTCTTCGCCGCAGCGTCGCTCCAGAAGACCTTCACCACGCTCGGCAAGCAGTTCGAGGCCGCCCACCCGGGCACCTCGATCGAGTTCTCGTTCGCGGGGTCGAGCGACCTGGTCACCCAGATCCAGAACGGCGCCCCCGCCGACGTGTTCGCCTCCGCCGACGAGGCGAACATGGCGAAGCTGTCCGCGACCGACCTGGCGAGCGGGTCACCGGAGGACTTCGCGACGAACGTCCTCGAGATCGCCGTCGCGCCGGGCAACCCGAAGGGCATCACGAGCCTCGACGACCTGACCGGCTCCGACGTCCAGCTCGTCACGTGCGCCGCCCCGGTGCCGTGCGGCGCCGCGACGGCGAAGGTCGAGTCCGCCTCGGGCGCCGACCTGCAGCCCGTCAGCGAGGAGCAGTCCGTCACCGACGTGCTCGGCAAGGTCGAGTCCGGTCAGGCCGACGCCGGGCTGGTCTACGTGACCGACGTGCAGGGTGCCGACGGCAAGGTCGACGGTGTCCCGTTCGACGAGTCGAGCAAGGCCGTCAACACGTACCCGATCGGCGTGCTCAAGGCGTCCGCGGACCCGGAGCTCGCGCAGGCGTTCTCAGATTACGTCCGGTCCGCGACGGGCCAGAAGGTGCTCACCGCCGCCGGGTTCGGGAAGCCGTGACCCGTGGCCTCGCGGGCTGACGGACGGCCGCCGGTCGCCTGGTGGCTCCCGCTGCCCGCGGTGCTGGGCGGCCTGTTCGTCGTCGTCCCCGTGCTGGCGATGCTCGGTCGGGTCGACTGGTCGTCGTTCGTCGCCCTCGTCACCTCGACGGCGTCGCTCACGGCCCTCGGGCTCAGCCTCGGCACCGCGCTGACCGCCACGGCCGTCGCGTTCGTGCTCGGGTACCCGCTCGCCGTGCTGTTCGCCCGGTCCCGGTCACGGTGGGTGGGGATCGCCCGCGCCGTCGTCCTGCTCCCGCTCGTGCTGCCGCCCGTCGTCGGCGGGCTCGCGCTGCTGGCGGCGTTCGGTCGCCTCGGGGTGGTCGGGGCGTTCCTCGACGACCACGGACTGCACATCGCGTTCACCACGACAGCGGTCGTCATCGCGCAGACGTTCGTCGCCATGCCGTTCCTGGTGTCCTCGATCGAGGGCGCGCTCCGCGTCGAGGGGGACCGGTACGAGCGGGTCGCCGCCACCCTCGGCGCCGGTCCCACCCGCACGTTCCTCACCGTCACGACCCCGAGGGTCCTGCCCGGCATCGTCTCCGGACTGGTGCTCTGCTTCGCGCGCGCACTCGGCGAGTTCGGTGCGACCCTGACGTTCGCGGGCAGCCTGCAGGGGGTCACCCGGACCCTGCCGCTGGAGATCTACCTGCAGCGCGAGGTCGACCCGGACACCGCCGTGGCACTGGCGGTCGTGCTCGTCGTGGTCGCCGTCGTGGTCATCGGCGCCTCGTCGCTCCGGACCCGGGGCGTGGCAGCGTGACCGGGGTCGCCGCGCGCATCGTCGTCGAGCGACGCGGGGTCGACGTCGCCCTCGAGGTCGCGGCGGGGGAGTGCGTGGCCGTCATCGGGCCGAACGGCGCGGGCAAGTCCACCGTGGTCGAGGCCCTCGCCGGCCTGCTGCCGATCGACGCCGGACAGGTGGTCCTCGGCGGCACCGTGGTGGCGGACCAGCGGCGGACCGTCCCCGCCCACCGCCGCCGCATCGGACTCGTCGCCCAACGGCCGGACCTGTTCCCGTTCCTCGACGTGATCGGCAACGTGGCGTTCGGCCCACGGGCAGCCGGTGTCCGACGAGCCGCGGCCCGTGCCCGCGCGCTCCGTGCCATGGCGGCCCTCGGCATCGACGACCTGGCGGGACGGAGCCCCGATGCGCTGTCCGGCGGGCAGGCCCAGCGCGTCGCCATCGCCCGGGCGCTCGCCACCGACCCGGCGGTCCTGCTGCTCGACGAACCGACGTCGGCGCTCGACGTCGCCGCGCGCGACGAGGTCCGTGCGGCCCTCCGGACCGCGATCGGCGGGCGTCCGAGCGTCCTGGTCACGCACGACCCGGTCGAGGTCGTCGCCCTGGCCGACCGGGTGGTCGTCGTCGAGCACGGCCGGGTCGTCGAGGACGGCACCCCAGCGGCCGTGCTCGGACGGCCCACGAGTGCCTTCGCGGCGGCGTTCTCCGGACTCGCGCTGGTGCGCGGGACCGCCACCGCGGGTGGGATCGCGACCGACGGCGGGGGCGAGTTGGCGTCGGGGACGCACGCCGTGCCTCCCGGTCGGCCCGCCCTGGGCGCCTTCCACCCGACGGCCGCCGTGCTCACGCGGGACGGCGCCGGACCGGCGCGCACCGTCACGACGCTCGAACCGCGGGACGGTCTGGTGCGGGTCCGCGCCGGCGACCTGGTCGCGGACCTGACCCTGTCGCGCGTCACGGCACTCGGCATCGGGCCTGGCGACGCGGTCCACGTGGACGTTCCCGCGTCCGAACTGGCGGTGTACGCGCCGCGCGGTTGAGACAATGGACGGATGACCTCCTGGTTCCCCAAGGCGTGGCCCGTGGCCATCCCGATCCTGGCGGCCGTCGTGCTCGCGTTCTCGTACGGCCGCTACGGACTCGGCACCGTGGTCGTGGCGATCGTCGCGGTCGTGCTCGCCGCCACCGTGCTCGCGGCGGTGCACCACGCCGAGGTCGTCGCGCACCGGGTCGGGGAACCGTTCGGGTCACTCGTGCTCGCCGTGGCGGTCACGATCATCGAGGTCGCGCTCATCATCTCGCTGTCGAGCTCCGGCGGTGCCCAGGCCGAGACCCTGGCGCGCGACACGGTGTTCTCGGCCGTGATGATCACGATGAACGGGCTGGTCGGCCTCGCGATCCTGATCGGGACGCTCCGGCACAACACCGTGCGCTTCAACCAGGAGGGCGCGAGCGCCGCGACGATGACGGTGGCCGCGCTCGCGGTGCTGACCCTGGTGCTGCCGACGTTCACCACCGGCACCGACGACGCGTCCTTCACCGGGACGCAGCTCGTCTTCGTGGCCGTGGCGTCGATCGTGCTCTACGGGCTGTTCGTCGTGACGCAGACCGTGGCCCACCGGGACTTCTTCCTGCCCGTGAACCGGTCAGGGGGTGTGCTCGCCGAGTCCGAGGACGCCCACGCCGCCCGGCCGACCGGTCGCGCGACGATGATCTCGCTCGCACTGCTCGTCGTCGCGCTCGTCGCCGTCGTCGGGCTCGCCAAGGTCGAGTCGCCCGCGATCGAGGCCGGCGTGGCCGCGGTCGGGTTCCCGCCGTCGTTCGTCGGCGTCGTGATCGCCCTGCTCATCCTGCTGCCCGAGGGCATCGCGGCGTCGAAGGCCGCCGCCCGCAACCGGATCCAGACGAGCCTGAACCTGGCGATGGGGTCGGCGATGGCGTCGATCGGTCTGACGATCCCGTCCATCGCGGTGGCGTCGCTGTTCATGCCGGGCACGCTGCTGCTCGGCCTCGGGTCGTCGCAGATCGTGCTGCTCGCGCTGACGATCGTCGCCGCGGTGCTCACCGTGCTGCCGGGTCGGGCGACGCGACTGCAGGGCGGGGTGCACCTGGTGATCTTCGCCGCGTTCATCGTGCTGTCCGTCTCGCCGTAGGGGGCGCGGCGGCCGCGGCGCGGAGGCGTACCTGGTCGGATCGGGCGTACCTGGTCGGAAGTTCTGACCCGGTATGCCCGGAAACACCAGGCATCGCGGGCGTTCTGGGAAAGAACGGGCGGGGGCGCTCAGCCGCCGGCGAAAGGGGGCATGACGTCGACGACCGCGACCCCGGACAGCGCGGTGGCCCGGTCGCGGGTGGTCACGCCGTCGACCAGGTACGAGCACCGCTCCTGCAGCGCACTCCATCGCGATGGGTCGGTGGCGGTGACCTCGCGCAGCGCCTCGTCGAGCGTGCCGGCCGCGGTGGTCAGCGTGTCCGCGCCGACCGCCGCACGGGCAGCGGCGAAGAACCGGATCGTGGTCATGTCTCAGCCGCCGATCGCGCTCATGCCGCGCGTCGGGTGCACGAGCTCGTCGCTGTCGTCGCCGTGATCGCGCGGCTTCGCCCACATCGCCCGGCGCCACAGCTCGGCCAGGTCGTCGTCGGAGACCCCCGCGCGCATCGGGCCGAGCACGTCGGTCTCCGCGTCGGAGAACAGGCAGCTCCTGACGTTGCCGTCGGCGGTCAACCGGGTGCGGGTGCAGTCGGCGCAGAAGGACTCGGTGATGCTCGCGATGATGCCCACGGTGCCGAGTGACGCACCGGAGTGTGCGTCCTGCACCCGGTACCGCTCGGCCGGGGCGCCGTCACGCGGTGCCTCGTCCGGCGTCAGCACGAACGACGACGCCAGCAGCGCCCGGGTCTCGGCAGCGGTCACCATCTCGGTGCGGTCCCAGGCGTGGTCGGGGTCGAGTGGCATCTGCTCGATGAACCGCAGCTCGTAGCCGCGGTCGAGGCACCAGCGCAGCAGCTCCGGCGCGGCCTCGTCGTTGATCCCGCGCAGCAGCACCGCGTTGACCTTGATGTCGAGGCCGGCGTCGTGGGCGGCGGACAGCCCGGCGATGACCTTGTCGAGGAACGGGCGGCGGGTCACGGTGGTGAACACGTCCGGGTCGACGGTGTCGAGCGACACGTTCACGCGCCGCAGCCCGGCGTCGTACAGGGCCTGGGCGCGGTGGGCGAGACCGATGGCGTTCGTGGTGAGCGACAGTTCCGGGGCGTCGGGCAGCGCGGCGCACCGGGCGATCACGTCGACCAGGTCGTGCCGGAGCATCGGCTCGCCGCCGGTGAACCGCACCTTGCGCACGCCGAACCGCGACGCCCCGATCCGCACCAGCCGCTCGATCTCGGCGGCGGTCATCAGGGCGTCGTCGGGGGCGAAGGGCAGCCCGGCGGCCGGCATGCAGTAGGTGCAGCGCAGGTTGCACCGTTCGGTCAGCGACACCCGCAGGTCGATCGCACGGCGCCCGAAGCGGTCGACGAGCCCGGCGGACGCCGGGTCCATGGTCGTGCCGAGCAGGGTCGCGGGTGCCATGCGGCTCAGCGTACGTGTTCGACGCTCCGGAACGACAGCCGTTCCCACCAGCGCCGCCAGTCCGACCGGCTCGTGCGCAGGAGCGTCACCACCACGATGACGGCCACGGCGGCGAGCAGCCACCACCGGTAGGCGTCCGTCGACGGCCACACCCCGCGCAGCGCGATGGCGAGCCCGATCGACAGCCACTCCCACCGCCCCGACAGCACCACGAACGGGATGAGCAGCAGCGCGTACCAGGGGTAGCGCGGGGTCACGGCGAGGAACGTGACGCCGATCATCAGGACCTCGCCGGACCACGGCCGCGACGGGTCGGACAGCCGCCAGGCCACGAAGGCGGCGAGCAGCACGGCGAGCCCGACCACGACGGTCGCGGCGTCGCCCCGGAAGACCAGCGACACCAGGGCGAAGCGCGAGCCGTCCTCGTAGCCCTCCTCGCTCAGGTAGCCGGGCAGGTACCCGAGCACGTCGAGCCCCGTCGTCAGCACGTAGGGCACGTAGAGCAGGCCGAACACGGCGATGCCGACCGGGATCGCCCACCAGGAACGCCACCGGCCGAGCAACGGCGGGTACACGATCGCGGGGATGAGTTTGGTGGCCGTGGCCGCTCCGAGCGCGATCCCGCCCCAGATCGGTCGACCGAACGCGACGAGGACGGCACCCGCGGTCGCGAGCGCCGCGCCGAGGGCATCGACGTGCGAGTTCGTCACGGCCTCCGACGCCACGAGCGGCGACCAGGCCCAGAGCGCCGCCCACCAGGTCGGACGACCGGTCTTCCGCAGCACCACGACGAGGGCGATGGTCACCACGAGCGAGAGGAGCAGGCCCGCAACCTGGAACGGCATGTACTGCGCGGTCGCCGGCACGAACGCACGGACCGCGGCGAACCAGAGCTGCGCCATCGGCGGGTAGATCGTCGTCACGTCCGGCCGGTTGATCGCGGTGCAGTGGCCGTCCGCGCCGTCGCCGAGGCCGCGGAACCGGGGCTTGAGGTCGTCGCACGTGCCGTTCACCTTGTCCGGGAACAGCCAGTCGGGCCGCAGACCGGACAGTGCCGTGGACTGGGGGGTGTGCGCGTAGGGTGAGACTCCGGCATGCTGGACGATGCCGTCCCACGCGTACCGCGCCGAGTCGGTGCTGGTGCTCGGGGGGCCGGCCAGCGCCGCGAGGCCGACCACCACCGCCCCGACCATGACCACGGCGGTCATCCACCGGGCGGGCACGAACCGCAGCGCGAGCACGGCGATCACGAACACCGTCCAAGCGATCAGCGTCCACGCAACGAATGACGAACGAGTGTCGGATCGGAGGAACCCCAGATGCGTGACGCCGAAGGCGATGACGCCCGCGAGGGCCAGTACTCCGACGACCGCGCCCACGACGGCGAGGCGGGCACCGGGTCCGACGGCGGAGGACGGTCGGACGGCACGCAGTCGGTCGCTCATGGTCCGTCGAGGCTAGCGGGCGTGCGGCACCTGCTGTTCGAGGCGCGGGCCGCGCTGGCCTCGCCGAACCGGAACGCGCGCTCCGCGGTGGTGCTCGGACGACTGCTCGGCATCGCCTTCGTGGTGTGCTTCGGCACCGGCATCTACAGTCACCTGCTGCAGGAGCCCCTCGGCTGGATGCGGTTCCCGACCCGGCCGACGCAGCTCTACCAGTTCACCCAGGGCCTGCACATCACCACCGGCATCGCGATCATCCCGCTGCTGCTGGCCAAGCTCAACACCGTCATGCCCGCGCTGGTGCAGGTCCCGCCGGTGCGCGGCGTGCTGCACCTGTTCGAGCGGCTGTCGATCGCCGTGCTCGTGTCGGCGTCGATCATCCAGGTCACGACCGGCCTGCTCAACACGTACCAGTGGTACCCGTGGCCGTTCCCGTTCCGCCAGGTCCACAACGCGATGGCGTACGTGATCATCGGGTCGCTCATCATCCACATCGCGTCGAAGCTGCCGGTGATCGCCCGCTACTGGCGGAAGCGCGACTCCTACGACGAGCAGGGCCGGTTCATCGTGGACCCCGCGTCCGGCAGCGAGTTGCTTCCCCCGGTACGGGAGGCCCGCCCCGCGTCCGCCCCGCCGGCTGCGGGTGCCGAAACGGCCCAGTCCATGGCCCCCGGCCTGCTCGGCCGCGTGTTCCGCTGGATCGACGGCGTCGACGCGGTCAAGGCGGTCGAGGCGGTCGACGCAGCCCCGGACGAACCGGCGGCCGATGCGCCGGAGCCGACCCGGGCCTCCCGGTCGGTCGAGGAGCGCGCACAGGGCCGACGCCAGCGGATCGCACGACGCGGGTTCTTCGGTGGCGTGACGGCCGCGGTCGTCGGCGTCGTCGCCCTGACGGCGGGGCAGTCCTCGAAGCTCGCTGAACCGTTCAACGTGTTCGGCGCGCGCCAGCGCGGTCTCGGCGCGAACGGCCTGCCGGTCAACCGCACCGCCCGCGCGGCGGGGGTGCTCGCCAGCGCGACCGCCGCGGACTGGACGCTGACCGTCGTCGGACCCGACGTGACCCGGACCTTCGTGCGCGCGGAACTCGTCGCCCTCGGCACCACCGAGGTCGACCTGCCGATCTCGTGCGTCGAGGGGTGGAGCCAGATGGGCAGCTGGAAGGGCGTGCGGATGCGCGACCTGCTCGGCGCCGTGCAGGCCGAACCCGGATCGCACGTGCGCGTCACGAGCCTGGAACGACACGGCGGCTACCGGATCATGGACATGGGGCCGGAGTACGCCGAGGACCCGACCACCCTGGTCGCGCTCGAGCTGAACGGTTCGACGCTCGACCTGGACCACGGGTTCCCGGCGCGGATCATCGCTCCGGGGCGACCGGGCGTGCTGCAGACCAAGTGGATCGAGAAGATCGAGGTGCTGCGGTGAAGGCCGCGCGGATCGTGCTCGTCGTGCTCGGCGTGCTGGTGATCGCGTTCGGCGCCTACGTCCTGGTGACGTCGGTCAAGCCGAACCGGATCGGCGGGCTGGCGACCTGGCTGCTCGGCGCGGTGATCCTGCACGACGCGATCCTGTCGCCGTTCGTCGTCGGCGCCGGACTGCTCCTGCGTCGGGCGGGGCGGTCGCTCCGGGCGTGGGTGCTCGTCGTGGTGCAGACGGTGATCGTGCTCGGCAGTGTGCTCGCCCTCGTGGTGCTGCCCGAGATCGCGGCGAAGCGGCACGGGCAGAAGAACCCCACGATCCTGCCGTTCGACTACGGCACGCGGTTGCTGATCGTCGAGGGGGTGCTGCTGCTCGTGGTGGTGGCGGTGCTCGTCGTCGGAGTGGTTCGTGCGCGGCGGACGGCACTGGTTAAAGCGACAACCATTCGGTAGGATGCAGACATGACCGACGAGACCCCGTGGCTCACCCGCGAGCAGCTGCGCGCGTGGATGAAGCTCGTGGCCGTCATGGAACTCCTGCCGGCGGCGCTCGACCAGCAGCTGCAGCGTGACGCGGACCTGACGCACTTCGACTACATGGTCATCGCGATGCTCTCCGAGACCGACGGCCGCACGCTGCGCATGTCGGCGCTGGCCTCGGCGACGAACGCCTCGCTGCCCCGGCTGTCGCACGTGGTGTCCCGGCTCGAGAAGCGCGGACTCGTGACGCGCTGCCCCTCGACCTCGGACCGCCGCGCGACCGACGTCCAGCTCACCGACGCCGGGTACGCCACGATCGTCGAGGCCGCTCCGGACCACGTCCGCACCGCACGCCACGTCGTGATCGACGCCCTGAGTGACGAGCAGGTCGTCCAGCTCGACGGCATCGCGGCCGCACTGCTCACACGGCTCGACCCCGAAGGGCGGTTCGCTGCCCTGACGTACCCGCGGGACGACGACGACACCGCGATCTGCGAGGCCCGGCTGACCGGCGCCAGCACCGACTGAACGGCGCTGTGCGCCCGCGTCTGCGCCCGCGTCTGCGGGCTCGGTCGTTGCAATAGGCTCGGCCCATGACCGACCCCGCCGCGCCGTCCGACACGTACTCCTACCTCGGACCCGCCGGCACCTTCACCGAGGCGGCCCTCAAGCTCGTCGAGGCCGCGGCCGGCAAGCCCTGGCGGAGCGTCAACAACGTCGGTGAAGCGCTCGACGACGTCATGTCCGGCCGCTCGGTCGGCGCGGTCATCGCGATCGAGAACAGCGTCGACGGCGGCGTCAGCGCGACGCAGGACGCCCTCGCCCGGATCCCCGGCGTACGGATCGTGGGGGAGTACCTCGTGCCGGTCGACTTCGTGCTCGTCGCGCGCCCCGGCACCGTGCTCGCCGACGTCCGCACGGTGAACGCGCACCCGGTGGCGTACGCGCAGACCCACAACTGGCTCGAGGCGAACCTGCCCGGCCACGGCCACATCCCGGCGTCATCGAACGTCGCCGCCGCGCTCGCCCTGCTCGAGGCGAACCCCACCGCCGACGCCGCCGTCGCACCGCCCGGCATCACCGACCACCACGACGTCGTCGTGCTCGCGTCGTCGATCGGCGACAACGCCTCGGCCGTCACGCGCTTCGTGCTCGTGTCCAAGACCTTGGCGCTGCCCGAGCCGACCGGTGCCGACAAGACGAGCGTCATCGTCGAGCTGCCCGCCGACCACCCCGGCGCCCTGGTCGACATGCTCGAGCAGTTCGCCACCCGCGGCATCAACATGGGGCTGCTGTCGTCGCGGCCGATCGGTGACGAGCTCGGCCGCTACCGGTTCGTCATCGACCTGGACGGGCACGTGCAGGACGAGCGCGTGGCCGACGCCCTGCTCGGTCTGAGACGGTTCAGCCCCCGCGTGACGTTCCTCGGGTCGTACCCGCGGGCCGACGGCGCGCAGCCCGAGGTGCCGGCGCGCTACTCGGACGCCGCGTTCGTCGAGGCGCGGGACTGGCTGCGCGCGATCGTGTCCGGCGAGCCCGACGCGGGCTGACGCGCGGCGCTGTGCTCGTCGGTCGGTGCTGCCGCTCGGTGCGAGGTTGATCACTCCGTGCGCCCGAACAACCTCGCACCGAGTGAGCAACCGCGCACCGGCCGCACTGCCCGCGTACCGCTCAGCGCTTGCGGCCGCGCACCCAGCTCGGCTTCGGCTCGACCGTCGGCACCTTGACGGTCAGCGAACCCGGGTCGATCCGCGCACGGAACGCCGTGATCTCGCCCACCGGGTCACCGTCGATCTCGAACTCGTCGGGCTTCTCGAGCCGCAGCGTGAACTCCTCGCCGCGCATGTACCGCAGCGGACGTTCCTGCTTCGCCGCCGTGGTGATGCGCCGACCGATCAGGGTCTCGGACAGCGCCGAACGCCGGAACCAGCGCAGGATCCCGTTCTCCCAGAACACGCGTGCACCGATCCGCACCCAGCCGAAGAAGCCGCGGGGGCGCATCACGACGATGTCGAACACGCCGTCGTCGATCTCGGCGTCGGGCAGCAGCATCGCGTTCGCCTGCAGCATGCCGCAGTTGCCGACGATGACCGAGTGCGCGCGCACCGAACCGTTGCGGGCCGACTCGTCGAGCCGGTACTTGAACTCGAAGCCGTCGGTGTCCCGCACGGAGCGGAGCAGCGAGTCGAGGTACGCGAGCCACCCGACGCGCTTCTTCAGCTCGGGCCGGGTGTTCGCGATCATCCGGGCGTCGAGCCCGAGGCCCGCCATCACGACGAAGCCGAACTGCTCGCGGGCGCCGTCCGGCCGCTCGATGCCGATGAGGCCGAAGTCGATCGCCCGCTCGTGGCCGGAGAAGATGGTGTGCGCGCTGCTCGCCAGGTCGTCGAGGGGGAGCTTCATGTTGCGGGCGAGCAGGTTGCCCGTCCCGCTCGGCAGCAGCGCGAGCGAGGCACCGGAGCCGTGCACGACCTCGGCGACCGCGCGCACGGTGCCGTCGCCACCCGCGGCGGCGACGACGTCGGCCCCCGCCTCGAGCGCTGCGCGGGCCATGCCCCCGCCCGGGTCTTCCTCGGTGGTCTCGAACCAGAGCGTCTCGGCCCAGCCGGCTTCCTGCTGGTGCTGTTCCACGGTGGCCTTGAGGGTCGGCAGGTGGACCTTGACCGGGTTGTAGACCACGGCAGCCGTCCGGTGCTCGGTGGGGAGGGCGTCCTGGTCCGCGGGCGCGGTCTCCGAAGGGGTCGACATGGGATCAACGGTACCGATCGGACGCTGCGAGCGGCGGGTTCCTCCCCATGTCGCCGCCTCTAGGATGGAGCGGTGATCGATCCCCAGCTGCTTCGTGACAACCCGGACGTCATCAAGGCCTCGCAGGAGTCCCGCCGCGCATCCGTCGCCGTGGTCGACGAGGCCGTCGCCGCCGACGCCGCCCGACGCAGCGCGATCACCGCGTTCGAGTCGCTCCGCGCCGAGCAGAACGCCTTCGGCAAGACCGTCGCCAAGGCCCCGAAGGACGAGAAGGCCGCGCTCGTGCAGCAGGCCCAGGCGCTCTCGGCCCGGGTGAAGGAAGCCCAGGCGACCGTCACCGCGGCCGAGGAGACCTTCAACTCCGTCGTGCGCGCCATCCCGAACGTCGTGCTGCCCGGCGTCCCCGCCGGTGGCGAAGAGGACTTCGTCACCCTCCGCACCGTCGGCACGAAGCCCGAGTTCGACTTCGAGCCGAAGGACCACGCCGACCTCGGCGAGCACCTCGGCATCATCGACATCCCGCGCGGCGTGAAGGTCTCCGGCTCGCGCTTCTACTTCCTGCGCGGCCTCGGCGCCCGGCTCGAGATCGCGCTCATGTCGCTCGGCCTCGACCGCGCCATCGCTGCCGGCTTCGAGCCGCTCATCACCCCGACGCTCGTCCGCCCCGAGACCATGGCGGGCACCGGCTTCCTCGGCGAGCACGCGGCCGAGGTCTACCGGCTCGAGGCCGACGACCTGTACCTGACCGGCACGAGCGAGGTCGCCCTCGCCGGCTTCCACGCCGACGAGATCCTCGACATCGAGAACACCGCGCACCGCTACGCCGGCTGGTCGACCTGCTACCGGCGCGAGGCCGGCTCGGCGGGCAAGGACAACCGCGGCATCCTGCGCGTGCACCAGTTCAACAAGCTCGAGATGTTCGCCTACGTCCACCCGGACCAGGCCGAGGCCGAGCACGAGAAGCTCGTGTCCTACCAGGAGCAGATGCTGCAGGACCTCGGGCTGCACTACCGCGTGATCGACGTCGCCGCGGGTGACCTCGGCACGAGCGCGGCGAAGAAGTACGACATCGAGGCCTGGGTCCCGACGCAGGGCACCTTCCGCGAGCTCACCTCGACGTCGAACTGCACGACGTTCCAGGCTCGTCGCCTCGACATCCGGTACCGCACCGAGAGCGGCAAGACCGCCCCGGTCGCCACCCTGAACGGCACCCTCGCGACCACCCGCTGGATCGTCGCGATCCTCGAGACCCACCAGCAGGCCGACGGCTCCGTCGTCGTGCCCGAGGTGCTGCGCCCCTACCTCGGGGGCGTCGAGGTGATCGAACCCCGATGACCTCCCAGGGGCGGTTCGTCGACGGTTCAGCGCAGGACGCCGGTGCCGGTGCTCCCGCCCGCACGAAGCGGTGGCTGGTGGCGCTCGACATCGACGGCACCACCATGCGCGAGGACGGCGTCATCACGGAAGCAGTCGTCGCCGCCGTGCGCGATGCCGAGGCCGCCGGGCACGAGGTCATGCTCTCCACGGGCCGCAGCGAGGGCATGACGGTGCCGCTGCTCGAGACCCTCGGCATCGAGCCGAAGTACCTCGTCTGTGCCAACGGTGCGCTGACCCTGGCCCGCCGTCCGGACGGGTCCTACGAGCGTGTCCACGTCGAGCACTTCGACCCGAGCGACGTCCTGCAGACCATCCGTGGCGCCTTGGAGAACGCGGCCTTCGGCGTCGAGGACGAGACCGGCCACTTCCGGTTGTCCGAGAACTTCCCCGCCGACACCATGACGAACGCGGGCGAGCTGGTGCCGTTCGAGCAGCTGCTCACGGTCGAGGCCACCCGCGTCGTCGTGATCTCGCCGGAGCACGGGCTCGAGGAGTTCCTGCAGATCGTCGAGGACATGGGCCTGCACAAGGTCTCGTACACGGTCGGGTGGACCGCGTGGCTCGACATCGCACCAGAGGGCGTGACGAAGGCCACCGCGATGGAACGCGTGCGCGAGTGGCTCGACATCCCGCGGTCGCGCGTCTTCGCCGCGGGCGACGGCCGCAACGACATCGACATGCTCCGGTGGGCATCGACCTCCGGTCGTGGCGTCGTGATGGGGCAGGCTCCGGACGACGTCGTGGACGCCGGCAACGAACTCACCGGTGGCGTGTCCGACGACGGCCTGGCAGCGGCGCTCGACTCCCTGCCGCGCTGACCCCGGCATGCGCTGACGCGCACGGCAGACGGGAGGCCCGTTAGACTTCCCGGGACGCGGTCACGTCTCGCCACGTGGTCGCGTCACTGGAGGGTTGTCCGAGCGGCCGATGGAGCCTGTCTTGAAAACAGGTGGGCAGAGATGTCTCGTGGGTTCGAATCCCACACCCTCCGCCATGGACACCCGGTTGCGCCTGCTCCGCGTCGACGACGCGGCGACGCTCGCCGCCGTCATCACCGCGAGCGCCGAGCACCTGCGCCCGTGGGAGCCGTCCCGGGCCCCGGCGTACTTCACCAAGCAGGGCCAGCACGATGTCGTCGTGCAGTCGCTCGCTGCGGAGCGCGCCGGCACCGCGGTCCCGTTCGTGATCGAGTCGACCGACGGTGAACTCCTCGGGCGCATCACGCTGAGCGGCATCACCCGCGGAGCCCTGCAGTCGTGTGCCATGGGGTACTGGATCCGCGCTGACCGGCTGCGCCAGGGCCACGCCTCCCGCGCCGTCGCCGCCGCTGCCGTCCACGCGTTCGACGTCCTCCGACTCCACCGGGTGCAGGCCGAGACGCTTCCGGAGAACGTGGGGTCTCAGCGTGCCCTCGAGTCCGCGGGGTTCAAGCGCTACGGGTTCGCGCCGGAGTACATCACGATCAACGGAGCCTGGCGCGACCACGTCATGTTCCAGCTCCTCGCACCCCCTCCCGCCACACGGCGCACTCGATGATCGAGGTCGTCGAGTACCAGCCGTCGTGGCCCGAGCGGTTCGCGGTGTTGCGGGACGCGTACGCCGCAGCCCTCGACGCCGCCGGTGCGCCCTACCGCAGCATCGAGCACGTCGGCAGCACATCAGTGCCCGGTCTCGCGGCGAAGCCCGTGATCGACGTCGACATCGTCGTCGATGCCAGCGACGTCACGGCGGCGGTCGCAGCGCTGGCCGTGATCGGCTTCGAGCCACGGGGAGACCTCGGCGTCCCCGACCGGCAGGCCTTCCGGACTCCGGAGCACTTCGCCCCGAGCAACACCTACGTCGCCACGGCCGGATCGCTCTCGCTCCGGAACCACCTCGCCGTCCGCGACGTGCTGCGCGCCGACCCGGGGCTGCGCGACCAGTACGCCTCCGTGAAGCGCCGAGCGGCCGCCGAAGCCGAGGACATCGACGACTACATCGAGCGCAAGAGCGGCGTGCTCGGTCGTGTCCTGGCTGCCGCAGGCATCTCCGTCGAGGAGCGCGCCGCGATCAGCGCCGTCAACCGCGACATCACCGATCGCGGTGCCCGCGGTTGACGGTCCTGGTTCGGGAACCTCGCGGTTCCCGAACCAGGACCGTCAACCGGCCCGGTCCTCGACGTCGCCGTGTTCGCGCTCCCACTCGTCCTTCCGCGCCACCGCCTGGTCGAGCTGCTGGTTCCTGACGGCACGCTCCGCCGCGGTCTGACCGACGTAGCCAGCGACGGCGAGCAGCGCCGAGCCGACCCCGAGCAGGATCTTCAGCAGCTCGCCGTCCGACGTCGCCAGCAGCCAGAGCGCGAGCGCGCCGAAGCCGGTGATCGGGACTCGGAGGGCGGACGCCAGGAACTGCACGTCCTCCACCGTACGGCGTACGCCGCGCCCGCGACCGGACCTCAGGCGGTCGCGAGCGCCGGGTACAGCGCCGTCAGCGGCGCACTGAGCCCGGCGCGGACGTCACGGCTGACCTGGTCGGCCAGGACCTCGTGCTCGCCGGCCTCGACGGCGTCCCAGATGAGCCGGACGATGTCGGCCGGGTCGGACTTCTCGACGTCGAGCCCCGCGGTCATGCCGGTGTCCGTGTAACCGAGGTGTGCGCCGACGACCTGGGTGCCCTGGGGTGCGAGCTCGAGGCGGAGCGAGTTCGTGATCGACCAGAACGCTGCCTTCGACGCCGAGTACGCGCCGGCGAGCGCGACCCAGCTCAGGGCCGAGTGCACGTCGATCAGCGCGCCGCCGCCGATCGAGGGGGCGAAGGCCTTGGCGACACGGAGCGCGCCGAAGACGTTCGTCGCGAAGATGCGCTCGACCTCCGCGACGGAGGTGTCGACGAGCGGGTCGGCGCCGGCGATCCCGGCGTTGTTCACGACGATCGTGGTGTCCGCGGCGGCACGGGCTGCGGCGTCGACGCTCTCCTGGCTGGTGACGTCGAGGGCGAGCGGCACGATGCGCTCGTCGTCCCAGGTGCGCGGGGTGCGGGCGGTCGCGTAGACCTTGGCGGCGCCGCGGTCCAGGGCCTGCTGGACGAACTCGGCGCCGAGGCCGCCGTTCGCTCCGGTGACGAGGACGATGGCGTTGGTGAGGTCGGTCATGAGGGGCTCCAGACGAGAGAAGTTGAGTACGAAAACCGAACCTAGCACGTTGTGTCCGGAAATCGAACTCAGCTAGGATGAAGGCATGCTCGGCATCCTCGGCGGCGACGAGCGCTGCCCCATCGCACGGTCCCTCGACGTCCTCGGCGAGAAGTGGACGCTCATGATCGTGCGTGACGCCCTCGCCGGTTCCACGCGCTTCAGTCAGTTCCAGCAGAGCCTCGGCGTCCCGCGCGAAGTCCTGACCGCACGACTGGCCTCCCTCGTCGACGGGGGAGTGCTCGAGCGCACGACCTACAAGCCGGAGGGTGCCCGGGCGCGCGAGGAGTACATCCTCACCGACGCCGGCCGCGATCTCTCGCTGGTGCTCCTGGCGCTCGGCGGCTGGGCGGATCGGTACCGCCCCACGGAGCTGACGTCGGACCTGCGCTTCGTCGACTCCGATTCCGGCGAGCCGGTCGAAGCGGTCGCGGTGACGCAGGAGTCCCAGCAGCGTGTGCCGCTCCAGCGGCTCACCGCCGTCATGGACCCGGCCACCTGACGGACGGGAGGCCCGTGGCGGCCCCGCCCCGCGCCTCCAGGACGGTTCGGTGGTGCGTCAGCGACGCACGTCGCACCCGCAACTCGCGCCCAGGACCAACTCGGCGGGCACCAGATCGCGGTGCCACTGGTTGTCCGCGTCGAGCCCGAGCACACGGTCGACGGCGGCGGTCGCCATCGTCTCGATCGGCTGCCGGACCGTCGTGAGCTGCGGGTTCGTGTAGTCCGCCTCGGCACCGCCGTCGAACGACACGATCGCGACGTCCTCCGGTACGCGCAGCCCGAGTTCCCACAGTGCCCGCAGCACACCGACGGCCTGCATGTCCGAGCTGACGAAGACGGCGCGGGGTCCCGTCCCGTCCGCGAACATGCGCAGGCCGGCCTCGTACCCGCCCCGTCGGGTGAAGTCGCAGCGCACGATCGGGCCGTCCGGCAGCCCGGCGTCGCGCAGGGCCCGCATCCAGCCCTGTTCGCGGAGCTCCATGGAGCCGGCGTGCCCCATGACGAGGCCGATCGACCCGTAGCCGTGCTCGACCAGGTGCTGGGTGCCGTCGTACGCGCCCCGCAGGGCGTCGACGCCGATGCTGGCGTACTCGGGCACCTCGAAGAAGGTGTTGAGCAGGACCATCGGGATGCCCGGGTCCGACACGGTGGACAGGTCCGGGTGGGTCATGATGCTCGTGACGATGATCCCGTCGACCTGGCGGGCGGACAGGCTGCGGAGCCGCTCGCGCTCCTGGCTGGCGTCGCCGTCGCTGTTGGCGAGCAGGACGTCGTAGCCGCGGGCTGCTGCGGCGTGGGTGACCTCGACGGCGAGCTCGGACCAGAAGGGGTTGTCGAGCTCGGGGACGATGAGGCCGAGCATCTTCGACGACCCGGTGCGCAGGGCCTGGGCGCTGGCATTCGGCCGGTACCCGAGGACCCGGATGGCGTCACGGACCCGGGCGGCGGTGGCCGCCGCGACGGGGCGGGGGCCGTCGTGCACGACGTAGCTGACGACGGAGGTGCTCACGCCGGCGTACCGGGCGACGTCGGCGCGGGTGACCGCCCTCGGGGTCGTCGGGACGCTCACGGGTGCCACCTTCGTCGGCTCGGAAGTCGCGTTCGGGTGCCGGCCCGTGTGGACCGACACCCGAACACCACTTGCTATTCGCTGGCGATACTAGACGAGGGCACCGCCGTGGTCGTCTCCGGGGCGTCCCCGAAGTCCGGCACCTCGAGGCGTGCGCCGCCCTGCAGGGCCGACTGGTGGGCGATGATGCCGGGCAGCGTGAAGCGAGCGGCGGTCCAGGCGTTCACCGGCGGCAGCGTCCGGTCGACGACGGCGCGGACGAAGTCGTCGGCGAGGAACTGGTGCGAGCCCTCGTGCCCGGTCGGCACGCCGGCGTACTCGGCGGGCAGGCGGTCGGTGTCGTGCACCTCGGCGTACCCGGACACGAACGCGTCGCGCAGCGAGGGGTCGACGCCGGCGAGACGCGGGTCGTCGAGGTCCATCGTCGCCTGCGTGTTGATCTTGTCGCTGATGTCGTGCGAGTCCTCCTTGTCCTGCCAGACGCTGGTCTTCGCGAGCTGTTCGAAGCTCGCTTCGGTGCCGAAGTAGCGGAAGCGGGACTCGCGGATGTGCGACGGGTAGCCGACACGGCGCATCTCGTTGATGCGCATGACGCCGCCGTTGTCGAGCTCGAACAGGGCGGTGGCGTTCGAGAAGTCGTTGTCGAACTGGCTGACGTCCTTGTCGAAGACGCCGTCGCCCCGGTCGTCCTTGACGCCGATGCAGCTGACGCTGACCGCGTGTCCGGGGATGGCGCCGAGGACGCCGCCGACCGAGTGGGTCGGGTACAGCATGGGCGGGTAGCTGGCGGTGCGCTTCCAGTCCTCGCCACCGCTGAACTGGTACGCGGCGTAGAACCCGAGGTCCATGTCGTGCACGTAGTCGCCCTCGGAGTAGAAGACCCGGCCGAAGGCGCCGTCGGCGACCTGCTTGCGGGCGAACACCGTCGCGGGGTTGTAGTAGCTCGTCTCGCCCATCATGTAGGTGAGCCCGGTCTCGCGGACGGCCTCGATGATGTCGCGGATCTCGTCGACCGAGATCGCCATCGGCACCGCCGAGTAGACGTGCTTGCCGGCGCGGAGCGCCTTGACGACGAGCGGACCGTGCGTCCAGCGCTGCGTGAAGATCGCGACGGCGTCGACGTCCGAGGCGAGCACGGCGTCGAAGTCGGCGAACGTTCCGTCGAGGTGCTGCGACTCGACGAGCTCCGACGCGCGGTCGTCGACGAGGTCGGTCACGAAGACGCGGTCGACGTCCGGGTGGAGCTTGAACAGCTTGGCGAACTGGGGGGCGAACTGGCCCGCGCCGACCATTCCGACAGAGATCATCAGTGACCTTTCCAGGGTGAGGGATGCGTCGCCGGGCAGGTCGCGCCGATGCGATCGACCGCCATCCTGACACGATTGTCTACACGTGACAACCCCGGATTCGGAGCGTGAAAGAGACTCTTGCTACCCGGTGTCACCACGTGTAGATTCCCGGCTCACGGACTGCTGCACGTCAGTCCACCGCAGACGAAGGAGTCGCGATGGCCACCGAGAGCCCTGTGTCGTCACCCTTGACGACCGCCAGCACGAGACGGAGGAGTCGGGCAGCCGACCTCCCGCTCGCCCGTACCACCGTCCCACGCCGCCGCCGTCCCCGGAACGACCTGTGGCTCGCGCTGCTGTTCATCGCGCCGGCCGCGATCGGCTTCGTGGTGTTCCTCGCCTGGCCGACCGTGCGGGGCATCTACCTGAGCTTCACGTCCTACAACCTGCTCACCGAGCCGGAGTTCACCGGGCTGCAGAACTACGCGCGGCTCGTGCAGGACTCGATCTTCTGGCACTCGATGGTCGTCACGATCGAGTACGTGCTCATCAACATCGTCATCCAGACGGTCGTCGCACTGTTCATCGCCGTGATGATGCACCGCCTGACGAAGTCGACCTTCGTGCGCGGCATCGTCCTGGCGCCCTACCTGGTGTCGAACGTCGTCGCGGCGCTCGTCTGGCTGTGGATCCTCGACACCCAGCTCGGCATCGGCAACGAGATGCTCGCGGCCCTCGGCCTGGACCGCATCCCGTTCCTGCAGAGCGACGTCTGGGGCATCCCGTCGATCGCGCTCATCAACGTGTGGCGGCACGTCGGCTACACGGCGCTCCTGATCTTCGCCGGCCTGCAGTCGCTTCCCGAGACGGTGTACGAAGCCGGCCGCATCGACGGTGCGAGCGAGTGGAAGATGTTCTGGCGCATCACGGTGCCGCTGCTTCGCCCGATCCTGTCGCTGGTGCTCATCATCACGGTGATCGGGTCGTTCCAGGTGTTCGACACCGTCGCCGTCACCACGCAGGGCGGCCCCGCGAACGCCACGAACGTCGTGCAGAACTACATCTACAACCTGGCGTTCGGCCGGTTCCAGTTCGGCTACGCGTCCGCGGTCTCGGTCGCGCTCCTCATCGTCCTCAGCATCATCACGATCATCCAGTACCGCCTCACCCGCTCGGGTGAGTCGGACCTGGACTGAACGGAGCGCCGCACCATGACCACGACCCTCACCCGTTCCGTCACCACGAAGCGTCCGCCCCGACCCGGAGCCGGCCACCGTCGCCGTCCGTCGGTCGGCCGCGTCCTCGCCTGGGTCGCGATGATCATCGTCATCGTCGTCACCCTGTTCCCGTTCTACTGGATCCTGCGCACCGCCCTGTCGTCGAACGGTGCGATCAACTCCGACCCCACGTCGCTGCTGCCCGTCGGGTTCAGCCTGGGTGGGTTCGAGCGGGTCCTCGGCCTGCAGTCCACCGAGGAGGCCCTCGCCCAGGGTGGCTCCGGCGCCGCCCTGAACTTCTGGCGGTACCTGCTCAACTCGGTGATCGTGTCGACGCTCGTGACGGTCGGCCAGGTGTTCTTCTCGGCCGCTGCCGCGTACGCCTTCGCCCGACTGCGCTGGCCCGGACGCGACAAGGTCTTCGGGGTGTTCCTCGCCGGCCTGATGGTGCCCGCGATCTTCACGCTGCTGCCGAACTTCACGCTCATCAAGCAGCTCGGGCTCGTCGACAACCTGCTCGGCATCGCGTTGCCGACGATGTTCATGACCCCGTTCGCGGTGTTCTTCCTGCGGCAGTTCTTCCTCGGCATCTCGAAGGAGGTCGAGGAGGCCGCGCTGATCGACGGCGCGGGCAAGGTCCGGGTGTTCTTCCGGCTCGTCATCCCGATGGCCGCTGCGCCGATCGCGACGCTCGCCGTGCTGACGTACATCACGAGCTGGAACGACTACTTCTGGCCGCTCATGGTGTCGTACACGGACAGCTCGCGGGTGCTCACCGTCGCACTCGGCGTCTTCAAGTCGCAGTCCCCGCAGTCCGGCACCGACTGGGCCGGGCTGATGTCCGCGACCCTCGTGGCGGCGCTCCCGATGATCGTGCTGTTCGGCGTCTTCGCCAAGCGGATCGTCAACTCCATCGGCTTCTCCGGGATCAAGTAGCCCCGGCTCGGACAGGACCACCACACCATGACGAACACCCTCTCCCGCCGCGCACTGTTCGCGGGCGGCGCTTCAGCCCTCGCCCTCGGTGCGCTCGCCGCCTGCTCGTCCCCGAGCCGGGGGACCGCCTCGAAGAGCGGCGCCCGCACCGTGAGCTACTGGCTCTGGGACTCCAACCAGCTGCCCGCCTACCAGCAGGTCGCGAAGGCCTTCCACCGCGAGAACCCCGACATCACGGTGCAGATCACCCAGCTCGGGTGGGCCGACTACTGGACCAAGCTGACGGCCGGGTTCATCGCCGGCACCGCGCCGGACGTCTTCACCGACCACCTGACGAAGTTCCCGCAGTTCTCCGACCTCGACGTGCTCTACAAGCTCGACGAGCTCGACGCGACGAAGTCCATCAGCGACGACGACTACCAGTCCGGCCTCGCCGAGCTGTGGAAGGGCCAGGACGGGCACCGCTACGGCTCGCCGAAGGACTGGGACACCATCGGGATGTTCTACGACCGGAAGGCGATGCAGAAGGCTGGCGTCTCCGACGACGAGCTCGCCACGCTCGAGTGGAACCCCGACGACGGCGGCTCGTTCGAACGGATGCTCGCGCACCTGACCATCGACTCCAAGGGTCGGCGGGGTGACGAGCCCGGCTTCGACAAGGAGAACGTCGAGGTCTACGGCATCTCGTCGAACGGGTCTGGCGGCGACGGCTTCGGCCAGACGCAGTGGTCGCCCTTCACCGGGTCGACCGACTGGTTCTACACGAACGAGAACCCGTGGGGCGACAAGTTCCGCTACGACGAGAAGACCGTGCAGGACACCCTCGCCTGGTACTACCGCCTGGCCGACAAGGGCTACATGGCGAAGTACGGCGTCTTCTCGACGACGACCGGTCCGGACGTGCAGCTCGGCGCGGGCAAGTGCGCGCTGTCGTTCAACGGCTCGTGGATGATCGGCACGTACCTGAACATGAAGGACCTCGACATCGCCGTCGCCCCGACGCCGATCGGGCCGACGGGCAAGCGGGCGTCGATGTTCAACGGGCTCGGCGACTCGATCACGAAGCAGGCGAAGGACCCGGAGGCGGCGGCGAAGTGGGTCGCGTTCCTCGGCAGCGACACCGCCCAGGAGATCGTCGGCCGCGCAGGCGTCGTGTTCCCGGCCCGTCCCGCCGGTACCGAGGCGGCGGTCGCGTCGTTCCGGAAGCGCGGTCTGGACGTGTCGGCCTTCACCCGGCAGGTCGAGGAGAAGACCACGTTCCTGTTCCCCGTCACCCGCAACCCGGCGGACGTGCAGGCGCTGTTGCAGCCGGCCTTCGACAACGTCTACGCGAACGGCAAGCCGATCTCGACGTTGACCGGCATCAACGAGCAGGTCAACAACCTGCTGGCGCTCACCTGACCGCGCGGGTCGCCTGACGCGGTCTGACGCGACCACCCCTCGGTCTGGAGGCACGGGGCACGCCCGCCCCGCGCCTCCAGACCGTCAGACTGGTCACGTGGAACGACGTGAGCAGATCCTGGTGGCCGCTGCGGAGGAGTTCGACCGCGTCGGCTTCGCCGCCGCGACGATCGCGGCCATCGCCCGCGGGGCGGGCGTCTCGCAGGGGGCGCTGCACTTCCACTTCCCGACCAAGCTGGCCCTCGCGCTCGGTGTGATCGACGAGCAGAACGTCCGGACCTTCGACGTCGTGAGCCACACCGAGCAGTCACCAGCAGCTGCCCTGGTCGGCGCCTCGCGAGCCATCGCGGAACTGCTGCAGACCGACCCGATCGTGCGCGCGGGCATCCGGTTGTCACTGGAGCGCGGCGAGTTCCACGCGGCCACGGTCAGCTTCTACGAGCAGTGGATCGGCGGGATCGTGGACGTGTTCCGGCTGGCGATCGCGAGCGGCGAGCTCCGCACCGACCTGACCGCGGAACAGCTCGGTTCCACCGTCGTGCCGTACTTCACGGGCGTGCAACTGGTGTCCGACGTCCGTACCGGGCGAGCCGACCTGTTCCCCGCGGTCGCGACGATGTGGCGGGTGGTCCTGACGGCCACGGCGGACCCGGCGCACCGCGACCGGCTGCTCGGGGTCGTCGACGAGGCGTTCAGCGGTCGTGGAGTTCGCGGTCGCGGAACCACTTGAGCAGCCACGCCGCGCTCGTGCGGTCGAAGGACCGCGGGAAGTCCGTCTCGCCGGACAGGAACGGACTGAAGCCCGGCTCTGCGTGGACGTCCGCGTCGTCGAGCGAGCGGTAGGCCATCGACCAGCCGTCGAAGCGTCGTCGCTCGATGTCCTCGCGGATGAGCGACTTCACCTCGCCGTGCCGCGGATCACGGCTGATGGCGGCGAACCGGTCGTCGACGCTCCACGCGGGGCCCTCGAGCAACTGCATGAAGCGGCCGCCCTTCACGACGAGCAGCCCGGAGACACCGAGCGCCTCGTTGCGGAGCCGTGAGCCGTCCAGCAGCGTCGCGAGGTCGCCGTCGTCGAAGGGGACGACGGCGCGACTCATGTAGACGATGGAGACGAGCACGGGTCCATGGTGTCAGTCGGCGGGGAGTTCGTGGGCCGTGACGTCCTCGTTGCGCTTCTTGCGCCACGGACGCGCGGGGGTGTTCGGGCCGTCCCAGACCAGGATCGCGCCCCATGCGGCGGCCAGCAGCGGCACCGAGATGATGGCACCGGTGATGCCGGCCAGGACGGTGCCCGCGGTCAGGCCGATCAGGATGACCAGGCCGTGCAGCTTGAGGGTGCGTCCCATCAGCACCGGCTGGAGCAGGTTGCCCTCGAGCTGGTTCACCAGGATCACGATCCCGACGACGATGAGCGCCTGGACGGGACCGAGTGCGACGAGCGCGACCAGGGCAGCGAGGATGCCGGCTGCCGTCGCACCGACGATCGGGATGAAGGCCGTGATGAACACCACGACGGCCAGGGGGAGTGCCAGCGGGACGCCGACGATCGCGATGCCGACACCGATGCCGATGGCGTCGACAGCGGCGACCGTGGCGGTACCGCGCACGTACCCGCCGAGGGTCGAGACCACGCGGTCGCCCACCCGGCGTGCACGGTCGTAGCGCTCACCGGTGAACGGGCGGAGCAGGAACTCCCAGATGCTCGGGCCGTCCTTGAGGAAGAAGAACAGCACCACGATCATCAGCACGAGGCCGGTCAGGAAGTTCGCGGTGGCCGAGGCACCGGCCAGGGCGCCGGAGCCGAACTGCGCACTCGTGATGAAGTCGGTGACGGACGCAACGGCGTCGTCGACCTGCTTGTCCGAGATCGAGATCGGCAGGTTCTTCGCGAAGTCCTGCAACTGCTGGAACCCGTCGACGGCCGACTTCTGCAACTGCGACCACTGGTTCTCGACGGCGACGACGATGAGCCACCCGATGAGCCCGAGCACCGCGAGGACGCCGATGAGCACCGCGAGGGTCGCGAGGACCGACGGCACCTTGTGCTTGCGCAACCAGGACACGATCGGGTGCATGGCCGAAGCGATGATGAGCGCGAGGAGCACCGGGATGGTGACGACGCTCAGCACGCTGCCGGCGTAGACGACGCCGGCGATGACCACGACGACGATGATCACCTGCAGGCACCGCGTCGCCAGGCGGCCCGTCGAGTCGGACCACGCCGCCTGGATCTTCGAGGGGGTGGTCGGCTGGGGGCTGTCGCGGAAGAACGGCATGGGATCGACCGTACTGATCCGCGGGGCGGCGCGCCCGGACCCGCGCCCGGCGTCGCGGATCAGGTGGAGACGGTCCGCCGGACGTCGACGTCGTGTGAGTCCCGTGCGGCGGGCGCGACGACGAAGGCGGCGACGAGCAGCACGAGGGGCACCAGCATCGCCGCCTGCAGCCCGAGGTGCTCGCCGACGAAGCCGAGCAGGGGCGGTCCGACCAGGAACGCGATGTAGCCAGCGGTCGCGACGACCGACACCCGGCGGTCCCCGTCGGTCGGGTGGTCACCCGCTGCCGAGATCGCGAGCGGGAACCCGAGCGCGATGCCGAGCCCCCAGATGCCCGCGGCGATCGCCGTGACGACCGGACTCGGCGAGACGACCACGAGCAGGACCCCGATCCCGCCGACCGCGGCACAGAGCCGGACGACCGGGCCCCGCCCGAGCCGCGTGACGAGCGGGGTGCCGGCCGACCGGCCGATGAGCATGGCGAGCGCAAACCCGGTGAAGACCAGCGAGCCGACCGCTTCCGGGGCGTCGTGGTCGGTCGTCATCAGGAGCGGGAGCCAGTCGCTGGCGGCACCCTCGGCGAAGGCCATCGCGAGCGTGATCACCGCGATGAGCGCGAGCTGCACGGTGATGACGGAGCGGCGGGTGGCCGTGGTGACGCGGGACGTGCCGGCGGCGTCTGCGGTGTCGGCTCCCTCCGTCTGCACTCCGGCACGCGGCAGCGGCTGCAGGTTGAGGGCAGCGAACGCCGCGAGTGCCGCCATCACCGCAGCCCCCACGAGCAGGTGCACGAGCACCGGTGTCCGGGCAGCCGTCATCGCGATGCCGACGACACCGCCGACGACGGTCCCCAGGCTGAAGCAGGCGTGCAGCACCGGCACCACCGGGTGGCCGATGCGCCGCTCGACCGCGGCGGCCTCGACGTTCAGCCCGATCTCGGCGACCCCCGACCCGAACCCGATCAGGAACAGCCCCGCCCAGACACCCGCCGGCACCTGTGCCGGGGCGAGCAGGGCGACGAGGACCATCCCCACCACGGGCAGCGCGCCACCGAGCAGGATCAAGGGTCGTGTCCCGAGCCGTCGGACGAGCGCACCGGCGCCGAGGATCCCGATCATCGACCCGATCGACAGCCCGAGGAGCACGAGCCCCATCGCCTCGATCGACGCCCCGAGTTCGTCGCGGATGGCGGGCGTCCTGGTCACCCACGTGGCGATGCCGAAGCCGGTCATCGTCGACGTGGCGAACAGGGCCCCTCGAGGGTGCCGGGTCATGTGACCATCTGATCGGTCCGCCGACGGCCCGTCAAGGGTGCGGTCGTCAGCGGAGCATGCCGAGGGCGCGGGCCTCGGAGACCGCGGCCGTGCGCGAGGACACCCCGAGCTTCGAGAACACGTGCACCAGGTGCGACTTCACGGTGGCGTCGCTGATGTGCAGGCGCGCGGCGACGGCGCCGTTCGACGCCCCCTCGGCGACGAGGCGCAGCACCTCGAGCTCCCGCGCCGACAGGCTCACCGACGGGGCGCGCATCCGCGCCATGAGCCGACCCGCGATCGTCGGCGCGAGGGCGCTCTGTCCGGACGCGGCGGCGCGGACGGCCGCGACGAGTTCGTGCGGGGGCGCGTCCTTGAGCAGGTACCCGCTCGCGCCGGCCTCGACCGCACCGAGGATGTCCCCGTCGGAGTCGTAGTTCGTCAGCACGAGCACGTACGGCGCGGCGTCGAGCGCGCGGATCCGTCGCGTCGCGTCCGCCCCGGTGAGGTCCTGCCCGAACTGCAGGTCCATGAGCACGAGTTCCGGCGAGAGCCGGGCGGCGAGGTCCACGGCTTCGTCCGGGGTGGACGCCTCACCCGCGACGACGATGCCGTCCGTGCCGTCGAGGAGTGCTCGGAGCCCGGCGCGGACCACCGGGTGGTCGTCGGCGATGAGGATGCGGATCACCGGACCTCCAGGATCGCGACGAGCGTCGTCCCGCGGCCAGGGGCCGAGTCGACCTCGAGCCGGCCGCCGAACTGCTCGACGCGCTCTTCGGTGGCACGCAACCCGAACGAGTCCGTCGTGCCCGACCGGTCGTGGACGGCGACCGGGTCGAAACCGACGCCGTCGTCCGCGATGGTGAGCCGGGCCTCCTGACCGTCCACGGTGAGTGACAGTCGGACGTGGGTGGCCGCGGCGTGCTGCACCACGTTGGCGACGGCGCCCTGGGCGATGCGGAGCAGCGCGGTCTGGACGTCCATCGGCAACGAGGCCTCCGCGACGTCGACCGTGACGTCGAGGCCGTCGCGCGACCACTGGGAGCCGGCCAACCGTTCCAGCGCTGCCCCGAGTCCGCGTTCGAGCGCCGGTGGTGCGAGTTCGCGGATGAACCGCCGGGTGTCGGCGAGGCCCTCGGCAGCGGTCTCACGGGCGAGCCGGATGTGCTCCGTCCCCGGACGCTCCCCGTCCGCGCGTTCGGCCGCGTGCAGCAGCATCTGGATGCTCGACAACCCCTGCGCGACGGTGTCGTGGATCTCACGGGCCAACCGGGCCCGCTCGGCGAGGACGCCCTGCTCGCGTTCGGTGACGGCCAACCGGTCGCGCGTGGCGAGGAGCTCGGCGACCAGGGCCTCGCGTTCGACCGCCTCGCGCGCGAGCGCCCGGTACCCCAGTCCGATGAGCAGTGCGACGCCCGCTCCGACGAGCGGACCGACCACACCACCGACGGTGAAGCCGCCGTGCAGTCCGAGGGCGACGACGGCGACCAGGGTCGCAGTGATGACGGCCACCGGTCCGACGATGCGCGGCAGGACGTGCAGGTACAGGAAGAAGAGCGGGAAGACGAGGTAGGCGGCCTCGGGGACGCCGACGAGCAGGGCGATCCAGACGAGGGTCAGGGCGATGAGCCAGACCGCACCGGCGACCGTCCGACGGGGGCCGTCGCCGCGCGCGACGACCGCCCCGAGCAGGTACACGCCCGCGAACACCGCAGCCAGGGCCAACCGCACCCACGTGCCGGCGCCACCGTCCACGAGCACCCGCACGACGACCAGGGCGAGCAGCGCGGCCGACAGCACGTGCAGGCCGGTCCGCAGACCGACGAAGACCGGGGTGAGGGTGCTGTGCGCCATGTGCTCCCCAGCGTACGGAGGCACCGGCCGGTGGGGATCAACCGAAAGTTCGATCGGAGGACCGAACCCTCCGGCGATGCCGGGTGGGAGCACCGCGGCGAGGCTGGGAGTCGTGGTCGTGGAAGGTCTGCGACCCGGGAAGGGAACACCGTGTTCGTCGCTTGGCGCGATCTCCGGTTCGCCCGTGGCCGGTTCGTCCTCATCGGCTCCGTCGTGGCGCTCATCACCCTGCTCGTCGGGTTCCTCGCCGGGCTCACCGGCGGGCTCGCGTCGCAGAACGTCTCGGCGGTGCTCGACCTGCCCGGCGACCGCCTGGTCCTGCAGCAGCCGTCCACCGGGCAGCCGTCGTTCGGCGACTCCACCATCGGGCAGCGGGCCGTGGACGGCTGGCAGGCGGCCCCCGGGGTCGGCGACGTGGTGCCGGTGGGCATCGTCCAGGGCCGGGCGACGGCACCGGGCGCGGGGTCCGGCGCTGCGGGGTCGGGCGCCGCGGGGTCGGGTGCTGCGGCGTCGGGCGCGGCCGTCGGCGTCGCGCTGGTCGGGCTGCCGACGGGAGCACGGTCGACCCCCGTCACCGATCTCGCACCCGGTCGCGACGACCAGGTCGGGCTGTCGTCCGGTGCTGCGGCCGACCTCGGCGTGCAGGTCGGCGACCGCATCACCGTCACCGGGACGGACTACCGCGTCGCCGTCGTCGTCGGCGACGCCTGGTACAGCCACACACCGGTGCTCGCCATGACCCCGGAAGCGTGGGCCGCGGCCGACCGGCGACTCGGCGGCGACGGCGCGCCGACCGTCCTGGCCGTCAGCGGCAGCCCGGACTGGGACGCCGTCGCAGCGTCCACCGGCACGTCCGCCGCGTCGCCGCTCGGGTCGCTGACCGCCCTCGAGACCTTCCGGTCCGAGATCGGGTCGCTCGGCCTGATGATCGTCATGCTCTTCGGGGTGTCCGCGCTCGTCGTCGGGGCGTTCTTCACGGTCTGGACCATGCAGCGGGCCGGCGACGTCGCCGTGCTCAAGGCCCTCGGCGCGAGCACCGGATCACTCGTCCGCGATGCGCTCGGACAGGCGCTCGTCGTGCTCGTCCTGGGGATCGGCGTCGGGATGCTGGCCGTCGTCGGACTCGGCGCGCTCGCCGGCGGTGCACTGCCGTTCCTGCTCAGCCCGGTCACCACCGTCGTGCCGGCCGCCGCGATGGCCGTCCTCGGACTCGCCGGCGCCGCCGTCGCGCTCCGCACCGTCACCTCCGCCGACCCCCTCACCGCCCTCGGGAGCAACCGATGATCACCCTCGACGACGTCACCCTGACCTTCCCCGACGGCGACCGGCGGATCACCGCGGTCGACCACGTGTCCCTCGTCGCCCGGCCCGGCGTCGTGACCGGCATCACCGGCCCCTCCGGATCGGGCAAGTCGTCGCTGCTCGCCGTCGCCGCGACGCTCATCCGGCCGGACTCCGGTCGGGTGCTCATCGGCGACGTCGACGCGGCCGCGCTGGCCCGGGACGAAGCCACCGCCCTGCGGCGTGCGCACATCGGGATCGTGTTCCAGCAGTCGAACCTGCTGCCGTCGCTGACCGCACGGGAGCAGGTGCTCGTGATGGCGCACCTCGGCGGCCGGCACCCCGCCGGAGGTCGTCGCGCGGGAGGGCTCCGGGACCGGGCCGACGACCTGCTGGACGCGGTGGGGCTGTCCGAGCACCTGGACAAGCGGCCGGCGCAGCTGTCCGGCGGGCAGCGGCAGCGCGTCGCGATCGCCCGGGCACTCGTGCACGAACCCGACGTCCTGCTCGTGGACGAACCGACGAGTGCGCTGGACCAGGAGCGCGGCGCGGCGATCATGGAGCTCATCGCCAAACTGACGCGCGAGCGGGACACCGCGACGATGCTGGTCACCCACGACCTGGTGCACCGCGGGACCCTCGACGAACTCGTCACGGTGGTGGACGGTCGGCTGGCCGGGGCGCCGGTGATCGCCGCCTAGGATCGGGCACATGGCGACCGTCCTCCTCGTCCGACACGGACGCACCACCGCGAACGCCACGGGCGTGCTCGCCGGACGAACCGCCGGCGTGCGACTCGACGCCGTCGGCCGGAAGCAGGCCGACCGCACCGCGGAGCGCATCGCGGCCGTGCCGGTCGTCGCCGTCGTGTCGAGTCCGCTCGAGCGATGCCGGCAGACGGCGAGGGCGATCCTCGAGCGACAGCCGGGCGACCCCGCGTCGGCCATCGAGCGGGCGATCACCGAGGCGGACTACGGCGAGTGGCAGGGGCGGAAGCTCGCCGACCTGGCGAAGGAGCCGCTGTGGCGGACGGTGCAGGCGAACCCGAGCGCCGTGGTGTTCCCCGGCGGCGAGTCCATGCAGACCATGCAGTCCCGGGCGGTGTCGGCCGTCCGGCGCATCGACGCCGAGGTCGAAGCGGAGCACGGGCCCGGAGCGGTCTGGGTCGCGGTGAGCCACGGCGACATCATCAAGTCCGTCCTGGCCGACGCGTTCGGCATGCACCTCGACCTGTTCCAACGCATCGGCGTCGGGCCCGCGTCGGTGTCGGTCGTGCGGTACGGCGAGCACCGGCCCGAGGTGGTCGCGACGAACACCGAGTCCGGCGATCTGTCGTGGCTCGCGACCGCTCCGGCGCCCAGCGGGGACGCAGCGGTCGGCGGCGGAGCCGGACATCCGGAGGCCCCGTCCGAGGCAGGCCCTGCCAGACCCTGAACGGGCGCAGGCCCGCACTCCTACAATGCGGGTATGCCCTCCATCGTCCACGGCTTCGACTGGCCGGACCGCCTCGTCGTCGGCACCATCGGCCGTCCGGGCGAGCGCGCCTTCTACTTGCAGGCCCGCTCCGGCAAGCGCGTCACGAGCGTCGCCCTCGAGAAGGAGCAGACCGCCGTGCTCGCCGAGAAGATCGACGAGCTGCTGGACGAGGTCGCCACGGTCGAGGCGAACCGCTTCAGCGTGCCGGACACCGCCCCCGTCGAGCTCCGCGACCCGGAGCCGCTCGACCAGCCGGTGGAGCCCGAGTTCCGTGCCGGTGCCCTGAGCCTGGGCTTCGACCCGTCGACGGCGCAGGTGGTCATCGAGGCGTACCCGATCGACGACGACGTCGAGATCGTGTCCGAGGAGAGCGAGGACGGCCTCGAGATCGAGGCGGTCGTCGAGATCCCCGAACCCGACGAGCTCTTCCAGGTCAAGATCCCGGTCGGCACCGCTCGCGCGTTCGTCGAGCGCACCCGCGAGATCGTCGCCGCCGGCCGTCCGCCCGGCGACGCATGAGCGACGGCTCACTGAGCATCACGGCGCGGATCCGCGAGGCCTCGAACGCGACCTTCCTGGCCGAGCTGGACGGCGAGGCGGTCGTCTACAAGCCGATCGAGGGGGAACGCCCGCTCTGGGACTTCCCGGACGGCACGCTCGCCGGCCGCGAGGTCGCTGCCCACCTGGTGTCCGAGGCGTTCGGCTGGGGCATCGTGCCACCGACGTGGCTCGGTGACGGCCCGTTCGGCCCCGGCATGGTGCAGCGCTGGCAGACGATCGACCCGGACCAGGACGCCGTCGACCTCGTCACCCCCGAGGCCGCCGAGGCGGACGGTTCGCCGTGGCTGCCCGTGCTCGAGGCGATCGACGAGCACGACCAGCCGGTGACGCTCGTGCACGAGGACTCCGAGGCGTTGCGCCGCATGGCCGTCTTCGACGTCGTGGTGAACAACGCCGACCGCAAGGGCGGGCACGTGCTGGCGATGCCCGACGGACACCGGTTCGGTGTCGACCACGGGCTGGCCTTCCACGTCGAGCACAAGCTCCGCACGGTGCTGTGGGGCTGGATCGGCGAGCCGCTCGGACCGGACGAACTCGAGGGGCTCGACCGGGTGTCGGAAGCGCTCCGCGGTGCCCTGGGTGACGAACTCGCCGAACACCTGACGCCGGAAGAGGTCGACACGGTGCGCGCGCGGTGTGCGGCGCTGCGGGCCGTCGGCATCTTCCCGCCACCGCCGGGGCACGGCCCCGCGGTGCCGTGGCCCTTGTTCTGACGCACCCGTCGTGAGCCGGCGCCCCGGCCCGGCCTGCCGTGGCGACCCCGGCCGGCCGTGGACATCCCGGTCCGGGACGGTGGGGCCCGTCGGGTCCGGACCCCACCGACCGGTCCGCGTCCGTGATTCGTGGACGCGGAGACCCGTGGCGTCCGGTGGCGTGCGCCGTTGCACTCCGGGACCCCGCGGGAGTCGACCGGTCGAGAACGGATCAGGTGCACTCGGCCGACCGCTTCCGGCGCGCCGACGAGGTCAGCGCGGGAAGAACGATCACGGCGGCCGGGGTCTGGGGCAACTGTGGTGGCGCTCAGCATACGACTGCGGAACCCCGCGCAACAGTCCCTGCCGGGACCGATCCGGCGGCTAGTCGAACAACGACTGCCCGCCGCGGCGCGACCCCAGGTACGACCCCACGACGGCGACACCGAGGTCGTCGTTCTCCGGAGCGACGACCGAGCCGTCCACCCGCTTCGCCATCGCGTCGATGAACCGTGCGAGCCCCGGGTCGTCGCCGAGGCGGAAGAACGTCGTCTGGGCGCCGAGCCGACCGGCGTTCTCGAGCTCCCGAACGGTCAGTGCGATCGTCACGGGGTCCGGCGGGTAGTCGAACCACACCTGTCCGTTCGGCTCGAGGTGCGACGTCGGTTCCCCGTCGGTGACGATGAGCAGCACGGGTTGGGCGGTCGGGTGCTTCCGGAAGTGCCGGTTGGCGAGGAGCAGCGCGTGGTGCAGGTTCGTGCCCTTGTCCCACATGGCGTCGAGACCCACGAGCTGCTCGATGTCCACGACCTCGGCCTCGCGTCCGAACGCGATGAGCTGCAGGTCGTCGCCGCGGAACCGCGTCGAGACGAGCGTGTGCAGCGCCAGGGCCGTGCGCTTCATCGGCACCCAGCGGTCCTCCATCGCCATCGAGAACGACGTGTCGACGAGCAGCGCCACGCAGGCCTGTGTGCGGGACTCGGTCTCCTGCACCTCGACGTCGTCGATGGTCAGGCGGACGCCGGGGCCGACCCGCCCGTCGGCCGCGGTCCGGGTCAGCGCGTTCGTGATCGACCGGGTGACGTCCCACGGCTCGGTGTCGCCGTACGCCCACTGCCGGGTCGCGCCCGAGGGTTCGCCGGCCGCGCCGGACTGCCGGATGTCGCGGGCACCCTGTCGGCCGGACATCCGCTCGGCGACGTCACGGAGCAGGCTCTTGCCGAGCTGCCGCATGGCCTTCGGGGTGAGCCGGAGCTGCCCGTCCGCTCCGCGGCGCATCGCCCCGGAGTTCCGCAGGGCCTTCTCGAGCTGCTGCAGGGTCCTGGCGTCCACGGCGGCCTCGGCACCGAGCTGCCGGGTCAGGGCGTCGAGGTCCAGGTCGTCGAGCTCGGAGCCGGGGCCGGACTGGGCGAGTTGGTCCGCGAGGGCGTCGAGGTCGGCGATGTCCTGGAACACCCCGGTCCCGTCGCCGAGTCCGAGCCCCTGGTCGCCCTCCATGCGCTCGGACCCGCCCCAGTCCTCGCCGGGCCGCAGGGACCGCAGGTTGCCGTCGAGCTGGGACAGCTGCCCCATCAGGTCGGGGGAGCCGAAGGCCTGCTGGGCGAGGGCGTCGAGTTCGTCGCGCTGCTCTTCGGTCATCGAGTTCCGCATCCGCTGGGCGGCGGCGGCCCGTGCCGCGAGGTCGTCGAGCAGCTCGTCGACGTTCGCGGGGTTCGACGGGAAGTACTCGCCATGCTCCGCCATGAACGCGTCGAACTGCTCCTGCGAGTCGGTGCCGGCGCGGTGGTCCTCGAGCAGCTGGTTGAGGTCCTGCATCATCGCGCTGACCGCGGCGCGGTCGTCGTCCGTGGCGCCCTCGAGCGCCTGCTTCATGCCCGCGAAGCGCTGGTCGAGCACCTCGCGACCGAGCAGGTCCTTGATCTCGTCGTACTTCTGCCGGGCCTCGCGGCTCGTCCAGTCGTACCCGCCGAGCTCCTGCACCGCGGCGGCCGGCGACGGGGACAGGCTGTCGAGCTGCATCTCGGCCAGGGCGCGGTCGCCGTCGTCGAGCTCGACGTTGCGGGCGAGTTCGCCGCGTTCGGCGCGGAGCGCCTGGTCGAGCAGCTCGCGGATCTGCTGCAGGGTGCCGTCGAGGTTGTTCTTCGCGGTGAGTTCGCGGCGCCGATCCGCGACCTTGCGCGCGAGGTCGTCGAGTCCGCGCTGCGTCCGGCCGCCTCGGCGCAGGAACTCCCGCATGGCACGCTCCGGTGAGGTGCCGGCCATCACGTCCTGCCCGATGGCGTCGAGTGCTTCGGCGAGGTCAGCGGGCGGCGCGAGCGGGTCCGGACCGTCGGTGTAGGCGCCGTACCGGGTGTCCCGCGTCAGTCGTCGGTTCTGCCTAGCCATAGACGGCTTCGCCCCCGCCGGACTCCTTGCTGATGCGGCGGGCGAGGAAGAGCCCCTCGAGCGCGAGTTCGATCGCACCCGCGCGCTCGCCGTCGTTCGTGGCACCGAGACGCTCGCACACCTGGTCGTACAGGTCGGACTCGCCGATCGACGGCAGCCCCTCGAGGAACGCCCGCGCCCCGACCTGTTCGCCCGTCGTCACCATCGTCCCGCCGTCGAGCGCCTCGACGAGCACCCCGAAGTCGAGTCCGCGGAACCGGGCACGCACCGTCTCGGCCGTGGCGGTCCGCAGCAGGTGCTCGAGGACCTCGTCCGCGCGGTCCTCTTCGCCGTTCTCGAACTCGATCTTGCCGCCGAGCACGTCGACCGCCGTCTCGAGGTCGATCGGTCGAGCGACGGCCTCCGGCTCACCCTGGCGTGCTGCACGGTGCACGGCCGCCGCGGCGACCGTCTCGGCGCCGGCGATCGCGAACCGGGCGCTGACACCGCTGCGCTGGTCGACCGCGCTCGACCCGCGCAGGGCACGGGTGAAGCGGGCGAGTATCTCGACGATCGCGTCCGGCACCTCGGCGGCGAGCTGCGCTTCCTGCCGGATGACCGCGATCTCGTCCTCGAGTTCGATCGGGTAGTGGGTGCGGATCTCCGCGCCGAAGCGGTCCTTCAGCGGCGTGATGATCCGGCCGCGGTTCGTGTAGTCCTCCGGGTTCGCGCTGGCCACCACGAGCACGTCGAGGGGGAGTCGGAGCACGTAGCCACGGATCTGGACGTCGCGTTCCTCCATCACGTTGAGCATCGCCACCTGGATGCGTTCGGCGAGGTCGGGCAGCTCGTTGATCGCGACGATGCCGCGGTGGCCCCGTGGGACGAGTCCGAAGTGGATGGTCTCCGGGTCGCCCAGGCTGCGCCCTTCGGCGACCTTCATCGGGTCGACGTCGCCGATCAGGTCGGCGACGCTCGTGTCCGGCGTCGCGAGCTTCTCGACGTAGCGGTCGTCGCGGTGCCGCCACGAGATCGGCAGGGCGTCGCCGAGGTCGTCGGCTCGGCGGGCGCTCGCGGTGGTGATGGGCTCGTAGGGGTGCTCGCCGAGCTCGGAGCCGGTGATCACCGGGGTCCACTCGTCGAGCAGGCCCTGCAGGGTGCGGAGCAGGCGGGTCTTGCCCTGGCCGCGCTCACCGAGCAGGACGACGTCGTGTCCGGCGATGAGGGCACGTTCGAGTTGCGGGATAACGGTCGTCTCGAACCCGTGCAGGCCGGGCCAGGGGTCGTCTCCCGCGCGCAGCGCGGTGAGCAGGTTGTCGCGGATCTCGGCGCGGACCGTCTTCTGGACGTGGCCAGAAGTGCGGAGCTCGCCGACCGTGCGGATGTCGGGTCGGGTCACCTCCTCGACGCTACGCCGCGATCGCGAAAGCGACCGGAAGGCGGACGGGAGGCCCGTGGCGGGCCCGCCCCGCGCCTCCCGTCTTGTGGGTTTCCATAGCAACCGCAATGATTGAGGCTCCGGCATCGGAGCCGGATTCGATAGGGGGATCCGGCTCCGAGCCGGCCACGTCGTACCGAATGTGAACCATCTCGCCGATCTCGGCGTAGGTTCCCCTCTCGTGAGCAGCACGAACGGGGCGATCAAGAGCCTGGTCCCCGCCAGGATGGACAGACTGCCGTGGACACGGTTCCACTGGAGTGTCGTCGTCGGACTCGGGGTCTCCTGGATCCTGGACGGTCTGGAGATCCAGATCGTCTCCAACGCGGGCTTCCAGGCCGACCTGAACCTGTCGACGCAACAGGTGACCTCCCTCGGCACGATCTACCTGGTCGGCCAGGTGGTCGGAGCGCTGGTGTTCGGGCGCATGTCCGACCGGCTCGGGCGGCGCAAGCTCTTCATCCTGACGCTCGCGATCTACCTGATCGGCTCGGGCGTCGCCGGTCTCGCCCAGGACTTCTGGTTCCTGGCCGCGTTCCGGTTCGTCGCCGGCCTCGGCATCGGCGGCGAGTACGCGGCGATCAACTCGGCGATCGACGAACTGATCCCCGCGAAGTACCGCGGCCACGTCGACATCGCCATCAACGGCACCTACTGGGGCGGCGCCGCGCTCGGCGCCTTCGCGAACATCTACCTGCTCGACACGGCCAACTTCTCGGAGAGCATCGGCTGGCGCATCGGCTTCTTCCTCGGCCCGGTGCTCGGCATCGCGATCATCTTCCTGCGGCGGCACATCCCCGAGAGTCCGCGCTGGCTCATGACCCACGGGCGCGAGGAAGAGGCCGAAGCGACCGTCACCCAGATCGAGGAGGCGGTCGAGAAATCCACCGGCAAGCGGCTGCCGGACGTCGACGAGTCGAAGGCCATGACCGTTACGCCGACCGACCGCGTCGGGTTCCTGACCATCGCGCGCGTGCTGCTCAAGCAGTACCCGACGCGCACCCTGGTCGGGGCGTCGATGATGATCACCCAGGCGTTCCTCTACAACGCGATCTTCTTCACCTACGCGCTCGTCCTGACGAACTTCTTCGGACTCAAGACCGCGCAGACGTCGATCTACTTCTTCCCGTTCGCGATCGGGAACCTGCTCGGACCGATCATCCTCGGTCGGTTCTTCGACACGTGGGGCCGTCGGCAGATGATCTTCCTGACGTACCTGGTGTCGGGGCTCGTCCTGGCGACCTCGGCGTTCCTGTTCCGCGCCGACGCGATCTCCGCGACGGTGCAGGTGGCCTTCTGGTGCGTGTCGTTCTTCTTCGCGTCCGCCGGTGCCTCGAGCGCGTACCTGACGGTCAGCGAGATCTTCCCCCTCGAGCTGCGGTCGCAGGCCATCTCGTACTTCTTCGCGCTCGCGCAGATCTTCGGTGCGGTCGCACCGTTGATCTACGGTGCCTTCATCGGGGACGGGTCCTCGCGTGAACCGCTCTTCTGGGGGTACCTGCTCGGGTCTGCGGTGATGATCGGCGGTGGGGTGATAGCCCTGGTCTTCGGGGTCGATGCCGCACGGAAGGGGCTCGAGGACGTCACCCAGCCCCTGTCCGTCCTGACCGGGGACGCGGAGCAGCAGCGGCGCTGAACAACAACGGCGGCCATGCAACATTCTGTATTCAGAGTGTTTAGCACGGCCGTCGTCGTGGTGTCACGGTGCTGGCATGGCACTCCTCCACAGCGCGACACCCACCACGACGATCCACGACGGTGCCGGTGCGGTCGGCCAGGGTGACCGCCGTGCGTGAGGCTGGCGCGATGGAGCAGTCACCGATGCGTGTCGGCCGGGGCGACCGCGACCCCCACGGCCTCCGGCGCAGTCTGTTGCGCGACGCGGTCTTCCTCCGCCTGCTCGACAGCGTGCTGCGCGGCGAGTACCGCCGCGGGCAGCGCCTGCGCCTCGACACCATCGCCGAGGACATGCGGGTCTCCCGCACGCCGGTGCGCGAAGCCCTCGTCTCCCTCGAGTCCCATCAGCTCGTCACCGTGCAGCGGTACGTCGGCGTGGTGATCACGCAGTGGTCCGTCGGGCAGATGACCGAGCGCCTGCGCATCGCCCGGGCCCTGGTCGTCGACCCGCCGGTGAGCGGCACGGGCCACGACGACCGCTTCGACCCGGCCTGGCTCCGCGAGTGCTGGACCGAAGCCGGGGCCTTCGTCGAACTCGCCGCGTGGTTCCTCCGGCGCCGCGGCGCCTCGGTCAGCGCCGACTGGATGCTGTCGCAGCGCACCGTGCTCGACACGTTCTTCACCGACGACGTCGCACTGGCCAACGGGATCGACGCCGTGGTCGACCGGGCGCGGCGACTCGACCTCGTCGACCAGGCCGTGCGGGCAGCGGAGCGTGACGCGCTCGACGACTGCGCCGTGGTGCTGCTCGAGCTCGCGGCGGCGCTCATCGCCCTGCCGGACCGGTTCCGGGTGGCCGTGGCCTCCTGAGCCGTCCCGGCTGCGGGTTCGCACAGGTCGGCGCCACGGCGCACGGATCCGGGGGTCGACGGTGGCCCGGTGGCCTCGCTCTGACGTCGTTCGCACTGGATCGCCAGGGACCTCCGTGGCAGCCTTGACCGGTTGCCACCCCGGCGCGTCCACCGACGACAGGAGAGCCCGTGAACGACGTCCGCGATCGCTCCCACCGTCTCAACCGAGCCGACGGGATCGCACGGCACGGACGTCTCCGTCGGTCCGAACCCTTCCGGACCGTCGCTGCGCTGGTCGCGAGCGTGGCCGCAGTCGCGCTCGTCAGCACCGCCTCGGTCGCCGCGATCGCCGCGAAGCAGGTGACCGACGACCTCGGTGACGGCGTGCAGATCGAGGGGCAGCCCGCGCCGCGGTCGAACGGCACCAAGGCGCCGTCGCTCAGCGCGTACAAGGGTGGCTTCAACATGCTCGTCGTCGGGACGGACAACGACCCGGACCAGTCCGCGGAGTTCGGGGAGCGCGACGCGACGCTCAACGACGTCAACATCCTGCTCCACGTCTCGGCCGACCACACCAACGCGACCGCGGTGAGCATCCCCCGTGACCTCGTCACCCCGATCCCCGCGTGCAAGAAGACCGACGGCTCCGGCACCGCGCCGGCCATGGCCGCGCAGCCGATCAACACCTCGTTCAGCGACGGCGGGCTGAACTGCGTGACCCAGACCGTGCAGGGGCTCACCGGCCTGGACATCCAGTACTCGGCCGCGGTCTCGTTCAACGGCGTCATCGAGATGTCGAACGCGATCGGTGGTGTGCCGGTCTGTGTGGCGCAGCCGATCGAGGACCCCTACACCGGGCTCGACCTGCCCGCCGGTACCTCGACCCTGCAGGGCGACGAAGCACTCGCGTTCCTCCGGACCCGGCACGGCGTCGGTGACGGTTCCGACCTCGGCCGGATCTCGAGCCAGCAGGTGTTCCTGTCGTCGCTGCTCCGGACCGTGAAGTCGAACGACACCCTCACGTCGCCGACCACCCTGTACAAGCTGGCCCGCGCCGCGGCGTCGAACATGCAGCTGTCCCAGAGCCTGAACGACATCGGGACGATGGTGCAGATGGGTCGGGCGCTGCAGGACCTCCCGCTGTCGCAGGTGAACTTCGTGCAGTACCCGGGCACGACCGGCGGCACCGGGGTCTACGAGGGCAAGGTCCAGCCGACGACGTACCTGGCCGACCAGCTGTTCGCGAAGATCAAGGCGGACCAGTCGTTCTCCCTGGGGGAGGACAGCACGGGCATCGGGTCCGAGGCGAACGCGGCGCCGTCGGCAGCGGCCTCGTCGCCGGCTGCTGCGGCACCGTCGGCTCCGGCGTCCGCACCCGCGGCTGCTGCGCCGTCGTCGCCTGCCGCCGGTACTCCGTCCACACCCGCTGCTGCTCCGACGGCATCCGCGACGCCGGAGACCATCGACGGGCTCGAGGGGCAGTCCGCCGACCAGGAGACCTGCTCCAAGGCCTTCGGCTACTGACCCGGCGGCTCTGGCTCTGGCTCGCCGGGCCCCCGCCCCGCTCGTCCCGCCCCGCGTCTCGCGAAAGCGACAGTCTGCCGCCGAACATCCGCGGCACACTGTCGCGCTGACGGCACAGACCACGGGCCGTGCCGGCACACTGTCGCTTTCGCGTACTGGTCGGCCGCCGTGCCCGGACGCAGAAACGGGGGCGCGGTGGTGGACCGCGCCCCCGGAAGCCGCTCCCCGAGCGGGCGCCAGGCAACCGGGCGCGCCGGGCCCGGCTCGGAGAGCGACGTCGGTGCTGTGTCGCGACTACGGGGACGAGCCCCGGAATGTGATCGCCGCGTCTCGATGATGCTATTCACCGGGGTACGTCGGGACAACCCCGAGGTGTCCCCACTTCGGGGGACCCGCGTTCCGCGACCGTGCCACGCGCGGGGGTGCGGTCGGGTCGAGAGTGGCCCGGTCCTCCTGTATGGTGGTCGGAGCGCTCGCGAGAGTGCTTGGAGACGTCGCATAGTCCGGCCGAGTGCACCACCCTGCTAAGGTGGAGTCCCCTTTAGGGGACCGAGGGTTCAAATCCCTCCGTCTCCGCACTCCATGAAACCCCGGTCCGATCGGACCGGGGTTTCGTCGTCTCCGTGCTGGTCTGCACGCCGCGTGAACCAGGTTCCGGACACGACACCGCGGAACGGCGTGGTGCTGTGTCCGGAACCTGGTTCCGCCGGGCTGCCGTCAGGCCGTCGCGACGCTCCCTGTCGAGGTCAGCTCGCCGGCCCCGCGCGAACGCCCACGCCGCACGGCACCCATGGCGACGAGCGTCAGGGCCA
Source organism: Curtobacterium sp. PhB128 (assembly GCF_004340725.1). NCBI lineage: Bacteria > Bacillati > Actinomycetota > Actinomycetes > Micrococcales > Microbacteriaceae > Curtobacterium > Curtobacterium sp. PhB128. The sequence continues at coordinate 228,920 of NZ_SLUR01000004.1, forward strand.
CGGCGGCCAGGGTGATCCCGGCGCCCGCCCAGATCGGCGAGGTGTAGCCGAGCCCGGCGGCGATGGTGAGCCCACCGATCCAGGCACCGAGCGCGTTCCCGAGGTTGAACGCGGCGATGTTCGCCCCGCTCGCCAGGGTCGGCGCGTGGTCCGCGTACTGCATCACGCGCGTCTGCAGGGCCGGCACGGTCGCGAACCCGAAGGCGCCCATGAGCACGAGTGCGATGACGGTCAGCACGGGCGAGGTCGCGACGAGGGCGAACAGTCCGAGCACCACGGTGAGGGCGACGAGCACGACGAGCAGGGTCCGGTCGATCGAGCGTGCGGCGAGCTTGCCGCCGACGAAGTTCCCGACGAACAGCCCGAGGCCGAACACCACGAGCAGCCACGGCACCGCCGACGACGGGAACCCGGACACCGAGGTCAGCGTGTACGCGATGTAGGTGAACGCCCCGAACATCCCGCCGTAGCCGAGCACGGTCATGCCGAGCGACAGCCACACCTGGCCGGAGCGGAAGACCCCGAGCTCGCGGGCCAGTGACGGGGTCTCGGTCTGACGGACGGCGGGGACGAGCACGAGGACGCCGACCAGGGCGACGACTCCGATCGCGACGATGGCCCAGAAGGTCGAACGCCAGCCGAGCGCCTGGCCGAGGAACGTGCCGAACGGCACCCCGAGCACGTTCGACGCCGTCAGCCCCGTGAACATCAGGGCGACGGCCGAGGCGCGCTTCGAGCGCTCGACCATGTTCGCGGCGACGACGGAGCCGATGCCGAAGAACGCTCCGTGGCAGAGCGCCGCGATGACGCGTCCGGACATCATGACCTCGTAGGTCGGTGCGATCGCGGACAGCGTGTTGCCGATGATGAAGAGCACGAGCAGCCCGAGCAGGACGGGCTTGCGGGGGAGTCGGGTCGTGGCTGCGGTCAGGCCGAGGGCGCCGACGATGACGGCGAGTGCGTAGCCGGTGACGAGCCAGCCGGCCGTGGTCTCGGTGACGCCGTAGTCGGCGGCGACCTCGGGCAGCAGGCCGGTGATGACGAACTCGGTAAGTCCGATGCCGAATCCGCCGAGTGCGAGGGCGATGAGTCCCGCGGGCATGGGGGTTCCTTCCGTTGTGCGGTGGCGCTGTGCCGCGTACGCTGGTTGTTGCAGACGCGCGGTATCGATAGTTGCACACGCGGGGTATCCGCGCAAGCAACTGCACGCGCCCGCAACGACCGCAGCGACCGACCGCGGCGACCGACCGCGCAGCCGACCAGAAGGAGCCCGATGTCCGTCGACGACACCTCCACCGCCGTCCGTGCCCACGGCTGGCGCACCCTGGCGGCACTGCACGGCTTGATCGAGACGCGACTCGAGCGCGCGCTGCGCGACGTCGACCTGTCCGTGGTCGAGTACACCGTGCTCGACGCGCTGCGCCGACAGGACGGCTTCCACATGCGCATGCAGCAGCTCGCACGCGCGGCGGCCCTCAGCCCGAGTGCCACGACCCGGCTGGTCAACCGACTCGAGGAACGTGCGCTGCTCACCCGCGTGCTCTGCGCCGACGACCGCCGCGGGCTCTACACGGAGCTCACCCACGCCGGTCAGCGGCTGCTGGATGCGGCCACGCCGATCCACGCCGCTGCGCTCGAGGGGGCGCTCGCCGAAGCGCGCGAGGTCCCGGAACTCGAAGAACTCGCGGTCGCGGTCGACCGGCTCGAGGGTGCCAGCGTCTGATCCGTCGGCCGGGAGGCCCGGATCACCGCCGCCCCGCGCGCTGCGGTCGCGGGGTGGTGGCGTCTCAGGCCCGCGGCGGCGCCGTCGTGGACCGCACGACGAGCGACGGCGGCACCAGGACCCGGCTCGGAGCGGGTCGTTCGGCCGCGCCGACGAGCTCCACGAGCCGGTTCGCCGCGAGCCGCCCGACCTCGTCGTTGTGCGGGTCGACCGTGGTCAGGCGCAGCAGGGGTGAGGCGGCGAGCGGGGTCTCGTCGTTGCCGACCACCGAGACGTCCTCGGGGACCCGGAGTCCGGCTTCGCGGACGGCGGCGATCGCGCCCATCGCCATGACGTCGTTCGCGGCGAACACCGCCGTCAGGTCCGGGTGGTCCCGCAGTGCGCGGCGGGTGCCCTCGTACCCGGTCGTCTCGGACGTCGGGCCGTCGCCGTAGACCAGTGGCGCGATGCCGGACGCGACCATCCGCGCGACGGTGCCCTCGCGGCGGACCGCAGCCGGGCCTCCCGAGCCGGTGACGTGGACGATGCGGCGGTGACCGAGTCCGATCAGGTGATCCGCTGCCAACCGGCCGCCGGCGGCCTCGTCCGAGGCGACGACGTCGAGCCCGCCGGGCACGTCGGCTCGGGCGCCGGCGACGACGACGGGGGTGTCGGCCGGCACGACGAGGTCGGGGAAGCCCTCGGCGGCGAGGACGACGCCGTCGACCCGTAGCGAGACGAGGTCGTCGAACGGCGAGGAGTCGAGGTGGGCGTTCGCACGGGTGTCCGCGAGGGTGAGCCGCAGGCCGTGCGGTGCGAGCGCGTCGCGGATGCCGTCGAGCAGGGGGACGAACCACGGGTTGCGGAAGTCGTCGACGATGACGCCGACGGTGCGGGTCCGGGTGCCGGCGAGGATCGCGGCGGCGCGGTTGGGGCGGTAGCCGAGCTCGGCGGCCGCCGCGAGCACGGCCGAGCGGCGTGCGTCGGAGACGCCCGGATCGTCGCGGAGCACCATCGAGACGAGTGACTTCGAGACGCCGGCACGGGTCGCGACGTCGATGATCGTCGGGGGTCGTGACACGCGGCTCCTTGACAGGACATGGGGTGGTCGGGCTACAGTCTACCGACACGTTCTGGAACGTTCCAGAATCGGCACCGGACTTCTCGAAGGAGAGAACATGAGCGACAGCATCGGCGTCGCCGTCATCGGGGCGGGCATGGCGGGCAAGGCCCACATGGCCGCGTGGCGGAACGCACCCTCACTCTTCGCCCCGACGCTGCCGCCCGTGCGGCTCGTGTCGATCGGCGACGTGTACGAGCCGTTGGCGGCCGAGGCTGCGCAGCGCTTCGGCTACGCCCGCCACGACACGGACTGGCGAGCCATCGCCGAGGCCGACGACATCGACGTCGTGAGCGTCGTCGTCGCGAACAAGCTGCACCGCGAGATCGTCGAGGGGCTGCTGGCCGCCGGCAAGCACGTCCTGTGCGAGAAGCCGCTGTCGGACTCGCTCGAGGACGCACGGGCGATGGCCACCGCGGCCACCGAGGCATCGCAGCGCGGGCTCGTCGCCCGCGTCGGCTTCACCTACCGCCGCGCCCCTGGCCTCGCCGCGATCAAGCAGCTCGTCGAGGACGGCACGCTCGGCCGTGTCCTGCACGTCTCCGCCCGTTACTGGACCGACTACGGCTCGTCGCCCGACGTGCCCTTCTCGTGGCGCTTCGCGGGTGCCCCCGGCACCGGAGCCCTCGCCGACGTCGGCTCGCACCTGGCGTACGTGGCCGAGTTCCTGGCCGGCGAGGTGCAGAGCGTCAACGGCGGCATGTTCACGACCGCCATCACGAAGCGCCCGATCGCCGCCGGGTTCGCCCTGCGCGGGCAAGCCGTCCCGCTGACGGGTGAGTTCGCCGACGTCGAGAACGACGACTACGCCACCTTCAACGCACGCTTCGGTGACGGCTCCGTGGTGGGCTCGCTCGAGGTGTCCCGGGTCGCCACGGCGCACCCGAACGGCCTGGTCATCGAGGTCTTCTGCGAGAACGGTGCAGCGCGCTGGGACCAGGAGCGCGCCTCGGAGATCGGCCTCGCGCTGCAGTCCGACGGCTCCCGCCTCGGTGGCTACCGCCAGGTCGTCCTCGGCCCGGACCACCCCTACGTCGCCGGAGGCATGGCGATGGACGCGCCCGGTGTCGGCTGGGGACAGAACCAGATGTTCGAGTACCAGGCACGCGCGTTCCTCGACGAGGTCGCCGGCGTCGCGGACCCGCTCCCCGCCAACGCCACGTTCGACGACGGCGTGCACAACATGGAGATCCTCGACGCGGTGGCACGGTCCGCCGGGGCCGGTGGGGCCTCCCTCGACGTGCCGCCCGTCCGCACCACCGAAGGAGCGCACGCATGAAGCTCGGTCTGTACAACGCGATCTTCCACGACCGGCCGCTCGCCGACGCCCTGACGGCCATCGCGGGCAACGGCCTGACCGGCATCGAGCTGAACACCGGCGGGTTCCTGCCGCCGGTGCACGTGCCGGACATCGACGCGATCCTCGAGGACGACGCAGCACGTGACGCCTTCCTCGCCCGGTTCGAGGGCACCGGGGTGTCCATCGCCGGCCTGAACTGCAACGGCAACCCGCTGCACCCGGACCGAGCGATCGGCCAGGCCCACGCGGAGGACATCCGGCGCAGCATCCGCCTCGCCGCACGCCTCGGCCAGGACCGCGTCGTCACGATGTCCGGGCTGCCGGCCGGCGAGCCCGGCGGCACCCGACCGAACTGGATCGTGAACGCCTGGAACTCCGCCGCGCTCGACGTCATCGAGTACCAGTGGAGCGTCGCGGTGCCGTTCTGGCAGGAGATCGACGCCCTGGCGCGGGAGCACGGGGTCAAGGTCGCACTCGAGCTGCACCCGCAGAACGTCGTGTTCAACCCGGCGACGATCCGCGAGCTCGTGGAACGTGGTGGCCTGACGAACACCGGCGTCGAACTCGACGCTTCGCACCTGTTCTGGCAGCAGATGGACCCGGTGGCGGTCGTCCGCGACCTCGGCGACCTGGTCTTCCATGCCGCCGCGAAGGACGTCCGGATCAACCCGCACGCGGCCATCAACGGCGTGCTCGACAACTCGTTCCGTCGGCTGTCGCCGGACGAGCCGCGCACGAACCTCGGCGGCGACGAGTGGGCCAACGAGTGGCCGAAGCCGTCCGCGTGGGACTTCGTCGCGCTCGGCAAGGGTCACGACGAGGCGTACTGGTCGGCGTTCCTCGAGGCCCTGCGCGAGGTGGACCCGGACATGTGGGTCAACATCGAGCACGAGGACACCGAGCTCGGTCGCGAAGAAGGGGTCGCGGTCGCCGCGAAGGTCCTGCTCGCAGCCGACACGGCGCTCACGACGCGCGCGTGAGTCGCGTCTGAGACGCACCACGTGATCCGGACGGGAGGCCCGTGGGACGTGCGCTGATCGGCGCACGCTCCACGGGCCTCCCGTCCAGTGCGCATCGGTGACACGCCCACCGGGCGCTGTCACCGGACCGATGTAGCATGCACGACACCTGTCCCGAGACGAGGAGCCCTGCGTGCCGGAGCCGACCGACCCCGCCTTCCCCCTCGAGCGCATCCGAGAGGTCGGCGACGCCATCGTCGCGTCCGTCTCGACGGTGATCGACGGCAAGACCGAGGCGATCCGCACCGCCCTCACCGTGATGCTGGCCGAGGGACACCTGCTCGTCGAGGACGTCCCCGGCGTCGGCAAGACGGTCCTGGCGAAGGCACTCGGCGCCTCGGTGGGCGGCTCGGTGAACCGCATCCAGTTCACGTCCGACATGCTGCCGTCGGACGTCACCGGGGTGAACATCTTCGACCAGTCCTCGGGCACGTTCCGGTTCTCACCGGGGCCGGTGTTCGCGAACGTCGTCATCGGTGACGAGATCAACCGCACCAGCCCGAAGACCCAGTCCGCCCTGCTCGAGGCGATGGCCGAGTCGCAGGTCACGGTCGACGGCGTGACCCGGCTGCTCGACCGCCCCTTCATGATCGTGGCGACGCAGAACCCGATCGACATGGAGGGCACCTACCCGTTGCCCGAGGCCCAGCGTGACCGTTTCATGGCGCGCATCACGATGGGGTACCCGAGCGTCGACGCCGAACGGCAGATGCTCGCGAACCGCGGCGGCGGCGACCCGCTGTCGCACCTGCGACCGATCGTCGACGTGACCACGCTGCGCGGGATCATCGAGGCCGTGGCGAACGTCCACATCGCCCCCGACGTCGAGGCGTACGTCATCGCGATCGTCCGCTCCACCCGCACCCACCCCGACCTGGTGCTCGGCGCCAGCCCCCGCGCCACGCTGCACCTGGCCCAGGCTGCCCGTGCCCACGCGGCGTTGCTCGGCCGGCCGTTCGTCACGCCGGACGACGTCGCCGCGCTGGCACCGATCGTGCTCGCCCACCGGCTCGTGCCGGTGGCGCGCGGACTCGGTGGCACGGGCGAGGACACCGTGCGCGAGATCGTCGTCCGCATCGTCTCCGACACCGCCGTGCCGTTCACGGCGACCCCCGTCCGCTCCTGATGCCCGGCCGATCGGCACCGTCGTCGCTGCTGCGGCGCACCGGTGCCGCGCGCTCGACGCTCGGGCGCTTCGGCCGCCGCGGGCTGTCCCTGCTCCGGCGCACGCCGTTCCCCCGTCCGACCGTGCGCGGCTGGACCGTCATCGCGATCGGCATCGGGCTGATCGGGGGCGGGCTCGTGGGCACCACCAGCGTCGCCGTCTCGGCCGGGCTGCTGCTGCTCGTGCTCGTCGTGCTCGGCATCGTGATGGCGTTCGTGGTCGCCGCGCCGCTCCGGGGCAGCCGGAGCACGGCCCGCGCGATCGTGCAGGTCGGCGAGGTGTACCGCGAGCGGATCACCCTCGGCAGCACCAGCCTGCCGATCGGCCCGCGGTCGACCCTGCTCGTCCGCGAACAGCTCGAGGACGCCTTCGCCAGTGCGTCCGAGGCGGAGACCTACGCGCTCGTCGGCCCGGGCCTGCCGCCAGCGGTGCTCGACGTCGAGGCGCTCGCGATGCACCGCGGCCGCACGCTCGTCGGACCCGTCACCATCCGGGTCGAAGACCCCTTCGGCCTGCTCCGCATCGACCGCCCGGTGGTGCCGGCAGAAGAGGTCGTCGTCGTCCCCGCGAGCGCACCCCTCGCCGCGATCGACACCGGCGCCCTCGCCGGGGCCGTCTCCGCCGACGAAGGACGGGTCGGGCAGGGCGGGTCCGCCGACGACAGCGAACTCCGGCCGTACCGTCCCGGCGACCCGATCCGTCGGGTGCACTGGGCGCAGAGTGCTCGCCGCGGCGAACTGCACGTCCGGCAGACCACGCAGGCGCAACCACCCGAGGCCGTCATCGCGCTCGACGTCCGGCGCGAGTCCTACCAGGGCCTCGGGCGTGAGGACCTGGCGGAGCTCTCCGACCTGGGCGGTGACCAGGCCTTCGAGCACGCCGTCGTCGTCGCCGCCAGTGTCGCCCGCGCCCTCGCCGCCCGGACCTCGCGCGTCGTGCTCGTGAGCGACGGGCCGTCCGGCAGCACCCGGCACGCCGGTGACGTCGGCGGCCTCACCGACGTGCTCGTCGGACTCGCGGACGTCCGGCTCCGCAGCGACGCTCGTCCGGTCACCGATGTCCTGCCCGAGGTGCGTGGGCGGGACGTGCACGGCATGACCGCGGTGGTCACCGGCAACTGCACCGCCGAGCAAGCGGCTGAACTCGTGACGGCGACGAGCGGATCGAGCCGCGGAATCATGGCGACGATCGTGCCGCCGGACCCGGTGGTCCGCGGGATCCTCGACCGCGGTGGTTGGCGCACCCTCGTGGTACCGGTCGCCGGGGCGACCGCGTCCGGAGCCGCACGGTGAGCGGCACCGCTGCGTCGTCGCGTCGGCCCGTCGACGTGCGTGAGGTCCTGGACCGCGACGACGACACCCGTGACACCCCGAGCACCTGGGTCGTCGCGCTCGCCCCGGTGCCCGTGCTCATCGCCGCGCTCGCGATCCGCCCGCTCGTGCAGGGCACCGCCTGGTGGGTGTCCGGCGTCGTGGTCGTCGCGGTGCTCGTGGCCGTCATGCTCGCGGTGCGTCGCCGGGCCCCCGGGGTCCGGTTCGTGGCACTCGTCGCCACCCTCGTGCTGTGCTCGTGCGCCGCCGCCCTGGTCAACGACGTGCAACCCCTCGGCTGGCTCGACGCCGACGGAGCGCTGGGCGAGACGCTCGCCGCCATCCGCCTGAACCCCGCGCCGCTGCCGCAGACCGACGCGATCCGACTGGTCGTGACCGTGTCGATCGCCTGGGTGGCGGGCGTCTCGTTGTTCCTCGCCGCGATCGCCCGGATCCCGTCGCTCGCCGCCGCGCCGGCACTCGTCATCCTCATCGTCCCGGGGATCATCACCGGACAGCCGGCGGGCACCGCACTCGTGATCACCACGGCCGTCGCCTTCCTCGCCCTGCTGTGGCTGTCGGTCCGACCCGTGCAGCGTGCGGTCCCGGCCGCGGTCGTCGGTGCGATCGGGCTCGTCGTCGCGATCGGCCTGCCCGCGATCGTGCCGCTCAACGCGAGCTGGCTGTCCGGCGTCACCGGGGCCATCCAGTCGCCGATCCAACCCGGGCGACCCGGCACCCTGCTCGAGCTCGGCAACGACCTGCGGCAGCCGAGCGAACTCGAGGTGCTCCGCTACCGGTCGTCCGACGGCCAGCCCGAGTACCTCAAGCTCGCCGACCTGGACGAGTTCGGCACCGGGGACTGGGTGCCGACGGTGACGAACGCCGCCGAGGCCGACACCGCCGACCAACAGCAGTGGGCCGAGGGCGTGAACCCCCGCCTGGCGACCCGCGGCGACGTCACGGTCCGGATCACCGGGCTGTCGAGCACGTACCTACCGGTGCCGTCCGGGGCGGTGTCGATCGAGTCGCGTTCCACCAACCTCGACCTGTCGCAGTGGCGCTGGATGGGGTCCTCGAGCACCGTGCGGTCGACCGGTCCGGCCACGCCGCGCGGTGCGACGTACGAGGTCTACGGTGCCTCGACCTTGGCGAACGCGTACCTCGACGCCGTCGCGGCCTCGGGTGTCCTGTCCCGTGCCGACGGCCGGGGGTTCCGCGAGCCGAGCGGCGACCAGCTGCAGACCGACCTGACGCTGCCGAAGGACCTGCCCGCGAACATCACGTCGACCGCGGAGCGGGTGGCCGGGGCCGCGTCCGATGACTACGCCCAGGCCCGCGCCCTCGAGCAGTGGTTCCGCAGCGACCTGTTCACCTACTCCGAGACGGCCCCCGTCGAGCAGGGCTACGACGGCGACAGCATGGACGTCGTCTCGACCTTCCTGCAGGTGCGCGAGGGCTACTGCGTGCACTTCTCGTCGGCGATGGCCGTGATGGCCCGGACGCTCGGCATCCCGTCCCGCATCGCGGTGGGGTACCGGGCCGGGGCGGCGCAGCCCGACGGTGAGTACGCGGTGTCGAACCGGCAGCTGCACTCCTGGCCCGAGCTGTACATCAAGGGGGCCGGCTGGGTCGCGTTCGAGCCCACGCCGGACTCCGACGCGGCAGCGCAGCCCTCGACCGAACCCACGGAGACCCCGACCGCCGCCACGCCCGAGTCCCCGCTGCCCGCGCCCGAGCAGTCCGCACCTGCCGAGTCCTCGGCGACGCCGACCCCCTCGGCGTCGGCGCAGCCCGGTGCGGCCGGTGCCTCGGGCGGCAGCGGTCCGGCCGGCCTGCTGTTCGGCGCGGCGCTCGTGCTCGCGTTGCTCATCGCCCCCGGACTCGTCCGAGCGCTCCGTCGGCGGTCGCGGTTGTCCGCCGTCGCCGCTGGTCGCTCACCCGCGGTGAACGCCTGGCGTGAGGCCCTCGACGACGTCGCCGACCACGGCTACGCCCCCGGGCTGGCGCCACCCGGTGACGCAGGGGCTGCGGCCCGGACCGCCCGGGCCGTCCTCGGACGCCTCCGTCCGGTGCTGCCAGCCTCGGCGCTCCCGCACCTCGACGCCGTGGTCGACGCCGTCGACCACGAACGGTTCGCGGCCGGCGGGGTCGCAGCGGTCGACGGCGAGGCGCTCGTGCGGCACGTGCAGCAGGCGCGGGAGGCCCTCGACGCCTCGGTCTCCGGTGGACGGGTGCTGCGGTCGCGCCTGCTGCCGCCGAGCCTGCTGCCGTCGTCCGCGTGGTCGCACGAGGGCCGTCGGCGCTCCCGTCGCCCTGCCTGACCCCGCCTGACCCCGGAGTCTCGGCTGGTGCGAGGTTGGCCACTCGGTGCGGCGCAACAAGCTCGCACCGAGTGGTCAACGCCGCACCACGCCGCAGCACCACGCCAGAGCGCCACGCCGCAGCACCATGCCGCCGCCCGGTCAGCGGCGGCGGACGACCGCCTCGACCAGGGCGGCGATGACCTCGCCGGGGTCGACCCCCGGCAGCGCAGGCCCGTCGAACACGACCCCGACGTTGGCGGCGACGAGCGCCGTGGCGAAGGCGTCGAGCGGCATGCCGGCGTCGACCTCCGGGTGCGCCCCGAACCACAGTCGCACCAGCTCGTGCACGCCGTCCTGCAGCACCCGTCGCTGCCGCACGAACTCGGGCAGCAGATCGGTGTGTCGGATCGCGTAGGCGCGGAACTCCGACAGCAGGGCGAACTGCGCGCGCTGGTCGTGCCGTCCGAAGGCCGCTCGCACGACGTCCGCGATGTCCGCCGCGGCGATGTCGGCACGGATGAGCTCCTGCAGCGACCCGAGCACCAGGTTCGTCCCGCGCTGCATGACCTGCGCGAGCAGGTCCTCCTTCGACGAGAAGTTCGAGTAGACCGCGCCCTTGCTGAGCCCGGCGCGTGCGGCGACGTCGTCGAGGCGCGCGCCGTGCACGCCCTGTTCGGCGAAGACGGCGGCACCGGCGATGAGCAGACGTTCTCGGACCTCGGCCCGTGGGGTCCGCGGCGTGGGGGAGTCGGAGACGTCGTCGTTCATCGTTCCTGCTGGGGCGGGGCCACCGGTGCTGGAGCCGGGGCGGGCGAGCTTGGGGTGGGAGACCTGCCGCGCCGCGCGTCTGATCACGCGCGGCATCAGCGAAGCCCCCATCACCACGTCTGCGCGGAACCGGCGCGTTCGGGTCGCGTCGGTTCGGTGCGGACGACATGAGCCGGGTCGATACCCGACGGTAGGGATGCTACGCCGGAGCACCGACAGATGACACCCCTCAGTCGTCGAACGAGGAATCCGTTGCCGTGTCGTGTTCTTCGCGCACACTGCCCGCTCCCGTCCGCCGTCCGGGGCGTCGGAGCAGCCGGAGTGCGTCGGGTCGCAGGCTCCGCCCGCGCCGCAGCAGCGAGCCGAGCGTCGACTTCGGCTGCCAGTCACGACCGTTGGGCAGTCCCCAGCCGCGGCGGACCGCACCCCAGCGCAGCCCGAGCGACAGCGCGATCGCGGCCACGATCCCGATCGACGGCGACCCGAGGGCGGACGCGACGACCATGACGACCGACGCCGCGACGGCCACGGTGGCGTACAGCGCGTTCCCGCCGAACACCGCTGGCACTCGGCGGAGCAGCAGGTCCCGCATCGCGCCGCCGCCGACCGCGGTGATCGTGCCCATGATGATCGCGGCGGGCCACTCCAAGCCGGCGTCGTAGGTGCGCTGCACCCCGACCACCGCCCAGAACCCGATCACCGCGGCGTCGAGCACGGTGAACAACCGGTCCCAGGTGATCTCGGAGAACGACACGAAGAAGGCGATGAGTGCCCCGGCCAAGGCGACCGGCACGTAGAGCGGGTCGACGAGTGCGACCGGGGGGCCGTTCTGCAGCAGGGTGTCGCGCAGCATGCCGCCGCCGAGCCCCGAGACGAAGCCGACGACCAGGAACCCGAACAGGTCGAAGTCCATCGCGCGGGCGATCGATCCACCGAGGAGGGCGGACGCGAACACCCCGGCGAGGTCGAGCACGTTCGTGACCGACGCCAGGCCATCGACGGACAGCAGGTTCATGAGAACCATCAAACCCCACGCCGAACGACTGGCGGGCCGAACGGCGGTTAGGTTAGCCTCACCTACGTCATGCTCGCCACTCTCGTCATCGGCCTCCGTGAAGGCCTCGAAGCGACGCTCATCGTCGGCATCATCGCCGCGTTCCTGCGTCGCAACCGTGTCCCCCTCGCCCCCATGTGGTTCGGCGTCGGGGTCGCCGTCGTGCTCAGCATCGGCGTCGGGTTCGGCCTGCAGGTCGTCGAGCAGGCACTGCCGCAGGCGCAGCAGGAGGGCATGGAGGCGATCATCGGCATCGTCGCCGTGGTCTTCGTCACCGGCATGATCGTCTGGATGCGCACCCACGCGCGCACCCTGACCAAGGAACTCGAGGCGAGCGCGACCGAGGCGCTCGGCCGCGGCACCGCGTGGGCACTGGCCGGCATGGCCTTCCTCGCCGTGCTCAAGGAGGGCTTCGAGACCGCGGTCTTCCTCCTCGCCACCTTCCAGGCGTCGTCGGACACCGGTCTCGCCGCCCTCGGCGCGGTCATCGGCATCGCGGGCGCCGTCGTCGTCGGCTACGGCATCTACACCGGCGGCGTCCGGCTGAACCTGTCGAAGTTCTTCACCGGCACCGGCGTCTTCCTGGTGTTCGTCGCCGGCGGGCTCGTGCTGACGGTGCTCCGGCGCGCGCACGAGGCCGGGTGGATCGTCATCGGGCAGCAGCGGACCGTCGACCTGTCCTGGCTCGCCCCGAACGGGTCGGTGCAGGGTGCGCTCGTCACGGGCGTGCTCGGCATCCCACCGGACCCCCGCGTCATCGAGGTGCTCGGCTGGGTCCTCTACGTCGTGCCGGTCCTCGCCCTGACGCTCTGGCCCCGCGCCTGGCGTCCGTCGTCGGCACGCGTCCCCGCGATCCGCGCGACGGTCGCCGGTGCGCTCGCGGTCGCCGCCGCAGCACTGGCGATCGCCGTGCCGACAGGCGGGGTCGACCTGCCGCACACCGCTGCGGTCAGCGGGGACGCCACCTCCGTCTCGGCGGACGTCCACGACGCGTCCGGCGTCCTCCGCGTCGCCGGCACCACCACCGGCCAGGAGGCACGGCTCACGTTGCCGACGTCGGCCCACCGCCGCGCCACCCGCGCGGGCGTGGCCGCCGACCGGTGGCGGATCCGCACGTCGGCCACCGCCGCGGACCGCCCGGCGACGCTGACGCTCGACGACCTCGTCGACCTGTTCGGCCGGATCCCCGTCGGCGTCTCGCCGTCGACGAACCCCGGTCCGTTCACCGCCCGCTGGGCGGTGCGCGACACCGTGACCCTCTGGACGGTCCGTGGTGGGGTCCTGGACGCCACCCGCGACGAACGCACCGTGCTGACGCTGAGCGGTGGGGGCCTCCCGTCCGCGCGCACCACGACCCTGGACCGCTCCGTGTGGTCCGTCCCCGACTCCCGCGTCGAGCGGTCCGCCACCTCGGTGGCGGCCGCGGACACACGGGCTGCCGAGCTGCTGCTCTGGAAGGCCTGGTTGCCGATCGCCCTCGGCGGCGTCGCCGCCGCCCAGGCGCTGCTCGCGCTCCGTGACCGCCGTCGTCGGACGGCACCCGTGAACCCCACCCCCGAAACCGTCCCGACACGCGGCCCACCCGCCGGGGACCCTGCAAGGAGCAACGACTATGCCGTTCGGTAAGCCCGTTCGACCCCTGATCACCCTCGGCGCCCTCGGCGTCGTCACCGCCCTCGCACTGACCGGTTGCGCGAGCTCCGACGGTGCCTCCGACAGCTCCACCGACGCCGCGAAGGTCTCGCGCGTCACCATCACCCTGACGAACGACGGCTCGGACCAGTGCAAGGTCTCCGAGACGAAGGTCCCCGCCGGGCCGGTCACGTTCTCGGTGAAGAACGAGTCCTCGACCGCCATCACCGAGGTCGAACTGCTGCAGGACCAGCGGATCCTGGGTGAGAAGGAGAACCTCGCACCCGGCCTCGACGCCGTGCAGTTCACCGCGACCCTGACCGGTGGGGAGTACCAGGTGTACTGCCCCGGAGCCGACACCGAGCTCACCGACTTCACGGTCACGGGCAAGGTCACCTCGACCGCGAACAGCAGCGCCGCCACCCTGCTCGACGAGGGCACGAAGGGCTACGCCGACTACGTCGACGGCCAGGTCACCGACATGGTCACCGCGGTCGAACTGCTGCAGAAGGACATCGACGCCGGCGACCTCGACGCCGCGAAGACCGACTACGCGAACGCCCGACCGTTCTACGAGCACGTCGAGAGCGACGTCGACGGCTTCGTCAAGAAGGGCCACAAGGCGACCGACAACGCCGGCAACCTCGACTACCTGATCGACATGCGCGCCTCGAACCTCGACCCGGCCGTCGGCTGGAGCGGGTTCCACGCCGTCGAGAAGGACCTGTTCCAGGCGGGGGAGATCACCGCGTCGACCAAGAAGACCGCGGCCGACCTGACCGAGAACGTGCAGCTGCTCGCGAAGCTCGTCCCGACGCTCGACTACAAGCCCGAGGACCTGGCGAACGGTGCCGCCGGCCTGCTCGAGGAGGTCCAGTCGAACAAGGTCACCGGTGAGGAAGAGGCGTACAGCCACATCGACCTCGTCGACCTCGCCGCCAACGTCGAGGGTGCCCGTCAGGCCTTCGCGTACCTCAAGCCGGGCCTGACGAAGCTCGACCCGACCCTGACGAAGCAGATCGCGAAGCAGTTCGACGCGACGAACACGATGATGGACGGCTACCGCAACGCCGACGACCTCGGCGGCTTCGACACGTGGGACGCAGCGACCAAGAAGTCCGACGCGAACCGCATCTCGCAGCAGATCCAGGCCCTGCAGGACCCGCTGTCCCGCCTCGCCGAGAAGGTCGCCACCGCGTGACGCAGCCCGACGACGACCGCGCAGCCCGCACCGGGGTCTCCCGGCGCGGGCTGTTCGGCGCGGGACTCGCCGCGGCCGGAGCCGGAGCGGGCGCCGCGGTCGGCATCGGCGGCGCGACGGCCGCGACGGGGGTCAACCCGTTCACGGCGGCCGCCAACGGTGACGAGTCCATCGACCTGTCCCAGAGCCACCCGTTCTACGCGACCGCCGCACGGCAGCCGCAGGGCGGGGTGCAGACCGCCCCCCAGCGGTACTGCGTGTTCATGACCTTCGACCTGTCCACCAGCGTCGCGACCGAGCTGCAGGTGCTCCTCGCCCGCTGGTCTGCGGCGATCGCGCAGCTGCAGGCGGGGAAGACCGTCGGCAGCGTCGAACCCGCGCACGGTGACGGCGTCGGCGCGGACACTGGTGAGGCGCTCGACCTCGGCCCGGCGTCCCTGACGGTCACGGTGGGGTTCGGCCTCGGCGTGTTCGACGAACGCTTCGGTCTGGCCGACAAGCGTCCGGCGGACCTCGCCGACGTGCCTCGGCTGCCGAGCGACAACCTGCAGGCCGGACTGACCGGCGGCGACCTGTCGTTGCAGGCCTGCGCCGACGACCCGCAGGTGGCGTACCACGCGGTCCGCGACCTGGCCCGGATGGCGCGGGGGACGGCGACCGTGCGGTGGACCGTGCTCGGCTTCGGCCGTGCGTCGGCCGGCCCGCACCAGACGACGCCGCGCAACCTGATGGGCTTCAAGGACGGCACCAGGAACATCACGACGGACGAGGACCACGACCGCTTCGTGTGGGTCGACGACCCGGGCGACGGCGCGGAGTGGATGACCGGCGGGACCTACCAGGTGGTACGGAAGATCCGGATGAACATCGAGATCTGGGACGCCGACGTCGTCAGCGACCAGCAGCGCGTGTTCGGTCGGACCAAGATCGAGGGCGCACCGCTGTCCGGTGGGACCGAGCACACGACGCCGGACTTCGCGGCGACCGACGGCGACGGTGCCACGAAGATCGACGCGACGTCCCACATCGCCCTGGCCGCCCACGAGGCGAACGGCGGCGTGAAGATCCTGCGTCGTCCGTACAACTACACCGACGGCCTCAACGAGTACGGCCAGCTCGACGCAGGGCTGCTGTTCCTGGCGTACATGAACGACCCGGAGCACTTCACCCGGCTGCAGCGGAAGCTCGGCGCCTCGGACCGGTTGAACGAGTACGTCTCGCACATCGGGTCCGCGGTGTTCGCGATCCCGCCGGCACCGCGCAAGGGGTCGTACATCGGCGAGCAGCTGTTCCGCTGACCGTGTCCGGAGCGCGCTGACGCCGCTGGGGAGAGGGCGCCCTCCGCCGTTTCCCTGGAGGCGGAGGGCACCCGCGCCGCGGGGTCTCGTCGAACGGAACCACCGCCGACCTGAGAGGCGACCCGGCGCGACGCGTCGCGATGCGACAGCCCCGAGAGTACCCCGCCGATCCCCGGATCCGCAGTGCGAGCGCTGCTATGGGACAGGGAGCGCGGCAGCGGATCGGCGCGCGGTGCGCGCCGGACGCGATCCGTGCCTCCCGGCGCGACGGAACGGGCCGCCTCACGGTGGTGAGACGGCCCGTTCGGGTCGGACGGGAGGCGCGGTGTCAGTCCGTCTGGACGCTCGCGTCGGTCCCTGCGCGCTTCCGACGCACGGCGACGAGTGCGGTGATGCCCGCCAGCAGGAGCAGACCCGCTGCGATCCCCGGCACCGTCAGGTCCGCGCCCGTGTAGGCGAGGTCACCGCCGGCGTTCGTGGAGTCGGACGGGTCGCCCGCCAGGTCCGTGCCGGTGCCGGTGCCGGTGCCGGTGCCGGGGGCGTTGCCGTTGCCGGCACCCGGGGCGTCCCCGTTGCCCGCGCCCGGGTCGGCCGGGTCCGTGGGGTCGGTCGGGTCCGTGGGCTCCGTCGGGTCCGTCGGGTCGACGGCCGCGGCGAGCGGGATGGTCACGGCGAGCGTGATCGTCCGGCCGCCCGGCAGGGTGACGACGAGCGGCTCGTCCGTCGTCGCGGCGGCACGGGCAGCCGTCCGGACCGTCGCTGCGTCGGCCGACGACTCGACGGTCGGCACGGCGAAGGTCAGCGTCGCACGACCCTGCTCGTCGTTCGTGTCGACGATCGTCGGGTCGATCTCGGCGGTGGCGAGCTCGACGTCACCGGCGCTGACCGACACGGTGCCGGCTGCAGCGGGGTCGTCGCTGCTGAACACGAGCGACGACAGGTCGATGCTGATCTCGTCACCGGGCTGGAACCCGCCCTCGGGGGTCGGCGTGACCGTGGTGCCGACGGCACGCTGGTCGGACGGCGGGGTGACCGTCGGGTTGGCCAGGAAGTAGTCGACCTGCGCCTGCAGGTCGACCTGGCCCGAGTCGGCGATGTTCGCGCCGGTCGCGAAGGCGGCGAAGTTGTCGCCACCGGTCGACAGGAACGAGTTGACCGTCACCTTGAGGGTGTCGTCGAGGGCGATCGACTCGCCGTTCAAGGTCATGCCGGTGATGCGCTCGCCACGGCCCTTCGCGGGGTCGTAGGTGTACGCGAAGCCGTCCGAGACGCCGAGCTTGAGGAACGGACGCGGCAGGCCGTCCGGCTGCCACTGCTGCTCGAGGGCGTCCTTGATCTGCTGGCCGGTCATGTCCTCGGTGACGAGGGTGTTCGCGAACGGCTGGACGAGCGCGGCCTCCTTGTAGGTCACCGTGCCGTCCGGGTCGCCGGCACCGCTCGACGCGTAGACCATGTCCGTGCGCAGCCCGCCGGGGTTCATGAAGGCGATCTGCGAGCCGTTGCGCTCGGTCGCGGAGCGCTGCACCTCGGCGATGTAGTTGCCCAGGACGGACTCGCCGCCGCGGTTCTCGGTCGTGCGGTCCGACTGCACCGCACGACGCAGGTCGCCGGTGATCTCACCGAGCTTCTTGCTGCCCTCGACGTCGGCGACGGCCTTCGCAGCCGTCACGATGTCGGCCACCGCGTCCACCGAGGTGGAGTCGGCCGGCACGCGGTTCTCACCGTTGACCGACTTGACCTCGGACGTGATGCCGGTGAGCTGCTTGTCGGCGTCGACGGTGAGCTGCAGGTGTCCGTAGTTCACGCCGTAGGAACCGGTCTGGATCACCGGGCGGGTCGTACCGTCGGGACCCGCGATCTGGTGGTTGTAGGTCGCGTGGGTGTGTGCGGAGACGATCGCGGACACCTTCGACGAGACGCCCGAGGTGATCGTGCCGAACACGCCGGACCCGGTCGCGTCGGCGAGGGCGTTCGTGGGAGCACCCTCGTGCACCAGCAGGACGAGCACGTCGGCCTCGCCGTTGCCGTCGACACCGTCGGTGAGCTGGTCGGCGTACTTGTTGACCTGGCTGACGATCGGGGCCATCGCGAGGCCCTCGACACCGCCGGGGCTGACGAGCCCCGGGATGAGGTCCTCGGTGGTCGCGCCGATGAAGCCCACCTTCACGCCGCCCTTCTCCACGATGGAGTACGGCTCGAACGCGGGGTCGGTCGTGCCCTGCTTGACGATGTTCGCCGAGACGTAGGGCCAGTCGGCCCGGTCCTCGATGCGCCCGGTCAGGTCGTCCTGGCCCTTGTCGAGCTCGTGGTTGCCGATCGCGCTGACGTCGAGGTCCATGGCATTGAGCGCATCGATCGTCGGGGCGTCCTGCTGGATCAGCGAGGTGAACGTCGAGGCACCGACGTTGTCGCCGACGCTGGCGAAGATCGTGTTCGGGTTGGCCTCGCGGTACGACTGCACGACACCGGCGAGCTCGGCGGCACCGGCGGCCTTGTCGACGGCGGTGCCCTCGGACTCGATGCGGCCGTGGAAGTCGTTGACGTCGATGATGTCGATCGTCGTGTCGCCCTCGGCGGCGACGGCGGTGGAGGGGACGGACAGTGCGACGAGCACACCCGCGGTGGCGAAGGCCGCGCCGCTGATGATGCGCCGTCGGCGGCGCGGAGAGGAGTGGAGGTTCATCGTCGGAGAACCTATGAGGACGCACAGCCGACCCGCCAGTGTCGGGTCGAAGTCGTCACACGACGTTCACATGAGCAACACCCGTCGTGCTGCGTGCTGCTCGACGTGCCGTCACTCCGCGGCGATGAGGGGGCGGAGCGTGCGGTGGGCGATGCGCAGCCCCTCGAGGACCTTCTCGTCGGTGCCGCCCCAGAGCGGGTCCTCGTGCTCGACCGACAGGGTGCCGTCGAACCCCGCTTCGTACAGGCGGTCGACGACGTGCGGCCAGTCCACGACGCCACGGCCCGGCACCCGGAAGCGCCACCAGCCCATGTCCCACGGGTCGCCGCCCTTGTCGACCTTGCCGAAGAACCCGTACGCGTCGCGCTTCGCCGGGAAGAGCTCGAGGTCCTTCGCCTGCGCGTGCACGATGTGCTCGGCGAACGGCAGGATCGTCTCGACCGGGTCGATGCCGATCCAGGTCAGGTGCGACGGGTCCCAGTTCAGACCGAAGCCGAGGCCGGTGACCCAACCCCAGAGCTCGGGGGAGTACGCCAGGTTGCCGGGGTAGCCGTCCGGGTGCCAGCCCTCCATCACGCAGTTCTCGATGATCAACCGCACGCCGCGCTCGCCGGCGTAGTCGACGAGCTCGGGGAGGACCTGGTTCCCTTCGGCCATGTTCTCCCGCACCGACTTGCTGTTGTCGCGGCCGATGAACGTGCCGACGTACGGCACGCCGAGCACCTGCGCGGCATCGATCGCGTGCTTGAGGTGGGTGCGGACCTCCTCGCGCCGGTCGAGGTCCTGGTGCAGGTTGTTCTCGTAGTACGCGAGCGCCGAGATCTCGAGGCCGGTGCGGTCGAGCAGGTCACGGGTCGCAGCGGCGTCCTCGTCGGTGAACGTCGCCACCGGCAGGTGCGCCGCCTCGAAGTCGCGGCCACCGGTGCCGGGCCACACGCCGACCTCGAGCCGCTCGTACCCCTGCTCGGCGGCGAAGTCCGCGATGCGGTCGAGGGGCCAGCCGGGCAGGCAGGCCGTCAGCATGCCGAGCTTCACCGGATCTCCCGCCACGTGGTCTCGGCCGCGCTGGTGATCACGGCGTCGATGATGTCGGCGGAACGTGCGCCGTCCGCGAAGGTCGGCAGGCCGTCGGGGGCCACACCGGTGCGGACCGCGGTGTAGGTGTCGGCGACGAACGCGGCGAAGGCGTCGAGGTAGCCCTGCGGGTGCCCGGACGGCACGACCGCCAGACGCCGCTGGTCCGGGTACCCCTGCGACGGGTCGCGCACGACGATCTGCGCACCACGCTCGTTGCCGAACCACGCGGACTCGGGCTGTTCCTGGTCGAAGGCGGCGCTGCCCCGGGTGCCGTCGACCTCGAACCACAGGCGGTTCTTCCGACCGGACGCCACCTGCGAGATCACCACGTTGCCGATGCGCCCGGTGCCGGTGCGGAACGTCGCGACCGCGGTGTCCTCGGTGGTGACCTCGGCCCGTTCCGCGGCGTCGGCGACCGGGTCGGGGTCCGGCGAGCCGGAGAACGACGGCCCCGAGGCCGCGGGGCGGGTCGGGTAGACGATGTCGGTCGCCGCGGACACCGAGGTGAAGCGCTCACCGGTGACGAACTCGACCAGGTCGCACCAGTGCGAGCCGATGTCGGCGAACGCGCGGGACAACCCGCTCGAGGTCGGGTCGACCCGCCAGCTCGAGGCGTCCTCGTCGAGCATCCAGTCCTGCAGGTAGTGGCCGTGCACGGCGAGCAGTCGACCGAGGTCGCCGTCGGCGATGCGCGCGCGGATCTCACGGATCATCGGGTGGTAGCGGTACACGAACGGCACCGTGGCGACGACACCGGCGTCCGCCGCCGCGGCGACGAGTTCGGCGGCCTGCGCCGGGTCGATCGCGAGGGGCTTCTCGCACACCACGTGGATGCCCGCGGCGATGACCGCCATCGCCTGCGGGTGGTGCTGGTCGTTCGGCGTGCAGATGTGCACGACGTCGGGGGCGTCCGCGATGACGTCGTCGAGCGAGGCGTACCCACGAGGCAGGTCGAGTTGCGCCGCGACCTGCTCGGAGCGCGATGCGTTCCGGCCGAGCACCCCGAGCACCTCGGCACCAGCGGCCCGGGCCGCGCGGGCGTGGACCCCCGCGATCATGCCGGTGCCGATCACGACGACGCGGAGGCGTCGTCCTTCGTACCCACTGCTCATGGTGCTCCCTCGCGCCGAACTGTCACCACCGTAGCGGCCCGGCCGTCCACCGGGGCCGATGAGTACGGTCGGAGGCATGTCGAGCCTCCAGACCAGCCTGCTCATCCTCGGAGCCAGCGGCGACCTGTCCAAGCGCCTGCTCCTGCCGGGTCTCGCGACCCTGCTCGAGGTCAAGGACGACTGGGACGTCCAGCTCATCGGGGCGGGTGTCGAGGACCTCTCCGACGCCGACTGGAAGGCGCAGGTGCGCGAGTCCTTCGAGAACGCGCAGGCGTCGAAGAACGAGGGCGACGAAGGCGCGGAGGGCGAGTCGTCGCTGTCGGAGCGGCTGCAGGCCGTGATCGACGCGTCCTCGTACCGCAAGGCCGACGTCACGAGCGCCGACGACCTGCGCGCGCTGCTCGGAGCCTGCGACCACGACCCCGCGATCTACTTCGCGCTGCCCCCGGCCGTGACCGAGAAGAGCTGCGAACAGCTCGCCCACCTCGACCTGCCGAAGCGCACCCGCCTGGCGCTCGAGAAGCCGTTCGGTACCGACGCCGCCAGCGCCGAGCACCTGAACGACCTGCTGCACTCGTTCATCCCCGAGGAGCGCATCCACCGGGTCGACCACTTCCTCGGCCGTTCGACGGTGCTCAACCTGATCGGGCTGCGCTTCGCGAACCGCATCATCGAGCCCCTGCTGTCCTCGCAGCACGTCGAACGCGTCGACATCGTGTACGACGAGACCCTCGGGCTCGAGGGTCGCGCCCGCTACTACGACAAGGCCGGCGCCCTCACCGACATGATCCAGAGCCACCTGCTCCAGGTCATGGCCGTCGTGGCCATGGAGGCGCCGGCGTCGATCGACGCCGACGACCTGCGGACCCAGAAGGAACTCGTGCTGCGCGCCGTGCGGCCGTGGGGCGGCGACGTCGTCGCCGCCGGCAAGCGCGCCCGGTACACCGCGGGCACGGTCGGCGACCGCAAGCTGCCGTCGTACGCCGACGAGGACGGCGTCGACCCCTCGCTCGGCACCGAGACCCTCGCCCAGCTGACCCTGGAGATCGCGAACTGGCGATGGGCCGGAGTCCCCTTCACGTTGCGGTCCGGCAAGGCGCTCGCGAAGCAGCGCCGCGAGATCGTCATCACGTTCAAGGACTCCCCGCAGGTGCCCGTCGGTCTGTCCGGCGCCGCGCAGCCGGACCGGCTCCGGATCTGGATCGCCCCGGACGAGATGCAGCTCGAGCTCAACGTCAACGGCCCCGGCGACCCGTACACGATCGACCGCACCAGCCTCGAGACGACGTTCAACCCCGGACGGCTCAGCGCCTACGGCGAGGTCCTGGCCGGTGTGCTCGAGGGCGACGCGACCCTGTCGGTCCGTGGCGACAGCGCCGTGCAGGGCTGGAAGGTCGTCGGACCGTTCCTCGAGGCGTGGAAGGCCGGCACGACGCCGCTCGACGAGTACCCGGCCGGGTCGAGCGGTCCTGCGGACTGGGACAACATCGACGCCTGAGCCGGACGGCGGCGTAGCGTCGGACGACGTGACCACCATCGACGACGTCCTGCAGACCGTTCCCGAACCCGCCGGTTCCGACATCCGTGTCGAGCCCGTCCACTACGACCACGACGGCACCGACCTGCTCGGCGTGCTCGCGAAGGACGCGGCCGTCGCCGGTCCCCGCCCGGCCGTCCTGGTCGTGCACGACTGGCACGGCGTGAACGAGCACGTCGAGGCGCGCGTGACGATGCTCGCCCGCCTCGGCTACGTCGCCTTCGGTGCGGACATCTACGGTGCCGGCGTGCGGCCCGGTGACGACACCGCCGGCCAGGTCGCCGGGTCGTACTACCAGGACCTGCCGTTGCTCCGGGCACGTGCGACCGCCGGCCTCGAGCGGCTGCGACAGGACCCCGACGTCGATCCGGCCCGCATCGTCGTCATCGGCTACTGCTTCGGCGGCTCCACCGCGATCGAGCTCGCACGCACCGGCGCGGACCTCGTCGGTGCGGTGTCGTTCCACGGCGGGCTCATCACGCACGACCCCGCCGACGCCTCGGCGATCCAGGCGAAGCTGCTCGTGCTGACCGGGGGAGCGGACCCCGTCGTGCCCGACGACGCCGTGCACGCCTGGCAGGACGAGATGCGCACCGAGCCCGGCGTCGACTGGCAGGTCGTCACGTACGCCGGGGCCATGCACGCGTTCGCCGTGCCGGGGACCGACGCGCCCGACCACGGCGCCCAGTACCAGGAGCGCGCCGACCGCCGATCGTGGCAGGCGCTGCGGGTGTTCCTGGCCGAGGTCTTCGGCGAGGAGGCCGCGGCGCTGTGAGGTCGAGGGCTCGGCTGTCGCCTCGCGACACGCCGGGTGGAGCGGTCGGGCGGCCTCGATTGGCGCCCGGGCCGGAGCTGTTGTAGAGTCTTCCACGGCCGCAAGGCCACGCGCTCGTAGCTCAATGGATAGAGCATCTGACTACGGATCAGAAGGTTGGGGGTTCGAGTCCCTTCGAGCGCACAGTGCCGGTTGAACGGCGCGACACCGAACAGATGAAGGGCCCCGGCGGATTCCGCCGGGGCCCTTCGTCGTTGGTGGTTCGTGCGCGAGTCGTCTTTCACCGGCGCTGACGCCCGAGCAGCGCGATCCCCAGTACGACCAGCGCCACGACGACGAGCCCGACGACGACGAGCAGGGGAAGCAGGTTGATCGACGCGGTGTCGTCGTGGCAGTCGACGTTCGCGACGGCACAGGAGGCGAGGACGGTCGTCGCGGTCATGGTCCGAGTGAAGCACGGCGAGGTTGGATGGGGAACATGACGACGACGTCCGTGTTCGAACTGGTACCACGAGCGCAGTGGGTCGCGGACGACGAGTTCGTCTTCGCGATCCTCGATGCACACCCGGTGTCACCTGGTCACACGCTCGTCATCCCGAAGCGGCGGATCACCAGCTGGTTCGATGCGACCGAGGGAGAGCTCGCCGCGATGACCCGGATGGTGGCGCTGCTGAAGGCCCGGCTCGACGAGCAGCACCACCCCGACGGCTACAACGTCGGGTTCAACGACGGATCGGCCGCTGGCCAGACCGTCTTCCACGCCCACCTGCACGTCATCCCGCGCTTCGACGGCGATGTCCCGGCGCCGGCTGGCGGGGTGCGGCACGCCGTCGTCGGGCACGGCCACTCCTGAGCGCGGTGGCCAGTGGCCAGTGGCCAGTGGAACGACGGGGCGACGAGTCAGCCCCAGAGGTGGATCGTCGAGTCGATGACGCCGGACAGCGCGAGGGCTCCGGGGACGAGCACGCCGAACAGGGTGAGCGTCGCGCCGATCAGGATGGCCGCGAACGCCAGTCCGTCTCCACGCTCGCCGGTCCGTCGGACCTCGTGCCGCGCGATGAACCCGACGACGACGCCGCCGATCGGGGCGACGAAGGCGAGCGCGATCGCCACGACGGCGAGTAGGCTCAGCGGCGCGAGTCCGGGTGTCCCGTCCGTGCTCGGGGCGGAGGCGGCCGGGGCGGAGGCGGCCGGCGCGGAACGCTCGGGGGCGAGGTCGGTCACGGGTGTCTTCCGTTCAGTCGGCGCACGTGGCGAGCTGCGGGCGTGCGAGGTCCGCTCAAGAGTAGAGCGACGGCGCCCGGAGCGGAGGCCCGCATTCGGGGTCCAGCTGCCCGGTCGGGCGACTTCGTGAGCAGAAATGGTCGGGTTCATCGACGGGACTCGACCATTTGTGCTCACGAAGCGCACGCGCTCACGAAGCGCATGGCTCACGAAGCGCACGCGCTCACGAAGCGCACGCGCTCAGCGCCCGAGCGCCGTGAGCTGCTTCTGCAACCCGCGCTCGAGGTACGGCTCCAACGACGTCGCCCACGTCGCCGTGATGTGCGTGGTGTCCCGGTAGACCAGCACGCCACCGATCACCGCGGGACAGGTCGTCTCGGTGCAGTAGTAGTCGGTCAGGTCGATCACCCCGGCTCGTCCTCCGGCGGCCTTGAACGCCCGCACGGCCTCGATCGACGAGTCGGTCTGGGCGAGCGCCTCGGAGCGGGGCCGGTCGCACGACGCGTTCGTCGGTCCGGACATCTTGCTCACACAGGCGATGACGTCGGGCCGGGGGACCGGGTTGTCGCGGATCGCGATGACGGGGAGTTCGTCGCCGGCGGCCTGCTCCCAGGCGTCGACGAGGCCGTTGCGGGTCGCGATGTCGCGGGAGGCTCCGGCCGGCAGGCTGACGGGCATCTGCGTGGCGGAGTGGGTGACGACCAGGGCGTCGGCGTCGCGGTGGGCTCGGACGTAGTCGATGGCCGCGTGCTTCCACGCGTTGCAGCCGCGCAGCGCGCCGGCGTTCACCGAGTTCTGCTGCGCCGTGGTGAGGTAGCAGCCGCCGATACCGGCCATGTCGATGCGCCACCCGTTGTCGTCGGCGATCTTCTCGTAGGCGCCGAGCAGGGCGTTGCTGTGCGAGTCGCCGATGACGATCAGGTGCTTCGACCAGCCGGTCGCCTTGCCGAGCACGCAGGTGCGGAAGGTGCCGTTCCAGCACTCGGGGCGGTTCGCGTCGTCGTCCTCCGCCGCCGCGGGGGCCGGGATCCGCGTGTCGGCGAGGGCCGGGTC
Organism: Curtobacterium sp. PhB128; assembly: GCF_004340725.1. Taxonomy (NCBI): domain Bacteria; kingdom Bacillati; phylum Actinomycetota; class Actinomycetes; order Micrococcales; family Microbacteriaceae; genus Curtobacterium; species Curtobacterium sp. PhB128. Next base: position 254,256 of record NZ_SLUR01000004.1, read on the forward strand.
GACGCAGGGGTCGGCGGAGCTGATCCGTGCGGCTGCTCCGATGCAGGACTCGTCGTCCTGTGCCCGTTCGGTCGCGAGCCGCTTCGTGAGCTGCTCGGTGGCGCCTTCGGCGTGGACCTCCTGCACGTAGACGGCGGTCAGGGTCGAGGCGCCGAGCGTGACGACCGTGAAGGTGCAGATGACGCCGAGCGCGACGACCCCGCGGGGCCGCAGGTCGCGCAGCCAGGTCGAGAAGCGGACGGGTTCCTCGAACCAGATGGTCGTGACGGCTGCCAGTCCGACAGACACCAGGAGCACCGAGGTGCTGGTCGCCCAGTCCAGCGGGCGTCCGAGCATGATCGGCAGGATCACGACGAGCGGCCAGTGCCAGAGGTACAGCGCGTACGAGATCCGTCCGGTGAACGCGACCGGCCCGAGCGCGCCGATCGACTCGAACACGGTGCGTCCGCCGAACAGCACCACGAGGGTCGCGCCGGCGACGGGGAGCAGCGCGGCGATCCCGGGGAACGGCGTCTCCGCCCCGATGACGAACAAGGACAGGACGAGGGCCACGGCGCCGACACTCGTCAGGATCATGCGCACCCGCCGGGCGACCTCGGTGCGGACCTCGGGCAGGTGCACGGTCGCGGCGAGGCCGCCCAGTGCGAACTCCCACGCGCGGGTGCCGGTGGAGAAGTACGCGACGCCGGGGTTCGTGCTGGTCTGCACGATGCTCCACACCAGGGACAGCACGACGACCGCGCCGAGCAGCAGGCGTGCGGTGGTCAGCGTCGAGAAGCGCCCGCGCACGGCGACGGCCAACCCGATCAACAGCAGCGGCAGGACGATGTAGAACTGCTCCTCGACCGACAGTGACCAGAAGTGCTGGAACGGTGAGGGGTCGTCCGCCGAGGCCAGGTAGTCGACCGAGTTCGCCGCCAGCTCCCAGTTCTGCAGGTAGACCGTCGACGCGATGAGCTCGCGGCCGTACTGCCCCCACAGTGCGCTCGGCACGGCGACGAGCACCGCTGCGCCGGTGGTGAGGATGGTGAGGAACGCGGCCGGCAGCAGGCGTTTCGCCCGGCGGGACCAGAACCGGCCGAGGTGGATCGTGCCGGTGGCGAGCTGTTCGCGCAGCAGGAGACCGGTGATGAGGAACCCGGAGATCACGAAGAAGACGTCGACCCCGACGAACCCGCCCCGCAGGGCGTGCGGCCACAGGTGGTACACGACGACGGCCAGCACCGCGAACGCGCGGAGACCCTGGATGTCCCACCGCGTCGTGTCGCGCGCGCGGTGCGCGGGGCCCCGCTCGCCCGGCGTTGCAGTGTTCACTGCGACGATCCTACGAGAAGCGCGTCACGCCCTGGGACGGCACGCGAGAAGACGGGAGGCCCGTGGCGGTCTCGCCACGGGCCTCCCGTCCGCCGTTCGCTCGCCCCCACCCCGTGGGGTTCCGAGATCTCGGAACCTCGCGGGCACGCGCCGTCCTGATCGGAACCTCGACGGAACGTACGCGGGGTGTCGTGGAACCTCGACGCACAGCGCGCCGCGTGCCGTGGATCTGCGCGCAGCGTCAGACGGTCGCGCGCACCTCGGCCAGCGACGGGTAGTCGGTGTAGCCCTCGGCGGTCGCGCCGTAGAAGAGCTCGGGGCGGGGCTCGTTGAGCTCCGCGTCCTGCTCCCAGCGGTGCGCGAGGTCCGGGTTCGCGATGGCCGGGCGGCCGGCGGCGACGGCGTCGGCATGGTCGGCGTCGACGAGTGCGATGGCCTCGTCGCGGGTGGTCAGTGACGAGAAGCCGGAGTTGACCACGAACGGTGCGCCCGCGGTGCGGCGGACGTGCTGCACGAGGTCGCCGGTCGGCTCGGCGTGCAGGACGTCGACGAAGGCGAGCCCGAGCGGTGCGAGGCCCTCGGCGATCGCGGTGTAGGTCGCGCGGACGTCGGCTGCGTCGTCCTCGATGACGCCCTGGATGCCGTGCTCGGGCGACAGGCGGATGCCGGTGCGGTCCGCGCCGACGGCCTCGGCGACGGCGGTCGTGACCTCGATCGCGAAGCGGGCGCGGTTCTCGGGTGAGCCGCCGTACTGGTCGGTGCGGGTGTTCGACACCGGGGACATGAACTCGTGCACCAGGTAGCCGTTGGCACCGTGGACCTCGACGCCGTCGAGTCCGGCGGCGATCGCGTTGCGTGCAGCCTGCGCGAAGCCCTGCACGGCGTCCTGCACCTCGGCGGTGGTCAGCTCGTGGGGGACGGGCATGTCGGCCTTGCCGGTCGCGGTGTGGGTCTGACCGGGAGCGGCAATGGCGCTCGGGGCGACGATGCGCGGTGTCTGCGAGATGTCGGGGTGCGAGACACGGCCACCGTGCATGAGCTGCATCACGATGGTGCCGCCCTCGGCGTGCACGGCGTCGGCGACGCGGCGCCAGCCGGCGATCTGCTCGTCGGTCTCGATGCCGGGCTGCCCGGGGTAGGAGCGGCCTTCCTGCACGGGCCAGGTGCCCTCGGTGATGATCATGCCGAGGCCCGCACGCTGACGGTAGTGCTCGACGAGCAGGTCGTTCGGGATGCCGTGCTCACCGGCGCGGGTGCGCGTGAGCGGGGCCATGACGACGCGGTTCGACAGGCGCAGGGCGCCGAAGGAGGTGGGTTCGAAGAGCTTCACGAGGGAGTGGAACGTCGTGTTGCTCGGTGCAATTCCCGCCGTCAGTCGCGCGGGCAGACCAGGGTCGACGAACGGACCTGGCCCTCGGGGCGGATCACCTGGTGCAGGGAGAGGGGCTTGCCGCAGATCGGGCAGCCGCGGTCCACTGACCGGTCGTCGACCCCCTCGGGGTGTCCGGCGCCGATCTGCGACGGACCCATCTTGTTGATGAGCGTCGTGTTCCACCGTTCGTACCACTTGCCGAAGCGACCCACGGTGCATCCTTTCGTTCGTGCACGAACCATTATGGCACCATCGGCCCCGGGATCACACCTGGTCGACCCGCTCCAGCAGTTCCGTCAGGTCGTCCTTGAGCGCTTCGAGGCGTTCCAGTGGCCACCCGAGCCGGTCCGCGACCGCCAGGGGGACCGCTCGTGCGCGGTCGCGCAGGGCCCGCCCGGCCGTGGTGAGCGAGACCTCGAGCTGCCGTTCGTCGGCGGCGCTGCGGGTCCGGCGGACGTAGCCGGAGGCCTCGAGTCGCTTGAGCAATGGGCTGAGGGTGGCCGAGTCGAGCCGCAGTTCGCCGGCGATCTCGCGCACCGACCGCGGGTCCTGCTCCCAGAGTGCGAGCATCACGAGGTACTGCGGATGCGTCAGGCCCATCGGCTCGAGCAGGTCGCGGTACAGCCCGATGACGCTCCGGCTCGTGGCCGCGAGGGCGAAGCAGAGCTGCCGGTCGAGCGCGAGTGGGTCGGGTGCGGAGGTCATGCGCCCACGATACCGTTCGCGCACGAAGTGTTCCCCGGGCGCGGTGGGTCGGTGCGGGTCGGTGTGGGTCGGCGCGACAAGTTCGACGTCGTCCGACATCGATCTTGTCGCACTGGCGCGGCCGCAACAGTTGCAGGCGCGGGCTGGCGACATCCTCGATGTCGTACGACATCGAGGATGTCGTTCCGGGTCGCGGGTCGACGTCGGCCGGGCGGGGTGGGCGCACGCACGGGAGGCCCGGTGCCGGTCTAGTGGACCGGCCCCGGGCCTCCAGGCTGGGTGCGTCGACTACGCGCGGTGCGCGGGCGGGTGCCCCGACTCGTGCGCGTTGGCGTCCGGCGCCACGGGGAGGGCGTGCGACCCCGTGTGGGTGTCCTCGTGACCGGGCTGACCGGGCTGGCCCGGCTGACCGGCGACCGGGTGCGACCGCTCGAGCTTCGCGCCCTCGACGTCGACGTCCGGCACGATCCGGTCGAGCCACTTCGGGAACCACCACGCGCTCTGGCCGAGCAGGTGCATCGCAGCCGGGATCAGCAGCATGCGGACGACGAACGCGTCGATGAGCACACCGAACGCCAGCCCGAAGCCGATCGGCTTGATGGTGGAGGAGTCCGAGAAGATGAAGCCCGCGAACACCGAGATCATGATGATCGCCGCTGCCGTGACCACCGCGCGACCGGCGTGCAGCCCGCGCTGGACCGCGACCTTCGCCGAGGCGCCGTGGGCGTAAGCCTCACGCATGCCGGACACCAGGAACAGCTGGTAGTCCATCGCCAGACCGAACAGGATGCCGATCTCGATGATGGGCAGGAAGCTCAGGATCGGCGCCGGGTCGTGCACGCCGAACACGGAGCCGAGCCAGCCCCACTGGTAGATCGCGGTCAGGCCACCGAAGGACGCCATCACGGACAGGATGAAGCCCGCCGTCGCCGTGATCGGGACCAGGAAGGACCGGAACACGATGATCAGGATGATGAGCGACAGGCCGACGACCACCACGAGGTAGAGCGGCAGGACGTTCGACAGCTTCTCGGACACGTCGATGTTGGCGGACGCGTTGCCCGCGACTCCGAGCGTGACCGTGCCGTCGTCGGTCGTGACGGTCTGCTCGCGCAGGTCCTTGACCAGGTTCTCGGTGGAGATGCTGTCGGGACCGCCGCCGGGCTTCACCTGGAACGCGATGATGTCGCGGTCCGACGAGGTGCCGATCGGCAGGACGGCCTTGACGTCGTCGTTCTTCGCCAGGGCCTCGCCGATGGTGACCTCGGTCGCGGTGACGTCGGACTTGCTGATCGACTCCGGCAGGGTCGCGACGACGAGCAGCGGGCCGTTCTGGCCGGCACCGAACTCCTCGTCGAGGGCCTTGTACGCCTTGTACTGGCTCGAGTCGACGGACTCGGACGCACCGGTCGGCAGGCCGAGGCGCATCTGCGTCGCGGGGAGTGCGATGACACCGAGCACGGCGACACCGGCGACGAGCGTGACGATCGCGCGCCAGGTCTTCATCGGCTTGTTCGGCACCCGGGTCGAGCCGGTGTTGCCGATCTTCGCGCGCTCCTTCTTCCGCAGGATCCTCATCCCGATCAGGGAGAGCAGCGCCGGGGTGAACGAAGTGGCGATGAGGATCGCGAAGAACACCGCGACCGCACCGACCGTGCCCATCAGCCCGAGGAACGGGATGCCGGTGATGTTCAGCGCGAGCAGCGCGACGATGACGGTCGCACCGGCGAACACCACGGCGTTGCCCGAGGTGCCGTTCGCGAGGCCGATGGACTCGTGCACCTGCATGCCCTGCTTCAGCTGGGTGCGGTGTCGGTTCAGGATGAAGAGCGAGTAGTCGATGCCGACCGCCAGGCCCAACATCACCCCCAGCACCGGGGTGACCGAGATGAACTCGACCAGGCCGGAGAACGACAGCGAGGCAAGTGACGCCACGCCGACACCGAGCACGGCGCTGACGAGCGGGATCGCCGCACCGATGACGGTGCGGAGCATCAGGAAGAGCACGAGCGCGGCGATGATCACGCCGACGATCTCGCCCGGGCCGAGGATCGACGGCACGCCCTGCGCGATGTCGTTCGACACGTAGACGTTCACGCCGCTGATGTCGGCCGAGTCGGCGTCGTCCGCGATGGCGGTCTTCGTGTCGGCGGGGACCTCGTAGGTCGACTTCGTGAACTGGACCGTGCCGATGGCGGCGCTGCCGTTCGACGACACGAAGCGGACGTCCTTCGACAGGTCGAGGAGCTTGGAGCCCTGCTCCAGCTCGTCGGCGCTGTCGTCGAGCTTCTTCGTGTTGGCGTCGATCGTCTTCTGTGCGTCGGCGATCTGCTGCTCGCCGGCATCGATCTGCGCCTGCTGGGCGTCGATCTGCGCCTGGGCCTGCTGGAGCTGCGCCGCCGCAGCCTGCGCCTGCGCTGCGGGGAGCGCTGCGCCGGCGGCCTCGGCCTGGGCCTTCTGGGCGTCGAGCTGCGCCTGGGCGTCCTTGATCTGCTGCTTGCCGGAGGTCAGCTGCGCCTTCTGAGCGTCGAGCTGGTCCTGGCCGGTCTCGAGCTTCGCGCGGCCGTCGGTGATCTCCTTGCGGCCGTCGACGATCTTCTGGCGCTGCTCGTCGAGCTGGTCCTGGGTGTCGAAGCCGCTCGTCGCGCCCTTGACGCCGTCGAGCTTCTCGACCTCGGTCAGGAAGTCCGCGACCTCCGACTTCTGCGCGTCGGTGAACGCCTTGCCGTTCTTCGTCTCGAAGACGATCGTGCCGTTGCCGCCGTTCGCCGACGGGAACTTGTCGGCGAGCTCGTCCTGCACCTGACTGGTCTTGGTGTTCGGGATCGAGATCGCCGATGAGATCGTGCCCGAGAACAGGCTGTAGGTGACGCCGGCGACGGCCATGATCACCACCCAGGTGATGATCACGAGCCAGTGGCGTCGTGCGGAGAACCGTCCGAGACGGTAGAGGAGACCGGCCATGCGGTTGCCCCGTTCCTTTCGTTGCAGGTGCTGTGTGGAGCGGGGTGCGCCGGTGGACCCCTGGGGAGGGAAGTGTCAGTCGGTGGGCATGTAGCCGCTGCGGACGCTGTGCACGAGTCGTGCCAGCAGGGCGTCCCAGTCGGCGACGGACTGCTCGTCGATCGCGGGGCCGGAGGTGGCCAGCCAGTGTTCCGCGATCACGACGATGCCGCTCATGAGCGACTCGACGAGCAGGGCGGCGTCGAGGGGATCCGCTGCCGGGTGGCGGCGTGCGACCTCGTCGCGGAGTCGTTCGGTGACCCGCGAGAACGCCGTCTGGGTGAGGACCGCGGCCTTCGGGTCGTCCTTGCCCGGGTCACCGAGGATCCGGTACATGCTCGAGATCGCGGCTGCCAGGTCGGCTCCGCGTGCGGCGGACTCGAGCTCGTCGAACATCGAGGCCCGGCTGCCGTCGCCGACCGGGGTGCGTGCCATGTCGGCGAGGAACCGGTCGATGATCACGGACAGCTCCTGCTCGCACACGGCCAGCAGGACCTCGTCGAGGGAGGCGAAGTGGTTGAACACCGTCCGCCGCGCGATGTCGGCCCGTGCTGCCAGGTCGTCGACGCTGAACTCACGGCCGCCGCGTTCGTCGACCAGGTCGCGTGCGGCCTGCAGGATCGCCGCACGGTGCTTCGCTTTGAGGGCGGCGCGGCGGTCGGTCGTGAGGGTCACGAATGAGAACACTAGGTGCATCGATGCACTCGGTGCAACGACTACGAGTGCATCCTCAGGTTCGTACCCCGCGGTGGAAACTCGGTTCTGAACAGATGTGCGCATGGTTGACTGCACCCAGCACGACCGCCGGTGCGACCGGCGGCGCGACCGCCAGAACGACCGTTGTACGAAGGAGTACCCGATGCCCGTCCGCCTGTCCCCGGAGACCCTCGACGAGATCGCCGCGAGCGGTGTCGCCGTCCCGACCTACGACCGCAGCGGGATCACCGCCGGCATCGTGCACTTCGGCGTCGGCGGCTTCCACCGCGCGCACCAGGCGATGGTGATCGACCGGCTGCTCCAGCAGGGCGAGGCGCGCGAGTACGGCATCTGCGGCGTCGGTGTCCTCGAGCAGGACCGCCGGATGGCCACGGCGATGGCGGAGCAGGGCGGCCTCTACACGCTCGTCCTCAAGCACCCTGACGGCACGCGCGAGTCCCGCGTCGTCGGCAGCATCGTCGACTACCTGCTCGCCGTGGACGATCCGGACGCCGTCGTCGAGAAGATGGCGCACCCGGACACCAGGATCGTCAGCCTGACCATCACCGAGGGCGGCTACAACTTCGATCACGTCACCGGCGAGTTCGTCGCGGACGAGCCCGGCGTCGCGGCCGACCTGCGCGGCGACGGACCGCCCCGCACGGTGTTCGGCCTGGTCGTGGCAGCGCTGCAGCGGCGCCGGGAGCGCGGGCTGGAACCGTTCACCGTGATGTCCTGCGACAACATCCAGGGCAACGGCCACGTCGCCCGCGACATGTTCACGGCCTACGCACGCCTGCAGGACCCGGCGTTCTCCGACTGGATGGACGAGCACGTGTCGTTCCCGAACTCGATGGTCGACCGCATCACCCCGGTCACCGCCGACGAGGACCGCGCCTGGGTCCGCGACGAGCTCGGCATCGAGGATGCCTGGCCCGTCGTCGCCGAACCGTTCTTCCAGTGGGTGCTCGAGGACGACCACCCCGCCGGACGTCCGCCGTACCAGGACGCCGACGTGCAGATCGTCGAGGACGTCGAGCCGTACGAGCTGATGAAGCTCCGGTTGCTCAACGCCTCGCACCAGGGCCTGTGCTACTTCGGGTACCTCTCCGGGTACCGCTACGCGCACGAGGCCACGCAGGACCCGGCGATCGCCACGTTCCTGCGCCGCTACATGGACGACGAGGGCTCGCCGACCCTGCACCCCGTGCCCGGCATCGACCTCGAGGACTACAAGTCCACCCTCATCGAGCGCTTCCAGAACCCCGAGGTCCGCGACACCCTGGCCCGCCTCTGTGCCGAGTCGAGCGACCGGATCCCGAAGTGGCTGCTGCCGGTGGTCCGCGACAACCTCGCCGCCGGCCGGCCCGTCACGCTGTCCGCCGCCATCGTCGCGTCGTGGGCGCGCTACGACGAGGGCACGGACGAGTCCGGCGAGTCGATCCAGATCGTCGACCGGCTGGCCGAACCGCTGCACCGCATCGCCCTCACCCAGCGCGACGACCGGCTCGCCTTCATCGCGAACCGGCAGGTCTTCGGCGACCTGATCGACGACGAACGGTTCGTCGCGGCGTACCGCGACGCCCTCGACGGGCTCATCGCCGACGGCGCCCACGCCACGGTCGAACGCTTGTCGCGTTCCTGACGCGAGTCGCGCCCTGCGCGTGACCGGACGGCGGACGGGAGGCCCGGTGCCAGCTGGTGCCGCGCCTCCCGTCCGGTGCCCGGTAGCGTCACGGGCTATGGTCGCGTCGTGAACCGGACCGACCGCCTGTACTCGCTCGTCGAGGAGCTCCGCGCCGCGGCGCCCGCGCTGCGGAGCGCGCGACGACTCGCCGAGCGGTTCGGAGTCAGTGTGCGCACGGTCGAGCGGGACCTGCTGTCCCTGCAGCAAGCCGGGGTGCCGATCTGGGCCGAGCCGGGGCGGACCGGCGGGTACACGATCGACGTCCGTGCGACGCTCCCGCCGCTTGGACTGACCGCTGACGAAGCGCTCGCGGTGGCGATCGGCCTCGGCACGCTCGGCTCCAGCCCGTTCCGCGACGCGGCGCGCAGCGCTGCCCGCAAGGTCACCGCGGTGCTCGCCGAGGACGACGCCCGACGGGCAGCGCGACTCGCGAGCCGCGTGCACCTGCTCGAGTCGGGGGAGCGCACGCCGGCTCCCACGGCGCTCGCCGGTGCGCTGACGGGCGGGCGCGTCGTCCGGATGCGGTACCGCGACGCAGCGGGCGCGGAGACCGACCGCGTGGTCGAACCGCTCGGGTACATCGGGAAGGGCGAGGACTGGTACCTCGTCGCGTGGTGCCGGTTGCGCGACGGCGTCCGGGCCTTCCGCGGAGACCGGGTGCTGGCGGTCGAGGAGACCGACGAACAGGCTCCGCCCCGGGTGGTCCACCTCGACGAACTCGACATCCCGCACGGCGTCCTGCGCCCCGTGCTCGGAGACCTGCTCGGGGACTGAACCGCCAGATCCGCCTGCTCACTCGCCGAAACACCGACAGGACGGTGTCGCGGTGGTCGCGCATGCTCGACGAGTCCGGTCACGGTGGCCGGCCAGGAGGGCTTCCCGTGCAGTTCGCATCCATCCGGATCATCACCGACGACCTCGACGGGATGGTGCGGTTCTACGAACGCGTCACCGGGACCGAGGCGCGGCGGCCCGCACCCGTCTTCGCCGAGATCGTGACCGGCGGCGCCGTGCTCGCCCTCGCGACCCCGGCGACCGTGGCGATGCTCGGACCGGCCGCGCCGGAGCCCCGCACGAACGGCGGGGTGTTCCTCGAGTTCGTGGTGGACGACGTCGACGCCGCGTTCGCGGGGTTGCGTGGTGCCATCGACGACGTGGTGCTGCCGCCGACGACGATGCCTTGGGGCAACCGGTCGGCGCTGTTCCGTGACCCTGACGGCAACCTCGTGAACCTCTTCAGCCGCCCCGCTTGACCGTGTATTCTGTCAGTCACTGACAGAATCGAGTGCACATGCAGCTCCACGTCGAGACCCACGGTCACGGCCCGGTCCGGGTCGGACTCGTGCACGGCATCCTCGGTTCGGCGCTGGTGTGGCGCGACCTCGTGTCCCATGCCGGCCCGGACCGGTACACGTTCCTCGTGCCGGACCTGCGGGGTCACGGCGAGAGCGACCGCGCGGCGTCGTACACCCTCGCCGCGTTCGCCGACGACCTCGCCGAGACGCTGCCGCAGGGGCTCGACGCCGTCGTCGGACACTCGCTCGGCGGGCGGGTGCTGTTCGACGCCGTCGACCGGTTGCGCCCGGCCCGTGCGGTGTACCTCGACCCCGGCTTCCACCTGCGGGCACCGGGGCGGAGCGTGCTCGGGCGGGCGTTCTGGGCGCTGCCCGGGCTGCAGCCGTTGCTCGTGCAGGCCTACGACCGCACCGATCCGCGGTGGGGTCCGGCGAACGTCGCCCGGGCCGAGGAGAGTCACCGGCACTGGGACCGCACGATGCTGCGCGACGTCCTGCGAGCGGTCGCGACGACACCGGTCGCTCCGGCGGCCCCGTTCGTGCCGTCGACGCTCGTGCTCACCGACGACGGTCGACACGTCGTGCCGGCGGCCGAGGTGCCGGTCTACGAGCGCCTCGGGTGGGACGTCGAACGGGTGCACGGGGTGCACCACGACCTCGCGATGGAGGACGCCGCGCGCACGATGCGGCTCCTCGACGACGTGATCGGCGGGGCCCGCGCATGAGCGTCACCACGGTGTTCGGCGGGGTGTCCAACGTCCTCGTCTCCGACGGCACGACCTCGCTGCTCGTGGACGGCTTCTTCAGTCGTCCCTCGTTCCCGCGGCTGATGCTCGGCCGGCTCCGACCGGACGTCACCCGGATCGAGGACGCACTCGCACGGTTCGACGTCGACCACCTCGATGCCGTGCTCGTCTCGCACTCGCACGCCGACCACGCCCTCGACGCGCCCGTGGTCGCGGACCGGACCGGGGCGGAACTCGGCGGCTCGGCGTCCACCCGGATGATCGCCACCGGGTACGGGCTCGACCGCGTGCCCTTCCGGGAGCTCCACGACCGAGAGTCGTTCGCGGTGGGGGCCTTCACGGTCACGCCGCTGCGCGCCCTGCACAGTGACGGCGACGCGGTCCCGGGCGAGATCACCGAGCCGGTCACCCTGCCGGCCCGGATGCGCGACTTCCGTACCGGCGGGTGCTCCTCGTTCCTGTTCGAGCACCCGGACGGCTCCGTACTGGTGCACCCGACGGCGAACTTCGTCCCCGGAGCGTTCGCGGGGCTCCACGCCGACACCGTCTACCTGGGTGCGGGCGCCGCCGGTGCGAAGCCGACGGCCTGGATCGAGCAGTACTGGCAGGAGACCGTCGGTGCCCTGCGTCCGAGCGTCGTCCGGCCGGTGCACTGGGACGCGTTCTGGCGGCCGTTGACCCGTCCGCTCACGCCGCTGCCGAAGAAGCTCGACCGCCTCGACGTCACGATGCGCGCGTTCACCCGTCTGGCGGACGCCGACGGTGTCGACCTCCGACTACCGGCGCTCTGGCAGCGCGAGACGGTCTCCGGGCGGTCGGTGTCGTGACGGAGGTCCGGGCGCAGAACCGCCGGGCGCAGAACCGCCGGGCGACGGAGCGTGCCGTCGAGGACGCCGCGGTCGCGCTGGTCGGCGCGCGCGGGTTCGACGTCGTCACCGGGGCCGAGATCGCCACCGCGGCCGGCATCACCGAGCGCACGTTCTTCCGGTACTGCGCCGCGAAGGTGGACGCGTTCCTGTTCGTCTCGCGCGACGTCCACGACGCCGTCACCGCCGCGGTGACCGCCCCGGTGCCGTTCGATGCGTTGACCGAGGTGATCGCCGAGGTGCTCGCGACGTTTGAACGCGACCGCCCCGACGACCTCGACCGCCTGGTCCGGGTGCGCGCGCTGCTCGTCGCCGATCCGGCACTGCTGTCCGCCGTGCTCGAGCGGGACGCCGCGCAGATGCTGGAGCTGCAGTCGGCGTGGCAGGGCGCCGATCGGTTCGCGGTGCCGTTGGCGCTGCTCGCGCTGCGCGCCGCGTTCGACGAGTGGGCGGAGCGCGCCGCGGGGGAGTCGCTCAGCGTGGCGTTCCGGCGGACCTGCGCCGCGCTGCGGAGGGCGGCGACTGGCGGCTGATCGCGCGTCATGCCGTGGACGCAGCCACCGGGCGGACGGGAGGCCCGTGGCGGGCGTGACCCGAGCCTCCCGTCCGCTCTGGACCGTGACGCGAGACGCGCCGGGCAAGCACGTTCCTCGTGCGGTGACGGTTCTGGTTCACGTTCCCCGTGGATCACGAACCAGAACCGTCAGTCGTCAGGAAGCACGTCGTCGTCCCACGGCACCGGCGTCGTTTCGCCCGTCTCCCAGTCGTGGCGCAGCATCCCGTACCCGACCGACGCGACCGCGCGGCCGCCTTCGATCGGCCACCCCTCGCGGTAGTGCGCCTCCTTGACCCACCCGGCACGCACGAAGACCCGGCGCATCGCCGTGTTGTCCTCGCGGGTCTGGCCCTCGAAGCGGGTCACCGACGGCAGGGTGCCGAAGACGTGGTCGGTGACCGCGCGAAGCGTCGGGACGCCGAGTCCGCGGCCGCGGAACGCGCCGGCGATGCGCAGGTCGAAGAGCGGGACCGGGTCTTCCAGATCCTCCAGCCGGACGAACCCGATGCGGCCGTGCTCCGTGTGGTCGACCCAGTACGAGTCGTGCTCGTCGTCGCGGTAGGAGCCGGACGCCACGGCCTCGACGGCCTGCGCACGGGTCCACGACCGCCGCACGTGGAAGGGGAAGTCCTCGGTCGACAGGAAGTCGACGAGGGCATCGTGGTCGATCCCGATCGGGTCGAGCCGGGTCAGCCGGACGGAGCGGTCGGTCATCGCGCCACGCTAGCGGGGCTGCAGCGTGGTGGCCCAGCGTCCGATCGCGTCGTACGCCTGCTCCCGCACGTCGGGCGCGGACAGCACCACGTCGTGCACGGCTCCCGGCAGTCGGCGGACCGTCACCTCGTTGCCGAGTGACAGGGCTCGGTGGGCCACCGTGTCGACGTTCAGCGCGACGTCGGCGTGTGCCATGCCGGGGTCCCACCGGGGTTGCAACATGCTCTTGTCGCTGAGCATGACCAGGACGGGGACCTGGATGTCGAGCCCGTGCTCGACCGTCTCCTGCCCCGCGAAGACCGCCGCGAGCCAACCGGGGTGCAGGGGGAACCCGCGTTCCGGCCGCCACTGCTGGTCGTACGTCCACGAGCCCTCGCCCGCGGCCGACACGGTGCGCGTGTAGAAGCCGGGGTCGACGGCGGGCATCGGGGCGAGGGGGTTCCGCTTCGCGCCGAGCTTGATGACGGGCGCGACGATCGCCCGGCCCACGGCGGTCGCCTGGAACTCGAGCCAGGGACTGTTCAGGACGACGCCGTCGACGAGTTCGGGGTGGCGCGCAGCCCACAGCGACAGCGTCAGACCGCCGGTGGAGTGCCCCATCAGCACGAGCCGCCGCTCGCCGGGGCCGGGGTGCTCGGCGGACACCGCGTCGAGCGCTGCGGCGATGTCCTCGTCGTACACCGCCAGGTCGTCGACGTTGCCCGGGGTCTGGTGGGGGCGGAGGCTCCGGCCGTACTTCCGCAGGTCCAGCGCGTGGAAGCGGGCCCCGAGCCGTTCGATCCGCTCCGCCAGCTCGGTCTGGAAGAAGTAGTCCGACCACCCGTGCACGTACAGCACGTCAGCGCCGTGCAGCGGCCCGCGCCCGTGCAGCAGCAGGTCCGTCGGGGTGTGCCGACGACGGACGAGGGTGGCGACGACCGGCCCCTCGGGGTCGGAGCCGAGCGGCAGTTCGAGTCGCTCGTAGGGCGCTCCGAGGACGTCCTCGTGCCACCGCTGGACGACCATGACCCCACCGTATCCGGCACCGCTGCGGGTGGTACCGGGGTACCACGGTCGCTCCGCGGAGATCGTCTGCGACGGCGATGTGGTGGACCCGGTGGTCTCCGTACCGTTGCCGCATGATCGAGATCCAGAACCTCTCCAAGCGCTACGGCGAGAAGGTCGCCGTCGACGACGTGTCCTTCACGGTGCGCCCCGGCGTCGTCACCGGCTTCCTCGGTCCGAACGGCGCGGGCAAGTCCACCACGATGCGCGCCGTCGTCGGACTCGACCGGCCGACCTCGGGCACCGCCCACGTCGACGGACGCCCCTACCGCGAGCTGCGCGACCCGCTGCGTCGCGTCGGCGCACTGCTCGAGGCCAAGGCGGTCCACAAGGGACGCAGCGCCTTCGACCACCTGTCGGCGCTCGCCGCGACGCACCGGATCCCGACGGCCCGGGTGCACGAGGTCATCGGCATGACCGGCCTCGAGAACGTCGCGAAGAAGCGCGTCGGCGGGTTCTCGCTCGGCATGGGGCAGCGGCTCGGGATCGCGGCGGCACTGCTCGGTGATCCGCAGACGCTGATCCTCGACGAGCCGGTCAACGGCCTCGACCCCGAGGGCGTCGTGTGGGTGCGTCGACTCGCCCGCAGCCTGGCCGCCGAGGGGCGTGCGGTGTTCATCTCGAGCCACCTGATGAGCGAGATGGCCCTGACCGCCGACCGCATCGTCGTGATGGGTCGCGGCCGGGTGCTCGCGGACATGGACATCGCGGACCTGGTCGCCGCCGCCACGGAGCGGTCGGTCACGGTGCGGACGCCGGAGCCCGAGCGGCTCCTCGACGCGATCGCCGGACCGGACGTCACCATCGGCTACGAGGGCGACGGATCGCTGCAGGTCCGTGGCCTCGGCGCCGAGCAGATCGGCGAGGCAGCGGGTGCCGCGGGCATCGTCCTGCACCAGCTGGCCACCACCGAGGCGAGCCTGGAGCAGGCCTACCTCGAACTCACGCACGACCAGGTCGAGTACCGATCGGAGGTGGCCCGGTGAGCGCGGTCACGAGCAACACCCTGCCCCGGCACGACGGAGCCGGCAGCCACACGTCCGGCGTCCACTTCTCCGGCGTCCTGCGCTCGGAGTGGATCAAGCTCCGCTCGCTGCGGTCGACGGCGTGGAGCTTCCTGCTGGTGCTCGTCCTGCCGATCGGCATCGGTGTGCTCCTGGCGGCCTTCGCGGACAACGGCGGTCAGGGGCTCTCGGGTGACGCGGCTCGGAACGCCCTCGTCCTCTACAGCACGAGCGGCACGATGCTCTCGTCGCTGATCGTCGCGGTGATCGGCGCCCTCGTCGTCACCGGCGAGTACGGCACCGGCATGATCCGCTCCTCGTTCGCGGCGGTCCCACGGCGGTCGGTCGCGCTGGCGGCGAAGGCGATCGTCCTCGCCGTGGCCGTCTTCGTCACGAGTGCCGTGAGCGTCTGGGCCACCGCCTTCACCACCCTGCCCATCGCCGCGGGACGGAACGTCGAGGCGTCGCTGGACGCGAGTGTCGCGATGCCGCTGCTGGGTGCCTCCGTCTACCTGACGCTCATCGCGCTGCTGGCCTTCGCGGTCGGCGTGGTCCTGCGCTCCACAGCCGGCGCGATCGCCGGGGTCCTCGGCCTGATGCTGGTCGCCCCGGTCGTCGTGCAGCTGGTGCAGTCGTTCACCGGAGCGGACTGGCTCGGCACGCTGACCAACCTGCTGCCGCAGAACGCCGGGCAGCCGCTCATGCAGTTCGGCACCGAGGTGACGTCGGGGTGGCACGACGGCGTCCTAGCCTTGGGGGGATGGAGCGGATTCGCGGTACTGCTGGCCTGGGTGGTCGTCGCCTCGGTGACGGCGCTCGCCCTGGTCGAGAAGCGGGACGCGTGACCCCTGCCGACCTCGCCCCCGGTGCCGTCCAGGACGGTGCCGGGGGCATCGCCCTGCCCGACGCACCCGGCCGGCTCCGGCGGTTCTGGGCGCGCCACCCGGTCATGACCGACGCGCTGCTCATGGTCTTCTGGGGTGCGATCGAGGTCGTCGTCGCGTTCCGGAGTGCGTGGCAGGTCGACGGGAGCCCCGTCGCACGGGTCGCGGTCGTCGTCCTCGTGGTCATCGCCGTCTCCGGCATCCCGCTCCGGCGCACGCACCCCGCGGTGACGGCCGTGCTCGGACTGGCCTCCGTCGTCGCGATGACGTGGACGGAAGCGGGGTACTCCCCGGTCCTCTTCACCGTCTACGCGGCGACCGTGTGGTGGTCGCGCGCCGCCGGGTGGTGGACGGCCGCGGTCGCCGTCGTGCTGGCCGCGGGGGCGACGGCGCTGCGCGTCTTCGTGGTCGCGCCGGGGTCCGGAGGACTCGCGGACGTCCTGTACCCGCAGCCCACGACGTTCCTGCTGGCAGCGGTCCTGATCGGCGTCAACGTGTCGAACCGCCGTCGCTACACGCAGGCGCTGATCGACCGCGCGCACCAGCTGGCCCGGGAGCGCGACCAGCAGGCGCAGCTCGCCACTGCCGCGGAGCGGGCCCGGATCGCGCGGGAGATGCACGACATCGTGTCGCACTCGCTCACGGTGATGGTGCGGCTGTCCGAGGGCGCGGCAGCCGGGGCGTCCGCTGGTGCACCCGCCGGTTCGGCGGGGTCCGCTGCCGCTGCCATGCGCGGTGTCGCCGACGTCGGCCGTGGCGCGATGGGCGACATGCGCCGCATGCTCGGGGTGCTCGGAGGCGACGGCGAACCCGCGCTCGCGCCGCAACCGGGCATCCACGACGTCCCGCAGCTCGTCGACCGGTTCCGCGCGCTGGGCGCCCCCGTCGCCCTCGAACTGGTCGGCGTCGTCCCCGACGACGACGCCCTGCAGCTCGCCGTGTACCGGGTCGTGCAGGAGGGCCTCACCAACACCGCCCGGCACGCGCAGCGCGTCCGATCGGTCGACGTCCGCGTGGCAGCGTCCGACACCGAGGTCACCGTGGTCGTCACCGACGACGGACGGACAGGAGGCCCGACTCGGCCGGGCGGATCGGCCCACGCCCCAGCGGGGTCGGGTCGAGGGCTCATCGGGATCGACGAGCGCATCCGCGCGCTGGGTGGGCAGGTGCGCGCGGGCTCCCGCGACGGCACTGACGGTTGGCAGATCCGGGCGACGATCCCGGTCAGGACGGAGGACCGGTGATCCGCGTGGCGATCGTCGACGACCAGCAGCTCATCCGCACGGGGTTCCGGCTGCTGCTCGAGGCACAGTCCGACATCGAGGTCGTCGGTGAGGCCGGCGACGGCGGTGCGGGTGTTCGGCTCGTGCGTGCCCTGCGTCCGGACGTCGTGCTGATGGACGTCCGGATGCCCCACGTCGACGGCGTCACGGCGACGGCCGCGATCGTCGAGCAGGTCCCCGAGACCCGGGTGCTCGTGCTGACGACCTTCGACCTGGACGAGTACGCGTTCGGTGGCCTGCGTGCCGGGGCGAGCGGGTTCCTGCTCAAGGACGTCAGCGCCGCGCAGCTCCTCGACGCCGTCCGGTCCGTGGCAGCGGGAGAGGCTGCCGTCTCACCGCGGGTGACGCAGCGGATGCTCGAGCTCTTCGGCTCCGTGCTGCCGGACGACCGGCCGGCGGGTCCGGACCCGCTGGAGCCCCTGACCCCGCGGGAGCGCGAGGTGCTGCTCGCGATCGCCCGCGGGTTGTCGAACCCCGAGATCGCCGCACACCTGGTGACGAGCGAGTCCACGGTCAAGACCCACGTCGGGCGGGTGCTCGGCAAACTGGGCCTGCGCGACCGGGTGCATGCGGTGATCTTCGCCTACGAGCACGGTCTCGTGCCGCGGTCCTAGCTGCGCGGGGCCCTCGCGAAGAACAGGGTGATCGCGCCGAGGGCGATGGACGCGACGATCAGCACCCAGGCGAGCACGGGGATCAAGCCGTCCCACGGTGTGAACAGGAGCACGATGCCGATCACCAGCACGACGGCGGCGGCGATCAGCACGAGGCGGTGCGGTCTTGCCGGGTGGGTTCTGGTCACACGTGCACCGTACGCGTCGGGACTGCGGACGGGCGCAGTCGCGCGCCGCTAGCCTGGCCGCAGTGACACGTTCTCCCGCTCTGTGACGCAGAGCCCATCCAGCGACACCGGTTCGCTCCTCGGACGAGGGGCGGTGATCTCGTGCGCCCGGAACGGAGACTCCCTACGGAGTTCCCCAGCACCCCGGCGCCCTGTCGAGACCACTCCAGAGAGACCGTTCGTCCATGTCATCGTCTTCTTCTTCATCCTCTCCTTCTGCTCCCTCCGACCGCTCGGGGCTCCGCGCTTCGTGCGGTGACTGCTTCGCGCTCTGCTGCACCGCCTTCGGGTTCCAGCGGTCCAGCGACTTCCCGATCGACAAGCCCGCCGGCACCCCGTGCCGGAACCTGGCCGACGACTTCTCCTGCACGATCCACCAGGCGCTCCGTCCGCGGGGCTTCACCGGGTGCACCACGTTCGACTGCTTCGGGGCCGGCCAGTACGTCTCGCAGGTCCTGTTCGACGGCACGAGTTGGGTGGACCGGCCGGACTCGAAGCCCGAGATGTTCCGGGCCTTCGCCGTCGCCCGGCAGCTCCACGAGATGCTCTGGTACCTGGCCGAGGCGGTGTCCCGCTCGACCGCTCTGGGGTCAGCGGATGCACCGACCGTGCTCCAGCACCGTGTCCAGCAGGTCCTCGACGGTGAGTTGGCCGGCGTCCTCGCGGTGGACGTCGAGTCGCTCCGGTCCGAGGTCCGTTCCGTCCTGATCGACGTCAGCGCGGAGGCCCGAGGTGGGTACCCCGCCGCCGGCGACTCGGCCGATGACCTGCACCCGTCGACAGACCTGGCCGGCCGCGACCTGCGATCTCGCGTCCTGGTCGGCGCCGATCTGCGCGGTGCGGTCCTGATCGCCGCGGACCTGCGGAGATGCGACCTGTCGGGCGTGGACCTGCTCGGAGCGGACCTGCGCGATGCCCGGCTCGGGGGAGCGGACCTGTCGAACGCGCTGTTCCTGACTCAACCCCAGGTGAACGCTGCGCAGGGCGATGCGTCCACGGTGCTGCCCGACGACCTCGATCGTCCAGGGCACTGGTCGCTCCCGTGATCCGGGTCAGGGCAGGACGACGACCTTGCCGACGATCCTCCCGGCTGCGCCCTCGGCGTGCAGCGCCGGCAGCTCGGCCAGGGAGATGCGCCGCGTGACCTCGACCGTCAGGGCACCGTCGTCGACCAGTGCGACGAGTTCCGCCAGGCGTTCCCGGTTCGGCAGGACGAACACGGTCGCCGCGCGCACGCCTCGGGACTCGTCACCCGGCGTGGCCATGAACGCCGTCGTGCTCACGACGACCCCGCCGTCGCGGACCGCTGCGACGTCCGCCGCGAACTGCTCGGGCTCGATCGGCGCCAGGTTGAGCAGCACGTCGACCTGACCGTCGAGGGCGTCGAGCAGGTCGGTGTCGGTGTGGTCGATGACCTGGTCGGCACCGGCCGCGCGCACGGCATCGGCACTGCGGGGGCTGGCGGTCGCGATGACGTGTGCTCCGGCGCGCTTGGCGAGCTGGACGGCGTACTTGCCGACGACCCCGCCGGCACCCACGACGAGCAGACGCTGCCCGGCGGTGAGCCGGCCGTCGTCGAACAGGGCCTGCCATGCCGTCAGCGCGACGGACGGCAGCGCGGCTGCGTCGGCGAGCGGGACGCTCGTCGGCGCTGCGACCACGGCGTCCGCCGGTGCGACGACGTACTCGGCTGCCCCGCCGTCGCGGTCCATCGGCAGGAACGCGATGACCGCGTCGCCCACGGTCAGACCGGTCACCCCCTCGCCGATCGCGTCGACGGTACCGGAGACGTCGTAGCCGGGGACGTGCGGCAGCTGGATCGGGATCGGCAGGAAGCCTGCCCGCATGCCGTTGTCTGCAGCGTTGTACGCGGAGGCCGCGACGCGGAGTCGCACCTGTCCTGCTGCTGGGGTCGGCTGCTCGACCTCGCCGTACTGGAGGACCTCGGGTCCGCCGACTTCGTGGAACTGCACTGCCTTCATGGTGATGTCCTGTCTCGTAGTTGCTTCGAATTCGAAGCGCTTGCTGGAGACGCTAGCACTGCTTCGAACTCGAAGCAACGGGTAGGATGGCTGCATGAGCGACGCCCCCACCGCACTGACCCCGACACAGCTCGGCGCCTACTTCGCGCTGACCGAGGTGAGTGCACTCCTGCGCCCCGCGGTCGAGAAGCAGCTGCGCGACGTCGGTCGGCTGAGTTACGTCCAGTTCCAGCTCCTCGCGCGCCTCGGTGACACCGCCGACGGCCGCCAGCGGATGACGGACCTGGCCGACGGCGTCGTCTACAGCCGCAGCGGGCTGACCTACCAGGCGCAACTGCTGGAACAGCGCGGCCTCGTCACGAGGTCCCCGTCGCCGGACGACGAACGCAGCACCGTCGTCGCGATCACCGACGCGGGGCGCGAAGTCCTTGCCGACGTGTTCCCCGGCCACATCGGCACCGTGCACGGACTCCTGTTCGCACCGATCACGGACGACGACTCGAGTGACCTCGCCCGGATCCTCGGACGCATCAGCGAACACCTGCGAGCGAACCCACCGCGGTCAGCGTCGCGACGATCCGTGAAGGGGGCGTCCGCGTGACCGTCGGAGCGCGCGCCGCTCGGTGGATCATCGTCGGCTCGGTCGTCGTCGGACTGGCGCTGACCGTCTACGCGACGTCCTACTGGCTGTTCCCGACGTCGTTCCAACTCCAGGAGCGGTTGCCCGACGGATCGATCAACCCGCGCGCATGGGCCGACCTGCTCGTCTCGTACATCCTCGCGCTCGGCTGCTTCGCGGTCGCCGGATGGGTGGGCGTGCAGCGGCTCCGCACCCGCCGCCGCTGAGGCGTCAGCTGCGCGTGCGTGACCGTCGCCGCGACACGGTGCCGACGACGAGCGTGGCGACGCCGAGCGCGATCCCGATCAGACCGAGCAGGTAGCCGAACAGCATCAGGATTCCGCCGCCGATGTTCGCACCGCCCCCGGTGTCGTTCGCGAGCGACCACCCACCGATCCCGACCGACAGGAAAGCACCCAACAGGAACACCGTGCACATCACGTGCAGGACCCTCGTGCTCTGGGAGGTCATGGCGACTCGCTTCCGTGCGTGGACCGGTACCGAATGGTAGCGCGACCTGCGAGGGTGGAGCGATGACGCTCGAGATGCTCTGGGAACGAGCCGATCCAGACCAGGTGCTGCGGAGCCGCTTCGGGTTCACCGACGTCGCCGCTGCCGAGGACTGGCTCATCCGGATGCTCGAGCGGTGGTGGAACGTGCGCGTCATCGCCTGCGAGCGCATTGTGATGAGCGACCACAACGCACTCGCCTGGGTCTCGACCGCTGGCGGCCGGATGCTCCTGAAGTGGTCGATCGCACCGGAGGGGTTCGAGCGCTTGGCGTTCGCGGCGGACCTCACGACGTGGCTCGCGGAGCGCGGCCTGCCCGTTTCCGCCCCGGTGCCGACGCCCGACGGACGGGTGCAGGTCGAGGAAGACGGGGTCTCGATGGGGCTCCAGCACGTCATCGGCGGAACCCTGCTGGACGTCCGCGATCCGGCACAGGTCCACGCGGCCGGTGCGACGCTGGCCCGCTTCCACGACGCCCTGCGCGACAGCCCCGATCGGGCGCGCGCCGCCGGTGTGCGCCCGCCGCCGACCCCGCTCCTGCAGCAGATCGCAGGCTGGCTCGACGGTGCGACGCACGTGCCGGACCGTGCCCGGGTGGCGCTGCGACGGCTGCTGGCGGCAGCGCCGTCCGACGACCTGCCGGTCCAGATCGTGCACGGGGACTACCGGGCGGCGAACGTCCTGTGCGCTGACGCGGACGTCGTCGCCGTCATCGACTTCGAGGACCTGCGGCTCGACCACCGCATCGTCGAACTGGCGCGGTCGGCCGTCCTGCTCGGGACGCTCTTCCACGACTGGGGGCCGGTCCCCGAAGCCGTCCATCGGCAGCTGCTCGACGGCTACCGCTCGGTGAGCGCGCTCACTGCCGACGAGCTCGCGTGGTGGGACGTCCTGGTGCTCTGGAACACGATGCTGTTCGTCCCGCCGGGGGACGACCCCACCGGGTGGGGCGCTGCCGCCGAGGCGCTCGCCGGTTAGCGGACGCCGCGCCTCGCTGCCCGGGCGACGGCCACGAGTGCGGTGACTCCGAGTGCGATCCCGGCGATGCCGACGACCATGCCACCCATGTACATGAACCCCGCGGCGAAGTTCACGCCAGTGCCGTCCGGGGTGAGGATCGTCCAGACGGAACCACCGGCGGTGAGCAGGAAGCCCAGACCGAGGAAGACGATCGCGAGGGTGACGATCGAGCGGATGTGGTGCATGGCCCGAACCTACCGAACCCGCACCGGTGGCAGAGTGGCGTGATGGGGAGCATCCGGAACATCGCGGTCGGGCTGCCGGTCAAGGACGGCCACGTGCTGCTGTCCGAGTCGTTCGACAGCGTGCGGGACCTCCGCTTCCACCGTGCCGTCGGCGGCGGCATCGAGTTCGGGGAGACCGCCGTCCAGGCGCTCCGTCGCGAGTTCCGCGAGGAGCTCGACATCGCACTCGACGAGGTCCGGCTGCTCGGCGTCCTCGAGAACCTGTTCGAGTACGAGGGGCAGCCCGGGCACGAGTACGTCCACGTGTTCGCCGTCCGGTCGGCGGAGCTGGACGCGGTGCCGCTGGACGCTGAACTCGTGGTGCTGGACGAGGGCAGCCCGGTGCGCTGGGTACCCGTCGACACGGACGTCCCGGTGTTCCCGGACGGCGTGCTCGACCTGCTCGCAGGCACCATCCCGGCGACGCAAGGTGACCACTCGACCCGCTGACGTCACGATCCCGTCACGACGGGCGCATTCCCAGCGGACACGGCGGTGTTCCGCGGCGAAGTCCCGGCGACCGCCCGAGATCGGCTGGGACGCTCCCGAACGACAGCACCAGATCGGTGCGGTGATGCACCACGGGGGATCCAGAGCGATGACGATGAGACGTGCAGGGGGAGCCGCGCTCGGCTTCGTGGGCGGCAGTGTGCTCGCCGGGTTGATGATCGGGATCGGCGTGACGCCGATGATCGCGGTCGCCGGGGTGAGCACGACGTCGGCGATCGGGGTGTTCGAGTCGCTGCCGGAGCACATCGAGATCGGGGACCTGCCGCAGCGCAACCAGGTCTGGGCGTACCGCGGCGGCGAACCGGTGCACCTGGCGAACGTGTGGGCGCAGGACCGGCAGGAGCTGTCGTTCGACCAGATCAGCGACCAGCTCAAGCACGCTGCGGTCGACGGTGAGGACAAGCGGTTCTACGAGACCGGTGGTGTGGACGCGACGTCGATGGTCCGCTCCCTGGTGAGCGTCGCCGCGTCGCAGGGCGAGGGCGGTTCGGGTGGCTCGACGCTCACGATGCAGCTCGTCCGGAACATCAAGATCCAGCGGGCGAGCGAGCTGCCGACGCTCGAGGAGCAGAAGGCCGGCTACAAGGAGGCGACGAAGCGGTCGCCGCAGCGGAAGCTCGCCGAGATGAAGCTCGCGATCGGCCTGGCGAAGAAGTACACCAAGGAGCAGATCCTGACGGCGTACCTGAACATCGCGTACTTCGGCGACCAGACCTACGGCGTGCAGTCAGCCGCGCAGCACTACTACGGCAAGTCCGCCACCGACCTGACCCCGGCCGAGGCGGCATCGCTCATCGCGATCGTGCAGTGGCCGGAGCGCCGCGACCTGTCCACGCCGGACCACTACCGCGACAACGCCGCGCGGCGGAACGTGATCCTCCGCTCGATGCACGAGCAGGGGCACCTGACGACCGACGAGTACCGCACGGCACGGCTGTCGCGGCTGGCCGATTACGTCCGGATCACCGCGCCGCAGCAGGGGTGCGAGGCCGTCGAGACCGGGGCGGAGTTCTTCTGCGACTACGCCAAGCGCGTCGCAGCGCGGCTGCCGCAGCTCGGCGCGACGAAGCAGCAGCGCGCCGATGCCTGGCGGACGGGTGGGTATCGCATCCAGACGACGCTCGACCTCGACCTGAACGCGAAGCAGAAGGAACTGCTCGACCGGTACGACCCGAAGACCGAGACGCGTCTCGCGTTGGGCGCGACGCTGAACACCGTCGAGGCGGGCACCGGCCGGGTGCTCACGATGGCGCAGAACACCGACTACGACCGGTCGGAGCAGGCGCCACCGACTGCGACGTCGCTGAACTACGCCGTCGACCAGGCCGACGGAGATTCGACCGGCTTCCAGACCGGCTCGACGTACAAGATGTTCACGCTGCTGGCGTGGCTCGAGGCCGGCCGCAGCCCGGACACGGTCGTGAACGGTACGCCGCACCCGCAGAGCACGTGGACGGCGTGCGGCGAGCAGACGACGGCCTTCTGGCAGCCGAAGAACGACTCGCAGGGCCAGAAGGGGCCGTACTCGGTGCGCTCCGCCACGGCCCAGTCCGTGAACGCCGCGTACCAGTCGATGGCGGCGCAGCTCGACCTGTGCGACATCCGCGACGTCGCGAAGCGGCTCGGCGTGCACCTTGCGGCCGGCGGCGAGCTGCCGTGGAACCCCGCGTCGCTGCTCGGCACCGAGAGCATCGCGCCGCTGACGATGGCGGCGGCGTACGCGGGCGTCGCGAACGGTGGTCGGTACTGCGCGCCGGTCGTCATCGACAAGGTCACCGCACCGGACGGCACGGAGCTCGGCGGGCAGCCGCGCACCTGCTCGCAGGCCGTCTCGCCGCAGACCGCGGCGACGGCATTCGAGGTCATGCAGGGCGCGTTCCGGGGCGGCACGGCGAGTGGCGGCCAGACCCCGGACGGCACCACGCTGTTCGGCAAGACCGGAACGGCCGACGCCGCCGACCAGGTGTGGTTGGTCGGCGGGAGCTCGCGTGCTGTGACCGCGTACTGGCAGGGCAACACCGACGGCGGGAAGCACAACCTGCGGTACTACTCGAACGGTCAGGGCGGCACCTACGCGGGGTCCCGCGCAGCGGTCTGGCGCGATGCGCAGACCGCGGTGAACGCCGCCTTGCCGGTGGGCTGACGACACCAGGCGGGGCACGTGCACGAGAACGCACCACGGATAGACGGGAGGCCCGTTGCCAGCTGGCAACGGGCCTCCCGTCTGTTCGTCGGTTGCGTTCTAGGACAGCTTCTTGCTGTCCTCGAGCCAGCCCGCGAGCTCCGTCATGTAGCCGGCCTGCGAGGCGTAGTCGAGCGCCGGGAAGGTGAAGCTGTGCACCTGGCCGGCCTCGAGCGCCGCGTTGTCGGCGAAGGTCGGCTGCTTCTCGAGGTCCGCGACCTGGTAGCCCTGCTGCGACAGCAGCAGGACGTCGGCCTTGATCTGGCCCGCGTTCTCCCACGAGTAGATGCCCCAGTAGAAGCCCTTCGGCTTCGGGTTCACGAAGTCGACACCGAACGACGAGTACATCTGCAGCAGCGGCTCGTCGGTCGGGCGGGTGACGTAGGCGCCGTCACCGTCGGCGTACATGGAGACGACCGACAGGTCCTGCTCCTTCGCGACCTTCTCGAGCTCGTCACCGGCGGTGTCGAAGCGCTTCTCGGCGGCCTCGATCGTCGACTCCTTCGCACCGAGCGACTCGCTCAGGTCGGCGATCTTCTCGATGACGTCCTCGCCCTTGCCGCCCCACTTGACCTGGACGACCGGCGCGATGGCCTCGATCTGCTTCTCCTGCTCGTTGTCCTTGAAGCCGTAGCCGGGCTGCGTGTCGTCGAGCGTGCCCTTCTCGTCGGTCGGGTAGACCGAGGTCACGACGAGGTCGGGCTTCAGCGCGGCGAGCTTCTCGAGGTCGACGTCGCCGTACCCGGTGCCGAGCTGCGTGATGCCGTCGGTGTCCAGGTCGTCGAAGCGGGCGTCCTTCGCCATGGTCAGCTGGCCGAAGGTGCCGACCGGCTTCAGGCCGTACTCGATGAACGAGATCGCGATGTCGTTCAGCACGACGACGCGCTTCGGCGTGTGGTCGACCTTGACGGTCGTGCCGGTGGCGTCCTCGTAGGACCAGGCCTTCGACGCCGCGGTGTCACCGTCGGAGTCGTTCGAGTCGGTGCTCGAGCAGCCGGCGAGGAGGAGGGCCGAGACGGCCACGGAGGTCAGGAGGGTGGCTCGGAGGGAGCCGCGTCGGGAGAGCTTCACGTTAGGAGAGGCTAACCTAAGTGCGCGGCACCCGCCAGTTCGACGTCCGGTTCGGCATGCGGCGCCGGGTCGTGCTCGTCGGCCTCGGGCACGATCATCGGGGCACCGGTCACGGGGTCCGGGAACACGCGCGCGTGCAGCCCGAAGGCGTGCTCGAGCAACGCGGGGGTCAGCACCTCGTGCGGTGCGCCGTCGGCAGCGACGCCGCCGTCGTGCAGGACGACGAGCCGGTCGGAGAACCGGGCCGCGAGCGACAGGTCGTGCAGGACCATCACGATGGTGGAGCCCTGCTCGCGGTTGAGTCGGCGCACCAGGCGCAGGACCTCGAGCTGGTGCGCGAGGTCGAGGTAGGTCGTCGGTTCGTCGAGCAGCAACGTGTCGGCCTGCTGCGCCACCACCAGGGCGATCCATGCACGCTGTCGCTGGCCACCCGACAGGCTCGCGACGTCGCGGTGGGCGACGTCGGTCAGCCCGGTCGCCGCGATGGCCTGCTCCGCCACGTCGGCGTCGTCCGCGGTCCACGGCTTCGCCCACGACTGGTGCGGGTTGCGGCCGCGCATCACCAGGTCGAGCACGCTCGTGCCCGCGGGTGCGACGGGGGACTGCGGCAGGATCGCGAGCTTCCGCGCGACCTGGCGGTTCGGTTCCTTGCGGATCGGGGCACCGTCGAGCAGGACCTCGCCGGACTGCGGCTTCAGCACGCGCCCGAAGGCCTTGAGCAGGGTCGACTTGCCGCAGCCGTTCGCGCCGAGGAACGTCGTCACGGTGCCGCGCTCGATGCGCAGGTCGAGATCGGTCAGCACGGGGTGCCGGTCGTAGCCGACGGACAGGCCGCGGGCTTCGAGGACCGGGGTGGACGGGGGTGTCGACGGGGGAGTCATCGGGACATCTCCTTGCGGTGACGGATGAGGAGCCAGATCAGGTACGGGGCACCGATCACGGTCGTGATGATGCCGACGGGCACCTGCCACGGGAACGCCGATCGGGACAGCAGGTCCGCGGCGAGGACGAGCGCTGCGCCGAGCAGACCGGCGAGCAGCAGGGGCGGACGGTTCGTGCCGGCCAGCCGGAGTCCGACCTGCGGTACCACGAACGCGACGAAACCGACCGGTCCCGCAGCGGCGACGGCGGCGGCGGTGAGCACGACGGCCAGGGCGATCACGAGCAGGCGGTGCCGCTGGACGGCGAGCCCCACCCCGGTCGCGACCTCGTCACCGAGCTGTCCGATGCCGAGCGCCGCACTCGTCGCCAGGGCGATCGGCACCGCGACCGCGGCGACGATCAGCAGCGGCCAGACGCTCGACCACGAGGTGCTCGACAGGCTGCCGACGAGCCACTGCGACGCCGCGGTCGCGATGGTGATCTTGGCGCGGACGAGCAGGTAGCTCGTCACGGCGTCGAGGGTCGCGCTCACGCCGATGCCGACCAGGATGAGCCGGTAGCTCTGCACCCCGCCGCGCCAGCCGAGCCCGTAGACGACGGCGGCTGCGACGAGCGCACCGATCGTCGCGGCCACCGGGATCCCGCCGCTGAGCACGATCGAGGACACCGAGTACGTGCCCCCGCCGAGCACGATGGCCGCCACGGCGCCGACGCTCGCGCCCGACGTCACGCCGATGATGTCCGGGGTGCCCAGGGGGTTCCGCGTGAAGGTCTGGGTCAGTGCGCCGGCGATGCCGAGGGTCAGCCCGACGAGCGCTCCGGTGAGGACACGGGGCAGCCGGAGTGTGGTGATGATGAAGCCGTCCGGGCCGGTCTCGAGCCCGACCAGGGAGCGGAGCACGATGCCCGGGGCGATCCAGGTCGAGCCGATCGCGACACCGAGGACGACGAGCGCCAGGACCAGACCGAGCGAGGCCACCGTGTACCAGAACACCCGCGGGCGCCAGGCGAGGCCGATCGGACCGATGCGGACACCGGAACGGCCGGGCGCGCGGACCGCAGCGCCCGTCACAGGGACACCAGCGATCGGCGACGGGCGACGGCGACGAACACGGGGCCGCCGATGACGGCCAGGACGATGCCGACCTCGACCTCCGAGAACCCGCCGATCAGGCGTCCGACGACGTCGGCGAGCAGCACGAGCGCCGCTCCGACGAGCCCGGAGACCGGCAGGGTCCACCGGTGCCCGGTGCCGACGAGGGCTCGGGCGACGTGCGGCACGGTCAGGCCGACGAAGCCGATCGGCCCGGCGGCGGCGGTCGCACCGGCTGCGAGCAACGTGATGGCCCCGAGCCCGACGAGCCGCGCGACGAGCACGTTCTCGCCCAGGCCCTTGGCCAGGTCCGAGCCGAGCCCGAGCGCATCGAGTGCCCGGACGTTCAGGATCGCGAGCACCAGCCCGGCGACCAGGAACGGCCACACTGCCCCGAGGATGTCGAGCTGTCGTGCGGCGAGGGAACCGACGACCCACAGCCGGTACGCGTCGAGCGAGTCCTGGTCGGTCAGGACGACGAACGAGGTCAGCGCGCCCAACAGGGCCGAGACGGCGGCGCCCGCGAGGGCGAGGGGCACCGGGCTCGCCGTCCCGCTGCCCGCGATGGTCACCGAGAACACCACGACGCTCGCGACCAGCGCACCGCCGAGGGCGAACCACACCGTCGCGCCGGTGCTCGTGACCCCGAACACGAAGACGCCGAGGACGACGGCGAGCCCGGCGCCCGACGAGACCCCGAACAGTCCGGGGTCGGCGAGCGGGTTGCGCGTGTGTCCCTGCATCAGGAGTCCCGCGATCCCCAGCGCCGCACCGACCGCGGCACCGATGAGCGTGCGCGGGACCCGGGAGCCCCAGACGATCGCCTCGTCGGTGGTCGACCCGGTCCGGAAGAGGCCGTCGAGCACCCGGTCGACGCCGATCCGGTTGCTGCCGAGGAGCATGCTCGCGACCGCCACCAGGACCAGCACGACGACCAGTCCGGCGATCACCAGGACGCGCCGACGGACGGCGGTGCGGTGGACACCGAGGGCTGCTGACGCATCGGCGGTGCGGGCCTCCGAGACGGAAGCCAGGGCAGGGGAGGGGGCTGGCACGGAGAACATCTTAGGTTAGCCTTGCCTCATGGCGAAGACTCCGCGGCTCCTGCCCGAGAATCCCCGGCTCTTCCGTGCCCGGGTCCTGCGGACCGAGCGCACGACGCCGTCGATGCAGCGTGTCACCGTCACCGGCGACGACCTGCACGAGTTCCCGTTCCTCGGCTTCGACCACTGGTTCCGCCTGTTCACCGGGCGTCCGGACCAGGACGCGTTCCGGATGCCGGACCTCGACGGCAAGAAGTGGTGGCCGACGTTCCTGGCCATCCCCGAGGACGTCCGCCCGCACTGCGCGAACTACACCGTCGCCGCCTTCCGCCCGATGCCCGACGGCACCGCCGAGATGGACATCGACTTCGTCGTGCACACCGACGCTGACGGCGAGCCCGAGGGCCGTGCCGCGATCTGGGCCTGCGGTGCCCGCCCCGGCGACCAGCTGGCGATGCTCGACCAGGGCTGCATCTTCGACTGCCCGGACGACACCAGCGAGATCGTGATCGCGGCGGAGGAGACCGGGCTGCCCGGCGTGCTCGGCATCGCCGCGTCGCTGCCCCGGAACGCCGTCGGCCGCATCATCCAAGAGGTCCCCACCGCTGGCGACGTCCGCGAGATCGACGCACCGGCCGGGGTCACGGTCATGTGGATCGTCCGTGACGAGGTCGACCACCACGCCGTCCCGGGCCGCGCGGCGCTCGCCGAACTGCAGCGGCACGTGCCCGTCGACGACCGCGGGTACGCCTTCGTGGTCGGCGAGTCGACCCTCGCCACCGAGGGCCGCCGGCACCTGCACCGTGCGGGTCTGCCGAAGGCGCGCATCACGTTCTCCGGCTTCTGGAAGCACGAGGCCAAGGAGTCCGTCTCCGCCTGAGCGGTGCCCGTTCCTTCCCATGACGCGTGCGATGCCTGGTGCTTCCGGGCGTACCGTCACGAAACTTCTTGGCAGGTACGCCCGTTTCCGCCAGGTACGCCCGCGCCTGAGACGCGACCAGCACGACGGACGGGAGGCCCGGTGCCAGCTGGCACCGGGCCTCCCGTCCGTCGTGGGGTGGCGTCAGCCCTTGAGGCCGGAACCCGTCACGCCCTCCACGATCTGCCGCTGGAAGATCAGGTAGAGGATGATCAGCGGCAACGCCGCCAGGATCGCTCCGGCCTGGATGTCCGCGTAGCGCTGACCGAAGCTGCCCTGGACCGTGGCGAGCCCGACCGGGATCGTCATGAGGTCCGGGTTCGACAGCACGAACAGCGGCAGCAGCAGGTTGTTCCAGACACCGACGAAGGTCAGGATCGTCACCGCGGCGATCACCGGACGCGACAGCGGCAGGATGACCGACCAGTAGATCTTCCAGATGTTGGCACCGTCGATGCGTGCCGCTTCCTCCAGCTCCTTCGGGATCCCGTCGAAGAACTGCTTGAAGATGAACACCGCGATCACGGCGGGCACCTGCGGGAAGATGACCGACCAGTAGGTGTTCAGCAGGCCGACGGCGTTGAGCTCCTGGAAGATCGGGATGATCAGGACCTGCGTCGGGATCATGATGCCGAGGATGATGAGCAGGAACGCGATGTTCCGACCGCGGAACACCAGGCGGGACAGCGCGAACGCCGCCATCGAGGCGAACATGACCGTCAGGACGGCCGTGATCACGCTCGTGATGGCGCTGGCGAGGTACCAGTTCCAGATGTCACCGGCCTGGAACAGTGCCGCGTAGGAGTGCAGCGTCGGGTTCCAGTTCGACAGGATCGAGTTCGCGCCGAGGGCGGCGACGCCGTTGTCGGACAGCGACGTCTTCAGGGCGAACAGGCTGGGGATGAGCCAGATGATCGCGAAGACGATCAGGATGATCCCGGCGACCAGGTTGAAGCCCTTGCCGGAGACGCCGATCTTGGCGGCGTTCGCGGGGGCGGCGGCCGAGACGCCGGTGCGGAGCTTGGCGCGGCCGGTGGTGATGCTCTCGGTGGCGGTCATGTCAGGCCCCGATCTCTCGATTGGCGGCAGCGCGCTCGACGAGCTGCCGGATGACCGCGATCGCGACGATCACGATGAACAGGAGCACCGACGCTGCCGAGGCGGCACCGAGTCGGTTGTCGGTGAAGCCGACGCCCGTGATGAGCTGCAGCGAGACCTGGGTGGAGATGCCCGGTCCGCCGTTCGTCATCAGGTACACCTGGTCGAAGATCTTCAGGCTCGCGATGATCTGCAACAGGATGACCAGCGTCGTGGTGCGGCCGAGCAGCGGCAGCGTGATCGACTTGATCTGCTGCCAGTTCGACGCACCGTCGACGGCGGCCGCTTCGTACAGTTCGCGCGGGATCTCCTGCAGGCCGGCCAGGTAGAGCACGAAGTTGAAGCCGAGGGTCCACCAGACGGTGGCGATCGCGACACCGATCATCGCGGTGTTCGGGCTGGACAGCATGCCGGAGCCCGGGGTGAGGCCGATCGCCGACTGCATGCTCGCCCACAGGCCGGTCGCCGGCGTGAAGATGAACACCCAGATGAGCGAGATCGTCGCCGACGGCAGGATGAACGGCAGGAAGAACGCCAGTCGGAAGAACCACTGGCCGCGGTTCATCCGGTTCGTCAGCACGGCGAAGACGAACGCCAGGATGACGAGCGGCGGCGTCGTGTACAGCGTGAACTGCAGCGTGTGCCAGAGCGACGACCAGAAGTCGGAGCGTCCGAGCATCTCGGCGTAGTTCGCGAACCCGGCGAAGCTGCCGAGGCCCGTGCGCACGGTCGAGGTGTTGAAGAAGCTCGAGACGATCATCCAGACCGTCGGGCCGAGCAGGAAGGCCGCGTAGAACAGGCCGAACGGGGCGAGGAAGAGCCAGCCGCTGCGGCCCTGGCCACGGGTGAGGCTGGTGCCGTAGGTGCGGTTCCGGCGCGGACGCGACGCGGTGGCAGCGTCCGTGGGCCGGTCGAGGACAGGTGCTGTGGTCACGTCATCGTGCCTTTCGCGCGGTGTTCACGGCGATCGCGTGGGTCGTGTGCCCGGAGCGTACGAGCCGGGCGGTCGTGTGCCCGGAGCGTACGAGCCGGGCGGTCGTGTGCCCGGAGCGTACGAGCCGGGCGGTCGTGTGCCCGGTCACAGCGGGCTCGGGGTGTTCAGGTAGGTCGCGAGCTGCGACTTGATGGCACTGAGCGCCTGTGCGGGCGACGAGCTGCCCTGCTGCACGAGTGCCAGCTGGGCGCCGACGGTGCCCTCGAAGGTCGAGCCGGAGCCGCCGTACCAGGCGGGGTCGTCGAACACGGCGGTCTCGGCTGCGGCCGCGTAGTTCGACTGTGGCTTGAGCTCCTTGTAGGCGCTGCTGTCGAAGGTCGGGATGTAGGCGGGGACGTGCCCACCCTCGGCCCAGGTCAGGCTCTGCTCGAGCATCTGCTTGATGAAGAGCATGTGCTGCTTGCGCTGGTCGGGCGTGCGGTCCTTCTTCGGCAGCACGAAGGTGTGCGAGTCCGCCTGCGTCGCGGGCTTGTCGTAGAGCTGCGGGATCGGGGCCATGCCGAACTTCAGTCCCTTGATGGACTGCGCCGTGCTGATCTCCCACTCGCCCTGCATGAAGAAGCCGGCCTTGCCGTCGAACATCAGGGACTGTGCCGTGGCGTAGTCGAGCGCCTTGTTCATCCAGCCCTGCTTGACCCACTTCTGGGTGCGGCTGGTGACCTCGTTGTAGGCGTCCTCGTTGACGGTGAGCTTCGCGCCGCCGTCGCTGATGAACGGGGTCGCGTCGTTGATCTGGTTGTACATCGTCCAGAAGAAGCGCCACGGGGTGGCGGTCTCCGGCACGACGTTGGCGACGTTGAGCGCGGTGCCGCCCGTGACCTTCGCGACGGCGGCGAGGGCGCTCTCGAACGTGTCCATGCCGGACAGGTCCTTGAGGTTGCCGTCGCTGTCGAGCAGGCCCGCCTTCTTGCACACATCAACGTTGTAGAAGAGCACGAAGGGGTGGGTGTCGAGCGGGATGGCGATGTTGTTGCCGTCGGTCTTCTGCGCCGTCCAGGCCTTCTGGTTGAAGTCGGCGGCGCTGAGGCCGACGCTCGCCAGGTCCTCGGACGTGATCGGGTCGAGCAGGTCGCCGTCCCACAGTGGCTTCGCGCGGGTCAGGTGGGCGACCGCGACGTCCGGCGGCTTGTTCCCGACGGTGGCCAGTGTCAGCTTCGAGTAGTACGGGTTGCCCCACGCGAACGTGGTGGCCTGCAGCGAGCTCGATCCGCCGTGCTGCTTCGCGTAGCCGTCCTCCATCGCCTGCATGCGGAGGCCGTCACCGCCGCCGAAGAGGTTCCAGAAGACGAGCGTCTCGGGGTTGAGTGCACTGCCGGCCAGGCCGGCTGCGATCGGGCTCGAGCACGCGGCGAGCGGCAGCACCGTCGCGGCGGCCGCTCCTGCGGCGAGGAAGCCGCGGCGCGAGAGGCGCGCCGCGGGTGTTGCTGGGCGGTTCGGCATGGCATCACTCCATCGGGATGGGCCGGGCTCGGGAGCAGGGTCGGTGCTCCCGCCGGAGCATCGCTGCTCCGTTCGCGGAACACTGCTGCTCCGTGCACGAGAGCCGTGGGTCGGTGCTCCGTGAGCGCTCACATTAGCGCTCGCGAAGATCATCCGCCACCCCTTTCGCGTCGCCGTGGAACCCGGTAGCGTTTCGGTCAGGTGAGCGCTCACTTTCGTGACGGTCCGCTTCGCTACCCCTGGCGCCGGACCGAGCACGCGCACCGCACGACCCGCAGTACCCGCTCTCGCACGATCGAAGGAGATCCATGCCCCGCACACACCTCGTCCTCGACGCCGCGTTCACCGTGGGGCCGGTGCGACGTCGCCTGTTCGGCGGGTTCGTCGAGCACCTCGGCCGCCACGTCTACGACGGCATCCACGAGCCCGCGCACGAGACCGCTGACGAGCACGGCTTCCGGAAGGACGTCGTCGAGCTCGTCAAGGAACTCGGCGTCTCCGCCATCCGCTACCCCGGCGGCAACTTCGTCTCCGGCTACAAGTGGGAGGACGGCGTCGGCCCCGTCGAGCAGCGCCCGAAGCGCCTCGACCTGGCCTGGCACTCGACCGAGACCAACGAGGTCGGCCTGCACGAGTTCCAGCACTGGCTCGACCAGGTCGGCTCGGAGCTCATGCTCGCCGTGAACCTCGGCACGCGCGGCACCGCCGAGGCGATCGAGCTGCTCGAGTACGCGAACATCAACGCCGGCACCGCACTGTCCGAGTACCGCAAGTCCAACGGTCGCCAGGAGCCCTTCGCCATCAAGATGTGGTGCCTCGGCAACGAGATGGACGGCCCGTGGCAGCTCGGCCACAAGAACGCCGAGGACTACGGCAAGCTCGCCGCCATGACCGCGAAGGCCATGCGCCAGATCCAGCCCGACCTCGAGCTGGTCGCCTGCGGTTCGTCCGGAGCGTCGATGCCGACGTTCGGCGAGTGGGAGCGCACCGTCCTCGAGCACACCTACGACGACGTGGACTACATCTCTGCGCACGCCTACTACGAAGAGGGCGACGACCTGCCGTCGTTCCTCGCCGCCGGCGTCAACATGGACCACTTCATCAAGACGGTCACCACCGCTGCCGATCACGTGCAGGCGCAGAAGAAGTCCGACAAGCGCATCGACATCTCGTTCGACGAGTGGAACGTCTGGTCGATCACGAAGTGGAACGAGCAGCAGAAGACCTTCGGGCCGCAGGACTGGCCGGTCGCTCCGCGCCTGCTCGAGGACGTCTACACCGTCGCCGACGCCGTCGTCGTGGGTGGACTGCTCATCTCGCTGCTCCGCCACGCGGACCGCGTCGCCTCGGCCTCGCTCGCGCAGCTCGTCAACGTCATCGGCCCGATCATGACCGAGCCCGGCGGCCCGGCCTGGCGCCAGACGACGTTCTTCCCGTTCTCGCTGACGTCGCGCCTGGCGAACGGCACGTCGCTGCAGGTCAAGGCCTCGGGTGACACCGTCGACGGCGGCAAGTACGGCGAGGTGCCGGTCGTGGACTCGGCCGCCACCGTGACCGAGGACGGCAAGGCAGCGGTCTTCCTCATCAACCGCCACCCGTCCGAGTCGACCACCGTCACGATCGACCTCGCGGGCCTGGCGGCCTCGGGCGACGTCCGTGCCGAGGGCGTCTGGGACGACGACATCCACGCCGTGAACGACCTCTCGTCCACCGAGCGCGTCGGGCTCCGCACGAACGAGACGGTCAGCCGCGACGGCGACACCATCACGATCGAGCTGCCGCCCGTGTCCTGGACCGCCGTGTCGATCGGCTGAGACGCCTCGGCGTTCGCTGCGGCGGGCGTCGAGTGAGCACAGAGGACGTCGGGCGCTCGCGCCCGACGTCCTCTGCTCGTTCGTGCGGGGCGCGGGCGGGGCGCGGGCGGGGCGCGTGTCGCGTGTCGTGTGTCGGTCCGGTCCGGTCCGGTCCGGTCCGCGAAAGCGACAGTCTCCCGGCATGCTGCGGCGTCCGGTCCGTGAAAGCGACAGTTCTCCGCAAATGGTTGGCAGCACACTGTCGCTTTCGCGGGTGTGCCCCGGGCGGCGGACGGGAGGCCCGTGGCGGGCTGGCACCGCGCCTCCCGTCCGCCTGTTGGTCGCGAAAGCGACAGATGTGCGGCCCGCTGCGCCGTCCGGTCCGCGAGAGCGACAGTTCTCCGCGGAAGGTTGGCGGCACAGTGTCGCTTTCGCGAACCGGGGCCGCGAACCGGGCGCCGCGAACCGGCGCCCGAGCCCGGTGGCGTCAGCGCGCGGCGGGCGGCGGCGCGGTGCTCGCCCGCTCCACCAGGCGCACGGGCACCAGGTCGGGGGCGGAGGACACGGACTCGCCGTCGATCTGGGCGAGCAGGTTCGCGACGGCTCGGCGCCCGACCTCGTCGAAGGACTGGTGCACGGTGGTGAGCGGCGGCCAGAAGGAGTCGGACTCGGGGGAGTCGTCGAAGCCCACCACGCTGAGCGACGACGGCACGGTCCGCCCGAGCTCGTGCGCGGCGCGGAGCACCCCGAGCGCGGTCTGGTCGTTGGCGGCGAACACGGCGGTGATGTCCGGGCGTGCGGCGATGGTCAGGCCGGCGCGGTAGCCGGAGTCGGTGCTCCACCCGCCGTGGAACACCGGCGGGACGTGCCGCCCGGCGCGCTCGAGGGTGTCCTGCCACGCGGCCAACCGGCGTGCGGCGGAGTACGACGAGGTCGGTCCGGCGACGTGCCAGACGGTCTCGTGGCCGAGGTCGAGCAGGTGCTGGGTGGCCTGGCGCGCGCCGTCGGTCTGGTCGGTGTCGATCGCCGGGTGGTCGGTGCTGCCGGTGGAGTCGATGATGACCATGGGCACGCCGTCGGGCAGCACGACCTCGGCCGTGTCGATGATGTGCGACTCGATGATGATCACGACGCCGTCGACGGCCTGTTCGTGCAGGCGGGAGAACGCGGAGCGCACGCCTTCCTCGGTGCGCGAGGCCATCGGCAGCAACGTGATCGTGAAGTCGGCGGTGCCGGCGGCGTCGGCGATCGCCTCGAGCGTGCGCATGTTGCCGAAGGACGCGAGCGTGAACATGATCACGCCGATGGTGCGGAAGCGCCCCGATCGCAGGGCCCGTGCGGCACGGTTGGGCCGGTAGCCCAGGGTGTCCATGGCGCGCTGCACGCGGTCGCGGGTGTCCGGGCTGACGTTGTCGAACCCGCGGGCGACGCGCGAGACGGTCTGCATCGAGACCCCGGCGGCGTCGGCGACGGCGGCCATCGAGGGGGAGCGGCGGGTGCCGGCGGGGGACTCGGTCGTCATCGGCTCGAGCTCCTTCCGTTGCGGGATCACGCAGTCTGCGTTCCCGGACGCTAGCGCATGTTGACGTTGCCATGCTATCGTCCTGACGTTCGATGTTGACGTCAACATCTGCGACCGCCAGAGCGCCCGTCACCGGGCCCGGGTCGCGGCCGAGACACCGGACACCCGAACGCAGCAGACGAAGGAGTCACATGAGCACGCTCGCAGCGCGGCCCGGCGAGGCAGCCGCAGCGCAGCCGGCAGCCCCCCGCCCGGCAGGTCGCCGGACCAAGGCGCGGGGGCGCTACACCGGCTGGCTGTTCGTCGGACCCTTCGTGGTCGTCCTGATCGCCATGCTCATCGTCCCGATCGGCTACGCACTCTGGCTCAGCCTGTTCCGCGACCAGCTCATCGGCGGCAACCAGTTCGTCTGGTTCGCCAACTACGTCCAGCTCTTCCAGGACGCCAAGTTCTGGTCCGGCTTCGGTCGGGTCGCGATCTTCCTGGTCGTCCAGGTGCCGATCATGCTCGGGCTCGCACTCGTGGCCGCCCTCGCGCTCGACAGCGCACGGCTCTGGGGCACGTCGTTCTTCCGCATCGCGGTGTTCCTGCCCTACGCCGTCCCCGGTGTCGTCGCGGCCCTGATCTGGGGCTTCATCTACGGCAACCAGTTCGGCCTGACCGGTGCGGCGAACGACGCGCTCGGCATCGACCTACTGCAGCCGTTCAGCCCCAGCTGGGTGCTGACCTCCATCGGCAACGTGGTCACGTGGGAGTTCCTCGGCTACAACATGCTGATCTTCTACGCCGCCCTGCGCACCGTCCCCGGTGAGCTGTACGAGGCCGCCGAGCTCGACGGCGCCGGCCCCCTGCGCACGGTCTTCTCGATCAAGCTCCCGGCCCTGCGCGGCCCGATGGTCATCGCCACCATCTTCTCGATCATCGGCAGCTTCCAGCTCTTCAACGAGCCGAACCTGCTGAAGACCCTGGCCCCGAACGTCATCGGCAGCGCCTTCACCCCGAACATGTACGCCTACTCGCTGTCCTTCAGCGGCCAGCAGTTCAACTACTCCGCCACCGTCGCGATCGTGATGGGCGTGATCACCGCGGTGATCGCCTACGTCGTCCAGGTCCGCGGAACCCGCCAGGAGAACCGATGAGCACGATCCAGCATCCCGCGACCGGCGCCGCCGGACCGGCCACGGTCACCGAGGCGACCACGACGCAGCGCGACCCGGGCACCCGCTCGACCCGGGCCTCCAGGAAGGCCGAGCGGAAGGCCGAGCGGCACGTCGACGGACGCAAGCCGAAGCGTTCCGGCCTGCTGACCGCGGTCATGGTCGTCTTCGTCGTCTACTCGTTCGCGCCGCTGTTCTACCTGCTCGTGAACAGCACGAAGACGCAGGCGTCGCTGCTCTCCACCTTCGGGCTCTGGTTCGGCGGGGACTTCAACCTCTGGCAGAACATCGTCGACACCGTCACCTACAACGACGGCATCTTCCTGCAGTGGTTCGGCAACACGTTGCTCTACGTGGTCGTCGGTGCCGGTGGCGCCACCCTGCTCGCGACCGTCGCCGGCTACGGCATGGCGAAGTTCCAGTTCCCCGGACGCCGCGCGGTGTTCGCCATCGTGCTCGGTGCCATCGCGGTCCCCGGCACGGCCCTGGCGGTCCCGACCTTCCTGCTCTTCTCGCAGGTCGGCCTGACCAACACCCCGTGGTCGATCATCCTGCCGTCGCTCATCAGCCCGTTCGGCATGTACCTGATCTGGACCTACGCGGTCGACGCGATCCCCGCCGAACTCCTCGAGGCCGCCCGCATGGACGGCGCCGGCGAGTTC
Organism: Curtobacterium sp. PhB128; assembly: GCF_004340725.1. Classification (NCBI taxonomy): domain Bacteria; kingdom Bacillati; phylum Actinomycetota; class Actinomycetes; order Micrococcales; family Microbacteriaceae; genus Curtobacterium; species Curtobacterium sp. PhB128. The sequence goes on from NZ_SLUR01000004.1 coordinate 292,986, forward strand.
CGGATCTTCTTCACCATCGCGCTCCGCCTGCTCGCTCCCGGTGTCGTCACCGTCCTGCTCTTCGCGGTCGTCGCCACCTGGAACAACTACTTCCTGCCGCTCATCATGCTGAGCGATCCGAAGTGGTACCCCTTGACGGTCGGCCTGAACCAGTGGAACGCCCAGGCCACCGGGTCCGGCGCGCAGCCGATCTACAACCTCGTCGTCACGGGATCGCTCCTCACGATCATCCCGATCGTGGTCGCGTTCCTCTTCCTCCAGCGCTTCTGGCAGTCCGGCCTCGCGGCCGGGTCCGTCAAGGCCTGATCCGTCGGACGGGAGGCCCGTGGCGACCTCGCCACGCGCCCTCCGGTCCGGAACACAGCAGCACGACCCCCTCTCCACGAAGAAGTGAAAGGCACCCCCATGAACAAGCGTCTCCGGCGCGGGCTCAGCGCCCTCGCCATCGGCGTCACCGCCACGATCGCCCTCGCCGCCTGCGCGACCGGCGGCTCGTCCTCCGGTGGCTCGTCCGACGACATCACCAAGGCACTGAAGGATGGTGGCACCCTGACCTACTGGTCGTGGACCCCCTCCGCCAAGGCCCAGGTCGCCGCGTTCGAGAAGCAGTACCCCAAGGTGAAGGTCAAGCTCGTCAACGCCGGCACCGGCGCCGACCAGTACACCAAGCTGCAGAACACCGTGAAGGCCGGCTCGGGCGCCCCCGACGTCGCCCAGGTCGAGTACTTCGCGCTGCCGCAGTTCGCCCTGTCCGACTCGCTCCTCGACCTGTCCGGCTACGGCTTCGACTCGCTCGAGGACAAGTTCGCGAAGAGCACCTGGAGCTCGGTGTCGATCGACGACAAGGTCTACGGCCTGCCGCAGGACGCCGGCCCCATGGCGCTGTTCTACAACAAGACGGTCTTCGACAAGCACGACATCGCCGTGCCGAAGACCTGGGACGAGTACGTCGCCGCCGCGAAGAAGCTGCACGAGGCCGACCCGAACGCCTACATCGCGGCCGACTCCGGCGACGCCGGCTTCACCACGAGCATGATCGCCCAGGCCGGCGGTACCCCGTTCACCACCGACGGTGACAAGGTGACCATCAACCTGCAGGACGAGGGCTCGAAGAAGTGGACGAGCACCTGGAACGAGCTCGTCGAGCAGGGCCTGCTGTCGAAGACCGTCGGCTGGACCGACGACTGGTACAAGCAGCTCGGCAACGGTGAGATCGCCACGATGATCACCGGCGCCTGGATGCCCGGCAACCTGGAGTCCGGCGTCGCCCAGGCCTCGGGTGACTGGCGCGTCGCCCCGATGCCGACCTACGACGGCGGCACCGCCCAGACCGCGAACAACGGCGGCAGCGCCGAGGTCGTCATGAAGCAGTCGAAGAACCCGGCCCTCGCCGCGGGCTTCCTGAAGTGGCTGAACTCGTCCAAGGAGTCGACCGGCGTCTTCATGAAGTCCGGTGGGTTCCCCTCGACGACCGCTGACCTCGACTCGTCGGCCTTCCTCGACGAGAAGCCGTCCTACTTCGGTGGGCAGCAGATCAACAAGGTGCTCGTCGACGCGTCGAAGTCCTCGGACAACGACTTCACCTACCTGCCGTACCAGGTGTACGCGAACAGCGTCTACGCCGACACTGTCGGTCAGGCGTACGAGAACGGCACCTCGCTCGACGCCGGCCTCGAGGCCTGGCAGAAGGCCCTCGCCAAGTACGGCAAGGACCAGGGCTTCACGGTCTCGACCAAGTAGCACCGGCACCAACTCCCCGGGGTCGTGCGGACATCGTCCGCACGACCCCGCTGTCTGAAAGAGTCATCTCATGCGATTCGCCATCGGCGACACCGACTTCCTGCTCGACGGCGAGCCGCACCGCGTGCTGTCCGGTGCGATCCACTACTTCCGCGTACACCCCGACCTGTGGGCCGACCGGATCCGCAAGGCGAAGCTGATGGGCCTCAACACCATCGAGACCTACGTCGCCTGGAACGCGCACGCGCCGTCGCCCGGGCTCTTCGACCTGACCGGCGGGCTCGACCTCGGCCGGTTCCTCGACCTGGTCGCTGCCGAGGGGATGCACGCCATCGTCCGCCCCGGCCCCTACATCTGCGCGGAGTGGGCCAACGGCGGTCTGCCGTACTGGTTGTTCGCGGACGGCTCCGTGGGCGTCCGGCGCAACGAGCCCGGGTTCCTCGCGGCGGTCCAGACGTACCTGCGGCAGCTGGCCCCCGTGCTGGTCCCGCGGCAGATCGATCAGGGCGGGCCCATCGTCCTGGTGCAGGTCGAGAACGAGTACGGCGCGTACGGCTCCGACCCCGAGTACCTGCGTGCACTCGAGCAGATGCACCGCGACATCGGGCTGACCGTCCCGTTCACGAGCGTCGACCAGCCGATGGGCACGATGCTCGAGGACGGTTCGCTGCCGTCGCTGCACAAGACCGGCTCGTTCGGCTCGCGGTCCGCCGCGCGCCTCGAACGCCTGCGGCAGGCCCAGCCCACCGGCCCCCTGATGTGCTCGGAGTTCTGGGACGGCTGGTTCGACAGCTGGGGCGAGCACCACCACACCACCTCGGCCGCGGACAGCGCTGCGGACCTCGACGTCCTGCTCGCCGCCGGCGGCTCGGTCAACATCTACATGTTCCACGGTGGCACGAACTTCGGCTTCACCAACGGCGCGAACGATAAGGGCGTCTACCGTCCGATCGCGACGTCGTACGACTACGACGCCCCACTCGACGAGGCCGGTCGGCCCACCTCGAAGTTCCACGCCTTCCGCGCGGTCATCGAGCGCTACGCGCCCGTCCCGCCGCTGCCGGCGTCGATGGAGCCGGGTGGGTCGGGTCGACTCGCGTCCGGTGCGGCGGACGGAGTCGGCCTGGAGGCCCGGATCACCCCCGCCACGGACCTCGCCGTCCGCCTCGACCGCGTCGCGTCGCTCCGCTCCCTGCTGCCCACGCTCACGACGTGGTCGGCGCACGACGAGCCGCCGACGTTCGACGCCCTCGGTGCGGCCAGCGGCTTCGTCCTGTACCGCGCCGAGGTCGACCTGCCGACCGGCGGTGTGCTGACCATCGGGCAAGAGGTCCGCGACCGCGCGATCGTGTCCGTCGACGGCGTCGTCGTCGGCGTCCTGGAGCGCGAGCACCACGACCGCGCCGTCGTCCTGCCGCCGGTGACCGGCACGCTCGAACTGCTCGTCGAGGACCAGGGCCGGGTCGACTACGGCATCCGCATCGGCGAACCGAAGGGCCTGATCGGCGGAGTCGCCGTCGACGGTGTCCCGCTGTCGCGCTGGACCGCGGCACCGTTGGCGCTCGACCCGATCGCACCGTCCGCCCTCGATGCGCTGTCCGCCGTGGAGCCGACGGACGGCGAGGTGCTCGCGGGGCCGACGTTCGCCGCGGGGTCGTTCGACCTCGACGCGGTGGACGACCGCTACCTGGCGCTCGACGGCTTCCGCAAGGGTGTCGCCTGGGTCAACGGGTTCTGCCTCGGTCGCTACTGGTCGCGCGGCCCGCAGCAGACCCTGGCGATCCCGGGGCCGGTCCTGCGCTCAGGCCGGAACGAGCTCGTCGTGTTCGAGCTGCACGCGTCGGCATCCCGCACGGCCCACCTGCTCCTCGAGCCGTCCTTGGGCCACACCGAGGGCTGACGCGGCTGGCCGCGCGCGTACCTGGTCGAAACGGGCGTACCTGGTCGGAACTTCCGACCAGGTACGCCCGATTCCGCTTTCTACCGCGGGCGTCATGGGACGTTTCGGACTTCGTGAGTCGCTGCCCACGCCCGCACCTCGAGGAGCGCCTCGTGTCGCCAGCGCCAGAGCGGGGCGAACTTCGTGCCGTCGTCCGCCCAAGCCCGGGTCAGCAGCCAGATCTGCCGTCGGTGGCCGACCCCGCGATCATCGCGCCACTCGACGTACGCGTCGTCGAGCACCGCGGTGATGCCCGCACGCGGTGCGGTCCACGACGACAGGAAGCCGGAGTACCGGAGGGTTTCGTCGGACAGGTGCACGGCGACGCGACGGAGCCTGGCCGTGGCCCAGGTCCCACCGGCGATGAAGGCGACACCGAGGACGAAGACGAACACCCGCGCCGATGCTTCGGGAACGAAGGCCACGCTCGCGAGTGCGACTCCCGTCCCGATCATCACCGGGCCGAACACGATGAGGTTCAGGATGCGATCCAGGCGCGGCGGACGAATCGTCGTCACGGCAGGGCGTCCAGATCGGCGAGTGCCCGCTCGGCGTCGGCGATCCGATCGGCCTCGGGGCGCGTCCACCACTCCGGGCCGCGTTCGCCCAGACCGTGCTTCGCGAGCCCGTTCCGGTGCCGAGCCGCGGCCAGCGCAGCGTCGTCGCCGGCGCGCTTCGCGGTCTTCACCGCGTTGCGCCCGCGCCCCAGGTGGGAGCGGAGCGCGGCCGCGAGTTCCTCGGGCAGGGCCGGGTCGGTGCGGCGCCAGCGTCGGCCGTTCACCACGAAGTAATGGTCGTCGGCTTCGGCGGTCATGCCCCGAGTCTGCACCGTCAGTGGTCCCCGGTAGACAGGAGTCGATGAGCAACGACCGCGCCCGCCCGATGCTCGACGTCCGTCGGATCTACGCCGAGCCCGCTGCCCTCGAACTGCAGCGCGGGCAAGAGGTGATCGGGCGCTGGCCGGACGCCGAGATCGTGCCGGTGGAGTCCCACTGGAACATCCCCGAGGTGCACGGCGACGAGCGCAACGTGCAGCGGTGGGTCCGGATCAAGACCGAGGCGCTGGTGCTCGGCGTGAAGAAGTCGTTGATCACGCGACCGAACGGCCGCTCCGCCGACTTCATCGCGCCCTCGACGGCGAACGGCTGTGCGATGGCGTGTGCGTACTGCTACGTCCCGCGGCGCAAGGGCTACAGCAACCCCGTCACGGTGTTCGCCAACATCGACCAGATCACGAAGCACGTCGCTCGCAACATCGCGAAGCAGGGGCCGAAGACCGAGCCGAACCAGTGCGATCCCGGGTCGTGGGTGTACGACATCGGCGAGAACAGCGACTGCTCGGTCGACGCGATGATCAGCGACAACGTCCGTGACCTGTGCGACCTGTTCCGGATGACCCCGACCGCGAAGGCGTCCTTCGCGACGAAGTACGTCAACCGCGAGTTGCTCGACTGGGACCCGATGGGCCGCACGCGCATCCGGTTCTCGCTCATGCCGCACGACACCGCGAAGGTCACCGACATCCGGACGAGTCCCGTCGCCGAGCGGATCGCTGCGGTGAACGAGTTCGTCGACGCCGGCTACGAGGTCCACCTGAACTTCTCGCCCGTCATCGTCACCCCGACGTGGGAGTCCGACTGGACCGAGCTGCTGCGGCAGGTCGACGACGTACTGTCACCGGCCGCCAAGGCGCAGATCGCGGCCGAGGTGATCTTCCTCACGCACAACCAACCCCTGCACGAGGTCAACCTCGGCTGGCACCCGAAGGCCGAGGACCTGCTCTGGCGCCCCGACCTGCAGGAGCAGAAGGTGTCGCAGAACGGCGCGGTGAACGTCCGCTACCGGTCCGGGATGAAGGGGCAGCTCGTCGAGCGCTTCCGCGAGCTCGTCGCCGAGCACCTGCCGTCCTGTCGGATCCGCTACGCCTTCTGACGGCCGGCGGGCTGGTGGCGCTCCGCCAGGGCCCGACGGACCTGATCGCCGCGCAGGGGGCGTCCGGCCAGCACGCCGCGCGGGACGTCCACCGCCCGGAACCCGTCGAGCACCAGGTCCACCCAGCGTCGGTACGCCTCGGGTGCGACCCGGCCGAACGTGCGGATCGTCTCCGCGATCGACAGCTGCAGGAGTGCGACGTCGGCCAGGGTGGCGTCGGCGCGGATGACCGCGGCCGCCTGTCCGGCTGTGAAGAGGGCGTCGATCCCGTCCTGCACGGCGATGCGGAGCCGGAGCAGTTCCGGAGCGTCGCGGTAGTCGGTGGTCATGAGCTCGCTGAAGCCGGTGCGGCGCGCCTCGATCGCCGCCGTCTCGCGGACGAAGGTCGCGAAGCCCTCCCACGGGTCCGAGGCGGACAGCTCGCGGCAGTGCTCGACGAGGTCGAGCACCTCGTGCATCGGCTCGACCAGGACGGCTTCCCACAGCGCCGCTCGGGTCGGGAAGTGCCGGTACAGGGTCGCGTTGCCGAGTCCCGCTGCGACCGCGATCGGTTCCAGTGCAGCCTGGAGGCCGTGGTCGGTGAACGCGGACCGGGCCGCGTCGACGAGCGCCTGACGGTTCCGGGCGACGTCTCGGCGGGTCATGCACCGAGCCTAGATCGCGTGGCCGGGAATACGGGGAGCAGTCTCCGGTTTGAAACGGGGACAACCATCCGTTTCACCACCTGGAGTTCCCCGTGCACATCGCTGCCGTCGTCCTGTCCCTCGTCCTCGCCGTGGCCCTGCTCGGCTCGGGCGTCATGAAACTCGTCCGCAACCCGAAGATCGTCGCTTCGATGCAGGCCGTCCACGTCACTCCCGCGCAGATGACGGTCCTCGGGTTGCTCGAGGTCGCCGCTGCCGCCGGGCTCGTCATCGGCATCTGGTGGGTGCCGCTCGCCATCGCCGCGGCCGTCGGCGCGGTGGTCTACTTCGTCGGTGCCGTGGTGGCGCACCTCCGAGCGCACGACCGCGACCTGCAGGGCGCCGTCGTCCTGCTGGTGCTGTCGGTCGCGACGCTCGTGGTGCTCCTGCTCGCGCTGTAGCCCGCTGTTCCGGGCCGACGACTCAGGGAATGAGGCGGTCGACCCGGTAGCGCGCGAACAGGTCGGCGAACGCGCGTTCTGTCCGGCGGAAGGCCGTGAACCCGGCCTCGCGGCTCTTCCCCATGTCGGTGACGACCTCCATCGCGCGACCGAGGTCGGCGTCGGTGTGCCACCACGAGGCGAGCCGCGTGATGTCCGCCTCTGCCAGACCGTGTCGCTCGGCGATGCCGGCCCACTCCGACTCGTACGGCGCCATCTGCTGCTCGAGCGGTCGCGGCTCGTCCTGGTACCCGACCACGCGCGCCGGGTCGACGCCGAGGTGCACCGCGAGGCGCGGCCACATCCAGCGCCACCGGAAGACGTCGCCGTTCACGATGTTGAAGGCCTCGTCGGCACCCTCGGGTGCGGTCGCCGCCCAGACCATCTGCTCGGCGAGGATCCCCGCCTCGGTCATGTCGGTCAGGCCGTTCCACTGCGCCTCGCTGCCCGGGAACACGAAGTCCAGGTCGAGCTCCTTCGCCAGGGTGGCCTGCACCGCGATCGTCAGGCCCATGTTCATCGCGTTGCCGACGGCGTGCCCGATCACGGTGTGCGAGCGGTGCACCGACCACGTGAAGCCCTGGCGCTCGGCGGCGGCGAACAGCTCGTCCTCCTGCGCGTAGTAGAAGTTCGGGGTGTCCAGGCGGGGCTCTTCCTCGTGGAAGGGCGTGTCCGGCATCTCGCCCGCGGCGTAGGCCTCGAACGGGCCGAGGTAGTGCTTCAGCCCGGTCACCAGTGCGACGTGCGCCAGCGGGGCGTGCGCGAGTGCGGCGAGCAGGTCGCGGACCATGCCGCCGTTCACGCGGATGTTCTCCGCCTCCGTCTCCTGGCGCTGCCACGCGGTGAAGAACACGTGCGTGGGACGCTCGTCGGCCAGCGCGGCGCCGAGGCTGTCGGGATCGCGGAGGTCCGCGGCGACGGTCCGGACGTCCTGCTGGGGGAGCGGTCGGCGGGACAGCGCGGTCACGTCCCAGCCGAGGTCGAGCAGGTGGCCCACCAGGGCGGAGCCGGTGATGCCGCTCGCTCCCACGACGAGGGCTCGGGGCTGGACGGGGGTCGGTTCGGTCGATCCGGTTGCAGTCATCCCCGTCCCCAACCGACGGTGCGCGACAGGTGTTCCCTCACCGCGGGCGGCGGATGCGGATCGGGCCCTTCGCGGTCGACGGGTCCACGACGGAGCCGCCCTGGGTGATCTCGACCTCGCCGCGCGCCATCATGCGCTGGGCCGCTCGACGGGCGGGCTCCATGAGCGGGCGCCAGTCGTCCGGTTCAAGCGACCGAGCGACCTCGGACGGGCAGATGCTCGAGGTGCGTGCCCGTGCGGCGAGCAGCTCGTCGATGCGCTGTTCGAGTGCCAGGTCCGTCCGGTCCACTCCGTGGCGACGGCAGGCGCGGGAACACCACTTGGTTTCGGGTGCCGCCGTCGACGGCATCCGACGGCCGCACGACGCACAGGTCCGATCGGCCTGTGCCGACTCCGCCGCCGCAGCGTCCGCTTCCGTCCTGATCGCACGTCCCATGCCCACATCCTCGTCCTGCCGTCCCTGTCCGTTCCCAGCACGGGAGCGCCCAGCACAGGCGCGGCTGGCAGCATCGGAGCGGTGAGCACCGACACCGCACCGTCCCGTCCGCCCGAGCCCGCCTGGGTCCCGCACGTCATGTGGTGGCACGTGTACCCGCTCGGGTTCGTCGGGGCGGACGTCCGCCCGGGAGTGCCGTTCGAGGAGCGCGCCGTCGAGCACCGTCTCGGTCGCATCGAACCCTGGCTCGACCACGTGGTGGACCTCGGCCTGAACGGCCTGGCGCTCGGGCCGGTGTTCGCGAGCTCCACCCATGGCTACGACACCGTGGACCACTTCCGGATCGACCCCCGGCTCGGCGACGACGCCGACTTCGACCGCCTGGTGTCCGCGGCGCACGAGCGGGGGATCCGGGTCCTGCTCGACGGTGTCTTCAACCACGTCGGTCGTGAACACCCGGCGTTCCGGGCGCTCGGAGAAGAGGGATCGGACGCGGCGGCCGCTGACCTGTTCGCGATCGACTGGTCGGGGTGGACGCCGGGGCAGCCGGTTCCCGTCGGGTTGTTCGAGGGACACGACATCCTCGTGGCGCTGGACCACGACAGCCGAGCGACCGAGGACCTCGTCGTCCAGGTGATGACGCACTGGCTGGAGCGCGGGATCGACGGCTGGCGCCTCGATGCTGCGTACGCGGTCCCACCGGCGTTCTGGGCCAGGGTGCTGCCGCGGGTGCGCGAGCGGTTCCCGGACGCGTGGTTCAGCGGTGAGGTGATCCACGGCGACGCGGCGGCGATCGCGCGGGAGTCGACCATGGACTCGTTGACGCAGTACGAACTGTGGCAGGGCATCTGGCACGGCATCGCGGACGGCAACGGCCACGAACTGGCGCACGCGATCGAGCGGCACGACGCCCTGCTCGAGACGTTCGCCCCGACGACCTTCGTCGGCAACCACGACGTCACCCGCATCGCGAGCGCCGTGGGGGAGCAGTTCGCCGGGCACGCGGCCGCGGTGTTGTTCACCGTCGCCGGCACCCCGATCGTCTACGCGGGCGACGAGTACGGCTGGACCGGGGTGAAGGAGGAACGCGAGGGTGGCGACGACGCGGTCCGACCGGAGTTCCCGGACACACCCCCCGCAGCGGGGGACCTGACGCACGCGTACGAGGCCCTGATCGCCCTGCGCCGCCGCAACCCGTGGTTGCACCGGGCGCACACCGACGTGGTGCACCTGACGAACACGGCGGTCGTCCTGCGGACCGCGACATCGGACGCGGCCGTGGTGACCGCCCTGAACCTGTCGGCCGATCCCGTCGAGGTGCCCGCGGCGGATGCGACGCAGGTGGAGGCGGGCGGCGCGGATCTCGGGGACGGGACCCTGCGCCTCCCGGCCAGGGGTTGGGCCGTCGCGTCGCGATCGTGAGCAGAAAAGGTCGGGTCCCCACAGAGGACCCGACCTTTTCTGTTCACCATGCGACCGCGAACGCGACCGCGGACGCCCCTACTTGCGCGCGGCGGCCGCCCGACGCTTGTTGAACACGTCGAACGCGACGGCGGCGAGCAGGACCAAGCCCTTGATGAGCGACTGGTACTCGGTGCCGACGCCGAGGATCGACATACCGTTGTTGAGCAGACCGATGATGAGACCACCGACGATGGCGCCGGGGACCGTGCCGATGCCGCCGGTGACCGCTGCGCCACCGATGAACACCGCGGCGATGGCGTCGAGCTCGAAGCCGTTGCCCGCACCGGGTGCCGCCAGGTTGAGCTGACCGGTGAAGACCACGCCGGCCAGGGCCGAGATGACCCCCATGTTGACGAACAGCATGAACGTGACGCGCTTCGTCTTCACGCCGGACAGCTGCGCGGCCAGGGCGTTGCCGCCGATGGCGTAGACGTGGCGGCCGAACACCGCGCTCCGCATGATGACCGAGTAGATCACCACGAGTGCGCCGAGGATGACGAGCACGATCGGGGTGCCGTTGTAGCTCGCGAGCAGCAGGGCCACGTAGACGACCAGCACGACGCCGAAGACGAGCTTCACGATGAACCAGGCGAACGGTTCGCTCTCGAGCTGGTACTTGCGGCGGGTGGCCCGGCCGCGGAACGCCGTGACGGCCATGACCGCCGCGGCGGCGAAGCCGAGGATCATCGTGAGCGGCTCGTACCCGGTGGTGCCGAACGACGGCAGGAAGCCGGAGCCGAGGGCACGGAACCCGTCCGGGAACGGCGAGATCTGCTGGTTGTGCAGCACGATCTGCGCCGCACCGCGGAAGGCGAGCATGCCGGCCAGGGTGACGATGAACGCCGGGATCCCGAAGTAGGCGATCCAGAACCCCTGCCAGGCGCCGACGAGCGCACCGACGACCAGGCAGAGCACGACGGCGATCGGCCACGGGATGTGCCACTGCGTGATCATCACGCCGGCCATGGCGCCGGTGAAGGCGACGACCGACCCGACGGACAGGTCGATGTGCCCGGCGATGATGACCATCACCATGCCGATGGCGAGGATGAGGATGTAGCTGTTCTGGACGATCAGGTTCGAGACGTTGATCGGGGCCAGGGTGATGCCGTTGGTCGTCACCTGGAAGAAGACGACGATGACGATCAGCGCGATGAACAGGCCGATCTGTCGGAGCTGCCCGGTGAGGTAGCCGGCGGCGGACTTAATCGCGTTCATTGACAGGGGTCTCCCGTTCCTGGGTCATGTACTGCATGAGGACCTCTGGGGTGGCCTCGGAGCGGGGCACATCGGCGGTGATGGTGCCCTCGGAGAGTGTGTAGATGCGGTCGCAGATGCCGAGGAGCTCCGGGAGCTCCGAGGAGATCACGATGACCCCCTTGCCCTGGTCCGCGAGGCTGTTGATGATCGTGTAGATCTCGTACTTCGCACCGACGTCGATGCCGCGGGTCGGCTCGTCGAGGATGAGCACGTCCGGGTCGGTGTACATCCACTTCGACAGGACGACCTTCTGCTGGTTGCCGCCGGAGAGCTTGCCCGTGATGACGTCGACGTTCGGTGCCTTGATGTTGAGGTTCTTCAGGAACTGCCCGGCGACCGTGGTCTCCTCGGACGCGTTCACGAAGCCCCAGCTGGCGAGCTTGCCGAGCGCCGACCCGGAGATGTTCCGTTTGATGTCGTCGATCAGGTTCAGGCCGTAGCGCTTGCGGTCCTCGGTGACGTACGCGATGCCGTGGTCGATCGCCTGCGACACCGTGTGGGTCTTGATCGGCTCGCCGCGCTTGTAGACGGTGCCGCTGATGCCGGATCCGTACGACCGGCCGAACACGCTCATCGCGAGTTCGGTCCGCCCGGCGCCCATGAGTCCGGCGATGCCGACGATCTCGCCGGCGCGCACGTTCAGGTCGACCTGGTGGATGATCTCGCGCGACCCGTCGAGCGGGTGGTGGACCGTCCAGTCCTCGATCCGCAGGAGCTCCTCGCCGATCTTCGGTTCGTGCTCGGGGTACCGGTTCGACAGGTCGCGGCCGACCATCCCGCGGATGATGCGGTCCTCGGAGACGTCGTCGGCGTGCATGTCGAGCGTCTCGATGGTCTTGCCGTCGCGGATGATCGTGACCTTGTCGGCGATCGCCTTGATCTCGTTGAGCTTGTGGCTGATGATGATCGCCGTCATGCCCTCGGCCTGCAGCGAGCGGATGAGCTCGAGCAGGTGCGCGGAGTCGTCGTCGTTCAGGGCAGCGGTGGGCTCGTCGAGGATGAGGAGCTTGACCTTCTTCGACAGTGCCTTCGCGATCTCGACGAGCTGCTGCTTGCCGACACCGATGTCCACGATCTTCGTGACCGGGTTGTCCTTGAGACCGACGCGCTGCAGGAGTTCGGCGGCTGCCAGGTTCGTCTTGTTCCAGTCGATGAAGCCGCCCTTGGACCGCTCGTTGCCGAGGAAGATGTTCTCGGCGATCGACAGGAACGGGCTCAGCGCGAGCTCCTGGTGGATGATGACGACGCCAGCGGCTTCGGAGCCGTTGATGTCGTGGAACGCGACGGGCGACCCGTCGAGCAGGATCTCACCCTCGAAGGAGCCGTGCGGGTAGACGCCCGACAACACCTTCATGAGGGTCGACTTGCCGGCGCCGTTCTCGCCGCAGATGGCGTGGACCTGTCCACGCTCGACCTCGATCGAGACGCCCTGCAGGGCCTTCACGCCGGGGAACGTCTTGGTGATGTCACGCATCTCGAGGATCGTGTCCGTCACGTCGACCGCCTTCCGTGGTGCGCGCCGTGGCGCGCGGATGGGGCGGACAGGAGGCACGGGGCGGGATCGACCCGTGCCTCCTGTCCGACAGGTGGGTTGCGACTACTTCAGGTCGGCTTCGGTGTAGTAGCCGGAGTCGACGAGGACTTCCTTGTAGTTGTCCTTCGTGACGACCGTCGGCTGGAACAGGAAGGTCGGGACGACCTTGACCTTGTTGTCGTAGCTCTTCGTGTCGTTGACCTCGGGCTTGTCACCGGTGAGCAGGTCCTCGGCCATGGTGACCGACTGCTTGGCGAGCTTGCGGGTGTCCTTGTAGATGGTCGAGTACTGCTGACCGGCGATGATCGACTTGACCGAGGCCGCCTCGGCGTCCTGGCCCGTCACGATCGGCAGCGGACGGTCGCTGGTGCCGTAGCCGGCACCCTGCAGCGCCGAGATGATGCCGATCGAGATGCCGTCGTACGGCGAGAGCACGCCGTCGAGCGTGGTGCCACCCGAGTACGACTTCGCGACCAGGTTCTGCATGCGGGCCTTGGCGGTCGCCGGGTCCCACTGCTGCGTGGCGGCCTGCGAGAGCTGGTCCTGACCCGACTGGATCTTCAGCGTGCCGTCCTCGAGGTACGGCTTGAGGGTCTTCATGGCGCCGTTGAAGAAGAAGCTCGCGTTGTTGTCGTCGAGCGAGCCGGCGAAGACCTCGATGTTGAACGGGCCCTTCTCGCCGGTCTTCTCGCCCTTGTCGTCGAGGACGCCGAGGCCGGTGAGCAGGCTCGTCGCCTGGTCGACGCCGACCTTCTCGTTGTCGAACGACACGTAGTAGTCGACGTTCTTGTTGCCCGTCAGCAGACGGTCGTAGGAGATCACCTTGATGCCGGCCTTGGCGGCGGCGTCGAGCTGGTCGGAGAGGGCTCCGCCGTCGATCGACGCGATGATGAGGACCTTCGCACCCTTCGTGATCATGTTGCTGACCTGCTGGGCCTGCTGCTGGACCTTGTTGTCGCCGTACTCGAGGTCGACCTTGTAGCCGGCCTTCTCGAGGTCGCTCTTGACGGCGTCGCCGTCCTTGATCCAGCGTTCCGAGACCTTGGTCGGCATGGCGACGCCGACGAGGGCGCCCTTGTTGTCGTTGCTGCTGCCGCCGCCGTCGGTGGACGCGCGGCCACCGGCCGAGCAGCCGGCGAGTGCGATCGCGATGCCGAGGGCTGCAACGCCCGCGATGATCCTGCGCTTCGTCATCGAAGTACCTCTGTTCCTCTCGCGTCGTCCTCGACGCGCTCAGGTGCCGGGGCTGCTGTGCCCCGAGGGATGTGCTCGTGTGAGCGCTCACATACTGGGGCTTTCGTAACGGGGTGTCAACTCGACCTGACCGTTTCGCGATCTTGCCGCGCGGGCCGGACTGCGCGGTACGGTTGGCCTCGTGACGACCACGACCGCCCCAGGGGGCACGGGCGGCAAACGCCGGAAGGCTCCGACGATCTTCGACGTCGCCGAGCGTGCGGGCGTCTCCCACCAGACCGTCTCGCGCGTGATCAACGGCGACCCGACGGTCCGCGACGCCTTCCGCACGCAGGTCACCGACGCCGTCCACGACCTCGGCTACCGACCCCGCGCCGCCGCCCGCGCACTCGCCGGGGGGCGGAGCCGCGCGCTCGGCATCATCACCGCCGGCGACGCGCTGTACGGTCCGTCGAGCACCGCGATCGGCTTCGAACGCGCGGCCCGGTCGGCCGGGTACCACGTGCTGCTCTCCACCCTGCCCGAGGAACCGACGCCGTCCGACCTGTCCGGTGCACTCACGACGCTGCTCGCGCAGGACGTCGCCGCGATCGTGCTCGTCGCCGCGGACAACCGGGTGCTCGACGCCCTCGGGTCGCTCACCGTGCCGGTCACCGTGCCGGTCGTCGTGTCCAACGCCGTGCAGCGCGACGCCGTGCGGACCCCGGCGGCGTCGACCGTCGCCGCGGTCGCGATCGACCAGGCCGCCGGGACGTCGCTCGTGATGGAACACCTGTTCGGGCGCGGGTACCGGCGGATCGTGCACATCGCCGGCCCGCCCGTCTCGCAGGAGTCTGAAGTGCGGCGTGCCACGTACGTCCGGATCATGCAGGACGCCGGCCTCGAGCCCGTCGTGCTCGACGGCGACTGGACCCCGGGGAGCGGCTTCGCGGCCGCGCGGCACATCGACGTGACGGCCGTCGACGCGGTGTTCGCCGGCAACGACCAGATGGCGCTCGGGGTGCTCCACGCCTTTGCCGACGAGGGCCTGCGCGTGCCCGACGACATCGCGGTGGTCGGGTTCGACGACGTCCCCGAGGCCGCGCACTTCACCCCGCCGCTGACCACCGTGCGGCAGGACTTCCGGGCGATGGGGGAGCGGGTGCTCGACACCGTGCGGGCCCTGGTCGAGGGCGAGCCGCGCGACGAGACGCTGCTGGCGCCCGAGCTCGTGGTGCGCCGGTCGGCGTAGCCCGCGCGGAGCGCGGCCGAGCTTGCGCGGATGGTGCGAGGCTGACCCGACCGTCAGCCCTTCAGCGCACCCGACGACAGGCCTGCGACGTAGAACCGCTGCAGTCCGACGTAGAGCGCGATGCACGGGATCATCGCCACCACCGACCCGGCGACGAGGTTGCCGTACGACACCTGCCCGTACGCCCCGGTCTGCAGGTTGAGCAGCGCCACCGGCAGCGTGTAGAGCGAGTCCTTCGTCAGGAACGTCAGCGCCCCGAGGAACTCGGTCCACGACGCCAGGAACGCATACAGCGCAGCGGTCGCGGCCCCGGGCAGCAGGAGCGGGCGCAGCACCGACACGACGACCCGGAAGCGTGAGGCCCCGTCGACGAACGCCGAGTCCTCGAGCTCGGTCGGGATCGACTCGAACGCGTTCCGCATCACGAACACCCCGAACGGCAGGTTCACCGTCGTGTAGAACAGCACGAGCCCGAGCAGCGAGTTCGTGAGTTTCATGGCGTTCATCTCGAGGTACAGCGGGGTGAGGATCGCCTGGAACGGCACCATCATCGTCAGCAGCACCAGACCGAACACGATGCCCGACCCGCGGAACCGGAAGCGGGCGAACCCGTACCCGGCCATCGTGGCGATCACCGCGGTCAGCACCGCCGTGGCGATCGACACGATCAACGAGTTGAACACGCCGGTCAGCAGGTGCGACGACGAACTGAAGACGGCGGCGAAGTTCTGCCAGCCGAGCTGGAAGAAGGTCGCGGGGTCGGCGGCCTGCGTGATGACGGCCTCGGACTGGAACGCCCGCAGGATCGACCACAGCAGCGGGACGCCGAAGACGAGCACCGACCCGACGCCGGCGATCACGTACAGGGTGCGCTTGACGGCGGTGTCGCGCGGGTGCCGGACGCTGCCCTGGTGGTGGCGTCGACGGCGTCCGTCGCCGGTGGTGGTCAGCGTGCGGGTGGACAGGTCCGGCGCCGCGAGTCCGGCACGGGAGGTCGTGGTGCTCATGGCTCAGTCCTTCTCTCGCAGTGCCCAGAACTGGAACACCGTGACGGCGGCGATGACGACGACCAGGGCGATCGACTCGGCGGTCGCGGCGCCGAGCTGCAGGTTGACGAAGCCACGGTTGTAGATCGCGTTGACGATCGTCGTGGTCTCGGTCCCCGGCCCGCCCTGGGTCAGGATGTAGAACTGGTTGAACGCGAGCAGCGAGCCGATCACCGAGATGATGGCGCTGAGGGCGATGGTCGACCGGATCATCGGCAGGGTGATGAGTCGTTCGGTCTGCCACCAGGACGCGCCCTCGAGCTGCGCCGACTCGTACACCTCGTCGGGGATGCCCTGCATGGCCGACATCAGGAGCACCATCGTCAGGCCGGACACCGCCCAGACCACGAGCACGCAGATGAGCAGCGTGGCGAGGGGGCCGTTGACGAGCCAAGCGGTGCTGCCGTCGGTGATGCCGAGCCAGCGGAGCACCATGTTGACGGCTCCGGAGTTCGGCTGCGCCTCGAGCACGAGCATGAACGACAGCGTGGTCAGGCCGACGACGTACGGCAGGAAGAACACCGTCCGCAGCAGGGTGCTGCCCCGTCGCCGTGCCCGGATGAGCACCGCCAGGAAGTAGCCGAGCACCAGGATCGGCACCGTCACGATCGCGGTGTACAGCAGCGTGTACCCGATGGCGTGCACGAACGTCGGGTCCTGGAACAGCGTCAGGTAGTTCTGCAGCCCGATGAACCGGTACGGACCGATCAGGGGCCAGTTCGTGAACGAGATGTAGAGCGCGAACACGAGCGGGGCGAGGACGAACACCGCGACGAAGACGATCGCCGGGGTGACGAGCACGGCGCCGGCGCGCGGCGGGTGCGTGAGCGACCCGCGGGACGGACCCGGGCGGCCGGGGCGGCCCGAGCGGCCGGCGCCGCGGCCGACGGTCGGGCGGCCGGCGCCGGTCCGTCGGTTGGAGATGGTGGTCATGTCTGCACCTCTCTGTGCAACGAGCGAACGAGCGAACGAACGAACGAACGAACGAACAGGCGAGCGAGCGACGGTCAGGCCTGGACCTGGTCGAGGATGCGGGTGTAGTCCGCCTGCGCCGTCTTCATCGCGGCAGCGGTGCCCGAGCCGAACACGGCCTCGCGGAACATCGCGAAGTACGGTGACGACGGCTGGTTGTTGAGCAGGTTGTACGCCAGGGTCTGCGGCGCGTAGCCCTTGTCGATGGCGTCGAGCGGGCCGAACGCCAGTGGGAACCGCTTCCGGTACTCGGGCGTCGCGGCGTCGGAGCGGGTGGGGAAGTACCCGCCGTCGGGCAGTGCCTGCTGTTGCTGCAGGCCGTTCGCGTACTGCATGAACGCCCAGCCGCCGGACGGGTTCGCCGCCCCGTTCGGGATGCACATGTTGTCGCCGCCGTCGAAGAACGACCGCTGGCCGTCCCACGACGGGATGAGCACCGTCTGCATCTTCGCCCGCATCGCCTTGGTGGCCGCGGGCACGGTGGCGCCGTACGAGGTCGGGAAGATCCCGACCTTGCCGGCCCGGAAGTCCGCGCCCCAGGTGGTGCCGGCATCCGAGTACGTCGCCTTCGACAGCGCGCCGTCCTTCCAGAGCTGCCGGTAGAACTCGAGCATCCGTTCCAGCGCCTCGTTGCCGGTGATGTTCGCCGTCTGGGAGCCGACCTCGCCGGACATCATGTCGACACCCGTTGCCCAGACGTGCGGCTGGGTGACGAACCCGATGATGCCGGCGGCGTTGCCGGAGATCGACCACCCGTAGACGTCGTCTTCGAGCTTTCGGATGGCCTTCGCCGCGTCGAGCAGCGTGGAGAGGTCCTTCGTCGACTCGTCGACGTCGAGCCCGGCCCGGTCGAACAGCTCGGTGTTGACGAACAGCTGCGAGTTGTCCGCCAGGTAGGGCAGCCCGTAGTACCGGTCGCGGTACTCGAGCAGCCGCAGGTGGCCCGGTGAGATCGCGTCGAAGTAGTCGAGGCCCTTGACGACGTCGGTCAGGTCGGCGAACGCCTCGCGGAAGATGAACAGCTGCGAGTTGATGTCGTCGATGTCCACGACGTCCGGCGGCTCACCACCGCGGATGGCCGTCGCGAGCTTCGTCACGTACTGACCGTCCGGCACCGGGGTCAGCTCGACCTGCAGCTTCGGGTTCGCCTTGTTGAACCCGGCCACGGCCGAGGTCAGCCCTGCCTGGGTCGCGGACCGGCACCAGACGTGCACGGTGCCGGTCGCGTCCTTCCCGAAGCTCGCCACCTTCGCGTCGACCTTCGGCAGGGTGCCGGAGCACCCCGCCAGGGCGAGTGCTGCGCCGCCGGCGACACCGCCGACCAGGAACGCTCTGCGGTCCATCACGTCACCGAGCCAGCGGGAGCCACACGCGCATCGGCGCAGCCCCGCGGTTCGCCCAGGCGTAGTAGGGAACCGCGGTCGCGGTGACGGCCGGGAGGCCCGTGGTGGCGCCCTGCGAGCCGGCCGCGTCGTCGACGCTGGTCGCGTCGAGAGCGTTCGTCGCGCCTCCCGGCCCGTCCAGCCGCTGGTACGGCCACGATGCCTGCTCGTGTCCGGCAGGGGCGTGTCCGGGCACGCGCAGCGTGACGATGCCGTCGAGCAGGTCGTCGCGACGTTCCTCGGTGATCGGTGCGACCGCGTCGACCGTCAGGTCGTCGACCGTGAAGCCCTGCTGGTCCGCCTGCTCCACCGCGTACACGAGGGGGCCACGCTCGATGGCGACCTGACCGCGGGCGGCGTCGATGCGGGTGTCGGCCACGTACCGGTGCGGCGTCGTGTCGAAGACGAGCTCGACGGTGTCCCCGGCCGTCCAGTGCCGGTCGACGACGTGCAGCGTGCCCGGCTCAGGGTGCGCGGCACCGTCGGGTCCCTGCACCGTCGTCGTGTCCGACCAGACCGGGATCCGCAGGCCGAGGGCGAGCGGGCCGTCCTCGGTGACCGTGACGACCACGCGGCCGTCGTGCGGGTACCCGGTCTCGACCGACACCGGCCCGAGGTCCGCGGTCGCGTACTGGTGGATCTGCAGACCGCCGTCGGTCGCGGTCGCCAGGTAGCCGTCCAGGCTCGCGAACGTGCGCATGATGTTGGGCGGGCAGCAGGCACAGTCGAACCAGCCGCGGCGCCCGTGAGCGGGGGAGCGGTTCTCGTCCTGGTGCGCGTGGTCCCGCTGCTGCAGGGGGTTCACGTAGAAGTACTCGGTGCCCGCCAGGCTCACGCCGGCCAGGAACGCGTTGTACAGCAGGCGCTCGATCGCGTCGGCGTAGACCGGCTTGCCGGTGGCGAGTAGCAGGCGCCACGCCCACTGCACACCGCCGATGGCCGCGCAGGTCTCGGCGTAGCCACGGTCGGTCGGCAGCTCGTAGGGGTCGCCGAACGCCTCCCAGTCCCAGCGCGCCCCGAGCCCGCCGGTGATGAACGCCTTCGTCGCCATCATGTCCGAGAACTGTGTCTCGCTCGCGGCCAGCAGCTCGGTGTCGCCGGTCTCGATCGCGACGTCGACGGCGCCGGCTGCCAGGTACACGGCGCGGACGGCGTGGCCCTCGACGGTCGTGGCCTGTCGGCTCGGCACCCGGTCGGAGAAGTAGGTCGGCTCACCGCCGGCACGCTCGATGATGCCCGTGCCGCGAGCGTCGACGAACCAGTGCGCCAGGTCGAGGTAGTCGCGGTTGCCGGTCTCGCGGTACAGCTCGACGAGGCCCATCTCGACGACGGGGTGCCCGTCGACGTCGCGGGTCTTCGGCGTGCCGTCCGGGGCGGTGCCGTCGCCGAACGTGCGGACCAGGTGGTCGGCGTTCTTGACCGCGACGTCGAGCAGCCCGGTGTCGCCCGTCGCGCGGTGCTGCGCCACGGCGGCCTGGTACAGGTGCCCGGCGCAGTACATCTCGTGGCTCCACTTGAGGTCCGTGTACCGCTCGCCCTTCCCACGGATCTGCTGCACGGAGTCGAGGTAGCCGTCGTCGGCCTGCGCCTGGGCGTACAGGGCGGTGACCTCGCGCTGCAGTTCGAGCAGGTCCTCGGACGGGGCGCGGCCGTACTCCCACGCCACCGCCTCGAGCCACTTCGTCACGTCCGAGTCCATGAAGATCGGGCCGGTGGCCTCGCCCTCCTCGAGCCCTGCGGCGATGCGCAGGTTCCGGAAGTTGCCGGCGGTCTCGAGCAGGTCGTACCCGCCGCGGACCGCGTCACGGCCGTTGCGCTCCTGCCGGAGTGCCCAGAAGCCGCCGGTGATCCGGGCGTCGCCCGTCGGCAGGGGCCGGAGCGTGAGGTGCGCGTCGGCGGTCGGGAGGACCGGGGTCGCGGTGTGCGCACGGCTGTCGGTCGCGAGCGTGGTGGTCATGTCGCCTCCTTGCGATGTGACTGGGACCGTCGCGGAGTCGCCGTTCGTGCAGCGCTCCGGAAAACGGTTTCTGCGGTGGACGTTACGACACTGGTCTTCGGCGCGCAAGAGGAGTGCTGGGTTTTCTGCGTATGCTCATCGTCACGTCCCGCGATCCGGAAAGGAACTTGCCGTGACCCTCGAGCGCACCGGTGCCGACCGCAGCACGCAACCCGTCCGGATCACCGACGTCGCCGCGCTCGCCGGGGTGTCGATCGGCACGGCGTCGAAGGCGCTCAACGGCACCGGACAGCTCCGCGACTCCACGCGGGCACGGGTCAAGGACGCCGCCGAGAAGCTCGGGTTCGTCGGCGACGCCCGGGCCCGAGCGCTGTCCTCCGGCCGGACCTACACGGTCGGCATGATCACCACCGACTCCTTCGGTCGGTTCTCGATCCCGGTGCTCCTCGGTGCCGAGGACGCCCTGTCCGCCGGGCAGATGGCGGTCCTGCTCTGCGACACCCGCGACGACCACGTCCGCGAGGCCCACTACCTCCGCTCCCTCGCAGCCCGCGGCGTCGACGGGATCATCGTGACCGGACGCTCCGCCGACCCGCGACCGCCGATCGACGTGGCGATCCCGGTCGTGTACGCGTTCACCCCGTCGACCTCGGCCGACGACGTGTCGATCACCCTCGACGACTCCGCCGGGTCCGCGCTCGTCGCCTCGCACGTGTTGACGCTCGGACGGGAGCGGGTCGCCGTCGTCACCGGACCCGCGCGGCACCGTTCCGCCGAACGTCGGGTGGCGGGAGCGGCCTCCGTGCTCGGGTCACGACTGGTCACGCCGCCGTTGTTCGGCGAGTGGTCGGAGCGGTGGGGGCGCCAGGCCGTCGACGTGCTCGCGCGGCAGTCGCCCGACGTCGACGCGATCGTGTGCGGCAGCGACCAGATCGCCCGCGGCGTGTGCGATCGGCTGCGGGAGCTCGGGCGATCGGTCCCCGAGGACGTCGCCGTCACCGGGTACGACGACTGGGACGTGATGGCGCTCGCCTCGAGGCCGCCGCTGACCACGGTGGACCTGCGGCTCGAGGAGCTCGGGCGCGTGGCCGGGCAGGCGTTGCTCGGCCTGATCGACGGCGGTGCGGCGGCCTCGGCGACGGTCACCCCGTCCCTCGTCATCCGCGAGAGCACCGCCGGCGCGTAGGGCGGTCGTGGTCCGGCGCGCCGATGCCGGTGCCGATGCCGGTTCCGGTGCCGGGTCCGGTTCCGGTTCGCGTTGCGGTTCGCGTTGCGGTCTGCACTGAGCGGTCACGACACCCCGTCCTCCATGCCCAAGTGGTCACGAACCGGCGCCCGGGGTGCCTCCAGCTGACAGTTCGTGACCGCGCCGCGGGGAGGCAGCGGGGTGTCGTGACCGCACCGGGCGCGGCCGTTCGGAGTGGCACGGTCCGGCGAGCCGGCATGCGCGGGTGAAGGGCAGCGGGTGGTCAGGACACGCGCGAGTGCGGGGCGGTGGGTGGTCGGGACGTGCGCGAGTGCGGGGCGGTGGGTGGTCGGGACGTGCGCGGGTGCGGGGCGGTGGGTGGTCGGGACGTGCGCGGGTGCGGGGCGGTGGGTGGTCGGGACGTGCGCGGGTGCGGGGCGCCGATGGATCGCACGTCGTCGTCGCCCTCGTTCGTCGCGCGGTCACGACTTGTCGTGCGTAGGACGTCGACCGGTCAGGAACAGTCGGCTGCAGTTGCTCGGGACGACGGTTCGTGACCGGCCGGGGGAACTGAGCGGGGTGTCTCGACTGGTGGGGTAGGCGAGAAGGGCGGCGCGCCCGGACGTTGCGAGAGTGAGCGCTCACGTGCCAGGATGTGAGCGCTCACGGAGGACGACGGAGTTCTGGAGGAACGCATGGGCGACGACCCCACCCAGCAGGTCGCGAACGGCCGCACGACACTCGGGATCGAGCTCGGCTCCACCCGCATCAAGGCATGCCTGGTGGACGAGGACCTCGTCCCCATCGCCGCCGGCTCCCACGAGTGGGAGAACGAGTTCGTCGACGGCCGCTGGACCTACTCGCTCGACGCCGTCGAGACCGGCCTCCGGGCCGCGTACGCCGCGCTCGTCGCCGACGTCGAAGCGCAGTTCGGCGTGCGTCCGACCACCTTCCGCGCGGTCGGCGTGAGCGCGATGATGCACGGCTACCTGGCGTTCGACGCCGCGGGCGACCTGCTCGTGCCGTTCCGGACCTGGCGGAACACCTCGACCGGGCCCGCAGCCGAACAGCTCAGCGAGGCACTGTCGTTCAACATCCCGCTCCGCTGGTCGATCGCACACCTGTACCAGGCGGTCCTCGACGAGGAACCGCACGTGGCCGAGGTCGCGGGCATCACGACGCTCGCCGGCTACGTGCACCGACGACTCACCGGACGGAACGTGCTCGGCGTCGGGGATGCCTCCGGCGTGTTCCCGATCGAGGGCGGCCCCGTCGACAGCGGCCCCGGAGACCCGGGCGCGAAGGACTTCGACCAGGCCATGCTCGCCACCGCGCAGGACCTGATCGGTGTGCCGGACCTGCGGTCCCTGCTGCCCGAGGTCCTCGTCGCCGGTGCCGAAGCCGGTGAGCTGACCCCCGAGGGCGCCGCGTGGCTCGACCCCACCGGCACGCTCGAACCCGGCGCGCCGCTCTGTCCGCCCGAGGGCGACGCCGGCACCGGCATGGTCGCGACGAACGCCGTCGCTCCCCGCACCGGCAACGTCAGCGTCGGCACGAGCATCTTCGCGATGGTGGTCCTCGAGCACCCGCTCAGCACCCCGCACGAGGAACTCGACGTCGTGACCACCCCGGCGGGCGACGCCGTGGCGATGGTGCACTGCAACAACGGCGCGAGCGAGATCGCGAGCTGGGCGAAGGTCTTCGGACGGTTCGCCGAAGCGGCCGGGCAGCCCCTCGACGTCGACACCGTCTACGCGACACTGCTCACCGAATCGATCGCGGACAGCACCGACCCCGACGCCGGCGGCCTGCTCTCGTTCAACTACCTGGCCGGCGAACCCGTCACCCACGTCGAGGACGGCAGGCCCCTGCTGCTCCGCACCCCCGACGCCCGCTTCACCCTGGGCAACCTGGTCCGCTCCGAGGTACACGGCGCGTTCGCCACCCTGGCGATCGGCATGGACGTGCTGCACGGCGAGCAGGTGCAGGTCGACCGGATGACCGCGCACGGCGGGCTCTTCCGCACGCCCGGTGCCCCGCAGCGACTGCTCGCCGCGGCACTGCGAGTGCCGATCGCCCTCGAGGAGACCGCGGGCGAGGGCGGGGCCTGGGGCATCGCCGTCCTGGCCGCCTACCTCGAGCACACCGACCAACAGCTCGCCGACTTCCTGTCGGACACCGTGTTCGGCGGGGACGCCGTGCACGTGGCCGAGCCCGAGCCGGCCGACGTCGACGGCTTCCAGACCTACCTGGGCCGCTACCGGGCCGCACTGCCCGTGCAGGACGTGGCGGCGGCGGCGACCCGCCCCAGCGCGACCACGCGCCCGACCGAGCAGACCGACGGCGCCGACCCGCGCCTCCAGACAGAGGAAGTGACCCGATGACGGACGCGATCGACGAGACCACGCGCCAGGCGGTG
The DNA here is from genome assembly GCF_004340725.1 of Curtobacterium sp. PhB128. Taxonomy (NCBI): domain Bacteria; kingdom Bacillati; phylum Actinomycetota; class Actinomycetes; order Micrococcales; family Microbacteriaceae; genus Curtobacterium; species Curtobacterium sp. PhB128. Next base: position 316,885 of record NZ_SLUR01000004.1, read on the forward strand.
GCGAGGACGCGGGAACGCATCGCCCGCCTGCACGGCGAACTCGTCCGCTACGGCCTGGTGATCTGGACCGGCGGCAACGTCTCCGAGCGTGTGCCCGGCACCGACCTGTTCGTGATCAAGCCGAGCGGCGTCTCGAGCGACGACCTGACCCCGGAGAACCAGGTCGTCTGCACCCTCGACGGCGAGCCGGCCGACGGCTGGGGCAACGCGCACGGTCCGTCCTCCGACACCGCCGCGCACGCCCACGTGTACCGGAACATGCCCGAGGTCGGCGGTGTCGTGCACACCCACTCGACGTACGCGACGGCGTGGGCCGCACGAGCGGAACCCATCCCGTGCGTGATCACCGCGATGGCCGACGAGTTCGGCGGGCCGATCCCGGTCGGGCCGTTCGCGATCATCGGTGACGACTCCATCGGCCACGGCATCGTCGAGACGCTGACCGGCCACCGATCCCGCGCGGTCCTCATGCAGAACCACGGCGTCTTCACCATCGGCAAGGACGCGAAGGACGCCGTCAAGGCCGCCGTGATGTGCGAGGACGTCGCCCGCACCGTGCACATCGCGAAACAGGGCGGGGACGTGGTCCCGATCGCGCAAGCAGACATCGATCGACTCTTCGATCGCTACCAGAACGTCTACGGACAGAACCCCGAAGGAGCCATGCGATGACGCAGGACACCCCGACGCACGACATCACCGTCGACCCCCAGGCCACGCTCGACGGCTACGAGGTCTGGTTCCTCACCGGCTCCCAGGGGCTGTACGGCGAGGAGACGCTGCGCCAGGTGGAGGAGCAGAGCAAGGCCGTGCACGCCGAGCTGGCCGGCGCCCTGCCCGTCAAGCTCGTCTGGAAGCCGGTCCTGAAGGACGCCGACGGCATCCGGCGCGCCCTGATCGAGGCCAGCGCCGACGACAAGGTCATCGGCGTCACCACCTGGATGCACACCTTCAGCCCCGCGAAGATGTGGATCGGTGGCCTGCAGGCGCTGACGAAGCCGCTGCTGCACCTGCACACGCAGGCGAACGTCACGCTGCCGTGGGCGGACATCGACTTCGACTTCATGAACCTCAACCAGGCGGCGCACGGCGACCGTGAGTTCGGCTACGCGCTCGCACGCCTCGGTGTCCGGCACGCCACCGCCGTCGGGCACGTCTCGGATCCTCGCGTCCAGCAGCGGGTGTCGAACTGGACCCGTGCCGCAGCCGGTGCCGCAGCCGTCCGTGAGCTGAAGCTCACCCGCTTCGGTGACAACATGCGGTACGTCGCGGTCACCGAGGGCGACAAGACCGAGGCGGAGATCGAGCTCGGCGTGCAGGTCAACACCTGGGCGGTGAACGAGCTGGCGGCGGCCGTGTCCGCCGCTTCCGAACACGAGGTCGACGAGCTCGTCGCGGTCTACGAGCGCGATTACGACGTCGACCCGTCACTCCGCAGCGACGGCGGCGCACGGCACGCGGCGCTCCGCGACGGCGCCGCCATCGAGATCGGCCTCCGCACCCTGCTCGCGCAGAACGGGTCCGCGGCCTTCACCACCAACTTCGAGGACCTCGGCACGCTCAAGCAGCTGCCAGGCCTCGCGGTCCAGCGCCTGATGGCCGACGGTTACGGCTTCGGCGCCGAGGGCGACTGGAAGACGGCCGTCCTGGTCCGTGCGATGAACGTCGCCGGCGCCGGACTGCCCGGTGGTGCGAGCCTGATGGAGGACTACACCTACGACCTCACGCCCGGTGCCGAGAAGATCCTCGGTGCCCACATGCTCGAGGTCTCGCCCACGCTCACCACCACGAAGCCGACGCTGGAGATCCACCCGCTCGGCATCGGCGGCAAGGACGACCCGGTGCGCCTGGTCTTCACGGCCGACTCCGGCGAGGCCGTGGTGGTCGCGCTCTCCGACACCCGCGACGGCTTCCGCTTGACCGCGAACGTCGTCGACGTCGTGCCGCCGACCGAAGCCCTGCCGAAGCTCCCCGTCGGCCGTGCCGTCTGGGAGCCGCGCCCGTCGTTCCCCGTCGCCGCCGAGGCCTGGCTCACCGCGGGCGCCGCCCACCACACCGTGATGACGACGGCCGTCGGTCTGCAGGTGGTCGAGGACCTGGCGACCATGGTCGGCACCGAGTTCCTGGTCATCGACGAGCACACCACCGCCCGCGGCTTCCGTGACGAGCTTCGTCTCCAGCAGACGTGGCACCGTCTCGACCGCGGCTTCTGAGGGACGCGGACCGGACGATGAGCGACGTGATCGCAGAGCAGCGCACGCGGACGAACTGGGCGGGCAACGTCACCTACCGGGCGTCCGGTCTGGCGCGTCCGACGTCGGTGGCCGCGTTGCAGGAACTGGTCGCGTCGACCCCGCGCCTGACGGCGCTCGGCTCACGGCACTCCTTCAACACGATCGCCGACACCGACGCCGTGCAGGTGTCGCTGCAGGACCTGCCGCCGGTCCTCGACATCGACACGTCGCGTCGGGTGGTCCGTGTGGCCGCCGGCATGACGCACAGTCAGGTCGCGGCCGGCCTGGAGGCCCGTGGCTGGGCACTCGGGAACCTCGCGTCCCTGCCGCACATCTCCACGGCCGGGGCCGTCGCCACGGGCACGCACGGCTCCGGCGTCCGCAACCCGTCGCTCGCGCAGGCGGTGGTCGGGCTCGACGTCGTCCGCGCTTCCGGCGCGATCGAGCACGTCGATGCGTCCTCGCCGGACGGGGCCCTCGACGCCCACCGGGTGGCCATCGGTGCGCTCGGTGTCGTCACCACGGTGGAGCTCGCGATCGAGCCGACGTTCGAGGTCGCCACGACGGTGCACCTCGACCTGCCGTGGGACGCGGTGTCCGCCCACTTCGACCAGGTCATGTCCGACGCCTACTCGGTGTCGATGTTCACCTCGTTCGACGACCGCGGTGCCCGGCAGGTCTGGGTGAAGCACCGCGTGGACGAGCCCTCGCCCACCGTCGACCTCGTCGCCCTCGGAGCGCGGCCCGCCACCGTCCCCGTGCACCCGGGGGAGAACGACCCCGCCGGCGTCACCGAGCAGGGCGGCGTCCCCGGGCCGTGGGCCGAGCGGCTGCCGCACTTCCGGTCCTCGTTCACGCCGTCGACCGGTGCCGAGATCCAGGCCGAGTACTTGATCCCGGCAGCGTCGGCAGTGTCCGCGCTCGAGGCCCTCCGTCCGCTCGAGTCGGTGTTCGCGCCGATCCTCATCGCCGCCGAGATCCGTACGATCGCGCCCGACACCGCCTGGCTCGCGCCGTCGTCCGGTCGGCAGTCGGTCGGCATCCACTTCACGTTCCGCCGGGACGCCGCAGCCGTGGCGGCCGCGGTGACGCGGATCGAGGAAGCGCTCGCGCCCTTCGACCCGCGGCCGCACTGGGGCAAGGTGTCCGGCGTGAGCGTCGAGCGCCTGCACGAGGCGTACCCGCGGCTGTCGGACTTCGCTGCGGTCGCCCGCGACGTCGACCCCACGGGCCGGTTCCGCAACGCGTACCTGGCGCGCGTCCTGTCCTGACGGGGCGTGCCGCGTGGCACCACGACTGGGGCGTGCGCGTGACGACACCGGTTCCGTAGCCTCCTCGGAGGCAACGGAGGGGAGCACAGTGACGCTGCCGATCGCCGGGTGGTACCCGGACCCGCAAGACTCGAACCGCACACGGTGGTGGGACGGAGCACGTTGGGGAGCACTCGCACCCCAACCTGCTGTAGCTGTCCCCGCGCCACAGTGGGAGCCGGCACCGCGTCCGCCCGCGCCGTCGGAGTACCGCGCGGCCGTCACCGAGCAACCGCTCCGAGGGCGGAAGGCCCGGATCGCCAAGGACCGGGCGACCCGTGCAGCGAATCCGTTCGGGTACGCCGGGCTGGTCCTCGCGCTGCTCGGGTTCATCGTCAACGTGTTCGCGATCCCCGGGATCCTGGGGATCGTCTTCGGCGCGATCGGTCTGGCACGCGCCGGGCAGCTCACCGGGCAACGGATCACCGGGTTCGGAGTATCACTCGCAGCGGTCATCCTCGGGTTGGCGGCGTCGGCTGCCTTCGTCGTGCGAGCGGCACAGCTGCTCGCGTGACGACAGGTGTCCCGCACCGTTGAGCGCGATGCGGGACACCCGGGTCCTCAGTCCCTGCGGGACAGGTCGATCAGGAGCCTGACCACGGTCACGAGCAAGCTCGCGATCCCCAGCCAGGGCACCCGACGCCTGGACCGATCATCGGTGTCGTTCGACATCGGTGACCTCCTGGTGTCGTCGCCGGCTGACACGAGGAGCTTCGACCAAGGGATGCGTCGCCGAGCGTGCTCGGCTACCATCGGTTCCGAGCGTTGGACTCGGGATGGTTGGTTCATCCCTTGGCTTTCCACTCGGAAGGCAAATCGAAGCCCGGAACTGTTGTCGCAGTCCCGGGCTTCGTGCTTTCGCCCGGATCGCGCTCCGGCGGTGGCGCGACCGGGTCAAGCCTACGACGAACTGTCCGGTGACATTCCGGTCGTTGCTCACAGCGGTTTCCCGCCGGATGTGCGGGCGACCCGCCGGTTCGTCGCTGGGAGCGCACATGTGCATCCACAAAGGTCGGGGGATGGCGAACTTCAACCGCATCCTCGGCATGGCCTCGAAGGTCATCGACAAGCAGCTCCAGAAGCGTGGGCAGGGGGACGGTGCGCCCGGCAACGGAGCGCAGCGCGCTGGCGGGACCGACTGGCGTGACGTCGTCCGCGGTGCAGCGGACCGGCTGACGGGCGACGACCGGGGCCAGCAGCAGCAGCGGCCGCAGCAGCAGTACGGCCAGCCGGAGCAGCGGCAGTACGGCCAGCAGCAGTACGGGCAGGCGCCCCAGCAGCAGTACGGCCAGCAGCAGTACGGGCAGCCGCAGCAGCACGGCCCGGCCGACTCGGACAAGGTCGCCCTGGCGAAGTACGACTACCTGCTCCGCACCTCGTCACCGGACCAGCTCGAGCAGGTCCACCACGACGCCTTCGCCCGCCTCACCCCCGCGCAGCGGCAGCAGGTGCGCAACCGCCTGAACTCCGAACTCCCGCCGCACGAGCACCTGCGCGACGACTCGGCGGGCGGCATGGCGCGCGCGATGACCCGCGGCGAGGTCCGCCGTCCGGGCCTGATCCGCCGCGTCCTCGGCGGCTCGAGCAACGGCAACGGCAACGGCCGCGGGCGTGGTGGCGCCTTCGCCGGCGGTGCCGCGGTCGGCGCCGGCGCGATGGCGCTCGGCGGCATCGGTGTCGCGGTCGCCGGGGGAGCGGTGCTGAGCGCCGCCGCCGGGCCCGTGCTGGCCGAGGCCGCGAACCTCGGCGTCGACTTCGACGGCATCGCCTCCGGCATCGGCGACCTCGGACTGGCCGACCTCGGGGCCGACCTCGGCGGCGGCTTCGAGGGGATCGCGGGCGAGGGTGAGCAGCTCCTCGGCGGCCTCGGTGAGCAGGCGTCGGGCCTCGGCGAGCAGGCCTCGAACCTGGGCAACGACTTCCTCGGGGGCCTGTTCGACCGCTGACCCACGCCCCTCGGGTGGACTCGGTGCAGATCCATCGGGAATAGACGGACGTCGCGCGGCACTTGGATTGTTTCGTCGTGCGACGTCTGTCGCACGTGTGATTCGGACGGGCGACCGCCGCGGTGTCAGGATGGACGCCGCCCGGCGACCCGGTCCGTGCAACCACAGCGGCTGCAGCACGGTCGCCACCACCCTTCCCACGAGGAGCACCACCGTCATGAGACGCCCGAACCGCCTGACGATCACCGCGGCCGTCGCCGCAGCAGCAGCCCTGGTCCTGACCGGCTGCTCGGGTGGGAGCTCGTCCGACGACGGTGACGGCACGGCCAAGGGCGGCACGCTCAACATCCTGACGACGGCCACCGCGGTGCACCTCGACCCGGCGACGAGCCAGAACCTGAACATCACCACCTTGGGTCTGGTGCTCCGCCGGCTGACGGCGTGGGACGTCGAGCCCGGCAAGGCCGCCAAGGTGGTGCCGGACCTGGCGACGAACACCGGCGACTCGAGCGACGGCGGCAAGACCTGGACGTACCACCTGAAGGACGGGCTGAAGTTCCAGGACGGCACGCCGATCACCACGAAGGACATCAAGTGGGGCATCGAGCGCTCGTTCGCGCCGACCCTGACCGGTGGCCTGAGCTACCACAAGTCGCTCCTGGTCGGTGGCGAGGACTACAAGGGCCCGTTCGACGGCAAGACCCTCGACAGTATCGAGACGCCTGACGACTCGACCATCGTCTTCAAGCTCAACGCCGCGTACGGCGACTGGCCGTGGCTCGTGTCGATGCCGGCGTTCGCTCCGGTTCCCGACGGCGACGGCACGGACACGGGTGCGTACGACAGCAAGCCGGTCGCGTCCGGGCCGTACCAGGTGCAGTCGAACACCCAGGGCTCGCAGATCACCCTCGTCCGGAACAAGGAGTGGAGCGCGAAGACCGACGACGTCCGCACCGCCGGCCCGTCGAAGGTCGTGTTCAAGGAGAGCCAGGATCCGTCGACCGTCACGCAGACGCTGATCGCCGACAACGGTGACGCGAAGGACTCCTTCGGCGCGAGCTACCTCGGCGCAGCCGAGCTGAACCAGGTGCGGAGCAACCCCGCCGCCCAGGACCGCCTCGCCACGTCGAAGGCCGGCCCGATCAACTACATGGCGATCAACACCCAGAAGGGATCGCTCAAGGACCTCAAGGTCCGTCAGGCCCTGCAGTACGCCGTCGACAAGAAGTCGTACCGGATCGCTGCGGGCGGCGCGCTCGCCGGTTCGTACGCCACGACCCTCATCACCCCGGGCATCGCGGGCCGCGAGGACTACGACCTGTACAAGCCCGGCGCGAACGGTGACGTCGCGAAGGCGAAGCAGCTCCTCAAGGACGCGGGCGTGTCCGACCTCAAGCTGACCCTGGCGACCCAGAACGACCCGACCTACCTCGCCCAGGCGCAGGCGCTGCAGTCCGGCCTCAAGCGCGCCGGCATCACCGTCACGCTGAAGCCGCTCGACGCGGACTCGTTCTACACCGCGACGACCGACGGCACCGACTTCGACCTGGCGCTGTTCAGCTGGCAGCCGGACTTCCCGAGCGCGAACGCCAACATCCAGCCGCTCTACGACTCGTCGCAGATCGGTGGCGGCGGCTACAACGTCTCGAAGTACAGCAACCCCGAGGTCGACGCGCTGATCAAGAAGGCCAGCGCCACCGTCGACCAGCAGGACGCGCAGAAGCTGTGGGTCGAAGCGGACAAGAAGATCATGGCCGACGCGCCGATCGTCCCGCTGACCTACGCGAAGCAGTCGTTCCTGGCCGGTTCGAACATGCAGAACTTCCAGATCGCGGACTTCCCGGCGTACCCGAACTACCTCAAGGTCTCGCTCGCGAAGTGAGTTCGCCGCTGCTCGAGGTCGAGGGGCTCCGCGTCGCGTTCGGCGACGCGGAGCCCGTCGTCCGTGATGTCTCCTTCACCCTGACCCCCGGTCGTGTGCTCGCCCTCGTGGGGGAGTCCGGCTCCGGCAAGTCCGTGAGCGCCATGAGCGTGCTCGGCCTGCTGCCGCCCGAAGCGCGGGTCTCCGGCAGCGTCCGGTTCCGTGGCGAGGAGCTCGTCGGCGCCTCCGACGACACGCTCCGTGCCGTTCGCGGCGCCGGCATCGGCGTCGTGTTCCAGGAACCGATGAACTCCTTCACGCCGGTGCTGTCCATCGGCACGCAGGTCGCCGAGGCGATCCGGGCGCACCCGACGGACCTGGATCGTGCGGCGGTCTCCGCGCGCGTCGACGAGCTGCTGCGTGCCGCAGGCCTCACCGACCCCGAGCGCATCCGCAAGGCCTACCCGCACGAACTGTCCGGCGGGCAGCTGCAGCGCGCCATGATCGCGATGGCCCTGGCCGGGGACCCGGTCGCGCTGATCGCCGACGAGCCGACGACCGCCCTGGACGTCACGGTGCAGGCCGGGATCCTCGACCTGCTCCGCCGACTCGGTCGCGAGCGCTCCCTGGCCGTCCTGCTCATCACGCACGACATGGGTGTGGTGGCGGACGTCGCGGACGAGCTCCTGGTGATGCGCCGCGGCGACCCCGTCGAGCACGGCACGGTCGCCGAGGTCTTCGCGCACCCGTCCGCCGACTACACGCGCGAGCTCCTCGCCGCCGTCCCCAGCCTGGAGGCCCGTGGCGGCGCCGCCGACGCTGCTGCGGATGTCGAAGGGGACCCGTCCACTGCCCGGGCCGACGAGGCGGAGGCGAGCCGTTCCTCCCGTCCGCTGGTCGCGCAGCTGCGCGACGTCGCCGTGCGGTACTCGCGCCGCGGCGGACCGACCGTGTCGGGTATCGACCTGGACCTGCGGGCCGGCGAGACCGTCGGGCTGGTCGGGGAGTCCGGGTCCGGCAAGTCGACCATCGGCCGCGCGCTGGCGGGCCTGGTGCCCGTCGTCGAGGGCTCGGTCGAGGTCGACGGCAGCGACCTGCGGACCGCCAGGGGCCGACGGCTCCGCGAGCTCCGCAGCCGCGTCGGCATCGTCTTCCAGGACCCGGCGTCGTCGCTCAACCCGCGGCAGACCATCGGCTGGAGCATCGCCGAGCCGTTGCTCGTGCACGGGACGGCCTCGGCGGCCGACCGTGCGGAACGCGTCCGTGAACTGCTGACCGCCGTGCAGCTCGACCCGTCGTGGGCCGAGCGGTTCCCGCACCAGCTCTCTGGCGGGCAGCGCCAGCGCGTTGCCGTCGCGCGGGCCTTGGCGCTCCGTCCGGCGCTCGTCATCGCCGACGAGCCCACCTCGGCGCTCGACGTGACCGTGCAGGCGGCCGTGCTCGACCTGCTTGCACAGCTGCAGGACGAGTTCGGGTTCGGCATGCTCCTCATCAGCCACGACCTCGCGGTCGTCCGGCAGCTCGCTGACGAGGTCGTCGTCCTGCACGACGGTCGCGTGGTCGAGCGGGGGACCACGGACGCCGTGCTCGACGACCCGCAGCAGGACTACACGCGCATGCTGCTCGCAGCGGCGCCCGTCGCCGATCCCGTGCGACAGGCGGCCCGCCGCGAAGCCTGGCGCGCCTGGGAAGGAGTGTCCTCGTGACCGCCAACGTCGTCGAGCGCCCCGTGGCCTCGTCCGGACGCACCACCGGCTTCCGCGCCGTGGTGCGCCGCATCCGGCAGGACCGCTGGGCCGTGACCTCGGCGGTCGTCATCGTCGTGTTCCTCGTGGTCGCCGTCGCGGCGCCGCTCATCAGTGCCGTCACCGGGCAGGACCCCTACGGGTACGACATCGACGCGCTCAACTCGTTCGGGGCGCCGAAGGGCTTCGGCGGGGGGATCAGCGGCGAGCACTGGTTCGGCGTCGAGCCGCTGACGGGTCGCGACCTGTTCGCGATCGTGACGTACGGTGCCCGGACGTCGCTCGGCATCGGGCTCGCGGCGACCTTCCTGTCGATCGTCATCGGAGTGCTCGTCGGCGTCACCACCGGCTTCTTCGGCGGCTGGTACGACCGCGTGCTCTCCCGCGTGGTCGACGTGATCTTCGGCTTCCCGTCGCTCGTCTTCATGATCGCCCTGACCGCGATCGTGCCGACGTCGTTCCCGAAGCCCGTCCTGGTCGTGCTCGTCATCGGGTTCTTCGGCTGGCCGTCCGTCGCCCGCGTGGTCCGCGGCCAGACACTGTCGCTCGTCAGTCGGAACTACGTCGTCGCCTCCACCGCGATGGGCGCCGGCCGGTGGCACGTCATCCGCACCCAGCTGCTGCCGAACCTCGCGGCGACGATCACCGTCTACGCGACGATCTCGATCCCGTCGATGATCGGCGCCGAGGCCGCGCTGTCGTTCCTGGCCGTCGGCGTGACCCCGCCGACGCCCTCGTGGGGCCGCAGCATCGGCGACGCCGTCGGCTGGGTGCAGACCGACCCCATGTACCTCGTGTTCCCCGGAGTGGCACTGTTCCTCATCACCCTCGCGTTCAACGTGCTCGGCGACGCGCTGCGTGACGCCCTCGACCCGAGAGGAGCACGCCGATGAGCACCTTCCGCTTCATCGCGATCCGCGTCCTCGGTGCAGCCGTCGTGCTGCTCGTCGTCGCCGCGATCACCTACGCACTGTTCATGCTGCTGCCGACGAACCCCGCGCGGGCGATCTGCGACAAGCCCTGCACGCCGGACCGGCTGCGCGAGGTGCAGGCGTTCCTGGGCACCGACAAGCCCTGGCTGGCGCAGTTCGGCGCCTACCTGGCGGGGATCTTCACCGGCCGCACGTTCGGCAGCGGCGCATCCGTGATCACCTGCGCCGCACCGTGCTTCGGGTACTCGTTCCAGCTGCACGAGAGCGTCACCGACCTGATCCTGTCCCGCCTGCCCGTCACCGCGTCGATCGCCGTCGGTGCCGCCGTGCTCTGGCTCGTCGCCGGGGTGTTCGGCGGAGCGGTCTCGGCGCTCCGTCGCGGCACGTTCGTCGACCGGGCCGTGATGACCGTCGCGGTCGCCGGGGTCTCGTCGCCGGCGTACCTGATCGGGTTGCTCGGCATCCTGCTGTTCGGGTTCGTGCTCGGCATCCTGCCGACGAGCGGGTACGTCGCGTTCACCGACGACCCGGTCGGCTGGTTCACCCACCTGATCCTGCCGTGGTGCGTGCTCGCGTTCATCAGCGCCGCGATCTACGCGCGCCTGACCCGTGGCGAGATGCTCGAGTCGATGTCGCAGGACTTCGTCCGGACCGCTCGGGCCAAGGGCCTGCGCGAGCGCCAGGTCGTCGTGCGGCACGGACTGCGCACCGCGATCCTGCCGGTGGTGACCCTGTTCGGGCTCGACCTCGGGTCGCTGCTCGGCGGTGCGGTCATCACCGAGAAGGTGTTCTCGATGCAGGGCCTCGGCGCGCTGCTCATCGACGCCGTGCACACCCTCGACCTGCAGGTCGTCGTGGGCTTCACGTTGTTCTCGGCGCTGTTGATCGTCACGGCGAACGTGATCGTCGACGTGGTCTACGCGTTCGTCGACCCGCGGGTGCGGCGCCGGGCGTAGCTCAGGCGGCGTCCCACCAGCGCAGCACGCGCGTGCCGTGGAGCGTGAGCCACTTCGACGGCTCGCCCTCGGGGACGTCGACCTCGAACCACTGCCGACCCGGCGGCCGCGTTCCCTGGGTCCACGTCCCGTCGTCGTTCCTGGCGGCACGGACGACCTCGATCGCCTCGGCCGCCCGGGGGTCCGGCGCGGTACCGTCCTGCAGCGCAGCAACCCGCAGGTGGTCGGTGACCCGGAGCGCCGAGTAGATCCAGCGCAGCGGGTACGCGAACCGGGTAGCCCACGGCCCGACGAGCTCGCCGTCGTGCTTCCGGAACAGCAGCCGTCGTTCGAGCAGGTACTCGGTACCGCGGAGTCGAGCCGCTCGGAGTTCCGCTGCTCGGGGGTGGTTGCCGCCGGTCAGCTGCTCGTGCTGCAGGAGCCCCTCGATCACGTTGAGGGTCGAGTGGAACGACGACACGGTCGACCCCTCGATCCACTCGCAGTGCCAGCCGCCGTCGTCGAGCTGGTGGTCGAGGAACCAGTCCGCCAGCTGTCCGACGTCGGCACCGAGCCAGGCGCCGTTCGCCAGGGTGAAGGCGTTGATGCAGCAGTCGACCTCGCCGCTCCAGTAGGGCAGGTCCTCGTACTCCCAGCGGCTGTTCGTCGCGAGCCGGGCGGCCGTGTCCCCGAGGACCGCGGAGTCGAGCCCCCAGTCGCGCAGGGCGTTCAGCGACCAGGTCGTCGCCGTGTAGGGCTGCCCGGGGTCGTCCGCCTCGGGACCGTCGAAGTCGAAGTCCGCCGGGAAGTACGCGCCGCCGGCCCACTGCCCGTCGGGGTCCTGGTGCGCGAGCATCGCCGCCCCGAGGCCCTCGGTCGCGACCCGCGCCCGGGTCTGCTGCCAAACCGCCGACGGCGCACCGGTCAGATCACGCTCGACCTGCCACCGGACCGCCGGGTCCGAGTCGAGCAGCCACTCGACCACCGCGTCGTCGCTCATGGCGCGGAGGCTACGCCGTGCGGCGCACGCGCGGTGGCGCGAGGGCGGCTCGTGCGAGGTTGTTCACTCCGTGCGGGGGAACAACCTCGCACCGAGTGAACAACCTCGCACCGAGCAACAGCCTGCGCGGTGGATCAGAAGTAGGTGATGCCGTGCGGGGTCCGCGGGGGCAGGAGCATCGCGCGCAGCAGCTCGATCGACGCGGGGTCCGCAGCGCGGACCAGGCCGGCGGCCGCCAGGGTGACGGGCGAGACCGACCCGATGAGCAGCGCTCCGAGCTCTGCCACGTCGAGCTGGACGTCGGAACCGGCCACGTCGACGTCGTCGGCGATGCGCGTGACGCTGCCACGGGCCTCCTGGACGTCCAGCCGGTACGTGCCGGTCGTGTGGCCGAGCGCATCGGTGACCGCGAGTGTCAGCGAGCCGTCGACGGCGAACGGCCGCGACTCGAGCACGGCGGCCACGTCGAGGACGCGCAGCCAGACGTGGTCCTCTTCGTGGTCGACGTCGTACGCACGGTTGTCGCCGAGGGCCGCGACGATCGGGTCGTCGAGGCGCGAGCGGTTGTACTTCACGACGTCGTTCAGGTCGATCGACAGCACGAACTCCCACAGCGCCGTGTAGGCCTGGTCGTTCGCGTAGACCAGGTCGACGATCTCGAGTGCGGTGTCGGAGGACCCGTCTTCCTTGACGCGCCAGGTGACGTACCCGTCGATCTCGTCCGTGCCCTCGGCGCGGTGCACCGCCGCACGGACGTCCTTCGCCTTCTGGCCGTCGTTGCCGAGCAGTCCGAAGACCACCGGCCAGGTGCCCGCGTTGCGGACCATCGAGCCGGGCGTGCGGGTGTGGAAGCGCTCGAAGACCGCCTTGCCGGGGCCGTCGGCGAGCCACTGCGGCGTGACGACGGACACCGAGCCCGACGTCGGGGCGAGGAGGGGGAGTGCGCGTTCGCGACGTACGCGCACCGCGCGCTCGCGGATCGCGCTGCCGAAGCCGAAGCGGCGGTAGATCGTGCCCTCGGACGCGGTCAGGGACGCCACGGCGTAGCCCTCGGCGACACCGCGCTCGAGCGCGTGCGTCATCATGCGGCGCAGGATGCCGCGGCGACGCTCGGTGGGCCGGACGGTGACCGCGGAGATGGCCTGCGTGTCGACGGACGACCCGTCGCCCCAGCTCAGTGCCTTGCGGAACCACGTGAAGGTGCCGGCGGGCCAGGTCTCGTCGACGGACCCGGGGAAGGGCTTCCGGACGTAGACGCCCAGGAAGGTCTCTTCGTCGGCGATGAAGTGGGACGCCATACGGGCTGCACCTTCGGCGTCCGGATCGGCTTCGTGGAACCCGAGGCCGACGGCCTGCATCCACGATCCGGTCTCGGCGTTCGGTGCCCCCTCGTCATCCGTCCCGGGCGCGAACTCGCGCAGCTCGTAGCGGTCGTCGAATGCCTCGTTGCTCACGCTCACGACCCTATCGGGACCGGGTGACGTCACGGCAAGGTGCGACGGGCCTCCTGCGCGACGACCTCGTCGAGGTCCGCCAGCGACCGCATCTGCTGCAGCGGGCGAGCCATCCGGTGGTTGTCACGGAGCGCAGGCTCGGTGCGCGCGAGGAACGCCCAGTACCCGGCGGTGAAGGGGCACGCGTCGTCGCCGACCCGCTTCGTCGGGTCGAAGCGGCAGCCCCCGCAGTGGTCCGACATCCGGTCGATGTAGCGACCGCCCGACGTGTACGGCTTCGTGGCGACCATGCCGCCGTCGGCGTGCTGGGACATGCCGATGATGTTCGCCGGCATCACCCAGTCGGTGCCGTCGACGAACACGTCGGTGAACCACTCGGTCAGGTGCACCGGGTCGTAGCCGCGCTGCAGTGCCCAGTTGCCGAGCACCATGAGGCGCTGGATGTGGTGCAGCCAGCCGTGGTCGTGCAGGCCCTCGATCGCGGTCCGCACGCAGACGGCGTCGATCTCCGACGCGTCGAGTTCCCGCCACCAGTCGGGGAGTCGTCCGTGCGCGCCGAGGGCGTTCTCCGATGCGCCGTAGTCGTCGCCGAACCACCAGTAGAGGTGCCAGACGTAGTCGCGCCATCCGGCGACCTGGCGGACGAAGCCCTCGACGCTGGCGAGCGGGGCGGCCTCGGTGCGGTGCGCTTCGAGGGCGGCGTCGATCGCCTGCCGCGGATCGAGCACCCCGAGGTTCATCGGCACGCTGAGGAGCGAGTGCGCCATCGTCCAGTCGTTCGTCAACGTGGCGTCCTCGAACGGCCCGAAGTCGCCGAGGCGCACCGCGACGAAGTCGTCGAGCGCACGCTGGGCCTCGTCCGCCGTCACCGCGAACCGACGGGTGTCGTCGCGGCCGACGAACCGGGCGGTGCCGTCCCGCTCCCACCGGTCCAGGTCGTGCCGCACCTGGTCGTCGACGTCGTCCTCGTCCGGCCACCAGGGCTCGGGCAGCCCGAGGGTCGTCGCGCCCTTCGGTGGCGGCTGACGGTTCTGGTCGTCGAGGCTGAACTTCCCACCGATCGGCTTGCCGTCGCGCAGCAGCCAGCCCTCACGGCGCCGGACACGCTCGTAGTGGTCCTCCATGCGGAACCGACCCGTGCCCTGCGCCGCCCACTCCGCGAACTCGTCTTCGTCGGTCACGAACCCGCGGCTCGGCAGGACCACGGTGCCCCGGCCCCAGTGCCGGATCTGCGCGCGGAGGGTGCGGGACGGCGGATCGATCGCCTCGAGGTCGTCGCGGCCGGTCAACGCTTCGCGGAGGGTGTCGACCTGGACGTGCTCGGCACGGTCACCGAGTTCGTGGACGCGGTGGCGCAGGGCACTCAACCAGAGGTGGGCCTTCGCCCGGTGGACGGGGCGAGCGGTGAAGAACTCGCGTGCCTCGACGACGAGGGCCGGGCCACCGTCGTCGAACAGGGGCCCGTACTGGCCGGGGAGGACCAGGCGACGACGTTCGGAGGGCATGGGTGGACCGTACCCAGCGAGTGGGGTGGAGCTGTCAGTCAGGGGCGTTCGTCGACGAGGGCGATGAACCGGCTGCCGATGCCCTCGACCTCACGTCGGGTGAGCCCCGCAGTCGGTTCCGGCGCCTGGTACGGCTCGTGGTAGTCGCACATCAGGTAGTCCCACTCCGGCCACCACTTCTTCGGCCGCGCTTCTTCGGCGAACGCGCAGACGACGCACTCGAGGCGGACCCAGACCTTCTTGGCACCCGTGCGGTTCGCTCGGGACTGCACGAGCCACGCGGGCGGATCCTGTTCGATCGCGTCGAGTTCGGCTTCGCTGAGACGCGAGGGGATTCCGTGGTGGGTCGCCATCTCGAGGGTGATGTCGAGTCGAACGGCGGCGTCGCGTCGGGAGAGCATCCGACAAGATTAGGTTCTGTCGGGGCTCAGTGCCGTCGGCGATGGGGACGAGCCCGGTCGCGCGACAGTTCCGCTCTGCGGCATCTGCCACAAGCGGAGCCCGATGTGCGGGTGTGAGCTCGTAGACTCCTCGTGATGGCTGGGATCACCGTGGCGTCGCGGACTCGGCGAGGGCGCCGTACAGGCCGTGGCATTGCGGCGGACAGCACGCGGTGGGACGTGCAGGGGCTCCGCGCGTTCGCGGTCCTCGCCGTGCTGCTGTACCACCTGTGGCCGACGAGGCTTCCCGGCGGTTTCATCGGTGTCGATGTCTTCTTCGTGATCTCGGGCTTCCTGATCACCGGGCACCTGCTCCGCGAGGTCTCCGCGACCGGCCGGATCGCTCTCGCCGGGTTCTGGGCTCGTCGTGCGAAACGACTGCTCCCCGGCGCCTTCCTCACGCTCGTCGCCACTGGGGTCGCGGTCCTCCTCTGGGTGCCGAGCGCGCTCTGGGGGCAGTACGGCCGGGAGCTCATCGCCTCGGCCGTCTACGTCCAGAACTGGCAGCTCGCGGCCGATTCGGTGGACTACCTCGCCGAGGGCAACGGGGCGTCCCCGTTCCAGCATTTCTGGTCACTGTCGGTCGAGGAGCAGTTCTACATCGCGCTGCCCCTGCTGCTGCTCGGGGTCCTGTGGTTCGCGCACCGCGCACGCCGAGCACAAGCCGACCCGGTCGTCGTGACCCGCGTCGTGCTCGGCGTCGTCGTGGTGCTCTCGCTGACGTGGAGCATCGTGCAGACCGGGACCGCGTCCGGGATTGCCTACTTCTCGACGGCGACGCGAGCGTGGGAGTTCGCACTCGGCGGACTCGCCGCGACGATTCCCCTGGGCGTGCCGCGGTCGAGTGGGACGCGGACGACCCGGGCGATCGTTGCCTGGGTCGGTGCCGGCGGGCTGGTCGTCTCGCTGTTCGCCATCACCGCTGCGACGCCGTTCCCGGGCATCGCGGCGGTGCTGCCGGTCGTGTCCGCGACGCTGGTCGTGCTTCTCGGTTCGCATTCGGGACTCGAGTTGGTCGGTCATGTCGCCCCTGTCCGTTTCACCGGTCGGATCTCGTACGCCGTCTACCTCTGGCACTGGCCCGCGATCGTCCTCCTGCCGATCGTCACGCGCCACGAAGCGACCACGCTGGACAAGGTCGTGATCGTCGTCGGTGCGCTGACCCTCGGCGCGGCCACCACCCTGCTCGTCGAGGAGCCGCTCCGGTTCTCCGCGCGCGTCCGGCGCCTCCGACCCCGCCGGGTTGCGGTCTACGGGGTGCTGAGCACCCTGGTCGTGGTGGCGCTGGGCGCGACCTCGCTCACGGCCCTCCACGTCCAGCAGGTCCGGACAGCGCTGCTGGCGGAGCGCCTCGGCTCCGGCAACGTCGCGTGCTTCGGAGCCGCGGCGGAGATCGCTTCGGCCGACCCGTGCGTGAACCCAGCCCTCGCCGACGTCCGCGTGCCGTCCGCAGCGAACGCGGTCGCCGACGACGCCAACCGATCAGCCTGCTGGTCGAACGACTCGAGCACGTTCCGAGTGTGTTCCCTCGGTCCGACCACCGGGTACTCGAAGCACCTCATCGCGATCGGTGACTCGCACAACAACGTGCTGGTGGACGCCTACGCGCGGATCGCGGAGCAGCGCAACTGGCGCATCGACGTCGCCGGTCACCAGAGCTGCTACCTGACGACTGCCGAGCAGCAGGCGGGGTCCAGACGCCAGGTCAACGCGTGCACCGGCTGGAAGCAGAACGCCATGGACCACCTCCGGTCACACCCCGACCTGGACGGCGTGATCGTGACGCACTCGAGCGGTAACGGCCCGGTCGTGGTGCCGGAGGGGAGCACGGACGAGCAGACGGTCGTCGACGGACTCGTCACAGGATGGAGCGCCGCCGCCGAAGCCGGTATCCCGATCATCGCGCTCCGCGACAACCCTGCAGCACGCCCCGATGTCGTTGCGTGCGTCGGTCAGATGTCGGGACCGACCACCCCAGCCTGCGACTCTTCGCGTGCCGACGCCCTCGCACGGTTCGACGGATCCGCGGAGGCCGTCGACCGCGTGCACGGCGCTGCCCGTCTCGTCGACCTCACGGACTCGTACTGCACCGACACGGTCTGCCCCGCCGTGATCGGCGGCGTACTCGTCTACCGCGACCAGACACACCTGACGAACACGTTCGCGACGACACTCGCGCCGTACCTCGGCGACGAGATCGACGCCGCGTTGACGGCGATGCGATCTTGATCGGAACCGCCGGCGGAGGAAGCCCCCGTTCTTGCCGACGGCTTGCCCCTGAGCGTCAACGGCGCTTCGCAATGGTTGCACCCGCGATCGGTCGCACCTACGCTGCCCGCATGTGATGGTGGATCGGAACCGGCGTGGTCCTGGCTGTGCTCCTCGTGCTGTGGTTCGTCATGCACCGGTACACCAACTTCGGCTCTCGGGCGGCGCGGTACGAGGGGAGCGACCCCGAAGTCGCTGAAGCCCTTCGGCAGGCTGAGTCCGACATCGCGCGGGGGCGCATGTACTTCTGAGGCTCTCGCAGGCGAGCGAGCGAAGCGAAGGAGGACGTCCCCGGCTACAAGGGGCGTCAGGCCCCGGGGCTCGTGTAGTGCCGGGACTGCCGCATGAAGAACCACCATCCGAATGCGAGCATCAGCGGCCCGGCCATGGGTGCGATGTCAGCGAGCCACGTCGGGACCAGCAGCTCGTCGGTCTTGCCGAGCACGACGGTCGCAGGCAGGTACGCGATGAACGCCAGCGGCAGCGCGAACGTCAGCGCGAAGACGCCCGCGGGACCGAACACGGGAAGCGGGTAGGCCCCGAAGTCGGTGAGCGTGTTGTCGACGCTGACCTTGAGGTCACGGGTGGATCCCAGCCGGAACGACAGCCCTGCGAGACCGATCTGCAGCCCGGCCTCGAGCAGACCGCCACCGATCGCGGCCGCCACGGTGAGTGCGACCAGCCAGGGCGTCCAGTCGATCGGCGCGAGCGTGATGGCGGCCACGAGGATCCCGAGCCCGAGCACCAGGTCGCCGAGGGTGCCCAGGTTGAACCACCTGGTCAGCAGCTGGATCAGCGGTGGTACGGGGCGGAGCAGGAAGCGGTCGTACTCGCCCTCGCGGATCACCATGTCGGTCGCCAGGTGCTGTCCGAAGAACACCGTCCCGACGCCGTGTGCAGTGAGCCGCAGCCCGTACAGGAAAGCGATCTGCGCCGTCGACCAGCCGGCGATGACGCCGAACCGGTCGAGCAGGACGCCGATGAACAGCAGCTGCGTCCCTTGCAGGGCCGCACTGCCCGCCATCATCAGGATCAGGTTGCCCTTGTAGATGAGGGACTGCCGGAACGCCGCGGCGAGCAGGATCCGCCACTGGCGGAACCAGCCGGGAGGCTCGGTGGCGGTCCCCGGGGCGACCGTGCGTCCGATGTCAGCCACCGTTGATCACCGTCCTCCGCAGGGCGCGCAACCACACCAGGTGGGCGGCGAACGCGAGCGCGACGATCCAACCGGCCTGCAGGGCGAGCTCACCGAGGACGTTCCAGCCCGGCGTCCGCTCGAACCAGATCGAGAGCGGGGTGAAGATCTGCGCACTGAACGGCAGCACACGGAGCACCGCGGCGAGGCCGTCCGGCATGAACCACAGCGGGATGAGCGAGCCTGAGCAGAACGCCGCCGCCATGCTGTAGATCATGTAGGCGCCGCCGACGTCGGTGGTCCAGAACGCGGTCAGCCCGACGATGAGGTTGCACTGGATCGCGATGACCAGACCGAGGACGGCGCTGAGCACGAACACGAGGGTCTGCCACCAGGTGCTCGGAGCGGGAACCGCTCCGAGCAGCAGCGCCAGGGCGAGCCCGACGATCGCCTTCGGCACGCTGGCGAGGGAGCTGCCGAGCTGCGCGGCGACGGTCTGCGTGATCAGCCCGACCGGCCGCATGATGTCGAACACCACATTGCCGTCGCGCACCCGTCGGTTCAGCGACGAGAACTGCCACGGCTGGAACACGACGGCGAACAGGGCGCCGAGGACCGCGTACCCGACGGCGTCGGCACGGTCGACGCCGCTCACCGAGGTGCGGTCGCCGTAGACCGCGTTCCACACGAGCATCACGAGGACGACCCGCATCACCGTGGTCACCGTGCCGACGAGGACATCGGCGCGGAAGACAAGGACGGAGCGCAGCCCTTGCCCGACCAACGCGAGGCGGACCGCGAGCGGGCCGGCGGGCCGGTCGCGGGCCTCCAGGACGTCAGCCGACACGGCGCACCGAGCGTGCCGTGTAGATCTCGGTGATCACGTCCTCGAGTTCCGGCTCGTGGACCGTGAGGTCCGCGATCGGCAGCGCGGCCGTGGTCCGGGCGATCGCGGTCGAGGTGGACACCTCGGTCGGGTCGTACCGGAGGTCGAGGAGGTGAACATCACCGTGCTCGTGCGTCCCTGCTCGCTCGACGCCCTCGACCCACCAATCGCGCGGCTCCGGCCCGGACAGTTCGACGCGCAGGGTTCGGTGTGGCAGGTACGCCCGGCGGAGCGCGTCGATGTCGCCGTCGAACAGGATCCGACCGTCGTCGATGATCACCACACGACGGCACAACTGCTCCACGTCACCGATGTCGTGGGTGGTCAGCATGACCGTCGTGCCAGCGGTGCGGTTGCGCTCCCGGACGAATTCGCGGATGCGTGCCTTGGCGACCCCGTCGAGCCCGACGGTCGGCTCGTCGAGGTACAGCACCGGCGGCTCGTGCAGCATCGCCGCGACGAGGTCCCCACGCATCCGCTGTCCGAGGGAGAGCGTCCGGACCGGCCGGTCGATGAAGGACCCGAGGTCGAGCAGGTCCACGAACTCGTCGAGCGTGCGTCTGTACGCCGACGGGGCGACGCCGTAGAGCTTCGCGAGGACGTCGAACGAGTCTCGGAGCGGCAGGTCGAACCACAACTGCGTGCGTTGCCCGAACACCGCACCGATGGTGCGTGCGTTCGCCGAACGGTCCTTCCACGGCACGACACCGTTCACTCGGACCTCGCCACTCGTGGGGACGAGCACACCTGTCAGCATCTTGATCGTCGTCGACTTCCCGGCGCCGTTCGGGCCGAGGTAGCCCACGATCTCGCCCGGCTCGATCGACAGCGAGACGCCGTCAACGGCCCGGTTCGTGACCGTCTTCGTGGTGAACAGGTTCCGCACACCCGAGAACGCACCCTGCACCCGGACGGGGCGTGAGAACTCCTTGACCAGACTGTCGGCGACGATGAGCGACATTCGTCCAACGTATCGAAGAAAGCCCCCAGTGGCGAGGAACCGACATCGCCCGACGCCGCTGTGAGAGCATCGCCGGATGCACGACGATGTTGCGAACGACGTGCGGAGCGAACCGTTCCGCTCCGGTGAATCCGTGGTCCTCCGCAGTCTGCACGCGCTCGGTTCGCACGGTCGAGCCGTCGCCTTCGCCGTCGCGGGTCGAGTCCTCGTCGATGACGACGACGTCGCGGTGGTCGCGAGTCCGCTCGGTTCCGCGGTCCGTCGCCGGGCCGGTACCGGCAGCGGACCGAACGCGCGGCTCGTCCTCCCCTCGGACTGGGACGGCTCCTACGTCGAGGACAGCTGGTTCGGAGCGACCGTGGTCCGCGTGCACCCGAAGGGCGCAGCGTGGTCGGTGTGGCGCTGGCACGACGGGACGCAGTGGCTGCCGGACTGGTACGTCAACCTCGAGCTGCCGTGGGTGCGTACCTCCGTCGGCTTCGACAGCCAGGACTGGACCCTCGACGTCATCGCGACCCGAGACGATGCGGGCCGCTGGTCGGTTCGGTACAAGGACGAAGACGAACTCGCGTTCTACACGGACGAGGGCCTGGTCACGGAAGCGGACCGCGCGATGATCGAACGCACCGGCGAGGATGCCGCCGCGGCCGTGCACGCGGGCTCGTTCCCGTTCGAGACCGACTGGTCGCGGTGGGTGCCGGACCCGAACTGGTCCGCCCCGCAGATGCCCGCAGGGTGGGATGCCGTCCGCTAGCTCCGCTCAGTGCGTCTGCGCTGCGAGGTCGGCGTAGGCGGCGGCGTACCAGCTGACGGTCGAGTCGCCCGACGTGGGCCCGATGGTGATCGAGTCGGCCGAGGTCACGACGTAGAGGTCTTCGTCGTGGCCGCACTGGACCGGGCGCACCGCGAGCTCCCTGCCGGTGTCAGCGCCGTCGGCGATGCGACCGCCCCAGACGGCGATGCGGACGGTTCCGTGTCCCTGGCAGGCGAGGGACACGCGGACGTGTGCGCGCTCGCCGCCGTCTGCGACGCCCAGGGACAGCCGACTCGACGCGTCGTTGGTCCCGGCACCAGCGCCGAGTTCGCCGGGCTGGTCCGCCCACCGGTCCTGGACGTTCTCCATCCAGGCGGATGCGACCTCGACGTCGTCGACCGGCGTCGCACGGCCGGAGCAGGCGGTGAGCGACACCACGATCACGAGCGTCAGCCCGATGATGCTGCTCCATCGGCGGCGGCGCAGGTGGTCGTGCACAGACGAGGCATTCATGTCGATCACAGTGTCGTGCACGCCGGCCGCGCTCGCACCCTCCCGTTCTGGCGTCTTACGCTGGGCGAGTGGTGAGCGCGATCGTCCTCGTGATGGCCGAGTACATGGTGGACGACTCCCCGCTCTGGTACCGCGGGTCGCGCGAGTGCATCGGGAGCGTTGATGCGGGAGCACTCGGGCTGAGCAGGCCGCTGCGCGACGACCTCCGGGCGTGGAACGACGTCTTCGATTCCCACGGGGAGCCCGACTTCGACTGGCCTTCCGGAGCGGTCCGTGACGCTCATCGCGTCGAAGCATTCGTGCTCGCGAGCCGTGTGCAACTCGAGCTCGGTGACGATGCTCATGTCTGGTGCGGAGCCGGCGCCGGCATCGACACGGTGGCCGAGGCGGGTACTGCCGTCGTGCTGCCGAGTGCACGGCCCGGAACCGATGTCGAGTTCTTGCGTGACGGGGAGCGGGACGTCCGGTCGGCACGCGCCGCGGGTACTGGTGATGGCACCGCGAAGGCGATCGTGCACTGGCGTGCCCTCACCGAACGAGTCGGGACGCCGTTCGGTGACGCCGAGACCCGCGCACTCGGGCTCCGGACGGCAGCGCGCATCCAAGCCGATGTCGGCGTTGGTGCCCAGGTGGTCTTCCTCAGCGGCGCATCGGTGGCGTATCGATCGGACGAGTTCGGCTGAGGCTGACACCCTCCAAGCACACGCTGTTCCGGACAGTCCCTACGGTGGTGGGATGCGTTCTCTCGCCAAGCTCGATGACTGGTCTCCGTCCGACGTCCATGCGGTCTTCGAGCTTGCTGACGCGTACCAGCACGGCCGGGGACCGGTGACGGCGGGGTCGGCAGCCATGTTCTTCCCGCCGACCAGTCTGCGAACCAGGGTGACGTTCGAGCAGGGTGCTTCGCTGATGGGGCTCGGTCCGATCGTGTTCCCGGACACGACGCTCGACAAGCCAGAGGCGCTGGCAGACGTCGCCCGGTACCTCGTCAACTGGGTCGACATCATCGTGGTGCGTCACCGTGACCTCGCCGTCATCGAGGGACTGGTTGCCGCGCATGCGCTGCCTGTCGTGAACGCCATGACCGACGAGAACCACCCGTGCGAGGTCCTCTCCGACCTCTACGCACTGCGGCAGCGTGGGGAGATCTCGTCGCTCCGCTTCCTCTTCGTCGGGGCGGACGGCAACATCGCCAGGGCATGGCAGGAAGCTGCTCGAGTCCTGCGACTCGACCTGGTCCAATGCTGCCCGGCCGGCCTCGCAACGCCGGGCGCTGCATGGACCGACGACCTCGAGACTGCCGTGCGGTCGGCGGACGTGATCCTGACGGACGGCCCCGGAGCGCACGCCGACGCCCTCGAGTCGTACCGGATCACCGCGGCGCTCCTCGACCTCGCGCCGACGGGAGCCCGCTTCGACCCGTGTCCGCCGTTCGTGCGTGGCCGTGAGGTCAGCGCCGATGCCGTGGAACACCCCGCGTTCGTCGGGCACGGGTTCAAGGCCGCACTGCTCCCGGTGCAGCAAGCAGTGATGGCGTTCTGCCTCGGTCTCGGACCGTCGGGCGGCTCCGCCAGCCGTCAGTAGTCGGGGTCCTGGCGGTCCTGGTCCTGCCAGGGGAGCATCCGACCGGCGACCAGCGAGAGCACGCCCCCGAACATGAAGACGAGCAGCACCGCCCACCAGGGGTTGCGTCGTTCGCGCGGCTGCTGTCCGTCCATGCCGTCACGATAGCGGGTCAGTCGGTCGCACCCCGGGGCGGTTCGACGAGCAACCCGACGCGGTCGGCCAGGTAGTCGGCGAGCGGGACGGCGGAGCCCGCGGCCGGTGACCAGCGGACGAGCGGTACGTCGTCCTCGACGAAGAGCACCCCGGTCGAGTCGACGAGCGTCCCGTCCAACGCGATCGCCGTGGTGCCGTGGTTGACGGTGTCGCCGGCCGCGAAGTGTCCCTTCGCCGCAGCAGCGCGGTAGGCCCGACGGACCTCCGCCGAGACCGACTGGAACTGCGCCCGGCCCGGATCGGTGACCCGGGTGATCGCCCCGGTGGCCCAGACCCGACCGCCGGACTCGAGCGACGAGCCGATCAGCAGTGCACCGACGCGCCACACGCGACCGAGGGGCCGCATGGTCGCTTCGCGGCGGATGCCGAGCACCGCCTTCGGCTGCGCGTACTCGCCGAGCGCCTCGTCCGGCACCCCGGCGGCACGGAGCCGTCGTGCGGCGTCGTCGAGCAGTTCCCTCGCTCGCTGCACTCCGTCGGTCACGTCCACCGAGCCTAGACCGAGGCCTGCCCCGAGCCCCGGTGCGATGCCCTGCGGCGCCCGTGACCGGCCGTCGCACGTCGCCCGTGCCCGGACGCCCCACGTCGACGGCGCGCGGCCGTGACCGTGCCGATGGTGATCATCACGCCGCCGTACGCCAACAGGACCCCGGCGACGGTCGGGATGAGCCAGCTCCGCGACCCGTTGACGAGCTGGTTGACGACACCGATCTCGGGGACGCTGTACCAGACCACGCCCCGGATCTGTGCGGCGGTGACGGGGTGCGGGTCAGCCTTCGCGTTGTTGTCGCCCTTGAGGACGAACGTGCGCGCCCCGTTCGACGACGAGGACACCGAGGTCACGCGGTGGCTGATGACGGCCGGCTGGCCGGAGACGATCTGGTAGGTGACGACGTCGCCCACCTCGATGTCGTCGACGGCGGTCGGGCGGACGACGAGCAGGGTGCCCGGGGGCAGCGTCGGCTCCATCGACTGGGTCAGGACCGTCAACGGCATCGACCCGGTGGCCTTGGGGACGACGATGAGCACGACGGCGAGGGCCGCGACGAGCAGGAGCAGTCCGGTGCTGAGACCGAGGACGACGGCGTGCACGACCGCACGCCCACCGGAGCGCTCCGCACGTTCGGGACGAGCCGCCGCGCGGGTCACGCGCCGCACCGGATCGCCGCGCCGTTGTTCTGCGTGAAGAGCGTGACCGGGCCGCTCCCGGCGACGGTCGAGGTCGGGTTGCCGGCGCTGTCGAGGACCTTGACGGTGACGGTGAGCGTGCCGGAGGTACCCGCGCTCGCCGGGATGTCGCTCGGGGCGATGGTGATGAACGCCGAGTAGTCCTGGGCCTTCTGTCCGACCGGCGTGGTCCCGACGTAGGCGGCGTACCAGGTCTCCTTGGGGCGGCCTGCGGCGTCCCAGGTGACGTCGACGTAGTTGCCGCTGTGGTCGTTGCAGGTCAGCGCTGCCTCCGCTGCCGAGGTGTTCAAGTAGAAGCCTCCCTGCACGACGCCCGAGGTCCAGCTGCCGCTCGCCACGGTGAGGTTCACGTTCACGTTGGCCGTGGCGGATGCAGGCGCCGAGGACTTGGGCGTGCTGCGGGTGCACCAGATGGCCGAGGCGCCGGCGGCGAGCTTGGACGTCATGCTCGGCAGTGACGCCCAGGTGCCGGTGACCGAGCCGCTGCCGACCGCGGTGTTCGTCGTGCACGCCGCGGTCGTGGCGACGGGCCACGCGACGACGGTGACCGCCTGCGCGAGCGCCGTCGAGCTGCCGGAGACGACGGACACGGTGGTCGTCGCGGTGCCGGCGATGGAGCCCGAGTTGGTGAGCGTGATCGGCTTCGTGACCGACGTCACCGTGGACGAGAAGGTGGTGGTCAGCGCGCTCGTGCCGGCGATCGAGGCGGAGACCTTGCCGATCGTGACGCTCGAGGCCGTGGTGCCGGACGCACTCCACAGTGCCCAGGCGGCGCTCGACCCACCGCCGACGAACACGGCGGTGAGCAGCACGGCGACGACGAGCCGGAGACGGCGGTTCATGCGGAGACCTGCGTTCCGGTGACGGTGAGGGTGAAGTCGGTGACGGCGCCGGACACGCTCTGCGGCGCGTCGGCGTCGAGGACCAGCTCGACACAGCCGACGGTGCTCGCACCGGGCTGGAGCGTGAACGAACCGCTACCGGTGTCGAAGGCGGCGAGACGGCCGCTCGCGCCGGACAGCCCGGCGGCGCAGGCCGCAGCCGATGACACGTTGGTCAGACGGAGCGTCAGCTCGCCGAGGACGGCCGCCGACGACGCGTTCGTCGCGTAGGCGACGTTCGTGGACGTCGTGGCGACGCGCATCGAGAGCGGGATCGAGCCGGTGTTCTTCACGGCGAAGGTGCCGGTGACCCCGGTACCCGGTCCGAGGACGGTCGTGTTCATCGTCGACAGGGTGCCGACGGTGATCGTCGCGGTCGCGGACTTCACGGTGGTGGCCGCGGTGCTGGCGGTGCCGTTCCAGAGGGCGTAGGTCCCGCCGACGCCGAGGAGCGCCGTGGCGACGGCGACGACCAGGGCGAGCGCGACGGGCAGGATCCACCGGTGGCGTCGTGCCGCGCGGTGGCGGCCCGTCGTCCTCGGTGTCCCGGTCATGTGCGTCCCCTGGTGCTCGTGAGCCTCTGCTGGTGCGGGCCACAAGGGCCCAGACGGGCCACAAGGGCCCAGACGGGCCACAAGGGCCCAGCACGGGCCACGACCGGCGGATCAGGGGCCGGTCGTGGCCCGCGTCAGTGCGATCGGTGGATCAGGAACCGATCGCGGTCTGGGTGAGCGTGAAGGCCAGGGCGCCGACGTTGATCGACCCGTTCTGCCCGGTCGTCGCCGAGGACGGCAGCGTGATCGTGAAGACGACCTTGACGGTCGAGGTCGACGCCGACGGCGAGACGACGAAGGTGTTCGCGTTCGACGTGGACTGCACGACGGTGGCGCTCGAGGACGTCACGGCGAGGGTCTTCTGCGTCGCGGCGAGGAGTGCGGAGTCACCGGTGATCGACTGGCTGGCGTAGGTCAGGTTCGCCTTGAGGTCCTGGCCGGTCGCACCGATGTTCAGCGTCTGCGTGAACTGGAACGTGTTGCCCGGCACCATCAGGGCGGTGGTGGGGTTGATCGCGGTCGAGCGGCCGTTCGTGATGTCCGTCCAGGCGCCGTCGTTGTTCGCGCTGAGGGTCAGCGTGCCGGAGCTCACCGAGGATGCGGCGCTGGAGGCACTGGCGTTCCAGAGGGCGAAGGTGCCTGCTCCACCGAGGAGGAGGGCGATGCCGGCTGCGCCGGCGATGGCACCGGTGACGATCTTGTGCATGGTGGCGGGTCCGTTCTGTGCGTTCGGGGCGCACTGGATTCCACCGGCTCGTGATTCGGGTCGTCGTGCCGGTGGGACGGTGTCATCGACCTCGCGGGTGAGGGGTCGCGGCTGACCTTTGCCGAGAGCGGTCGCCGGGCTCCGGAGCGCAGATCTGCTGCTCGGGCGGGCTGGACTCGCTCTGGTGACGACGGTACTCGTCCCCCAAAGTGCGGACAAGTAGTAACATGCTTTCGCATGGACCCAAAACGGGGGTGATTTTTGTCCACCCTGTGGAGGACATGTTTGTACCCCGATCATCACCGGAATGCCGGACGTCCCCCGACCGTTGCACCGACCGGAAACGAGGAGGGCCCATGGGCATCGTGCGCTGGCTGTTCGACGCGCAGATCGTCATCGGCGACCAGACGGTGCTCTGGCGCGAGGTGATCGGCAACGTCTTCGGGCTGCTCAGCGCGCTCGGCGGTATGCGCCGCAAGGTCTGGGCCTGGCCCGTCGGGCTGGTCGGCAACGCGCTCCTGTTCACCGTCTTCATGGGCGCACTGTTCGACACCCCGAACCCCGTCAACCTGCTCGGCCAGGCCGGCCGCCAGGTGATGTTCATCATCGTGAGCATCTACGGCTGGTACCGCTGGACCCACCGCCCCGACGACACGTCCACCGTGATCGAACCGCACTGGGCATCGTGGCGGACCCGGATCCTGCTGGTCGTCGGCATGGTCGGTGGGACCGCCCTGCTGACCCCGGTGTTCCGCGCCCTCGGGTCGTACGAGCCGGTGTGGAGTGACGCGTGGATCTTCGTCGGCTCACTGCTCGCCACCTACGGCATGGCGAAGGGCTGGGTCGAGTTCTGGCTCATCTGGGTCGCGGTCGACCTGGTCGGTGTCCCGCTCCTGTTCTCGGCCGGGTACTACGCGTCGGGTCTCATGTACGTCTTCTACGGCGTCTTCACGCTGACCGGGTTCTTCGTCTGGGCGAAGCAGCGGGTGAAGCCCCCGGCAGCCCCCGTCACGGTCGGCTGACGAGCCGGCTGACGACTCGGCTGAACGGCCCGCTCACGCCGAGCCGGTCCACGCCGACCCGGCGTGGATGTGACGGCCCCCGGTCTGGGACGAGACAATGGGGTACCGCACACGATGGGATGGTCGGATGGAACCCCTGCACGGCGAACGCGTCGAGGACGATGAGTCCCTCGCCGAGCGCACCGTCCGCGGAGCGATCCGCGCCTACCGGCTGCACTCCTTCGACGCGGTCGACGCCTCGGTGGTGGCCGAGGTCGCGGGCATCCCGCTCGAGACCGTGGAGCGGTTGTTCCCCGCGTGGGAAGCCCTGTTGCTGGTGACGTACGACCGGTGGACGCAGCTGCGTGGCACCCGTCGGAAGACCCCGCCGGCGTGCACGATCGACCACGTCCGGCTGACCTTGGCCGAGGACGTCGCCGACCCGGGGCTCGTCCGCGTCCTCGCGGGCGTGATCACGGTCGCGAGTTCCGAGTCCGGCTTCGCCGAGCTGTTCCGCAAGCGCTTCGACGAGTACGTCGAGCAGCTCAGCAACGGTCTGCAGCGCGACTTCGACAACGGTGCCGAGGAATCGGCGATCCCGTCGTACCAGGCGGCCACGCAGCTGCTCGCGGTGTACGAGGGACTGCAGATCCAGATGCTCGTCCGGCCCCACATCGACGTCATGGTGGAGTTCGACCGGTCGGTCCGGACGCTCCGCCAGGGCTGGAAGCAGCACGAGATGCCGTCGTGGGACCTCGACGCCGACGTCCCCGAGCGCGAGACGCCGCAGCGCCAGCGACCGGCGGAACACCAGCAGACTGCACGCGAAGCCGAGCGGGAACCCCAGAGCCGTCCCTAACGGGAGACCGACCGCCGCCGCCACGACACGATCTGGCGCAGCGTCACCTTCGACCCGTACTGCGCGACCGAGTGCCGGAACAGGTACTCGGCGAACCAGAGCAGCAGGCCGGCGGCGACGAACACCTCGACGATGCAGACCACCGACTCGGTGACGCTCAGCGAGCCGACGGCGTTCCGCACCATGGCGGTGACGGGCGTGAACGTCGGGAAGTACGTGAAGAACGCGGCGACGGGCGACGTCGGGGTGGTCATCACGAAGAACGCCGCGTAGAGCGGGATGATCAGGGCGAAGATCGCCGCCGACTGCAGTGCCGAGGCATCCTTGATCGACGGCACCGCGGCACCGACGGCGACGAACAGTCCGGACGCCAGCAGCACGCCGCCGACGAGCAGCAGCGCGCCGACGAGCATGCGCCACGGGTCGATCGTCAGCCCGCCGAGCTGCGAGGCGACGAGTGGCAGGACGGCGAGCATCCCGACCAGCCCCGGGATGACGAACACCCCGACCTGCACGAACCCGACGAGCAGCATCGCGATCACCTTGCCGCGGATCAGGTCGCCGGCGGTGACGGCGGTCAGGATCATCTCGGAGATGCGGTTCTCCTTCTCCTCGACCACGACGGTCACCATGCGTGCCGCGAGCAGGATGACGAGTCCGAAGAAGGCGGCGACGTACAGGAACGGCGGAACGATCGACAGCCATCCCGGCGCGACCTGCCCGTCGGCGTAGGTCGTGACGTCGGTGGCCGGTGGGGAACGCAGGAGCTCGACCGTCTCGGGGTCGTCGACGGTCGCGGCGACGCTCTGCTCGAGCACCCGTTCGGCGAGCGACGAGTAGCCACCGTTCGCGAACAGGCCGCGGTCGGCGGCGTCGACGGTGATCGGCGAGGTCGAGGGGGAGGACGGGAACGAGATGAAGGCGTCGAGGTCCCCGGAACGCACGGCGGCGCGGTCGGCGTCGGCGTCGGTGGACGGCGACCCGCCCCACTTCGCCGCGACGGACTCGGACACCAGCCCGGAGTGGTCGACGTAGCGGAACGGGGTCTTCGTGGCCGACGAGCCCGAGACGACCGAGTCGGTGCCGGCTGCCTGTCCGATGCCGACGAGCAGGGACACGATGACGATGACGACCGGCAGTGCGAGGGTGCCGATCCAGAACGCGGGCTTCTTGACCGCGCGGACGAACTCGAACCGGACGACGGTCCCGAGGCGGCTCACGCTGCTGCCCCCGCGGCGGCGAGCGCGTCGTGGCCGTAGACCTGCACGAAGATCTCGTCGAGCGGGATCCGACGCATCTCGAACGCGGTGACGCGGACACCGTCCGCCACGAGCGCGGCGAGGATGTCGGCACCGTCCGGTGCTGCGGCGGACGTCGGCACGAGGTAGGCGACGTGCCCCTCGTGCCGCGCGAGCTTGTACAGCGGCGAGCGTGGGACCGGCCCGTCGAGGCCGACCCGGGCGACGGCACCGCCGAAGGCGTCCTGCACGTCGGGGATCGACCCGTAGGCGGCGGCGGTGCCGTCCTTGAGCAGCAGGATCCGGTCGCAGAGCCGCTCGACCTCGTCCATGTGGTGGGTCACGAGGATGACGGTCGCGCCGTCGGCCTTGCGTTCGTCGACCAGGTCGAGCAGCAGCCGTCGGTTCACGGGGTCGAGGCCCTTCGTCGGTTCGTCGAGGATGAGCAGCCGCGGCCGGTCCATGATCGTGATGCCGAGCTGCACCTTCTGCTGCTGCCCGCCGGAGAGCTTGTCGACGCGGAGCTTGGCGCGGTCGGCCAGGCCCACGCGTGCCAGGTAGTCCATGCTCCAGGCCGTCGCCTCGGGACCTCGGAGCCCGCGGAGCCGTCCGAAGTAGGACATCACGTCGATGACGGATTCCTTGCGGTAGAGCCCGCGCTCTTCGGGCAGGTACCCGATGCCACCGGTGGCGGGCCGGTAGGGCTGGCCGTCGATGGTCAGGGTGCCCGCGGTCGGGGTGGTGATGCCGAGCAGGGCACGGATCGTCGTGGTCTTGCCGGAGCCGTTGCTGCCGAGCAGGCCGAACGTCTCGCCGGCGGCGACGTCGAACGACAGTCCGTCGACCACGTTCCGGTCCCCGAACCGCATGACGAAGTCCTGCACGCTGATCGTCGCCCCGCTCATGCGGCGACCCTACCGGCAGCGGCTGACGTCTCGGATGCCGGTCGCGGCCCGAGATGGTGACCCCACGGCGGACGGGAGGCCCGGTGCCTGTGAACTGGTCCCGGTTTGTTGGACCGTGAAGTCAGATTAGGCCGCGAGGGCGTGAGCTCGGTATTGAACCGGGCTCATGCCCTCGAGTCGTG
>NZ_SLUR01000005.1:0-330429 GCF_004340725.1 Curtobacterium sp. PhB128
CGGATCGACGCAGCGAAGCGGCTCGTGGCGGATGCGAAGGGTGACTGGCAGGACGCGGAGCAGCGGACCGCGACGAAGATCGGTGAAGCGGCCGATGCGGGGCTGGGGAAGCAGTCCACGTGGGACAAGATCTTCGGGTCCGAGGCGTGGGAGACCATCGTCTCCATCGCGAAGGTCGTCGTCGCCGTGGGCGGCATCATCGCGATGATCATCCCTGGGCCGTGGACGTTGATCATCGCGGCGATCGCGCTCGTGGTGCTGGCGGACACGTTGTACAAGATGAGCAAGGGCACCGCCGACGGGTGGGACCTCGCGTGGGCCCTCGTCGACTGCGTCCCACTGGCAGGTGGCCTAGGGGTGACGGCTCGGGCGATGCGGATGGCGAGTAAGGGTGGACGGGCGACCTCGCTGTTGCACGTCGGTAGTCGATTCGCACGTGGACGTGATGTGATCGCGAAGCAGGTCAATGCCTTCAGTGCGACGTCCAAGCTGGGAAAGCTGTTCACGCCATTGCAGCGACTCGTTCGGCCGTTCGAACCTGGTGCTGTTCGGTTCTCGCAGAAGTCTGTCTCCTTCAACAAGATCGACCGCACCACCGGTGAGCCGTACACCTACGACGACATCACAAACAGCATGCGCGACGGCGGTTGGCGCGGAGACCCGGTCGACGTGGTGGAGATGCCGGACGGCGTGAGCACCAGCATGGACAACACTCGGATCAGAGCCGCGCGGGAGACCGAAACGCTAGTGCAGGCGCGCGCACACGAACACCACGAACCGTTGACCGCAAGAGAGGTTGAACGCTTCACGAAGCGTGGCCACGCCGAGCCCAGAACGTGGGGCGAGGCCGCTGAGGTTCGGATGAAGTCGCAAGGCACGAATTGGTCGAAAGCGAATCCAGCTGGGTCTCACGACCTCCCGAAGCTCACCGGAGCACCACAGTGAGGGAACGTCGACTAACAACCGTCGAGGAACGGCAAGTCGAGGCGCGCTTGATCGCGCCCGAGGGATTCCAGTACCCCGAGCGCTTCCAACGTGCCCTTGCACAAGACCCGCTTCCCGACATCGATCCCTTCATGTGGACGTCTGAGTACGAGAGCCAGACAGAGAACTGGGCTGACATCGTTGGGGAGCAGTATCCGACCCGTTCCCTCGTGCCCTTCGCGAAGCACCAGGACACGGACGACGTGTTCTGTTTCGACGGTGGCGACCGTTCGGGCAACCCTCCTGTCCTGATCATCCACACGTTCGCTTCGCCCGGGACGGAGTACCGGGGTCA
Organism: Curtobacterium sp. PhB128; assembly: GCF_004340725.1. Lineage (NCBI taxonomy): Bacteria > Bacillati > Actinomycetota > Actinomycetes > Micrococcales > Microbacteriaceae > Curtobacterium > Curtobacterium sp. PhB128. Next base: position 1,280 of record NZ_SLUR01000005.1, read on the forward strand.
GTGGACGTCGTTCGACGTCTGGTGGGAGGAAATGGAGGAGCACCGAGCAGTGTGGCTCGCGGAGCAGGAAGAGGACTGAGGCATGCCCCGAAAGGACACGTCGATCAGCAAGGCGATGTCGCATGCGTTGCGGCACGAACCGGGTTCGTACGGGCTGGAGCTCGGCGCCGACGGGAGCGTCCCGCTCGCAGATCTCGCCGGGGCCTTGGCGCGGTCGGGCGTGGACGCAACGGTGGAGGACTTGCGCCGCATCGTCGCCGAGTCTGACAAGCAGCGCTTCGCGGTGGAGGGTGACCGGATCCGCGCACAGTACGGCCACTCGACCGACGAGCGCATCGTGAAGCCAGCGATAGTGCCGCGACCGGTGCTCTGGCACGCGACTTCTCCCGCGGCGGCTGAGTCGATCCTGCGCGATGGTCTCTTGCCCATGGGGCGCCAGTACGCGCATCTGACGACTGATCGAGAGCTGGCGATGCAAGCGGGTCGACGCAAGTCTCCCGCTCCCGTCCTGCTGCGGGTCGATGCGGATCGCGCGCACCGGGAAGGCGTCGAGTTCTCGGAAGGCCACGACCGAGTGACCCTGGCATTGTTCGTTCCCGCGCGGTACCTCTCGGAGAGATGAGAGGTCGATGCGATCGAGATGCTCACTCGTGGTGTTGGCCGATTCGGGACCCGGCGAGGACGTGGAAGGGCTGAACAGCATCATCTTATGAGCACCGCGACGGACAGTTCTGCTTTCTGGGATGCGATCATTGCGGACGATTCGCAGGCGATCGCGAGGATCGCTGCGGAAGGCTTCGAAGGGTCCTCAGCCTCCCGCGCTCATACCGACGCCCTCACGCCCCTCCACTTCGCCGCTCAGCACGGCGCGGTGCATGCGATACGGGCGCTCCTGGACCTCGGGGTGAAGGTGGATGCGCCGGACCGTTGGGGGACGACGCCGCTGCAGCTCGCAGTGGCGAACTCGGGCGGCGGCGGACTCGATCCGGTGAATCTCTTGCTCGATGCCGGAGCGGATCCCTACTCAGTCAACGACCTGGGCGCGACCCCGCTGAGCTACGCTCGGATCCTCGCGGACGCACCCGCCGGACTCATCATCGTGCTGCAGCAGGATCGGATGCTCAAGAGCGATGAATCGGACGCATCAGTCGTGTTCGAGGCCGCGTCGCGTGGGTCGCTCATCGACATGCAATCGGCAATTCGAGCCGATCCGGGCGCGCTCAACTCTGCGGTAGCTGGAGAGACTCCGCTCCGGCTGCTCGTCCGACGTTCTCTCCCCGTACGACCGAATCGATCGAATCCACATCCGCTCGCGGTGGAGGACGCGGTGGCGGGCGCGAAGGGCATGCTGAGCGCCGGAGCGAAAGCTCGGCTGGTCGGTGCAGACGGCTTCACCGCTCAGGGGCTGGCGCGAGCGTTCCTGGCACCGAAGCCGTTGATCAAAGTGCTCGACCGAGCGGCGAAGGAGGAGCGGGGAAGACGCAATCAATGATCGGAAGGCATTGAGACGTCGCTGCGACGGCTCCGGATCGCTGCACGAACGGAGGTGACCGGCGCGGATCGACGCCGCGAGCGGACGGTCAGTCCTCGTCGACCGCCCCCACCAGCTCCGGCGCCGTGAGCAACCGCGGCTCGTCCTCGATCGACGCCGGGTCCGCGATCACCTTCGACTCGTCGAGCAGCGACAACCGCCGTGCACTCGGCAGCACCTGCCGCTCGAGCGACCCCACGAACCGGTTGTAGTCGACGACGGAGCCCCGAATGGAACGCCCGAGCTTGTCGACGTGCCCCGCCATCGTGGACAGTCGGCCGTAGAGTTCGCGCGAGACCCGGAAGAGCTCGTGCGCCTCTTGCGAGACGACGTCCTGCTGCCACGAGAACGCCACGGTCTTCAGCACGGACCACAGGGTCACGGGCGAGGCGAGCGCGATGCGCTTGCGGAAGGCGTGGTCGAGCAGCCCGGGGTCGGCGGCGAGGGCGCTCGAGATGAGTGACTCGGACGGGATGAAGGCGACGGTGAGCTCGGGGGAGGCGTCGTACCCGGTCCAGTACTCGCGCGCGGCAAGGGCGTCGACGTGCGCGCGGAGCGCCTTGACGTGCTGCCCGATGAGCGCGTCGCGCCGAGCCCCCTCGGCACCGGTGGCGGTCGCCGGGATCTCGGCGGCCTGCAGGTAGGCGCTGAACGGCACCTTGGCGTCGACGGCGATGGTCTTGCCGCCGGGCAGGTGCACGACCATGTCGGGCCGGGCGGTGCCGACCGAGGTGGTGACCGAGGACTGCACGTCGAAGTCGACCCGTTCGAGCAACCCGGCGGCCTCGACCACGTTGCGCAGCTGCGTCTCGCCCCACACGCCGCGGGTGCTGTTCGACGACAGGGCGCTGGCCAGGGTGTCGGCCGTGGCGCGCAGGCGTTCCTCGGACTCGGCGGCCGAGCGGAGCTGGGCGGACAGGGCGCCGTACTGCTCGCTGCGGGACTGCTCGAGCTCGGCGATCTTCGTGCGCATGACGTCGAGGGTCTGCGCGACGGGGCTGAGGGCGGACAGCACCTTCGACTCGTTCTGGTTCCGGGCCGAGTCCGCGCCGTGCATGCGCTGCACGAGGTGCTCGAGCTCGGCCGAGCGCCGTTCGAGGGAGTCGACCTGTCGGCGGTACTGGGCGTCCTGCGCGTCGAGGCGTTCCTCGGCGTCGCGCCGGACCTCGTCGAGCCGTGTGCGGAGCGCCTCGGCGCTCGCGCGCGACGCGGCGGCGTCGACGCCGGCGCGCGACCGCGCGAGCGACCAGGCGACGACCGCACCGACGGCGATGCCGATCACGAGACCGATGACCAGGGCGAGGATCTGCATGTCGTGACCTTGGCAGGACCCACCGACACCGGGCCTCCCGGCACACCGACGCCGGGCCTCCCGGCACACCGACGCGGCCACGCGCCCGGCGGGACCAGCCCCGAAAACCATGTCATGACATTAGGGCAAACACGGTGTACAGTCGTGAACGTCCGCCGATGAAGCCGCACGGAAGGTCCACCACGTCGCATGACGAACCCCGCTCCCCACGCCTACGACGTGATCACGATGGGACGCGTCAGCGTCGACATCTACCCGCAGCAGACCGGCCCACTCGAAGACGTCACGACGTTCTCGAAGTCCGTCGGCGGCAGCGCGACCAACGTCGCCATCGCCGCAGCGCGCCACGGTGCCGACGCCGCGGTCATCACCCGCACCGGCAACGACCCCTTCGGCCGGTACATCGCCCGCACCCTGCCGGAGTTCGGCGTCGCGAACGCCTTCGTCGAGACGGTCGAGGGGCTGAACACCCCCGTCGCGTTCTGCGAGATCTTCCCGCCGGACGACTTCCCGCTGTACTTCTACCGTGCCCCGAAGGCGCCGGACCTGATGATCACGGCGAAGTCGCTGCCGCTGCACGAGATCGAGCGGGCGAAGATCTTCTGGACCACGGTGACCGGCCTGAGCGAGGAGCCGAGTCGGCAGGCACACCACGTCGCGTACGAAGCGCGCACAGCCGCGCAGAACAGCACGAAGAACCACACCGTCTTGGACCTGGACTACCGCTCGATGTTCTGGTCGAGCCCCGAGGCCGCGACGCGCGAGGTCGCCGTCGCCCTCGAACACGCCACGGTCGCCGTCGGCAACCGCGAGGAGTGCGAGGTCGCCGTCGGTGAGACCGACCCGGTCCGTGCTGCCGACGCCCTGCTCGAGCGCGGCGTCGAGATCGCCATCGTCAAGCAGGGCCCCAAGGGCGTGCTGGCGAAGACCCGCGACGAGTTCGTCGAGTTCCGCCCGCACCACATCGACGTCGTCAACGGGCTCGGCTCGGGCGACGGCTTCGGCGGCGCGCTGACCCACGGCCTGCTGCAGGGCTGGGGTCTCGAGCGGATCCTCGCCTTCTGCAACGCCGCCGGCGCCATCGTCGCGACCCGGTTCGAGTGCTCGACGGCGATGCCCACGAGCGACGAGATCGAGTCGTTCATCGCCAGCAACCCCGCCGACGGCACGAACCACACGAGCACGGGTGCGACCAACACCGAGGAGAAGACCCATGCCTGAGATCAGCCCCGCTGACTTCCAGCGCCTCCGCGACATCCGCGCCGGACAGCCCGAACTGGTGCGGTCCGTGCTCGACGCTCGGCACAAGCGCTCCCTGCTCGCCGACGACGGCAAGCTCTTCATCGTCGCCGCCGACCACCCGGCACGCGGCGCCCTGGCGGTCCGGAACGACGAGTCCGCCATGGCCGACCGCTACGACCTGCTCGAGCGGCTCGTCACGGCGCTCGGTCGCCCCGGCGTCGACGGGGTGCTCGGGACGCCCGACATCCTCGAGGACCTGGCACTGCTCGGCGCCCTCGACGGCAAGGTCGTCGTCGGGTCGATGAACCGCGGCGGGCTGCGCGGCGCGACGTTCGAGATGGACGACCGCTACACCGCGTACTCGGCGCAGGCCATCAAGGACTCCGGACTCGACTTCGCCAAGCTCCTCGTGCGCATCGCCCTCGAGGACGCGGGCACGGCCCCGACGCTCGAGGCCACGGCCCGCGCCGTCAGCGAGGCCGCCGCACTCCAGCTGCCGATCATGCTCGAGCCGTTCATGTCCGCGTGGCAGGACGGCCGGGTCGTGAACGACCTGACCGCCGACGCCGTCATCACCTCGATGGCGATCGCCGCGGGCCTGGGGGAGTCCAGCGCCTACAGCTGGCTGAAGATCCCGGTCGTCGACGACATGGAGCGGGTGATGGCGGCGACGACGCTGCCGACGCTCCTGCTCGGTGGCGACCCGTCGAGCAAGCCGCTCGAGACGTACGCCAAGTGGGCTGATGCCCTGGCCCTGCCCGGCGTGCGCGGCCTGGTCGTCGGCCGCACCCTGCTCTACCCGCCGGACGGCGACGTCGCCACCGCGGTCGACGTGGCCGCCGGCCTCGTCCACACCGGGAGCGCCGGCACCGCGAACGCCGGCACCACGCACGAACAAGCCACCACACTCGAAGGAAGCAACGCATGACCACCACGGAGACCGCCACCACCACCGTCGGCCACTGGATCGGCGGCAAGCACGTCGAGTCCGCGTCGGGCAACAGCGCCCCCGTGTACGACCCGGCCCTGGGCGTCGCGACGAAGCAGGTCGCCCTGGCGAACGAGGACGAGATCCAGGCCGCCATCGCGAGCGCCAAGGCGGCGTTCCCGGCATGGAGCAACCTGTCGCTCACCAAGCGCCAGCAGATCCTGTTCTCGTTCCGCGAGATCCTGAACCGCGACAAGGGCGAGCTCGCCGAGATCATCACGAGCGAGCACGGCAAGGTCATCGACGACGCCCTGGGTGAGATCGCCCGTGGGCAGGAGGTCGTGGAGCTCGCGACGAACATCCCGAGCCTGCTCAAGGGCGAGTTCTCCGACCAGGTCTCGACCGGCATCGACGTGTACTCGATCCGGCAGCCGCTCGGCGTCGTGGGCATCATCAGCCCCTTCAACTTCCCGGCGATGGTGCCGCTGTGGTTCCTGCCGATCGCGATCGCCGCGGGCAACACCGTCGTGCTGAAGCCGTCCGAGAAGGACCCGAGCGCCGCCATCTGGCTCGCCGAGAAGTTCTCCGAGGCCGGTCTCCCCGACGGTGTCTTCAACGTCCTCAACGGCGACAAGCTGAGCGTCGACGGCCTGCTCACGAGCCCCGACGTCGAGTCGATCTCGTTCGTCGGTTCCACGCCGATCGCGCAGTACGTCTACGAGACCGGCACGAAGCACGGCAAGCGCGTGCAGGCCCTGGGCGGCGCGAAGAACCACATGCTGGTGCTGCCGGACGCCGACCTCGACCTGGTCGCGGACAACGCCATCAACGCGGGCTTCGGCTCCGCCGGTGAGCGCTGCATGGCGATCTCGGTCGTCGTCGCCGTCGAGCCGGTGGCCGACGAGCTCATCCAGAAGATCAAGGACCGCGCGGCCACCCTGCGCATCGGCGACGGTCGTCGCGGATGCGACATGGGCCCGCTCGTCACGAAGCAGCACCGTGACAAGGTCGCCTCGTACATCGAGGTCGCAGAGCAGGACGGTGCGGTGGTTGTGGTGGACGGCCGCACCGTCCGACCCGACGGCGACGAGAACGGCTTCTGGCTGGGCCCGACGCTGATCGACCAGGTCCCCACCACGAGCCGCGTCTACGCCGAGGAGATCTTCGGCCCGGTGCTGAGCGTCGTCCGCGTCGCCACGTACGAAGAGGGCCTCGAGCTCATCAACTCGGGTGCGTACGGCAACGGGACCGCCATCTTCACCAACGACGGCGGCGCTGCCCGTCGCTTCCAGCGCGACGTGCAGGTCGGCATGATCGGCATCAACGTCCCGATTCCCGTTCCGGTCGCGTACTTCTCGTTCGGCGGCTGGAAGAACTCGCTGTTCGGTGACCACAAGGCGTACGGCGCCGACGGCGTGAGCTTCTTCACCCGCCAGAAGGCGATCACGAGCCGCTGGCTCGACCCGTCGCACGGCGGCATCAACCTCGGCTTCCCGTCGAACAACTGAGCCGCAGCATGGCGAACGAACAGCACGAGCACGACCAGTGGTTCATCCCGAAGGGGAGCCGGCCGGAGGCCGGCTGGACCGACGTCGTCGACGGCCGCATCGCAGGATGGGCGCACACCGGGCTCCGGACCGGCACCCTGACGGACGGTGACCCGACCGGCACGCGCGAGTTGCGCCTCCCGGCCGACGCCGTGGAGCGCATCGTCGTGCCGCTCGCCGGGTCGTTCCACGTGACCCACGTGGGCGCCGCCGGGGACGGCGACCAGGCCCTGCAGGGGCGCGCGAACGTCTTCGAGGGCCCGACCGACGTCCTGTACCTCGGATCGGGCACCGCGGCGACGATCACCGGCGCCGGCCGGTTCGCGGTCGCCGAGGCGCCCACCGACACCGTCAAGCCGACCACGTACGTGGCCCGGCAGGACGTGCCGGTGGAGCTCCGCGGTGCCGGGCAGTCCAGCCGGCAGGTGCACAACTTCGGCACCCCGGCGGCCCTCGACGCGGACAAGTTCATCGTGTGCGAGGTGATCACGCCGGCCGGCAACTGGTCGTCGTACCCGCCGCACAAGCACGACACGAACGTGCCGGGCGAGGAGTCGAACCTCGAGGAGATCTACTACTACGAGTCCGCGGTGGCCCAGGGTGTCTCGGCTCCGGCCACCGCCGACCCCTTCGCGCTGCACCGGACGTACGCCTCGGACGACCGTCCGATCGACGAGTTCCGTCAGGTTCGCACCGGCGACGTCGCGCTGGTGCCCCACGGCTGGCACGGTCCCGCCGTCGCCGCCCCCGGCTACGACATGTACTACCTCAACGTGATGGCCGGGCCCGACCCGGAGCGCGTCTGGAACATCACCGACGACCCGGCGCACGGCTGGGTCCGCCAGGCCTGGGCGAGCGAGCAGCTCGACCCGCGCCTGCCCTACGAAAGGAAGCACGCGTGACCACCAACACGCGCCGGATGACCGTCGGCCAGGCACTCGTCGAGTTCCTGGCCAACCAGTGGACCGTCGACGGCGACGTCCGCGAACGCACCATCCCGGGGATCTTCGGCATCTTCGGGCACGGCAACGTCGCCGGCGTCGGACAGGCCATCAAGCAGCTCCACGTCGAACAGCCCGGCCTGCTGCCGTACCACCAGGCCCGCAACGAGCAGGCGATGGTGCACGAGGCCGTCGGCTTCGCCCGCATGCACCGCCGCCGTGCGACCTTCGCCGCGACGGCGTCGGTCGGCCCGGGCGCCGCGAACATGCTCACCGCTGCCGCGCTCGCGACGACGAACCGGCTGCCCGCACTGCTGCTGCCGTCGGACACGTTCGCGACGCGGACCACCGACCCGGTGCTCCAGCAGATCGAGCTGCCGCACGACACCTCGATCCAGGTGACGGACGCGTTCCGTCCGCTGTCGCGCTACTTCGACCGCGTCGAGCGCCCCGAGCAGCTGTTCTCGATCGCCCTCGCCGCGATGCGCGTGCTCACCGACCCGGCCGAGACCGGTGCCGTGACCATCGCCCTGCCCGAGGACGTGCAGGCCGAGGAGTTCGACGTCCCCGTCGCGTTCCTGCAGCCGCGCGAGTGGCACATCCGTCGTCCGCTGCCCGAGCACGGGCCGCTGGCGCGTGCCGTTGCCGCGATCCGGGGCGCGCAGCGTCCGGTGATCGTCGCGGGCGGCGGCGTGCTGTACTCCGGCGCGGAGCGCGAGCTCGCGGCCTTCGTCGAGGCCACCGGCATCCCGGTCGGCACCTCGCAGGCCGGCGGCGGCTCGCTCGTCTGGGACCACCCGCAGTACCTCGGTGGCATCGGCGCGACCGGCACGGCCGCCGCGAACGCGGTCGCCGCGCAGGCGGACGTCGTGATCGGGATCGGCACGCGCTACAGCGACTTCACGACCGCGTCGCGGACCGCGTTCCAGAACCCGGACGTCACGTTCGTGAACGTCAACGTGGCCGCGTTCGACGCCTACAAGCACGGTTCGCAGCTGCCGCTGATCGCGGATGCCCGGGAGGCCCTGGTCGCGTTGACCGCGGCGCTCGCGTCGTCCGGGTCGTCACCCGCAGAGCCCGCGTTCGTCGTCGACGCCGCCTACGCTGCGGAGATCGCGTCGCTGAAGGCGGCGTGGGACGCAGCCGTCGACGGCGCGTTCGCGCCGTCCGGCGCCGACCTGCCCGGTCAGCCGGAGATCATCGGCGCCGTGCAGTCGGTGTCCGACCCGCGCGACGTCGTCATCCAGGCGGCCGGCTCGCTGCCCGGCGACCTGCACAAGCTCTGGCGCGTGCAGGACGCCCTCGGCTACCACGTCGAGTACGCGTTCTCGTGCATGGGCTACGAGATCGCCGGCGGCATCGGCGTCCGTCGTGGAGCCCCGGACCGCGACGCGATCGTCATGGTCGGCGACGGCAGCTACCTCATGCTGCACACCGAGCTCGTCACCGCCGTGGCCGAGGGCATCAAGATCATCGTCGTGCTCATCCAGAACCACGGGTACGCGTCGATCGGGCACCTGTCCGAGACCGTCGGGTCCGAGCGCTACGGCACGAAGTACCGCTACCTGGACGAGACGCAGTCGTTCGACAACGGCGACCCGCTGCCGGTCGACCTCGCGGCGAACGCGCGGTCGTACGGCGTCGACGTGATCGAGGTCCAGCCCGGCCCGGACAGCATCGAGGACCTCAAGGCCGCGGTGCGCCAGGCGAAGGCGAACGACCACACCACCCTCGTGCACATCAACTCGGACCCGCTGGTCTACGGCCCCGAGGGCGACGGCTGGTGGGACGTGCCGGTGGCACAGACCTCGACGCTGTCGAGCACGCAGACCGCCCGCGCCGAGTACGAGCAGCAGGTCGCCGCACAGCGCCCGCTGCTCGGCTAAGCACCACCGTCCACCACACGCACCACACCCAGAAAGCAGACGACGACGTCATGACCGACACCGCCACCGCCACCGACGCCATCCGGATCGGCACCGCCCCCGACTCGTGGGGCGTCTGGTTCCCCGACGACCCGAACCAGGTGCCGTGGAAGCGCTTCCTCGACGAAGCGGCCGCAGCCGGGTACGAGTGGATCGAGCTCGGACCGTACGGCTACCTGCCGACCGACCCGTCGCAGCTGTCGGACGAGCTCGAGTCGCGCGGGCTGAAGCTGTCCGCCGGAACGGTGTTCACCGGGTTCCACAAGGGCGAGGACCAGTTCCAGCGTGCCTGGGACCAGGCCGTGGCGGTCGCGGGTCTGGCAGCGAAGCTCGGCGCCCAGCACCTCGTGACGATCCCGGACCTGTGGCGCTCGGACGCCACGGAGGAGGTCCTCGAGTCGCGCACCCTGACCGACGAGCAGTGGGACCGCCTCGGCAAGGGGCACGACCAGCTCGGCAAGGCGCTGCTCGAGGAGTACGGCGTCCACCAGCAGTTCCACACCCACGCGGACAGCCACGTCGGCACCTACAAGGAGACCGTGCGGTTCCTGTCGGAGACTGATCCGGCGTACACGAACCTCTGCCTCGACACCGGCCACTTCGCGTACTACGGCGGCGACAACCTCAAGCTCATCGCCGCGCACCCGGAGCGCATCGGGTACCTGCACCTCAAGCAGGTGGACACCGACCTGCTCTTCGACGTGCTGAAGAACGACGTCCCGTTCGCCACCGCCGTGTCGCAGGGGATCATGACCGAGCCGCCGCACGGCACCCCGGAGCTCGCCCCGATCATCGAGGCCGTCGCGAAGATCAACCCGGACGTCTTCGGCATCGTCGAGCAGGACATGTACGGCTGCTCGGTCGATGCCCCCGGCCCGATCGCCGAGCGCACCTTCCAGCACATCTTCGGTTCCACGTCCGCCGCCCGCGTGTCCTGACCGGCCCCGGCAGCCGTCCACGCAGCGTCATCTACCCCAGGAGCACCGCCATGAGCACCACTGACAACCTCCGCGTCGCCGTCGTCGGCGCGGGCGCCATGGGCAGCGACCACATCCGTCGCATCACCTCGACCATCGCCGGCGCCGACGTCGTCGCCATCGTCGACCCCGACTCCGGCCGTGCGACCGCCGCCGCGGCGAAGGCGCCCGGAGCGATCACCGCGGCATCGTTCGAGGAGGCGCTCGACGCCACCCCGATCGACGCCGTCATCGTCGCGACGCCCGGCTTCCTGCACGAGCCGGTCCTGGTGCCGGCGATCGAGCGCGGTCTCGCCGTCCTGTGCGAGAAGCCACTCACGACCTCGGCCGAGGACTCGTTGCGGATCGTCGAGCTCGAGCAGGCGACGTCCGACCGTCCGAAGATCCAGGTCGGCTTCATGCGCCGCTTCGACAAGGGCTACCAGGAGCTGCGCGCGCTGCGCGAGTCCGGGGCCAACGGCGCCCTGCTCGCGCTGCACCACGCGCACCGCAACCCGACCACGCCGCCGAACTTCAGCGAGTCGATGCTCATCCACGACTCGGTGATCCACGAGATCGACATCATCCCGTTCATCACGGGCGAGGCGATCACGAGCGTCGAGGTCAAGAAGCCCCGGAAGAACTCGCTCGCCCCGGCCGACCTGCCCGAGCCGCAGTTCGTGCTGTTCACCACCGAGTCCGGCACCATGGCGATCGTCGAGATCAACGTGAACGCCCAGTTCGGCTACCAGGTCACGACCGACGCGGTGTTCGAGTCCGGTGTCGCGTACATCGGTCGCGAGACCTCGCTCAACCTCGTGTCGCAGGGCGTCTCCGGCCAGGGCGTCACCCCGTCGTTCGTCGAGCGCTTCGGTGCTGCCTACGACGAAGAGGTGCAGCGTTGGGTCGACGCCGCGCGCACCGGTGGCATCGACGGTCCGAGCGCCTGGGACGGCTACACGGCGTCGGTCGTCGCCGAGGTCGCCGTGCGTGCGCAGCAGTCCGGTGCGCACGAGCCGATCACGTACGCCACCGCGAAGCCCGCGTTCTACGAGACGGCCTGATCGATGCCGAAGATCGCACTCGACCCCACGCCGTACCACCACGACCTGTCGCTGCTGGAGTTCCCGCAGAAGGTGGCCGACCTCGGCTACGAGTACCTGCAGCTCACCCCGCACGAGGACTTCATCCCGTTCTACCGGCACCCCACGGCCGACGACGACCTCGTCGACGCGTTCGCCGCGGCGTGCACGACGGCCGGGGTCCAGGTCGCGTCGGTCCTGCCCGTCCTGCGCTGGGCCGGCCCGGACAAGGAGGCCCGCGAGGCCGCCGTCAAGAAGTGGAAGCGGGTCATCGAGATCACGAAGCGCCTGGGCGTGGACACGATCAACACGGAGTTCTCCGGCCGACCCGAACGCGCTGAGGAGTCCGAGGACCAGTTCCACTGGGCGATGGAGGAGCTCCTGCCGATCATCGAGGACTCCGGCATCCGGGTCCTCATCGACCCGCACCCCGACGACTTCGTCGAGGACGGGCTCGAGGCACTCCGGGTGATCCGCGGGCTGAACTCGAAGAGCATCGGCTTCGTCTACGTCGCCTGCCACACGTTCCACTACGGCGGCAACATGGACGAGATCATCGACGCCGCGGGCGACTCGCTGCAGCTCGTGCACGTCGCCGACGCCTACGACCACCACCGGTCGCACGGCCTGCGCTACATCACCAACCCGCCCGGCAACCCGGTCCGCGTGCACCAGCACCTGCCGGTCGGCCAGGCGGACGTCGACTTCGACGCCTTCTGGGCCGCCCTCGACCGGGTCGGCTTCACGGCGCGCGAGGACACCGTCGCGGTGTCGAGCGTCTTCGCCGAGGACGAGAACGCCGACGAGGTCTCGCGCTTCCAGCTCGACACGATCAAGAAGGGACTCACACGATGACCGACACCCTCTCGTCACCGGCGACCACCGACGCCGACGTCCGACCCGTCACGCTGCAGGCCGCGTCGCAGACCGTGACCGCCCTGTGGAACGACTCCGCCGACCCGCGCGAACTGTCCACCGCGATCCACGAGTACGGCGCCGTCGGGGCGACCTGCAACCCGGTGATCGCGTACACCTGCATCAAGCAGGACCCGGAGACCTGGGTGCCGCGCATCCGCGAGATCGCCGCGGAGCACCCGACCGCGGGGGAGTCCTGGATCGGTTGGAAGGCCGTCGAGGAGCTCTCCATCGCGGCGGCCGAGCAGCTGCTGCCCGCGTTCGAGGCGTCCGGCGGCCGCAACGGTCGCCTGTCGATGCAGACCGACCCGCGGTTCCACCGCGACGCCGACGCCCTGGTCGAGCAGGCCGTGCGGTTCTCGCAGCTCGCCCCGAACATCATCGTGAAGATCCCCGCCACCAAGGTCGGCATCGCCGCGATCGAGGAGGCCGCCTACCGCGGGGTCTCGATCAACGCGACGGTGTCGTTCACGGTGCCGCAGGTCGTCGCCGTCGGTGAGGCCATCGAGCGTGCGCTCGACCGTCGTGCCGCCGACGGGCTGCCCGACCAGGAGTTCGGCCACGTCGTCACGCTGATGGCCGGCCGGTTCGACGACTGGCTGAAGACCGTCGTCAAGCGGGACCACGTCATGGTCGACCCCGGCATCCTCGAGTGGGCCGGCGTCGCCGCGGTGAAGAACGCCTACCGGGTGTTCCAGGAGCGTGGCTTCCGGTCGCGCGTGCTCGTCGCCGCCTTCCGGAACGCCTTGCAGTGGTCGGAGTTCCAGGGCGGGGACCTCGTCGTCTCGCCGCCGTTCCAGTGGACGAAGGACATCAACGCGAACGCGTTCCCGTTCCGTCCGGACGCCATCCACGACGAGGTACCGGCCGACGTCATCGCGGCCCTGCGCGCGGCGACGCCCGAGTTCGCGCGCGGGTACGACGTCGACGGCATGACGATCGACGAGTTCGACCGGTTCGGTGCCACGGTGACGACGCTGCGCCAGTTCCTCGACGCCGACGCGCAGCTCGACGCCCTGGTGCGGGACATCATCTTCCCGCCGAACTGAGCCGAGCCACTTCGTGAGCAGAAGACGTCGGGTCGCCCCAGGTGACCCGACGTCTTCTGCTCACGGTCTTTGTACTGACAATCCACGAGCGATCCCGTACGATGGTTGGCGCGCTCCAATCGGCGCCCACGAACGAAGGAGTTCCCATGGACAGCATCGGTGTCGGCCTCATCTCAGTCGGCTGGATGGGGCGGCTGCACTCCCGCGCCTACCGCGCCCTGCCGGACCACTTCCCGGAGCTCGGCGTGCAGCCCCGGCTCGTCGTCGCCGCGGACCCGATCGAGGCCGCACGTGACCAGGCCGTCACCCGCCTGGGCTACGAGCGGGCGGTCGCCGACTACCACGAGGTCCTCGCGGACCCAGCCGTCGACGTCGTGTCGATCTGCTCGCCGAACTTCCTGCACCGCGAGATGGCGGTCGCCGCTGCCGAGGCCGGCAAGCCGTTCTGGATCGAGAAGCCGATGGGCCGCTACGCCAGCGACTCCCGGCAGATCCACGAGGCCGTCCAGCGCGCGGGCGTCATCACGAGCGTCGGGTTCAACTACCGGCACGCCCCAGCGATCGAGCGGGCCCGCGAACTCGTCCGCAGCGGCCGCCTCGGTCGGATCACGAACGTGCGCGGGTCGCTGCTCGCCGACTACTCGTCCGACCCCGCGGCGCCGCTGACCTGGCGCTTCGAGCGTGAGCGTGCCGGTTCGGGTGTGCTCGGTGACCTGCTGTCGCACGGCCTCGACCTGGCGCAGTACGTCGTCGGTCGGATCGCCAGTGTGAGCGCGCTCGCCGAGACCTTCATCCAGGAGCGCCCGAAGCCGGCCGCGGGCATCGTCGACCGGAGCGCCGCCGCCACCGGCGACCTCGGCCGCGTCGAGAACGAGGACTACGCAGCCCTGCTCTTCCGCTTCGAGGACGGCGCCGTCGGCACCATGGACTCGAGCCGCGTCATGCGGGGGCCGCACGCCGAGTACACGCTCGAGATCTACGGCACCAGGGGGTCGGTGCGGTGGGACTTCCAGCGTCTCAACGAGCTCGAGGTGTACCTCGACGGGCAAGAGGTGGACGGCTACGCCACGCACTACGTCGCCGCGGGTGACGGCGAGTTCGAGCGCTTCCAGCCCGGCGCCGGCACGGCCATGGGGTACGACGACCTGAAGACGATCGAGGCCGCTCAGTTCATCGCGAGTGTCCGCCGCGGGGAGCAGCTCGCCCCGTCGGTCGCCGACGGGCTGGCTGCTGCGTCCATCGTCGAGGCGGCGGAGGCGTCCCTCGCCGACGGTGCGTGGCACGACGTCGCGCGCGTCGACGGACCGCTCACCTACGCAGCGGCGACCCCCGTGCTCTAGACGGTCGCGGACGACGGACGGGAGGCGCGGTGCCCAGCTGGCACCGCGCCTCCCGTCTCTCTGTTCTTGACTGTCAATCCATGTTAGTTTGTCAGGACAAAGTCCCGAACTGCAGGAGGCACCATGCCGCTCGTCCGTATCGACCTCGCCACCGGCCGCACGCCGCAGGCGGTGCGCGCCATCGCCGACGCGATCCACCAGGCCATCGTCGACGTGTACACGATCCCCGTGCGCGACCGGTTCCAGGTGATCACCGAGCACCCGGCGCAGCAGATCATCGCCGAGGACGCCGGCCTGGGGTTCGAGCGGACCGAGGGCGTCGTCGTGATCCAGGTCTTCACGCAGCGCGGGCGCACCGACGAGGCGAAGACGACGCTGTACGCGGCCATCCACGACGCCCTGGCGGCGATCGGTGTGGCGTCCGAGGACGTCTTCATCGGCTACGTCGAGAACGGCCCGCAGGACTGGTCGTTCGGCTTCGGCCGTGCCCAGTACGTGACCGGCGAGCTCGGCGTGCCCGCGCTCGCCTGAGCGGGGTCCGTCTGTCTGCCGGTCCTGCGCCCGCTCGCTCCGTCTGCCGGTCCCGAGGTTCCGAAATCTCGGCATCTCGAGGCGTCCAGCGGCCATCCGTGGAACCTCGGCGTCACGCGTGCGGCAGTTCGTGGAACCTGGACGTCACGCGGTCAGCGCGAACTGCCTACTTGTCGACGAGGGTGACCTCGAACGAGTAGCGGTCGGGGCGGTAGCAGTGCACGCCGTACTCGACCGCGCGCCCCGAGGCGTCGTACGCGGTGCGGCTCATGGTGAGCACGGGGTCGCCGTCCTCGATCTCGAGCAGACCGGCCTCTTCGTCGGTGACCGCGCGGGCACCGATCCGCTGCTTGGCCACCCGCATCGTCACACCGCGACCGCGGAGCAGCTGGTAGAGCCCGTGGTCCTGCAGGTCCTGGTCGGTGATCTCGAGGAACTCCGGCGGAAGGTAGTTCTCGAGGATCGCCATCGGGACGTCCTCGGCGAACCGCACGCGGCGGATGTGCGCGACGATCGTGCCGGGCTCGATGCTGAGGGCTGCGGCGACCTCGTCCGAGGCAGGGACGTCGTTGCGCTCGAGGAGTTTCGTCGCCGGTGCCTGTGACCCCTGGGCCAGGTCGTCGTACAGGCTCGTGAGCTCGACCTTGCGGGTCACCGGGCCGTGCACGACCTGTGTGCCGATGCCGCGGCGGCGGACGAGCAGACCCTTGTCGACGAGGTCCTGGATCGCCCGGCGGATCGTCGGGCGGGACAGCCCGAGGCGTTCGCCGAGCGCGATCTCGTTCTCGAGACGGGCGCCGGGAGGCATCACACCGGAGCGGATCGACTCCTCGATGCGCGAGGCCACCTGGAAGTAGAGGGGCATGGGACCCGACCGGTCCAGGTCCATGAACAGGTCGGACGGCAGCTGGCCTTCGTTGGTCATCGCGGTCCTTCGGGGAATTGCGGGTTCGGCATCGATGCCGAGGGATTGTCGTGACAATACCACCGGGTGCCCTGCTCCCCGGTGTGCCACTCCCGTCAGCGCTCGACCGCAGCCTTCAGCTTGGCGAGGCCCTTCTCGAAGTCGCCGCCGAGGAACTTGTCCATGTTGACGAACACCCCCATCACGCGCGACATCACGTTCTGCGGGCTCGTCATCGACCAGACGACCCGCGTGCCGTCGGTCGCTTCGTGCAACCGGAATGCGACTGCGCTCGACGACTTGAACGGTGCGGTGAACTGCAGGGCGACGTCCACCTCGGTGGCATCGACCCGTGTGATCGCCATGGACCCGGCGCCGGCCTTGCGGTTGCCCTTCCAGACGTACGTCGAGCCGACCGTCCCCGGTTCGCCGGCGTACGTCCGCTGCAGCGCGGGATCCTGCCCCTCCCACGGCGACCACTCGACCCAACGGTGCAGGTCTGCCAGGTACGGGGTGATGTCCGCGGCGCGAGCCGTGATGACGGTCTCGCGTTCGATCGTGGTGGGCGCAGCCATGCGCTGAGCGTAGTGCTGCTGTCGAGGCCGCGACAGGGACCTTCGGCTCGGCCGGCTCGGTCGGCTCGGTCGGCTCGGCCGGCTCAGTCGGCGAAGACCATCGGGCGGTTCGACAGCCGTGGCTGCGGCGTCGAGGCCTTGGGCTTCTCGGCTCGGGCCCGGACCGGGGCGATCGTCACGCGGGTCGCTGCACCCAGGGCCTCGACCGTGTCGGTGCCGTGGTGGCCGGCGGCGTGGATGACGATCGCGGCGCACGCCTCGGCATCGGCGGCGGCATCGTGGTGCTGGAACCCCTCGAACCCGGCGGCCATCGCGGCGACCGGCAGTCGGTAGGAGTCGAGCGTGTAGGTCTTACGGGCCACCGCGAGCGAGCACATCGAGTGGTGCTCGGCGAGGTCGATGCCGGTTGCCGAGCACCCACCGGCGATGACGCCCATGTCGAACCGAGCGTTGTGCGCGACCAGGACGTCACCCTCGGCGAAAGCCACGAGGTCGGGGTACTGCTGCTCCCACGTCTTCGCGCGCACGACGTCCTCGGCGACGATCCCGTGGATCCGGGTGTTCCACTCGAGGAACGCGTCGTGTCCGAACGGTGGGCGGATGAACCACGACGCCCGGTCGACGACCCGGCCCGCGCGGACCTTGACCAGTCCGACGGAGCACGCACTGGCGGGCGAGCTGTTCGCGGTCTCGAAGTCGATCGCGGTGAAGTTCAACGGCACGGTTCCGATCGTCGCACGGGGCGCCGACATCGCCGGAAGCCGCCTCGGCGTTGCGGCCGGACGCTCAGCGGCGGCGTGCCGACCGGGAACCGCTGCGCCAACGTCGCGCCGTCGCGCGCCAGGTCGCCGTCCGACGCGCACGTTCGCGCTTCCAGTACGGCGCGAGCAGCGTGCCCACCATCTCGAACGCCACCGCGACGCCGTCCAGACGCCAGCGCAGCGGCAGGCTCTCGACGTGTTCGGTGAGTCCGGCGGTCAGGTCGCCGGTGATGACCGGGAAGCCGGAGTCCCGGGGGAGGGGGATCCCGCGGAAGCGGTCCTCCTCGGCGTAGTCGATCGTGTCGTCCTCGGGGTCGTAGACGACCAGGACGTCCGCCTCGAGCTCGGCCATCGCGTCGTGCAGCTGCTCGAGCTCAGCGCGGGAGGCCTGCTCGAGGGCGGCGAGGGTCTCCGGAGCGAAGCGCTGGCGCAGCCCCGGCGCTCCCATGCCCACCGAGTGCACACCGCGCTCGTCGCGTTCGAACCACATCGACGTCCTCCTGTTCCGTCGCCCGGTCCGGACGACGGGGACCACGCTGCCACGACCGGCTCGCGCTGGTTCTGACGGACGGACTGGAGGCCCGGGTCGGCTCCGGCGGGCCGCCGCCGGTAGGCTCTTCTTCCGTGGCTCTCACCATCGGAATCGTCGGTCTCCCGAACGTCGGCAAGTCGACCCTGTTCAACGCCCTGACCAAGAACCAGGTCCTCGCCGCGAACTACCCGTTCGCGACGATCGAGCCGAACGTCGGGGTGGTGAACCTGCCCGACTCGCGGCTCGACCAGCTCGCCGAGCTCTTCCACTCGGAGAAGACCGTGCCCGCGCCGGTGTCGTTCGTCGACATCGCCGGCATCGTCAAGGGTGCGAGCGAGGGTGAAGGGCTCGGCAACAAGTTCCTCGCCAACATCCGCGAGGCCGACGCCATCGCGCAGGTCGTCCGCGGCTTCACCGACGACGACGTCGTGCACGTGGCAAACAAGGTGTCCCCGAAGGACGACCTCGAGGTCATCAACACCGAGCTGATCCTCGCCGACATGGAGACGATCGACAAGGCGCTCCCGCGGTACGAGAAGACCGTGAAGCTGAAGCAGGCCGAGCCGATCGTGCTCGAGACCGCTCGCGAGGCCCGTGCCGCGCTCGAGCAGGGCACCCTGCTTTCGGCCACCAAGATCGACCTCGCACCGATCGCCGAGCTCGGACTGCTGTCGGCCAAGCCCTTCATCTTCGTGTTCAACGTCGACGAGGCGATCCTCACCGACGACGCCCGCAAGGCCGAGCTGGCCGCGCTCGTCGCCCCGGCCCAGGCCGTGTTCCTCGACGCCCAGGTCGAGTCAGAGCTCATCGACCTCGACCCGGCCGACGCTGCCGAACTGCTCGAGTCGACCGGCCAGACCGAATCCGGACTCGACCAGCTTGCACGGATCGGCTTCGACACACTCGGGCTGCAGACCTACCTGACGGCCGGTCCGAAGGAAGCCCGAGCGTGGACGATCGGCAAGGGGTGGAAGGCACCCCAGGCTGCCGGCGTCATCCACACCGACTTCGAGAAGGGCTTCATCAAGGCCGAGGTCATCTCGTTCGGTGACCTGGTCGAGACCGGCTCCATCGCCGAGGCCCGCGCTGCCGGCAAGGCCCGGATCGAGGGCAAGGACTACGTCATGCAGGACGGCGACGTGGTGGAGTTCCGCTTCAACAACTGACCTCGCCGTGGGTGCGCCAGGATGAGCGCATGACGAACCCACAGGCAGGTTGGTACGACGACGGTTCCGGCGCGATGCGGTGGTGGGACGGCTCGGCGTGGACGGAGCAGGTGCAGCCGAAGGCACCGGGCGCGCCTGGTATCGGCGGAGTGATCGACCGTATCCAAGCGGAGGCCGCGGCAGGCGGACAGCCTCGGCCGGCGCAGAACGGCATGAGCTACGTCGTCCTGCAGGTGGTCCTGCGGGAGAAGTTCTTCGGGACGGGATCCGGCAACCTCACCGAGCTGGAGAAGGCGATCAACGCACAGGCGGCGCTCGGCTACCGGCTGCACACGATCACGACGGCTTCGTCGGGCAGTACGGGGTTCGGTGGCGGAGACCGACTGCAGGCCACCATGGTGTTCGAGCGGATCAACTGAGTCGATCCACGCCCGGAGCAATGAGCTCGGCTCAGTCGACTAGTGCGATGATGACCGCTGGGACGCGGTGCTCGATCGCCTCCCAGATGATCTCCTTCCGCGCCTGCCGGTAGTCGTGCGAGAGGATGTTTCGCGTCTTCCTGACAGCGGCGAGCGACAGGTCGGACGGAAGTCGGGCTTCCCTGTCGGCGGGAAGACGTCCAAGCAGGTCGTCGAAGTGGATGATGACGGCCTCAGCCGCTCGATACGTCAGGCTCCGAGTTGCGTCGAACTCGACGCGGCCGTGTTCGACGATCTGCGAACATTCGGCGAGCAAGTCGAGGAAGCTCGCCTGCAGCGACGGCCAGCGGTCTGCTGAGTCGGCTGAATCGCGATCAACGCGTTGCCGTGGGGTGAACCGGGGCGATGGGGTCACAGCGGCACTGCTTCGTCGAGCACGTGCGCGAAGTGCTCGTCGTCCTCGAGGTCGTCGGTGAGGACGTCGACGTCGAAGCCCGTGATGGTCTCGACCTCGTGGGCGAAGCCGCCGAGGTCGAACAGTGATGCGGCTGGGGTCAGGTGTACGAGCAGGTCGATGTCGCTGTGCTCGGTGTCCTGCCCGCGGAGCGTGGAACCGAAGACGCGAACGTTCTCGAGGTGGAACCGCTTCGCCTCGTCGAGGATCGCGTCGGCGTAGACGGCAAGAGGGATGCTCGGGCGCGTGTGCGCGGCAGTGAGGATCCGCTGGAGCGACTCGAGCCGCGGCTGCTTGCGTCCGCTCTCGTACGCGGAGATGGTCGGCTGCTGCATCCCGGCGGCGGCGGCGAGGCTGGTCTGTGAGAGGCCCAGGTCCTCGCGGGCAGCGCGGATGAGTTCTGCTGCACGTTCGACTCGCATGGGCACCTCCATCTATAGCTCTCGACTATAGATGTGTCGCGCTCGCTCGGGAAGGTGTGCGGTGGACTAGATTCGGCACGTCCGAGCGCCCGAGGAGGCCCCCATGTCGTACGTCGTCGACTTCGTGAACGTGTCCACGGTGGGTCTCGAGTCCTCGCCGGTCGCCGACGCACTCGCCGGGCTCCGGGCCAACGAGGCGCGGTACTTCGCGAACAAGTACGACCACGTGTTCACCACGCACGCCGCAGCTGACGTGCCGGACCTCGTCGCCTACGTGCGGCGGGTCCTCGAAGAGGAACGCGGGCTGGTCATCGCGTCACCACCGCTCGAAGCCACGGAAGCGCTCGTCGACGGCGTGCGCTGGACGTACGTGTTCTACGAGTCCGGCCTGGCGATCAACGTGCTCTACACGCTCGAACCAGGCGGCAAGCGTGCGGTCGGCTTCAAGCTCTCCGACGGCATGGACGTGCCCGAGGAACTCGCTGACAAGTTCAAGTTCGCGCGGCAGAAGTCGAAGCTCGCCGGCACGATCCGCGGCTCGTTCTTCGTCGTGAAGGGCGAGTACTGACGTTTGAGGCTTCCGTGCGTGCGAAATGTTCGGCGCGGCGGCCAACGCTGGTCGACCCTGGTCACCATGACGGTGACTCTGGTGACTACTGCGGTGATGCACGGCCTGTACGTCGGGTTCACGGGGGACAGCTCCCGGGCGCGGGCGATGCGTTTGCTGCTCAACGAGAAGCGGGCCGCAGCGAGTCCGCATGCGCCGGGCAAGGACGGCACAGCGGCATTGTCCGCGGCTGAGCAGCCCACGCACGACGAAGCGCCGCCGGGGAGCCCGGCGGCGCTTCGCGTTCGTCCTGGTGGAGCCTAGGCCGCGAGGGCCATGTCCCCTGCGTGCACGGACTGTGCCTGCAGCAGGGTTCGGCTGGCCTCGCCGGCCCAGGAGCGGCCCGGGACGGTCCAGCCGGCCTCGCCGACGGCGTCCAGACGGGTGCCGCGGGTGACGAAGGTCTGCAGGTCGTCGGCCGCGATGCGGACGAGGTACTCGCGCTGCGAGCGGTCGTCACGCACGGGGAACTCGGCGATGCGGTCGGGGGTGATCGTCGGGGCCGCGAGAGCGGTCCCCAACACGGTGATTCGTTCGTTGCTGGTCATGGTGCTGTACTTCCTGGTCATTCGGCGCCAGGGCGACTCGGTGTCGGCGGACGTCTCAGTCCGGCGCGACGCATCGAGTGCGGGGCGCGCACGTCGAGTTTCAACGTGCTGCTGATCCGTTCGGATCAAGCGGGGGTCTCGCTTGGAATGCGACTCGGGTGAGTCGGTGTCGAGACGTTGGTGTGCGCGAGTCAGATGGGTTCGCTGCAGTGCACCAAAGAAACACTATACGGGGCCGATGCCGAGAAGTCCAGCGGACCGGTAGATGCACTCAGGAGGCAAGGAACGCGTCCCATCGCGAGCCACCCGCAGTCACGTTGCCGGAGCCGTCGAGCCGAGCAGCGGCCGAGGACGGCTTGCGCGAAGCCTGCGCGTGGATGAGCTCGTCGAACGAGCCGGAGAACCCGAGGCGGGGCAGTGCGGTGGCGACGGCGTGCAGGTCGTCGGTGGACCACCTGGAGAACCCGGCACCGGAGACGTCGAGCGAGGTGGCGACCTCGAGCAGGTGCCCCTCCACGTCGACCGCGGGGTCGACGGAGGTCCACATGTGCCGCTCGATGACCTCGCCGACGCGTCGAGCGCGCGCTGCGTCCCACCCGGCGCCGAGGGCGAAGACGGAGCCCACGGCACCACCAGCGTCTTCGAACGGCACGTCGTGGGCATCGAACGACGGTGTGACGCCGAGGTCGTGCAGCATCGTCGCGACGAACAGCAGCTCGGGGTCGGGCTCGAGGTCGACGGTCGGGGCGAGCAGGACCGCCCACGCCCACGAGCGCAGGCAGTGGTTCACCAGGGCGGGGGAGGACCAGGTGCGGACGACGTCCAACGCCCGTGCGGCGACGGGGGAGGGCGGGGTGAGCAGAGCTTCGACGTCGAGCGACATGGCACGACAGTAGCGGTGCGACGGAGCCGTAACGGCGCGGAAACGTGCCGGGCCCGAGCCGGAAACAGCGCACCGTTAGCTTTCGGATCACTGAGTACCCGCTCAGCACCCGACCTCCTCCCGAAGGACCTGCACCCATGCAGCACCGCCTCCGGCTGCGCCCCCGCGCGACGATCGTGTCCTCGACACTCGTCGCCGCCGGGGCGATCGGCCTCGCCGCCCTGACCGCCTCGCCGGCCCAGGCAGCACCGACCGCGACGACCGCGACCATCGACGCCCCCGCCACCGCGACCGTCGGCACCGCCTTCGACGTCGACCTGACGATCCCGGCGACGACCGACGTCTACGCCTACGAGATCACCCTCGACGCCGACGCGGACTCCGTGTCGTACGTGGAGGACAGCGTCACCGGTCCCGACGGCGGCTTCGACAGCGTCGAGCAGGACGGCGACGCCCTGACGATCGTGCACACCCGGCTCGGGACGTCCCCGGCGCTCGACGGCGACCTCGCTGCCTCGATCGGCCTGACGCCGACCGCACCGGGCAGCGTCGACCTGGCGGTCACGAGCATCACGCTCGTCGGCTCCGACGGCACCTCGACGACGCTCACCGACCCGGCGAGCACCTCGATCTCGATCGCTGCAGCGGCGACGGCCACCCCGACGCCCACCCCGACGGCCACGCCCACCCCGGGCGCCACCGCCACGGCCGACCCGGGTGCCGGTGCGGGCGACCCCGACCCGACGACCACCGTCGGCCCGACCGACCCGACCGACCCGTCCGACCCGACCAGCGGCGCCACCGCCGTGGCCGCAGGCGGTGGTGACCGTCCGACCGGCGGCGAACTCGCCTGGACCGGCGCCGACGTCGCCCCGTGGATCGCCGCGTCGCTGGCCCTCCTCGCCGCTGGCGGGATCCTGATCACCCTGCGTGCGCGCCGCGCCCGCCGCGAGCGCACCGGAGCAGCCGAATGACCGCCACCAGCCGGAAGCGCACGGCCGTCGCCGGCGCCTCGCTCATCGCCCTCGTCGGCACCGTCCTCGCCGCGACCCCCGCGATGACCGCCGCAGCAGCACCGGCAGCTGTGGACGCCAGCCCCGCCGCGATGCTCGCGCCGTACTACACGGACCTCGACCTGACCGGCGACGACCAGGTCACGAAGGCCGACCTCGCGGTGCTCACCGAGCACCTCGGGGCCACGAGTGCCAGCGGTGACTGGGCGACGGTCAGCGCCGCGGACACCGACGCCGACGGCACGATCACCGTCGCGGACATCGCGGCGCTGTCCCAGCGGATGATCTACGACGACGGCCCGTTCACGCTCGTCGAGGCGTCCACCATCGACATGCAGGCTGCGATGAACGCCGGGGTCACCACCTCGGTCGCCATCACCCAGGACTACCTCGACCGCATCGCCGCGTACGACCGCACCAAGGTCGACTCCGCGTCGACCGGCCGCGCGCTCAACTCGATCGTCACGACGAACGCCGAGGCCCTCGCCGCGGCGAAGACGGCGGACACCGAGCGTGCCGAGCACGGCATGACGAGCATGCTGCTGGGCGTGCCGATCGCGGTGAAGGACAACTACGACACCAAGGACATGCCGACCACGGGCGGCTGCGGCTGCTGGGACGACAACCAGACCGACACCGACGCCACCATGGTCGCCGGACTGCGAGGGGCCGGTGCGGTGATCCTCGCCAAGGCCAGCCTCGACGAGTTCGCCTACGGCTTCGTGTCGGAGTTCTCGTCGAACCAGCCCGCCGGTTCGTCCCTGCTGGTCGCCAGCCCGTACAACACGGCGCAGACCGCCGGTGGCTCCAGCGGTGGGACCGGTGCGGCGATCGCCGCGAACCTCGCCGGCATCGGGTTCGGCACCGACACTGGGGGCTCGATCCGCATCCCGTCGACGTACAACCAGCTCGTCGGCATCCGCCCGACGGTCGGCCTGGCCAGCCGCGACGGCATCATCCCGCTCGCACTGTCGCAGGACACCGGCGGGCCCATCGCCCGCTCGGTGACCGACGCGGCCGTCGCGCTCGACGCCGTCACCGGCGTGGACGCGGCCGACCCCGTCACGAGCGCGCAGTCCGGCAAGGTGCCGACCTCGTACACGTCCTCGCTCGACGCGGACTCGCTCGACGGCGCCCGCATCGGCTACGTCACGAGCATGGTCGGCACGAACGCCACGGCCAAGCGACTGTTCGACGCGTCCGTCGCGAAGCTCGAGGCCGCTGGCGCGACCGTCGTCCCGATCACCGCGACGACCGCGTTCAACCGGGTCCTGTCCGAGGGCAGCGGCAGCACGAACGAGTTCAAGCACGACTTGGACGAGTACGTCGCGAAGCACCTCGACCCCGACGTGACCGCCCGGTCGCTGCAGGGCATCCTGGCCTCGGGCGAGTACGTGCCGAGCCGCAAGTCGACCTACGAGTCCCGCGACCTGATCACCGACGCGCAGTACCAGGCGTGGGCCGGGCCGACGGGGTCGCACACGACGCAGCTCGCCACCGGCAAGCAGCTCGTCACCCAGATGCTCGACGACCAGGACCTCGACTCGCTCATCTACCCGTCGGGCACGCCCTACGGCACGCAGTCGACGAACATGCGTCTGAGCCCGAACACCGGCATGCCGGCGATCACCGTCCCGATGGGGCAGGCGACCGCGGCCGACGGCACGATCACCGGCGCCGGCGTGAACCTCGAGTTCCTCGGCCGCTCGTTCGACGAGAGCACGCTGATCGGCCTCGGCTACGCCTTCGAGCAGGAGACGAAGGCGCGCACCACGCCCGCGCTGTACCCGGCGCTCGGCTGAGCTGAGCGGGTCGCGATCGCGACCACATGCAGACGGGAGGCCCGGTGCCAGCTGACACCGGGCCTCCCGTCCGTCCGCTCCGTCAGTTCAGGGTCGGGGTGTCCTCCGGCACGACGCCGTCGGCGTACAGGTCGGTCGCCAGGTCGCGGAGCGCGCGCAGCGCGACGCGCTGGGTGAGCGGACCGTAGGAGATGCGGGCCACGCCGAGCGCCTCGTACTCGGCGGCGGGCAGGGCTCCCGGCAGGCCGATGACCGACAGCTTGCCGCGGCCGAGGCCCGCGACGAGCTGCTCCACGACGTCGCGCTGGATCGCGCCGGGCACGAAGACGAGCGCGGCGCCGTTGTCGAGGAACGCCTTGCCACGTGCGATGGCGTCCGCGATGCTCTCGTCGATCGGACGGTCGCCGCCGCGGGCGATCGCATCCGTGCGGGCGTTCAACTGGAAGTCGACGCCCTCGGCCTGGGCAGCGGCCGTGATCGCGGCGACCCGGGCGACGGCCTCGTCGAAGGGGCGCAGGCGGTCCTCGACGTTGGCGCCGACGATGCCGGAGCCGATCGCGCGGCGGATGGTCTCGGCCGGGTCCTCGTAGCCGTCGTCGAGGTCCGCGGTGACCGGCAGGTCGGTCGCGGCGGCCACGATCGCGGCGCCCGACAGCGCGAGGTCGAGGGGCATCCCGCCGTCCTCGTACCCGTACGACGCGGCGATCGAGTGCCCGGCGGTGGCGATCGCCTTCGTGCCGGGCAGGTCGCTGACGACCTTCGCGGTGATCGCGTCCCACACGTTCACGACGCGGAGGATCTCCGGGGCTTCGTGCAGCTGCTTGAGGGTGGTGGCCTTGTCGGCGGTGCTCGTGCTCATGGGACCGACAGTAGGCGGGGCGACGCCCCGCGTCCCAGAGTGCGCGGAAGACGACGCTGGATGACAGGCGGGCTCGCGCCGGGCCTCCCGGTCGGTGCATGCTGGGACGCATGGCGAGCGACGAGCAGGACCCGGTCGGCACGCTCCGCGGGGTCCGTACGAGCATCAAGTGGACGCGGTACGCGCCCGACGTGCTGCCGCTTTTCGTCGCCGAGATGGACCACGACGTCGCGCCGGAGATCCGCCAGGCCCTGATCGAGCGCGTGTCGCAGTCCGACCTCGGCTACCTCGACGGGCCCGGGCCACTCGCGCCCGCGTTCGCGCAGTTCGCGCTCGACCGCTGGGGCTGGGAGATCGACCCGTCCCGCATCCACCTGGCCACCGACGTCAGCGTCGGCATCGTCGAGTCGCTGCGGCTCGCGCTGCCCGACGGCGGTCGCGTCGCGATCACGCCGCCGGTGTACCCGCCGTTCTTCGAGCTCGTCGACGAGGCCCGATGTCAGGTGGAAGAGGTCCCGCTGCTCGAGCAGTGGGGCCAGTACCGACTCGACCTCGAGGGACTCGAGCGGGCGTTCGCCAGCGGGGTCGGCGTCTTCCTGCTCTGCAACCCGCACAACCCCGTCGGCCTCGTGCACGACCGCGCCGACCTGCTCGCGATCGCCGAACTCGCGGCGAAGTACGACGTCCTCGTCATCAGCGACGAGATCCACGCACCCCTGACCCACCCCGGCGTGCAGTTCACCCCGTTCGCAGCCGTCGCCGAGCCCGTCGGAGCCCGCAGCGTCTGCGTGACCTCGGCGAGCAAGGGCTGGAACCTCGCGGGCGTGAAGTGCTCGATCATCGTCGCCGGTGACGACCGGACCGCCGCACTCCTCGACACCCTGTGGGAGGAGGTCGCCTGCCGCACGAGCATCCTCGGGCTGCACGCGAACCTCGCCGCGTTCACCGTCGGGACCACCTGGCTCGACGACGTGGTGTCCCGGATCGTGGCCAACGACCGGCTGCTCGCGAAGCTCCTCGCCGAGCACCTGCCCGGTGTCGTCTACACGCGGCCCCGAGCCGGGTACCTGGCATGGCTCGACTTCCGCGGGATCGGGCTCGGCGACGACCCGGCCGTGCCGCTGCGTGAGAACGCCTACGTCGCGCTGAACTCGGGGCTCGGGTTCGGGAGCGAGGGGCGCGGGTTCGTCCGCCTCAACCTGGCGTGCTCACCGGAGACGCTGCGCGAGGCCGTGTTCCGGATCGCCTCGGCGTACCCGTCAAGTGCGCAGGAGGGGCTGGTCTGGCACGTCGCGTGAGCGGTGGAACGGCGTGGTTTGCCGCCTGTGCAGCATCGAGTGAGCACAAGACGTCGGGTCGGCAGCGCGCACTCGACGTCTTCTGCTCACTCGAGCGGGACGCAGCGGCCAGGAGGCCCGGGTCGGCTCAGGCGGGTCGGCGCGCTTCGATGAGGTGGCGCGTCGAGTGCGCCACGAACGGTCCGTCTCGCTGGATCAGCTCGTGCAGGTCCAGCAGGCGGTCGCGGTACCGCTCGACGGTGAAGTCCGGCACCCACCAGATCACCTTCCGGAGCAGGTAGACGACCGCGGCGACGTCGTGGATCTCGATCCGGGTCCGCGCCGTCCGCAGCTCGACGACCTCGAGTCCGGCGGCGCGTGCTGCGTCGGCCTCGTCGTCGTGGTGCCGTCCGCGCCGCTCGACGGGCTTCGGGCCGAGGAAGAACTCGATCAGCTCGAAGACGCTCGCCGGGCCGACGTGCTGGGCGAAGTACGTGCCGCCGGGAGCAAGGACCCGGGCGATCTCGTCCCAGTGGATCGCAGCGGGGTGCCGGCTCGTCACGAGGTCGAAGGCGCCGTCGGCGAAAGGCAGCGGCGGCTCGTCCGGATCGGCGACGACGACCACGCCGCGTGGGTGCAGGAGTCGTGTGGCGGTGGCGATGTTCGGTGCCCAGGACTCCGTCGCCACCGCGGTGGCCGGGAACGCCGGCGCCTCGGCGAGGACCTCGCCACCGCCGGTCTGCACGTCGAGGCTCGCGGTGCCGGAGACCCCGGCGAGGCGACCGAGTCGCTCGCCGAGCATCTTCGCGTAGCCCCACGGCGGGCGTTCCTCGGTGGCACGGCCGTCGAGCCACGAGAAGTCCCAGCCGGTGACGTCGGCGGCTTCGCCGATCGCGATCAGGTCGTCGAACGTGGTGCGCATGCCGTCCATGGTGGCGTCTCGCCGGTGCGAGTGCCAACCGCTGTTCCTCCACAGCATGCCCCGGCTGCAGCCTGTCCACAGATCACCACGGCGCTCCCGGATCGCACTCCGCGGGCCGCCACGGTCGGTGGATGCAGACATACGAGCCGTCCTTGTCCAGCCGCGATAGGCAGACTTGCCTAGTCCTGGTTGGCGAACTACGGTGAAGCGCACGGAGTTGCTTCGCCGGCTCGCTCGGAAGGCTGACGAGAACGATGTCGCGTTCGTGTTCCACCGTCACGGCGGGAGTCACGACCTGTTCCGCTTCGGTCGGAACACGATCGTCGTCCCGAGGCACCGAGAGGTGGAGGAGATGACGGCGCGCGGCATCCTCCGTGACTGCGACCGAGAAGGAGATGGGCGACGATGAGCCGACACACGGTGCGAGCTGAGCGCGGCAAGAAGTACTGGGTGATCTGGATCGACGGGGTCATCCGGACCCAGGCGAAGCGCGAGCGTGAGATCGAGCTCATGGCCCGTGACTGGCTCTCGTTGATGAACGACGACCGCGATCCGGAGTCCTTCGAGCTCGTCGTCGAGGTGTCGATGCCCGAAGCGGCACAGGCGCACCTGGACCGCGCGGTGGCGCTCCGCGAGGAATCCGAGCGAGCGCGCATCGAAGCGGCGAAGGAGACGGCCGCCGCGGCGCTGGTGCTGCACGAGTCCGGGCTCACGGTGCGTGAGATCGGACCGCTGCTCCACGTGTCGCACCAGCGAGCACAGCAGTTGGTCGCCGCCGCTCGCTGACCGGGTCAGTCGATGTACTGGTTGCGCCCGACGACACGGATCTGCAGGTCGTCGGTGCGGTCCATCGCCAGGATCTCGCGGGCGACGAAGCCGACGGCCGGCCAGCGGTCGACCTCGGTGACCATGAACCCGTCGATGAACACCTGCCACGCGCCGCGCTCACGGACCGCCTGCACTTCGTACGTCGCCATGCCGCGAGCGTACCGAAACGGCGCTGTCGTCAGCGAAGTTCGAGCGTCATGTGCACGTCGGCGCGGACGTAGGGGCTCGGGACGAGTTCGTCCTCGCGCAGGTGCCGGAAGCCGAACGCCTCGTACAGGTGCACGGCGCTGGCCAGCTGTGCGTTGCTCTCGAGGTCGATCCGCTGCGCGCCGAGCTCCCGGGCGCGGTCGAGTGCAGCGGCGATGAGCTTCCGACCGGTGCCGTGCCCCTGATGACCGGGCGCGACGGCCATCTTCACGAGCTCGAACACCCCAGGGGTCGTCGGCACGATGCCGATGCACCCGATCACCTGGTCGTCGAGTCGCGCGACGAAGACGGCGCCGCCGGGCTCGACGACGTGACCGACGGGGTCGCCGAGGAACTTGCGGTCCTCGTCCTCGAGCGCGAAGAACTGCGTGATCCAGGCCTCGTTGAGGACACGGAACGCCTCGGCGTCAGCGGGGGTGGCGAGGTCGGCGATGGTGACGGTGGAGGTCGCTTCGGGCATGTGTCCATCCTCCGACCCGGATGAGGTCACGTCCAATACTCGTTCGCTTCGATCGATAGGCTGCGTGCATGGATCGGGATCCGGACGTCGACCTCCGCCAGCTCCGTGCGTTCCTGGCGGTGGCCGACGAACTGCACTTCGGGCGCGCTGCCGAGCGCCTCCGCATCGCGCAGCCCGCGCTGTCCCAGCAGATCCGCCGCACCGAACGCGAACTCGGCGTCGACCTGTTCGTCCGGACGAGCCGCAGCGTCGCCCTCACCGCCGCCGGCCAGGTGCTGCGGGGACGTGCGCGGTCGTTGCTCGGGCAGGTGCGCCGCGATCTCGACGAGACGGTCCGGGTCGGGCGGGGCGAGGCCGGCCGGCTCGACGTCGGGTTCGTCGTCTCCGCGCTGCCCCTCGGGCCGATCGAGCGCGTGCAGGCGTTCCGTGCGCGGTACCCGCTGGTCCGTGTGGACCTGACCGAAGGTTACTCGTCGACGCTCCTCGCCCGGATCGTGCGGGGCGAGCTCGACCTGGCCGTCGTGCGCGACCCGGACCCGGACCCCGCTGTGCGGCTGCTGCCGTTCCGGACCGAGGCGTTCGTCGCGGCGGTCCCACGCGGACACCGGCTCGCGGGCCGTGCGGCGATCCGCGGCACCGAGCTCGTGGACGAGCCGTTCGTGTTCTTCCCCGCCGTGGCCGGTTCGCTCGCGACCGAGCGGAACCTCGCCCCGGTCACCGCCGGTGGCCGACGGCCCGTGGTCGTGCAGGAGGCCACGACCTGGGCCACAGTCCTGCACCTGGTGGGGGCGGGACTCGGCGTGACTGTCGCTCCGGAGAGTGCCGCGCTCGCCGCACCGGACACCGTCGTGCTGCTGCCGCTGACCGACAGCGATCACCGCAGCGAGCTGTCGTGGGCGATGCGCGCCGGCGACGACCGCGAGATCCTGCGGAACTTCGTCGAAGCCGACTGAGCGACGCCGACTGAGCGACGCCCGGCTGGAAGCGCTTCGCTCAGCCGAGCGCGAGCACGGGCGCCCGGTGGTCGCCGAGCTCGTCGACGTGCCACGGCCGTGCACCGCGCAGGGTCAGCCCGAGCTGCACGAGCACGAACCCGACGTGGGGTTCGACGTCCGGGTCCCACGGCCCCTCGACCCCGAGGCCGAACGCACCGAGTTCGTCGTCGGCCTCGTCGCGCAGGGTGAGGCGCCAACGGCCGTCGCCGAGTTCCTCGACCACGGCCCAGCGGGCGGTGCCGAAGCGGCTCACGCCGACTTCATGATGTCCGCGGTGAAGTTCTGCACGCGCTGCAGCAGCGAGGCACCGCGCATCGCGATCGTCGCCGGCGGGTTGAGGTGCGGGGGAGCGGTGCGGATGAGCATCGAGCACCCGAGGTCCTCGCAGATGTAGGTGCCGATCGTGTTGCCGTTGCGCCCGGCCTCGCCCGCACGGGGTGCTGAGAACAGCCGCACCTGCGTCGCTGGCTGCGGGGAGTGGCAGAACGAGCACATCGCGGCGATGCCGGCGCGCAGGGACCCGCCTGCGGACCGGACGATGATGCCCACGGGGCGGTCGTCGATCCAGGACACGATGTACCCGCGGCGGGCGGCCTGCGGGTCGCGCCAGCCCAGGAACTCGCGCTCGTCCCAGAGCATCTCGTGCAGGCCGGGGATCGGCAGCTGCTCGAGCTCGTCGGGGGTGGCGTTGACGAACGAGGATCGGATGTCGGCTTCGGTCAGTGGCTTCACGGTCCGATCACCATATGCCTCGCCTCCGACACGTGCTCGCTCAGGACAGACGTTCGGGCGACGGTGCGGTCTCGTATCGCCCCGTCAGGACAGACGGGAGGCCCGGATCGCCCCGAGCGCGCTGCTCTCGTCCGCCACCAGGACGGCCCGGCGCAGGGCGTCGCGTCCGACACGTCGGGCCGCGGCGTCGTCGGCGGCGAACTCCACGAGGACGCGCGTCGAGCGCGCCATGGCGCGCGCACCGGGCACCCACGGCACCGCACGCTCGATCGATTCGGCGACCGCGACCGCAGCCGCGTGGTGCTGGGTCAGGTGGGCGCGCTCGTGGGCGACCACGGCCTCCAGTTCGTCTGTCCGCAACCGGTCTGCCAAGCCGGTGCTGACCAGCACACCGCCGCTCCGCCCGGGCACGGCGCAGGCCAGGGCGTGGTCCGCGTCGACGACGGCCACCGGGGTGCCGTCGATCTCGCGGTGCGGCGCGACGCCGGAGCGCATGGCCTGACGGACGGCCTCGTGCTCGGGCCCGGGGCGGACGCGAACGGCGACGACGAACGCGATGACCGCGAGCAGTGCGACGCCGACGTTGAAGCCGTGCGTGGGGGAGCCGTCACCGCCGAGGAGCTCGGTGAGCGGCCGGTCGGCGAGCACGACGAGGGCGATGCCGGCGACGAACCCGACGACGCCGAGCAGCACCGCGAGCGACCAGCACACCAGGGCGGTGCGCGGGCGGTCGATGGTCCAGGCGGAGCGGGTCAGCACCCTCGGGGCGAACACGACCACCAGCAGGGCGAGGACGATGAGCGCGATGCCGGCGACGACCACGGAGCGACCCCGGTCAGGAACGTGCGCGGGCGTCGAGGGCGCGGCGAAGGGCCTCGAGGTCGTCGGAGGCGAGCGAGCCGGTGAACTGTAGCAACGCTGCTTCACGGTCGGCCGAGGCGGCGAGCGCACTCGACATGAGGGATGCGGTCTGTTCGTCGCGGCTGTGCACGGCACGGAAGCTCAGCGGGGCGTCGTCGTGCTCCTGCCGCTCCACCTGGCCCTTGCGGCCGAGCCGGTCGAGGACGGTGAGCACGGTGGTCAGCGCCGGCCGGGGCTCCGGGAAGGCATCGAGCACCTGTCGTGCGGTGAGGCCGTCGGTCACGGAGCGGAGCGCGTCGAGCACCGCTTGCTCGAGCTGCCCCCTGGGGCGTGATCGCTGTCCGGCCATCCCCGCATTCTACGAGATGTCGAAGGCCGGCACGCGACACACGTTCGTAACGCGGTCTCGGTATGCTCGGCGCGGACAACTGAACACACCGGCCGCTCATCCGTCGCGGGAGACGCCGTGCACGTGCCCTCGGGTGCACGCACGGCACCGAAGGAGCAATCCCCCCGTCAATCTCTCAGGTCCCACACCGCAGCGGACAGGCCACTCTGAAAAGCAGACGCTCAGTCGTCTCGCCCACGGTGAAAGCCGCCGGACCTCACGGGCCGCGGTGAAACTCTCAGGCCCATGACAGAGGGGGAGTTCCACCCGGCGATCGTCGCCGGGCCCTGCTGATGCCAGGAGAACTCCGCCATGAGTCCGACGCCACTGCGTTCGTCCCCGCTCGAACCCGCGCACGAAGCCGCCGGTGCGACCTTCACCGACTTCGCCGGGTACCGCATGCCCGTGCGGTACTCGTCCGACCTCGCCGAGCACCACGCCGTGCGCCAGTCGGCCGGGGTCTTCGACCTGTCGCACATGGCCGAGATCGGCGTCACCGGTCCGGACGCCGTCGCGTTCCTCGACCACGCGCTCGCCGGCTCCTTCGGCGCGATGCCGCTCGGCCGCGCGAAGTACTCCCTGCTGCTCGCTGAGGACGGCGGGATCCTCGACGACCTCGTCGTGTACCGCACCGACGACGACGTGTTCCTCGTCGTCGCGAACGCCTCGAACCGCGAGGTCGCCGTCGCCGCACTGTCCGCGCGCACCGACGGGTTCGACGTCGCGGTGTCGGACGACTCGGACAGCACCGCACTCGTCGCGATCCAGGGCCCCGCGGCCGCCGGCACGCTCGACGCCCTCGTCGTCGCCGACCGCCTGCAGCCGGAGAGCCCCCTCGACGACCTCGGGTACTACCGCGCCCTGCACGCCGTGTTCGACGGCTCCGAGGTGCTCGTCGCCCGCACCGGGTACACCGGCGAGGACGGCTTCGAGCTGTACAGCGCACCGGAGGTCGCCCCGGCGATCTGGGACGCGCTGCTCGAGGCCGGCGCCGACCGCGGTGTCGTCCCCGCCGGGCTCGCGGCGCGCGACACCCTGCGGCTCGAGGCCGGCATGCCCCTGTACGGGCACGAGCTCGGCACCGACGTGCGCCCCGCCCAGGCAGGCCTCGGCCGCGTGGTCGCCAAGAGCGGTGACTTCGTCGGCGCTGCCGGTGTCGCGCCGTCGGACGACGCCCGCGTGCTCGTCGGGCTCGTCACCGAGGGCCGCCGCGCCCCGCGTGCCGGCTACGACGTGGTGCACGACGGCACGGTCGTCGGCACCGTCACCTCGGGTGCCCTCTCGCCGACGCTCGGCCACCCGGTCGCGATGGCCTTCGTGGACCCGGCGCTCGCCACCGAGGGACAAGTCCTGCACATCGACGTCCGCGGAACGGCCATCCCCAGCACCGTCACCGCGTTCCCCTTCTACCGCCGTCCTCAGAAAGGCTGATCCCGTGAGCGACCAGACCGCACTCCAGTACACCGCCGACCACGAGTGGCTCCTCGTCGAGGGCGACACCGTCACCGTCGGCATCACCGACCACGCCGCCGAGCAGCTCGGTGACGTCGTCTACGTCGAGCTCCCCGCCGTCGGCACCGCCACTACCGCGGGCGAGCAGATCGGCGAGATCGAGTCCACCAAGAGCGTCGGCGAGCTCTTCGCGCCGATCGAGGGCGAGGTCGTCGCGGTCAACGACGCCGTGGTCGACGCCCCCGACACGGTCAACCAGGACCCGTTCGGCACCGGCTGGCTCGTGAAGATCAAGGTCGACGGCACCTCGTTCCCCGAGGACCTGATGGACCACGACGCGTACCGGGCGTCCATCGCATGACCGGCCCCGACGACCAGCAGGGGTTCCAGAACCTGCAGACCTCGTTCGCCGACCGCCACATCGGCACCACCCCGGCCGACCAGCAGACGATGCTCGACACCGTCGGTCGGCCGTCGCTCGACGCGCTGGTCCGCGCCGCGATCCCGGAGTCGATCCACGCGGCACCCGTCACCGGCTCGGTGATCCCCGCCGCCATCGGCGAGACCGAGGCGCTCGCCGAACTCCGCGCCAAGGCCGGACGCAACACCGTCCGCCGCGCCATGATCGGCCTCGGCTACCACGGCACCCACACCCCCGCCGTGATCCAGCGGAACGTGCTCGAGAACCCGAGCTGGTACACGGCCTACACGCCGTACCAGCCGGAGATCTCGCAGGGCCGGCTCGAAGCGCTCATCAACTTCCAGACGATGGTCTCCGACCTGACGGGCATGGCCACCGCCGGTGCCTCGATGCTCGACGAGGGCACCGCCGTGGTCGAGGGCATGCTCCTCGCCCGCCGCGCGTCCAAGGTGAAGGGCGACGCGTTCCTGGTCGACGACGACCTGCTGCCGCAGACCCGCGCGCTGCTCGACCACCGCGCCGACGCCGTCGGCATCACGCTGCGTGCGTTCGACCCCGTCGTCGGGCCGACCGACGCCCAGCTCGACGGGGCCTTCGGCGTGATCGTGCAGTACCCCGGTGCCTCCGGCCGGATCGTCGACCCGTCGCCGATCATCGAGCGCGTCCACGCCGGCGGCGGCATCGCCGTCGTCGCGGCCGACCTGCTCGCCATGACCCTGCTCGCCAGCCCCGGTGACCTGGGTGCCGACGTCGCCGTGGGCACGAGCCAGCGCTTCGGCGTCCCGCTCGGCTTCGGTGGCCCGCACGCCGGGTACCTCGCCGTCCGGGCCGGCCTCGAACGCCAGCTGCCCGGTCGCCTGGTCGGGGTGTCCTTCGACGCCGACGGTGCGATGGCCTACCGCCTCAGCCTGCAGACCCGCGAGCAGCACATCCGCCGCGAGAAGGCGACGAGCAACATCTGCACCGCGCAGGTCCTGCTCGCCGTGATGGCCTCGATGTACGCCGTCTACCACGGGCCCGAGGGGCTGCGCTTCATCGCGGACCGGGTCGCCCGGACGACGTCGGCGCTCGCCGCGGTCGCCCGTGACGCCGGGCTCGAGGTCGTGCACGACGCGTTCTTCGACACGCTCACCCTGCGGGCCACCGGTCGCGCCGGGGCGATCATCAGCGCAGCGCAGGACGCCGACTTCCTGCTGCACCAGGTGGACGAGGACGTGTTCCAGCTCTCCGTCGACGAGACGACCACGCCCGACGACGTCACGCGCCTGGCGGGCGTGTTCGGGGCCGTGGACGTGACCGTCCCCGCGACCGAGGCCGCCGTGCGTGACGCGGCCACGGGCCTCCCGGCCGGTCTGCTGCGCGAGAGCGACTACCTGACGCACCCCGTCTTCAGCGCCCACCGCAGCGAGACCCGCATGATGCGGTACCTGAAGCACCTGGCGGACAAGGACTACGCGCTCGACCGGGGCATGATCCCGCTCGGCAGCTGCACGATGAAGCTCAACGCGGCGACCGAGATGGCCGCGGTGACGTGGCCGGAGTTCGCGAACATCCACCCGTTCGCGCCGCGCGGCGACGTCGAGGGCTACCTCGACATGATCGGTGACCTGGAGTCCTGGCTGGCCGAGGTCACCGGGTACGACACCGTGTCCCTGCAGCCGAACGCCGGCAGCCAGGGCGAGCTCGCCGGACTCCTCGCGATCCGCGGGTACCACCTGGCGAACGGCGACACCGAGCGCACCGTCTGCCTCATCCCGTCGAGCGCGCACGGGACGAACGCCGCGTCCGCGGTGCTCGCCGGCATGAAGGTCGTCGTGGTCGCCTGCGACGAGAACGGCAACGTCGACCTCGCCGACCTCCGCGCGAAGACGGAACAGCACGCCGACACCCTCGCGGCGCTGATGATCACGTACCCGTCCACCCACGGCGTGTACGAGCACGACATCCGCGAGATCTGCGACGCCGTGCACGACGCCGGCGGCCAGGTCTACGTCGACGGCGCGAACCTCAACGCGCTGCTCGGCCACGCCCGCTTCGGCGACTTCGGCGGCGACGTCTCGCACCTCAACCTGCACAAGACCTTCTGCATCCCGCACGGCGGTGGCGGACCCGGTGTCGGTCCGGTCGCGGCGAAGGCGCACCTGGCGCCGTACCTGCCGGGGCACCCGTTCGCCCAGCAGGCCGACCGACGGCCCGGTTCGACCGAGGCCGAGGCCGAGGACCGCCTGGCGCACGCCGGCGGCCCGGTCAGCGCGGCCCCGTACGGCAGCCCGAGCATCCTGCCCATCACGTGGACCTACGTCCGGATGATGGGGCTCGAGGGCCTCACCCGTGCGACCGAGGCAGCCGTGCTCGGGGCGAACTACATCGCGGCCCGACTGCGCGACGCGTTCCCAGTGCTCTACACGGGCGAGGACGGCCTCGTCGCGCACGAGTGCATCCTCGACCTGCGACCGTTGCGCGACACCACCGGCATCACCGTCGACGACGTCGCCAAACGCCTGGTCGACTACGGCTTCCACGCCCCGACCATGTCGTTCCCGGTCGCCGGCACCCTGATGGTGGAGCCGACCGAGAGCGAGGACCTGGCCGAGCTCGACCGGTTCGTCGACGCGATGCTCGCCATCCGTGCCGAGGCCTCGGCCGTGGAGCGCGGGGAGTGGCCGGCGGACGACAACCCGCTCGTGCACGCCCCGCACACGGCGTCCTCGGTGATCTCGGGGGAGTGGGAGCACGCCTACACCCGCGAGCAGGCTGTCTACCCGCTGCCGGGCATCAGCGGCCGCAAGTACTGGCCGCCGGTGCGCCGGATCGACCAGGCGTACGGCGACCGCAACCTGGTGTGCGCGTGCCCGCCGGTGGAGGCGTTCGCCTAGCGACCCGCGTCCACCGGCGTGACGGGCAGGTGCTCCGCCCACCAGGCGAGGACGTGCTCGAACCGCTGCACGCGGTGCCACGGCGTGCCGGAGCGGGAGAGCTCGTGGCCCTCGCCCGGGAACACGAGGAACGATGCGTCGACCCCTCCGCGCCGGAGGGCCACGAACTGGCGCTGCCCCTGCTCGATCGGGCAGCGCCAGTCCGCTTCCGAGTGCGCGACCATGAACGGGATGGTGACCTGCGCGGCGTACGTCAGCGGGCTCCGGCGACGCTGCTCTTCCGGGTCGGCACCGACGTACGCGTCGGCGAAGTACCAACCGATGTCGGAGCTGCCCGCGAACGAGTCCCACGCGTTCACGGCGCGCTCGCTCCACGCGGCGATGAACCGCTCGCCGTGGTGGGCGGCGACCCAGCTCGTCATGAACCCGCCGTACGAGCCGCCCATGATGCCGACGCGTGCCGCGTCGAGGTCGGGGCGCTCGAGCGCTGCGTCGAGCAGGGCGAGCACGTCGTCGACGTCGACGGTGCCCATCGCCCCGATGACCGCGCGGCCGTGGTCGAGTCCGTAGCCACCGGAACCTCGCGGGTTGCCGATGACGACGGCGTACCCGGCGCTGGCGTAGACCTGCGCCTCGTCGAAGAACGCCCAGGTGTCCTGGCCGAACGGTCCGCCGTGCACCACCCGGAGGACGGGGTGCGGCCCCTCGCCCTCGGGCAGGACGACCCAGCCGTGCACCGGGGTGCCGTCGGCAGCGGTGCCGGTGAGCTCCTCGATGCGGCGGACACCGGGGGCCGATGCCTCGGACCGGAGCGGGGCCGCGTAGTCGGTGAGGACCGTGGGGACCGCATCGTCGGGCGCGGTCAGGTCGACCACGTGCACCTCGCCGGGCGAGTCCGTCGTGGCAGCCGTGGCGACCAGGACGTCCCCGTCGACGTCGAAGCCCGAGACGACCAGACGGCCGCCGAGGACGACCCCGAGCTCGTCGAGCCGGAGCGGAGCCGTCGTGCCGGCGGGGACACGACGGACGGTGACGGTGCCGCGGTCGAGCACCTGCACGAGGACGTCGTCGCGGTGGAACACCGGCGTCCCGGTGACGTCGACCGTCTCGCGGGCGGTCAGTCGGACCGGTTCGGAGTCGTGGGCCGCGACCCACAGCCCTTCGGGTTCGCCGACCAGTCGCCCGTCGCGGTGCGACGCCCCGACGTAGTGGACGGTACGGTCCGGGGCGATCGCGATCGAGCTGACGGAACCCTCGGTCCGGATCGCCAGCGCCATCGTGCCGTCGGACGCGTCGACGCGGTACAGGTCGTCGTCGTGGGTCTCACGCGCACCGAGGTCTCGCGGGGCGACGACGAGGAGCGCGCCGCCGTCCGGGTACCAGGCCGGTGCGGACACCGAGCAGGGCGCGCTCGTGAGCGGGGAGTCCGCCGGTGCCGCTGCCGGGTCGGTGACGTCGACGACCACGATCTGCTGCGGCTTGTCGAGCAGGTACCCCGTGCCGTCGACGTGGAAGTCGAGCCGCGACACGAGCCGCGGCGCCTCGGCGGCCGCTGCCGGGCGACGGTCGCCGCCGGGGACTGCGGAGCCGTAGCGCCCGGGTTCGGGGAACCGTGCGGTCAC
Organism: Curtobacterium sp. PhB128; assembly: GCF_004340725.1. NCBI lineage: Bacteria > Bacillati > Actinomycetota > Actinomycetes > Micrococcales > Microbacteriaceae > Curtobacterium > Curtobacterium sp. PhB128. Next base: position 40,565 of record NZ_SLUR01000005.1, read on the forward strand.
CGCGACACGTGTCGAGTCGGGCGACCAGACGGGGTCGCCGGCACCGAGGGGGAGCGCGGTGAGGACGCGGGCCTCGCCGCCGTGCACCGGTGCGACGGCGAGCTGTGGGTGGGCGACGCCGTGGTCGTCCTGGACGGACCGGAGGAAGGCGAGCGAGCGACCGTCGGGGGACAAGGCCGGCGAGGAGTCGCGGTCGCCGGACGTCCAGCGGACCACGCCCTCGGCGCTCATGCGTTCGATGGTGCTGCGGTACGCGTCCTGATCGAGGTCCGGACGGGAGACCGCGACGAAGGCCGCTCCGCCGTCCCCGGGATCACCGCTGACGGTGGGGGAGGAGGGGACGTGGAGATGAGGGATGTCGTTCGCGAGCACGTGTTCACGGTACGGCTGGTGCGACGCGGATGCCCGGGTCCTGAGGGGGACTCGGAACAGGTCTTCCTTGCACAGAACTGTGTCGCAGTGCAACGAATTTCATGCAGATGCAACAAAAGCGCGAGGGCGTTCAGCAAGCGCGCGAATCTTGCATCTTCTCGCAAGGATCGTGCAAGTTGGTTACCGGCTTGTAACCGTTCGCTCCAGGGTTTGGAGGCTGCTGTCCACCTTGCCTACAGTGCAGATGTCAAACGCGCCCGGGTGACACCGCTGTGCCCTTGCGCGTCCCATGCACCAGGAGGAACCTTGATCAAGAAGCGCGCCGGGCTCACAGCCCTCGCCGTGCTCGGGGCCACAGCACTCGCCCTGACCGCCTGCTCCAGCAACAGCAACAGTGGGGGTGGCTCGGGCTCGTCCAACGCCTCCGGCATCGTCACGACCAACGGCAGCGAGCCGCAGAACCCGCTGATCCCGTCGAACACCACCGAGACCGGTGGCGGCAAGATCATCGACTCGCTCTTCGAGGGCCTCGTGTCCTACGACGCCGACGGCAAGTCCGTCAACGAGGTCGCGAAGAGCATCGACACCGATGACTCGAAGACCTTCGACATCAAGCTGAACACGAACTACACGTTCACGAACGGCGAGAAGGTCACCGCGGAGTCCTTCACCAAGGCCTGGAACTGGGCCGCGCAGAAGTCGAACGCCCAGGGCGCCAGCTACTTCTTCGAGAACATCGAGGGCTACAACGCCGACAAGGACTCGGAGCTCACGGGCCTCAAGGTCGTCGATGACGACGAGTTCACCGTCACGCTGAAGTCGGCCCAGTCGGACTTCCCGCTGTCGCTCGGCTACTCGGCGTTCGTGCCGCTGCCGTCCTCGTTCTACGACGACACCAAGGCGTTCGGTGAGAGCCCGATCGGCAACGGTCCGTACAAGCTCGACGGCAAGAAGGCCTGGACGCACAACCAGTCCATCAAGCTCGTCACCAACAAGGACTACGAGGGCAAGCGCAAGCCGAAGAACGGTGGTCTGACGATCACGTTCTACGCCTCGCAGGACACCGCGTACTCCGACGCGCAGGGCGGCAACCTCGACGTCCTCGACGCCGTGCCGGATGCAGCCTTCGCGACGTACAAGTCGGACTTCCCGGACTCGAACGTCAACCAGCCGGCCGCCATCTTCCAGGCGATCTACCTGCCGTACTACCTCGACCACTGGAAGGGCGAGGAAGGCACGCTGCGTCGTGAGGCCGTCTCGATGGCCATCAACCGCAAGCAGATCACCGACAAGATCTTCGACGGCACGCGCACCCCGGCGAAGGACTTCACGTCGCCGGTCATCGCGGGCTGGAACGACGACCTCGACGGCTCCGACGTCCTGGACTACAACGAGTCCGAGGCCAAGAAGCTGTGGGCCGAGGCCGACAAGATCTCGAAGTACGACGACACCCTCACCATCACGTACAACGCCGACGGTGGGCACGAGGCGTGGGTGACCGCGGTCACGAACTCGATCTCGAACACGCTCGGCATCAAGGCCGAGGGCAACGCGATCCCGACGTTCCAGGAGGCCCTTGACCTCCAGACGAACGACAAGCTCACGGGCGGCAGCCGCACCGGTTGGCAGGCCGACTACCCGTCGCTGTACAACTTCCTCGGCCCGACCATGGGTGAGGGCTCGTCGAACAACTACTCGCGGTACGACTCCAAGGAGTACAACGACCTGCTCGCCGAGGGCCGTTCGGCCGCCACGGTCGAAGAGGGCAACAAGTCCTTCGACCAGGCCCAGGAGCTCCTGTTCAAGGACCTCCCGGAGATCCCGCTCTGGTACTCGAACGTCACCGGTGTCTGGAACGCCGACAACGTGTCCAACGTGAAGTTCGGTTGGAACTCGGTGCCGCTGTACTACGACATCGAGGTCACGAAGTAACACCGCTCTCCTCGAGAGCACCGCGTGGGCAGGTATCCTGCCTCGCGACCACCGGACGGGGGTTCGGGGACCGCACAGGTCCCCGAACCCCCGTACCTCGGCGGCAACACCTTCCCCCACCACATCGGGCGCCGCCGCCCGAACCGGACATCCGTGCCGACCCTCGGAACGTCCACCCCTCACCACAATGAACCTGATCGACATCGCTCCGGACCGGGCAGGGATCTGATGCTCTGGTACCTCGGCAAGCGCCTCCTGCAACTCATCCCCGTGTTCTTCGGGGCCACGTTCCTCATCTACTTCATGGTGTTCTCGCTGCCCGGCGACCCGATCGCAGCACTGTTCGGCGACCGCCAGCCGTCGCCGCAGGTCATCGAGACCCTGCGCCAGCAGTACAACCTGGACAAGCCGTTCATCGTCCAGTACCTGCTCTGGATCGGCGGCGTGTTCCGCGGCGACCTCGGCGTGACCTACTCCGGTCTGCCGGTCAGCCAGCAGCTCGCCTCGGCGTTCCCGATCACCGCTCGCCTGGCGATCCTCGCGCTCGTGTTCGAGGCCGTCGCCGGCATCGTCGTCGGTGTCATCGCGGGTCTGCGCAAGGGCAAGCTGTTCGACGCCACCGCCCTGGTCGTGTCGCTCCTGCTCATCTCGGTGCCGACCTTCGTCGTCGGGTTCCTGCTGCAGTACGTGTTCGGCATCAAGCTCGGGTTGTTCCGGGTCACGGTGTCCGGAGAGGCCCCCTGGTCCGAGCTCGTCCTGCCCGCCATCGTGCTCGCGACGGTGTCGTTCGCCTACATCGTGCGCCTCACCCGCGCCAGCGTCGCCGAGAACACCACGGCGGACTTCGTGCGCACCGCGACCGCGAAGGGCCTGCCCCGTCGTCGTGTGGTCGGCGTGCACATCTTCCGGAACTCGCTCATCCCCGTGGTGACCTACCTGGGTGTCGACATCGGCAACCTGATGGTCGGCGCGATCGTCACCGAGGGCATCTTCAACATCAACGGTGTCGGCGGCACGGTGTTCCGCGCCGTCAAGCTCGGCGAGGGCCCGACGGTGGTCTCCTTCGTCGCCGTGATGGTCATCATCTTCATGCTCGCCAACCTCCTGGTGGACCTGCTCTACGCCGTCCTGGACCCGAGGATCCGCTATGCCAAGTAACGCCGCACCCCGTTCGGCGACGCACTTCGTCGCCCCGCTGGAGGAAACGCCCCTGCAGGCGATCGACCAGGTCAACGAGGACGAGAAGACCCGTTCCCTGTGGACCGACGCCTGGGAGTCCATGCGGACCCGTCCGACGTTCTGGATCTCCTCGATCCTGATCCTGCTGATCATCGTCGTCGCGGTCTTCCCCGGGCTCTTCGCCCACGTCGACCCGCGGGCGTCGAACCTCGACAACAGTGACGGCGGACCCGAGGCCGGGCACATCCTGGGCTTCACGCGCCAGGGCTCCGACGTCTACGCCCGCGTGATCTGGGGCGCCCAGAACTCGCTCATCGTCGGCATCGTCGCGACGGTCCTGGTGTCGCTGGTCGGCATCGTGATCGGCGCGCTGGCCGGTTTCTACGGCGGCTGGCTCGACACGATCGTGTCCCGCATCGGCGACATCTTCTTCTCGATCCCCACCGTCCTCGGTGCGATCGTGATCATGTCCGTCATCCCCGCGCGGAACGCGATCACCGTCGCGCTCGTGCTCGCCGCGTTCGCGTGGCCGCAGATCGCCCGCATCATGCGTGGTGCTGTCCTGAGCGCCAAGCAGGCCGACTACGTCATGGCGTCGGCGGCCCTCGGCGTCAGCCGGTTCAAGACGCTGCTGCGCCACGTCATCCCGAACTCGCTGGCTCCGGTCATCGTGGTCGCGACCGTCTCGCTCGGCTCCTTCATCGTGGCCGAGGCGACCCTGTCGTTCCTCGGCATCGGACTGCCGCCGTCGGCCCTCAGCTGGGGTCTCGACATCGGCACGGCGCAGACGTCGATCCGCACCAACCCCTCGACGATCTTCTGGCCGTCGGCCGCGCTGTCCATCACCGTGCTCGCGTTCCTGCTCCTCGGTGACGTGGTGCGCGACGCGCTCGACCCGAAGGCGAGGGCCCGCCGATGAGCGAGACGCTGACCAACCCCACCGGCCGACGCACCAACGCCGACGGCGCCCCGCTGCTCGAGATCCGCGACCTGCAGGTCGGCTTCAAGACGCAGTCCGGTCTCGTGCAGGCCGTGCGCAGTGTCGACCTCACCCTCGAGCAGGGCGAGCGCCTGGCCATCGTCGGCGAGTCCGGTTCCGGCAAGTCGACGAGCGCCCAGGCGATCATCAAGCTGCTGCCCGGCACCGGCCAGGTCACCGGCGGGTCGATCAAGTTCAACGGGCGCGAGCTCGTCGGGCTGAGCGACAAGGAGATGTCCGAGATCCGCGGGAAGGAGATCGGCTACGTCCCGCAGGACCCGATGTCGAACCTCAACCCGCTGTGGTCGATCGGTTTCCAGGTCGAGGAGGCGATCCGTGCGAACGGCATGGCCACCGGCAAGAAGGCCGTCCGCGACCGTGCGATCGAGGTCCTGAAGGAAGCGGGCCTCGGCGACGCCTCGACCCGCCTCAAGCAGTACCCGCACGAGTTCTCCGGCGGTATGCGACAGCGCGTGCTCATCGGCATCGGTCTGTCGAGCCGCCCGCAGCTGCTCATCGCCGACGAGCCGACGAGCGCGCTCGACGTCACGGTCCAGCGCGTCATCCTCGACCACCTCGAGAGCCTGACCCGCGACTTCGGCACCTCGGTGCTGTTCATCACGCACGACCTCGGCCTCGCCGCCGAGCGCGCCGAGAAGCTCGTCGTGATGTACAAGGGCCAGGTCGTCGAGGCCGGTCCCTCGAAGGAGATCCTGGCCAACCCGCAGCACCCGTACACGCAGCGCCTGGTCGCCGCGGCGCCCTCGCTCGCGAGCCGCCGCATCCAGTCGAAGGTGCAGCACGAGCGCATCGAGATCGCCGACGCCGGCAACGACGACGCCGAGCTCATCGCCCGGGCGCAGGAGCGCGAGCACCGTCCCGCCGAGGACCTCATCGTGGTGAAGAACCTCGAGAAGATCTACAAGCTGCGCGGCAAGAGCCTCGCCACCCGCGAGCTCAAGGCCGTCGACGACGTGTCGTTCGCGATCCCGAAGGGCACCACCACGGCGCTCGTCGGCGAGTCCGGTTCGGGCAAGTCGACCGTCGCCAAGCTGGTGCTGCAGCTCGAGAGCATCTCGAGCGGCACCGTGCAGTTCGACGGCATCGACATCGGCGCGCTGAAGGGCAAGGACCTCTTCGACTTCCGCCGCCGCGTGCAGCCGGTGTTCCAGGACCCGTACGGCTCGCTGGACCCGATGTACAACGTCGGGAACACGATCGCCGAGCCGCTCGCCACGCACAAGGTGGGCGACAAGGCATCGCGCCGGGCCCGCGTGCTCGAGCTGCTCGACCAGGTCGCGCTGCCGAAGTCGATGGTCAACCGCTACCCGAACGAGCTCTCGGGCGGGCAGCGGCAGCGCATCGCCGTCGCCCGCGCGCTCGCACTCAAGCCGGAGGTCATCGTCCTCGACGAGGCCGTCTCCGCGCTCGACGTGCTCGTGCAGGGGCAGATCCTCGACCTGCTGACGGAGCTGCAGACCGAACTCGGCCTGACCTACCTCTTCATCACGCACGACCTGGCGGTCGTCCGCCTGGTCGCGGACAACGTGTGCGTCATGCGCCAGGGCAAGATCGTCGAGAAGGCGACGACCGACGAGGTCTTCGCCGCCCCGAAGGAGCAGTACACGAAGGACCTCCTGGCCGCCATCCCCGGCGCCGGGTTCGAGTTCGGACGCTGATCCTGCTGGACACGAACGAGGCCGGACGTCCCGTCGTCCTCCGCGCTGGTCGCGGAGGCGCCGTGGCGGCCGGCCTCGTCGCCGTCCTGGGCCTCTTCCTGCTGGTCGACGCGGCCGTGCGCGGCAGCTGGATCGTGGTGCTCGACGCCGTCGGACCGATCGCCGTGCTCGTCTGGGTCCTGTGGGTGCTCACCTACCGCCCGTGCATCCGCATCGACGACACGGCCGTCACCGTCGTCAACCCGCTCCGCCGCACCGTGGTGCCGTGGCACGCGGTCGCCGACGTCAAGCTCCGCTGGCAGATCGTCATCGAGACGGTCGCCGGCCGACGCGTGCAGTGCTGGGGCGGCCCGTCGCTGCCCCGGCCGAAGCCGGCCCGGCGCGGCGAGCGTGCCGTGCTGCGCCAGCCGGACGAGATGACCGTGCTGCTCGACCGCTGGGCTGAGCAGCGCGCCGTCGCCGGTGACGGCGACGCCGTGCGCGGCTGGGACCGCCCCGCCGTCATCGTCGGCGCGGTCGCGCTGGCGCTCCTCGCCGTCTCGCTGCTGAGCCTGTCGCTGGGAGTCTGACGCGGCTCGCGATCGCGACCACGAGACGGACGGGAGGCCCGGCGCACGACGTGTGCCGGGCCTCCCGTCCGTCTGCGGCTCACGTCCACTGCCGCGCTTGGTGAGCAGAAATGGTCGGGTCCGCCAACGGGACCCGACCATTCCTGCTCACCATGTGGAGCGGTGAACGTGACCAGCGTCGTCAGACGACCGCGCCGACCCGCTCGGTGAGCAGGTGCTCCTGGTCGGTCTGGATGCACGCGACGCCGCGGCCGTGCACGTCCTGCAGGCGCGGGTCGACGGTGCGGCACTGTTCCTGCCGACCCTCGTCGAGGAGCTGGTAGAGCGGGCAGCGGGTGCGGAACCGGCAGCCGTCGATGCGCTCGGTGGGGGAGGGCAGGTCCCCGTCGAGCAGGATCCGACCACGGGCGGCCTCGGCGGACGGGTCCGGCACCGGCACGGCCGACAGCAGGGCCCGCGTGTACGGGTGCTGCGGGTCGGAGAACACCTTGTCGCCGTCGCCGTACTCGACGATCCGGCCGAGGTACATGACCGCGACGTCGTCGGCGATGTGCCGGACGACGGACAGGTCGTGCGCGACGAACAGGTACGACAGGCCGAGGCGGTGCTTCAGGTCCTCGAGCAGGTTGATCACGCCGGCCTGCACCGAGACGTCGAGCGCCGAGACGGGCTCGTCGAGCACGAGGATCTTCGGTTCGACGATGAGCGCCCGGGCGATGCCGATGCGCTGCCGCTGGCCACCGGAGAACTCGTGCGGGTACCGGTCGATGTAGCTCGGCTCGAGCCCGACGAGCTCGAGGACCTCGCGGACCCGGCGGCGGATCTCGTCCTTCGCGACCCCGTGCACCGTCAGCGGTTCACCGATCACCGAACCGATGTCGAGCCGGGGGTCGATCGACGCCATCGGGTCCTGGAACACGACCTGGATGTCGCGGCGGATCGCCAGGCGGTCCTTCTTCGACAGCGACGCGGTGTCGACGCCGTTCACCCGGATGGTGCCCTGCTGCGCGCCGGCGAGCTCGAGGATCTCCATGATCGTGGTGGTCTTGCCGCAGCCGGACTCACCGACCAACCCGAGCACCTGCCCGCGCTTCAGCGTCAGGGAGATGCCGTCGACCGCGTGCACCTCGCCGATCTGCCGCCGGAAGAGCGCGCCCTTGGTGAGCGGGAACGTCTTGACGACGTCGGTGAGCTCGAGCACGACGTCGTCGCCGTGGTCGACCGCCGCCTCGGGGATGTCCTCGGGGCGGGGGAAGATCTCCGACCGCTCGAGGGTGCCCGCCGCGATCTCGTCGCGACGGATGCACGCGGCGGTGTGGTCGTCGAGCAGCGTGCCGTTGCCGATCGTCGGGACGGTCCCGGTCAGGACCGGGTTGTCGCCGCTCTGCGGGACGGTCGGCTCGACCAGCGCGGGCTCGCCGTCGCGGCAGGCGTCGATGACCGCCGGGCAGCGGTCGGCGAACGGGCAGCCGGTCGGCTTCTGCGTGAGCAGGGGCGGGCGGCCCTCGAGCGGGACGAGTCGTTCGGTGCGGGCCGCGGTCATGTTCGGCATCGAGCGGAGGAGCCCGATCGTGTACGGCATGACGGGCTCGCGGAAGAGCGGCTCGACCGGAGCCGTCTCGACGATGCGGCCCGCGTACATCACGGCGACGCGGTCCGCGTTGCCGGCCACGACACCGAGGTCGTGCGTGATGAGGACCACGGCCGCGCCGGTCATGTCCTTCGCCGTCTGCAGCACGTCGAGGATCTGCGCCTGGATCGTGACGTCGAGCGCGGTGGTCGGCTCGTCGGCGATGATCAGCTTCGGGTCGTTCGCGATGGCGATGGCGATCATCGCGCGCTGCCGCATGCCGCCGGAGAACTCGTGCGGGAACGCGTCGAGCCGCCGAGCGGGGTTCGGGATGCCGACGACGCGCAGGAGTTCCTCGGCGCGGGTGCGGGCGGCGTGCTGGGTGAGGGAGCGGTCGTGCAGTCGCAGCCCCTCGATGATCTGCTGGCCGATCGTGTACACGGGCGTCAGAGCGGACAGCGGGTCCTGGAACACCATCGCGATGTCGCCGCCGCGCAGGCGGGACATCTCGCGGTCGTTCTTGCCCAAGAGCTCCTGGCCGTCGAAGCGGATGCTGCCCTCGACGTGGGCCGACGACGGGAGCAGACCCATCACGGCCATCGAGGACACCGACTTGCCGGAGCCGGACTCGCCGACGATCCCGAGGAACTCGCCGGGGGCCACCGTGTAGTCGACCCCGCGGACGGCGTAGACGGGCTTGGTCTTCGGGTTGAACGTGACCGACAGGTCGGACACGGTCAGCAGCGGCTCAGTCACGGTTGGCTCCGGAGGTGGGGTCGATGGCGTCGCGCAGGGCGTCGCCGAGCAGGCTGGTCGAGAGCACGGTCGCGACGAGGGTCGCGGCGGGCAGGACGAACAGCCACGGGCGGGTGACGGCGGACTGGCTGCCGGCGGCGAGCAGGGTGCCGAGCGAGACGTCGGGGATCTGGATGCCGAAACCGAAGAAGCTCAGCGAGCTCTCCGCCAGGATCGCGGCCCCGACGCCGAGCGTCGCGTCGATGATGAGCAGGGACGCCACGTTCGGCAGGATGTGCCGTCGGATGATCGTGAACGCCGGGACGCCCATGAAGCGGGCGGCCTTGACGTAGTCGCGTTCGCGCAGGGACATCGTCTGGCCGCGGATGACGCGGGCCATCACCATCCAGCTGAACACCGCGAGGCCGACGATGAGCGCCACCCACGTCAGGTTCTTGAACACCGGGCTGAGGAGCACGAGCGCGTAGAACGACGGGATCACGAGCAGCAGGTCGATGACCCACACGAGCACGCGGTCCACGGTGCCGCCGAAGTAGCCGGCGATCGCACCGACGATGCCGGCGATCAGCGTGGCGGCCGGACCGGCGATGAGGCCGATGAGCAGCGACTTCTGCAGGCCGACGAGCGTCTGCGCGTAGATGTCCTGGCCGATGTCGTTCGTGCCGAACCAGTGGGCGGCGCTCGGCGGCATGCCGAACGCCAGACCGTCGGAGTCGACGGCGTTCCAGTGGTACAGGTGCGGGCCGACGAAGGCCCACAGCAGGATGAGCAGCAGGGCGCCGCCACCGATGCGGGCACGCCAGGTGCCGAACACCTTGCGCCAGAGCGGCGTGCGGCCGCCCTTGACCTCGATGACGTGCGCCGGGGTGCCGGCGTTGCCGTCACCGGGGTCACCGGCAGTGGTCGTGGTCGTGGGGTCGAGAACAGACACGGGTCACACCCTCACTCGCGGGTCGAGCGCGGCGTAGAGCAGGTCCGCGAGGGTTCCTGCGATGAGCACGAGGATCGCCGTGAAGAGGATCGTGCCCGAGGCCGCGTTGATGTCGTTGTTGGTGATGCCCTGGACGAAGTACTCGCCCATGCCGTGCCAGCTGAAGACCAGCTCGGTGATGCTCGCGCCGGTCAGGATCAGCCCGAACGAGTACGCGAAGAACGTCGACATCGGGATGAGGGCGACGCGGACGCCGTGGCGCATGATGGCCGATCCACGCGTCCGACCCTTCGACCGCGCGGTGCGGATGAAGTCGTTCGACAGGACGTCGAGCATCGCGGAGCGCTGGTACCGCGAGTACGTGGCGACGGCGCCGACGGTCAGCGAGATCGTGGGTAACAACAGGTGGATCAATCGGTCGCCGAGCACCGGGAAGAACCCGTTCACCCCCGGCGTGTACTCACCCGTGAACCGGATCACCTGGGTGCCGAGCCCCTGGTTCATCGCCGTCGCGAGGATCATCAGGACGACCGCGATGACGAAGGTCGGGGTGGCGAGCACCGCGAACGACAGGTACGTCGAGACCTGGTCCGACGTGCGGTACTGGCGGACGGCGTTCCACACGCCGAGCAGCACCCCGAGGATCGCGCCGAGCAGGGTGCCGATGACCAGCAAGCGCAGGCTCGTACCGGAGCGGGCGACGATGTCGGCCGTGACCTCGGTGCCGCGCGTGCTCATGCCGAGCGAACCGTGCGTCACGAGGTTCGACCACCAGGTCCACGTCCGGACGATGAGCGGGGTGTCCGGATCGGCACCGAGCTTCCGCAGGGACGCGTCGATCGTGCCCTGCGGCACGGCCGGGTTGCGGCCCAGGAACCGGGCTGCCGGGTTGAGCGTGCTGCTGGCGAGGATGTAACCGAGGGTCGTCGCGACGATCGTCAGGACGATGTAGTTGACGATCCGCTTTGCGATGAAGGCAAGCATGTACTGGGACCTCGTGGGGTGCGGCCGTCCGTCCGGACGGCGTTGTCGGTGGCGACAGGTTAGCCGCTCGCGACGGAGGGGTGGGACTTCCGTTGTGACGCTATGCAACATTCGTTACGAGCATGTTTCGATTCCCCACATCAACCCTTGTGGAGCCTTCGGATGTGACTAGGGTTCTCAACCAACAGGCGTGGCGGCGGGGGTCGTCGCGTTCCAGCGCGAACTGCGCGAACCACAACGAAAGGGAATCCTCGCCATGCGAAAGAGGATCAAGGGCATCGCCGTGCTGGCCACCGCTGCGGCTGCGGCCGTCGTGCTGGCCGGCTGCTCCGGCGGTGGACAGGCGGGCAACAGCAGCTCCGCGGTCGCCGAGTCGTCGCTGAAGTCGACCGGCTGGACCGTCGCGGACCGCGCGGACGTCAAGGACGGCGGGTCGATCACCCTGCCGATCGACACCGCTCCGGCGAACTTCCAGATCAACAACCTCGACTCCGGAACCGTCGACGACCAGACGATCTCCGGTGCGTACCTGCCGGGCTTCATCCAGTTCAAGGAGAACGGCGAGTGGGAGGTGAACAAGGACTTCGCGACCTCGGTCGAGCTGACCAAGGACTCACCCCAGACCGTCGAGATCAAGATCAACCCGAAGGCCGTGTGGTCTGACGGCACCCCGATCAGCGCGAAGGACGTCATCGCGAACTGGAAGGCGCTGAACGGCACGAACAAGGCCTTCGCGCCCCTCGCCACCAACGTGTGGGAGGACGTCGACTCGGTCAAGCAGGGCTCGGACGAGCGCGACGTCATCATGACGTTCTCGAAGACGAACGCCGACTGGGCGAGCGTCCTGGGCTCCATCTACCCGTACTGGGCCGTCGACACCCCCGAGCACTTCAACACCGCCTGGGCCAAGGGTCCGTACGCCGCTGACGGCAAGACCTACGTCTCCGGTGGCCCGTACATCGTGAAGTCCTTCGACGCCAACGGCGGCGTCCTCACGTTCGAGAAGAACCCGAAGTGGTGGGGCGACGAGGGCAAGCTCGACACCATCGTCTTCAAGACGGTCTCGCGTGACGGTGTCGCGCAGGCGTACGGCAACAAGGAACTCGACGCGTTCAACCTGAACGGCAGCGCCGACAACCTCAAGACGGCGAACTCCCGCTCCGACTCGAAGATCGAGCGCTCGCTCGGCACCACGCAGCGGCAGATCACGCTGAACGGCACCTCGGACGTCTTCAAGGACCAGGACGTGCGCCAGGCGTTCGCCCAGGCCATCAACCGCAAGGTCCTCGCCCAGGCGATCCTGTCGCCGGTGAAGAGCCCGGGTGACGTGCTCAACAACCTGACGTACCTGCCCGGTCAGGAGGGCTACCAGGACGACGTCTCGTCGGTCTACGGCTACAGCACCGACAAGGCGAAGTCGAAGCTCGAGGACGCCGGCTGGAAGGTCGGTTCGGACGGCTACGCGACCAAGGGCGGCAAGGAACTCGACGTCCGCTTCGTGATCCCGTCGGACAACCCGAACTCGGCGAACGTCGCGCAGCTCGTGCAGCAGCAGACGAAGCTCGCCGGCTTCAAGGTCACGATCGACACCGTGCCCTCGGACGACTTCTTCACGAAGTACATCACCACCGACGGCCGTGACTTCGACGCCACGTACTTCGCGTGGCAGGGCACGCCGTTCCCGATCTCGTCGCTCAAGTCGATCTACTACCCCGCCGACGCCGGCCAGAACTACACCGGCGTGACGGACGACTCGCTCGGCGCGGCATGGGACAAGGCGAACGCCGAGCTCGACGCCGACGCCCGCATCAAGGACGCGCAGGCGATCGACAAGAAGATCGTCGCCGTCGCCGGCACCATCCCGCTGTTCGCCGAGCCGTACGCCTGGGGTGTCCGCAAGGACCTCGTGAACTACGGCCCCGCGCAGTTCCAGCAGTACTCGGTCAAGTGGCAGGACGTGGGCTACACCAAGTAGTCCCGCGGTCGCACGACCCGCAACGACACCCTCGACGTCGCACGACGTCGGGGGTGTCGTTCTGCGTCGGCGGGGGAGTGGACGCCGGGACGCTACAGCCGGGCCGCCGCGAGCGACGCCGCGATCCCGAGCACGACGAACGCCAGGACCGTCCACCCGTGCACCCGGTGGGTGATCGGCGCCGCCGTCACGGTCGCGGGCGGCGGGCCGTCCTGCGGAGCCGTGGCGGGCACGAGGGCCAGCATCTGCGCGGCCGCAGCGTCGACGTCGAGGTGATCCGGGCCTCCCGGTCGGCCCTGGACCTGGGCGGTGAGCCGCGCGGTCGGGCGCGTCGCGATCCAGACGCGGCGGACGCCCTCGCCCGTGACGACCTCGATGCCGTACTTGGTGCGCACCTCGGTGACGCGCGACCACGTGTAGGTGCTGGTGCGGCGGACATCCACGATCCGCAGGTGCTCGGGCGTCAGCTCGATGCGCGGACGCCAGAGGGCGGCCCACGCCACGAACGCGATGCAGATGCTCGGGACCGGGACGAGCCACGGGTTGCTGCCACCGAGCAGTGCCAGGGGGACGAGCGCCACCGCGACGACCCAGAGGACGATGGCGAGACGGCGAAGACCCGGGGCGACGATGGTGGTGTGCACCGGACGAGGTTACGAGATGCCTCCCCGGAGACGCCCGGGGAGCGGGTGTGACACACCAGCGCGTATCTCCGGACGACCCGATTCCCCGGGGAGGCAGATCCTGCGTGGACCTCTCGTGCCGACAATGGTCGTCGCCCCCAGTTCGGGTGTCAATACCCCATGGTGACGGATTCCGGGATTCCCCACGCCGGGAACGGCGTCAGTCGCAGGATCCGGTCACGAGACGAGCAGTTCGATCTGTTCTCGGATGGTCTCGGCCGTCGGGAACCGCAGACCGACCAGGCCGACGTGCCGCCACCGCACGACCCCGTCGGGACCGATCACGAACACCGACCGACGGAGTCCGATCCCCGGCGCGCGCACGCCGTAGTCGCGGATCACCGAGCCGGCCGTGTCGCTCAGCAGGGGGAACGTCAGCGAGGAACCGCGCGCGAACGTCTCGTGCGAGTCGAGGGCCTGCGGGCTGATGCCCCACACCACGGCACCCAGGTCGTCGAACTCGTCGAGCTCCGCCTGGTAGCTGCAGAGCTGCGCGGTGCAGACGGCCGTCGCGTCGCCGGGGTAGAAGGCGAGCACCACGGTCCGGCCGATCTCCGACGACAGGTTGTACTCGTCGTCGGTGCGGACCCCGTCGCGGACGATCATTCCCGGCAGGGTGAACGTCGGCGCGGACTCGCCGACCTCGGGGATGCTCATGTGCTCACGCTACGAGAACAACCGGGGGAACGCGCTCGCGACCCAGGGGTACCCGACGAACACCGCGGCGTCGAGCAGGCAGTGCGTGATGATCAGGGGCATCAGGCGGCCCCACTTCGTGTAGATCCAGCCGAACACGATGCCCATCACGGCGTTGCCGACGAACGCGCCGAAGCCCTGGTACAGGTGGTAGCTCCCGCGCAGCAGTGCCGTCGACAGGATCACCTGCCACCGCCCCCAGCCCAGGTCGCCGAGCCGGGCGTAGAGGTACCCGATCACGATGACCTCCTCCTGCAGGCCGGAGCGGATCGCGGACAGCAGCAGGACCGGCACCGTCCACCAGTACGAGTTCAGGGCAGCGGGGTCCACGTCCACCGTGATGCCGAGCGCACGCCCGGCGAAGTACAGGGCGAGCCCCGGGATCCCGATGCACAGCGCGATGAGCGCCGGACCGCCCAGGTCGGGCTTCACCCGGAACCGGTCGATGCCGAGCCGGGACAGGTGCGGGCGGGACGTGCTCCACAGCAGGAAACAGACGAGCGCGACCGGTGCCAGGTCCACTGCGATGCCGAGCAGCTGCCGGGCCAGGTCGACGTACTGCACCGTCGTCGACGAGGTGTTGAGTGCCGTGGACTGCTCGCCGAGCGGGGTCGTCTGCGACAGGTCGTCGATGATCTGGAGGATCGAGTACAGCGCGCTGGCACCCAGTGAGAGCAGCAGCACGATGGTGATCTCGACCCACGTTCGCCGTCGGCTCATCTGCTGTACTCCTGACGGTTGCGAACTACCGGTAGACTGGCGTGTCGGGCGTTCTGCCCGCGGGTGCGGTGCCGACAAATCACTGGCCCGACACTCTCCCAGAAATTGAAGGATGTCCTGTATGGCGCTCGCCACCCGGTCCGACCTGCGCAACGTCGCCATCGTGGCACACGTCGACCACGGCAAGACCACCCTCGTCGACGCGATGCTCACGCAGACCAACTCGTTCGACGCCCACTTCGAGGGCGAAGACCGCATGATGGACTCGAACGACCTCGAGCGCGAGAAGGGCATCACGATCCTCGCGAAGAACACGTCGGTGCTCTACAACGGCAAGCACGCGACCGAGTTCGGCGCGGACGGCCCCATCACCATCAACGTGATCGACACCCCGGGTCACGCCGACTTCGGTGGTGAGGTCGAGCGAGGCCTCTCCATGGTCGACGGTGTCGTCCTGCTCGTCGACGCGTCCGAGGGCCCGCTGCCCCAGACGCGCTTCGTGCTCCGCAAGGCGCTCGCCGCCAAGCTCCCGGTGATCTTGCTCGTCAACAAGACGGACCGCCCCGACTCCCGCATCGACGAGGTCGTCTCCGAGTCGCAGGACCTGCTCCTCGGCCTGGCGTCCGACCTGTCGGACGAGGTCGACGACCTCGACCTCGACGCGATCCTCGACGTCCCCGTGGTCTACGCCTCGGGCCGTGCCGGTGCCGCGTCGCGCAACAAGCCGGCCGACGGCTCGCTGCCCGACAACGACGACCTCGAGCCGCTGTTCGAAGCGATCCTGCAGCACGTCCCCGCGCCGAAGTACGACGACCAGCACCCGCTGCAGGCCCACGTCACCAACCTCGACGCGTCGCCGTTCCTCGGTCGTCTCGCGCTGCTGCGCATCTTCCACGGCACGATGAAGAAGGGCCAGACGGTCGCGTGGGTCAAGCACGACGGCACCGTCGTGAACGCCCGCATCACCGAGCTCCTCATCACCAAGGCCCTCGAGCGCTACCCGGCCGAGTCGGCGGGCCCCGGTGACATCGTCGCCGTCGCCGGCTTCGACACGATCACCATCGGTGAGACGCTGACCGACCCCGAGGACGTCCGCCCGCTGCCGACCATCACGGTCGACGACCCGGCGATCTCGATGACGATCGGCACGAACACCAGCCCGCTCGTGGGCAAGGTCAAGGGGCACAAGCTGACCGCCCGCATGGTCAAGGAGCGCCTCGACCGCGAGCTCATCGGCAACGTCTCGCTCAAGGTCCTCGACATCGGTCGCCCCGATGCGTGGGAGGTCCAGGGCCGTGGTGAGCTCGCGCTCGCCATCCTGGTCGAGCAGATGCGTCGCGAGGGCTTCGAGCTCACCGTCGGCAAGCCGCAGGTCGTCACGAAGCGTGACGAGAACGGCAAGCTGCAGGAGCCGTACGAGCACATGACGATCGACACGCCGGAGGAGTACCTCGGCGCGATCACGCAGCTCATGGCCGCTCGCAAGGGCCGCATGGAGAACATGACGAACCACGGCACCGGCTGGGTGCGCATGGAGTTCATCGTCCCGTCGCGCGGCCTGATCGGCTTCCGCACGTCGTTCCTGACCGAGACCCGCGGCACCGGCATCGCCAACGCGATCTCGCACGGCTACGACGAGTGGGCCGGCCCGATCCAGACCCGCATCAACGGCTCGATCGTCTCCGACCGCTCGGGTGTCGTCACGCCGTTCGCCATCACGAACCTGCAGGAGCGGATGACGTTCTTCGTCAACCCCACCGAAGAGGTCTACGAGGGCATGGTCATCGGCGAGAACTCGCGCGCCGACGACATGGACGTCAACATCACGAAGGAGAAGAAGCTCACGAACATGCGTTCGGCGAACGCCGACTCCTTCGAGTCGATGACGCCGTCGCGCCAGCTCTCCCTCGAGGAGTGCCTGGAGTTCGCGCGCGAGGACGAGTGCGTCGAGGTCACCCCGGCCGTCGTCCGCATCCGCAAGGTCGAGCTCGACGCGCAGGCCCGCCAGCGCTCGTACGCCCGCCTGAAGCGTCAGGACGCGTAAGCACCAAGCGACGCATCGCGTCAGCAAGAGCACGACCTGAGGAGGTCGGGGGTTACGGTGGATGCCGTGACCCTCGACCTCCTCTCGCTGTACCAGGACCTGCACGCCCACCCCGAGCTCGGTTTCCAGGAGCACCGCACTGCGGGCATCGTGGCCGACCGGCTCGCCGAACTCGGTGGCATCGAGGTGACCACCGGCGTCGGCGGCACCGGTGTCGTCGGCGTCCTGTCGAACGGCGAGGGCCCGGTCGTGTGGCTCCGCGCCGACATGGACGGCCTGCCGGTCCAGGAACGCACGGGGCTGTCCTACGCCAGCCAGCACCGCGGCACCGACGAGGACGGCAACGACGTCCCGACGATGCACGCGTGCGGCCACGACATCCACGTCACCTGGCTGCTCGGCACGCTCGAGCGCCTCGTCGCCACCCGGGACCAGTGGAGCGGCACGGTCGTCGGCGTCTTCCAGCCGGCGGAGGAGGTCATCTCCGGCGCCCGCGCCATGATCGAGGACGGCCTGGTCGACCGGTTCCCGAAGCCCGACGTGGTGCTCGGCCAGCACTCGGCTCCGGCCCCGGTCGGCATCGTCGCGATCGGCTCCGGCCCGGTGATGGCCTCGAGCGACCGGCTCACCGTGACCTTCAACGGTCGCGGGGCGCACGGGTCCGCGCCGCAGGCGTCCCTCGACCCGGTCGTCACCGCCGCGTCCGCCGTCGTGCGGCTGCAGACCGTGGTCTCGCGCGAGGTCTCGCCGAGCGACGCCGGTGTGGTCACCGTCGGCAGCTTCCACGCCGGCACCCGCGCCAACATCATCCCCGACCAGGCCGTCATCGAGATCTCGACGCGGGCCCGCAACGAGGACACCCGTGCGCGCATCATCGCGTCGATCGAGCGGATCGTCCGTGCCGAGAGCGACGCCGGCGGGCTGCCGGAGCCGACGATCGTGCGGTCGCCCGGTGCCGAGGTGACCGTGAACGACGCGGCGTCCGCTGCCCGGGTGCTCGCGGCCGTCAGCGCCGCCGTGCCGGGTGCGCGCGAGCTCGAGATCGGGCTGGCGATGGCGTCGGAGGACGTCGGGCAGCTCGCGACGGCGGCGGGCGTCCCGCTCGTGTACTGGTTCACGGGCATCACCGACCCGGAGCTGTTCCGCCGCGGCGAGGACATCCCGAGCAACCACTCGCCGTTCTACGCGCCGCAGGCCGAGACCGCGATCCCGGTGGGCGTCGACGCCTTGGTCGCCGCGACGCGCGCCTACGTCGCCTGACGGGTGGACGGGAGGCGCGGGGCGGCCCCGCCGCGCGGGTGACCGTCCCGGGGACAGGACGTTCACAGCCAACTCGCGCCGTGCCTCCCGGCTCACCCGTTACCGTCGGCGCATGCGTTCCCTCCGTACCCCGCTGATCGCCGCCGTCGCCGCCGGCATCGCCCTGGCCGGACTCACCGGCTGCTCGTCCGACTCCGTGAAGCAGGCGACGGACCTCGGGTCCTCGGTGGCCTCGACGGTCGCGGACGGCGTCGCGGGCATCGACGGCAAGGCGATCCAGGACGGCATGTCCTCGGTCGCGGGCGGCATCGACGGGGCGCTCGACACGGCGCTCAAGGGTGCGAACGTCACCTCTGACGGCAAGGTGCCCGACGGGTTCCCGTCGTCCGACGTGCCGCTCGTCGACGGCACGGTGCTCGGCGGGGGAGCGGGACCGAACGGCTCCGGGTGGGTCGTGCAGGTGCGCGCTGGGTCGGTCGACGACTTCGCCTCCGCCGCGCAGCAGCTCGCCGACGCCGGTTACACCGAGTCGGCGAAGCGCGCCGACTCGTCGAGTGCGTTCGGGATGTTCCGCAGCGACGGGTACCGCGTCGTGCTCACGTTCTCGGACGGCGACGACGGCGTCACCGCGACCTACATCGTCACGGCCCGCTAGTCCCGTACCCTTGGGGGCGATGTCGAAGGCCTCCGTCACGCGCCCCGAGCGCGTCCTGTTCGTGCACGCCCACCCCGACGACGAGACCCTGTCGTCCGGTGGGACGATCGCGACCCTGCTCGAGCTCGGCGCCGAAGTCACCGTGTTGACGGCGACCCGCGGTGAGCGCGGCGAGATGCTCACCGAGCGGCTCGCACCCCTGGCCGGCGACGCACAACGCGTCGCCGCGCACCGCGAGACCGAGATCGACGCGGCGCTCGCGGCCCTCGGCGGCCCGGCGCACCTGTGGCTCGGCGGGCGCGGTGCCCGGCCCACCGACCTGCCGGAACGCCGGTACGTCGACTCCGGCATGCAGTGGGGGCCGGACGGGCGGGCGACCGCCGCCGACGACGCCCCCGTCGACTCGCTGACCGCCGCCGACCTGGGCGAGGTCGTCGACGACGTCCGTGCCGCGATCCGCTCCACCGGTGCCGACGCGGTCGTGAGCTACGCCGACGACGGCGGGTACGGCCACCCCGACCACGTGCGTGTGCACCACGCTGCTCGGTACGCGGCCCGGGCAGAGGAAGTGGCGTTCTCGATGATCGTCGCCCCGGACTCCGGGGACGCCGACGTCACCGTCGACGTCCTGCCGGTGCGGGCGAAGGTGCGTGCCGCCGTCGAGCAGTACCGCTCGCAGGTCACCGTCGACCCGGTCGACCCCGCCGACCCGACCGCGCTGTCGTGGGTGATGCCGCACGGCGTCCGCGAGCACGCCCCCGCCGTCGAGGCCTTCCGGCACGACGCCGACCCGCAGCCCCCGGCACCGCAGACCTACGCCGAGATGTCCGGCCAGGGAAAGGTCGCCGCGGTCGCCGTCGCGCTCGTGCTCGGGCTCGTCACCGGCGGACTGGGCACCGTGACGCACCAGCAGACCGTCGGCGCCGCCGCGTTCCCGATCGGCATGGTGATCACCACGCTGCTCGTGATCGGGCTGACCGTGGGCATCCGGCTGCTGTACCGGTCGCGGGCGATGGTCGCCGCGATCGGCATCGGCATCCTCGTCGCCACCCAGGTGCTCGTCTCCGTCGGTGGCCAGGGCTCGCCGCTCGTGCTGGCGAACGCGGCCGGGTACGTGTGGACGTTCGCCCCCGCCGTCATCGCCGCCCTGGTGCTCGCGTGGCCGGACCTGTCGGGGCTGCGGTCCCGGACGGCCCCGGGCCGCGAGTAGACTCGAACCCGCTCGTCGAAGGGAGCACCCGAACCGTGACCTACGTGATCGCCCAGCCCTGTGTCGACGTCAAGGACCGTGCCTGCATCGACGAATGCCCCGTCGACTGCATCTACGAGGGCGACCGCTCGCTGTACATCCACCCCGACGAGTGCGTCGACTGCGGTGCGTGCGAGCCGGTGTGCCCGGTCGAGGCCATCTACTACGAGGACGACCTGCCCGACGAGTGGGCCGACTACTACAAGGCCAACGTCGAGTTCTTCCAGGAAGTCGGCTCGCCCGGTGGCGCCGCGAAGGTCGGTGTGATCCACAAGGACCACCCGGTCGTCATGGCCGAACCGCCCCGCGGCTGAGCCGGACACGCACGTGGCGCTCGACCTGCCCGACTTCCCCTGGGACCAGCTCGTCCCGTTCAAGCAGCGCGCGGCCGGGTACGAGGGCGGCATCGTCGACCTCAGCGTCGGCTCGCCCGTCGACCCCACCCCCGAGGTCGTCCGGCGTGCTCTCGCCGACGCCACCGACGCGCACGCCTACCCGCAGGTCGCCGGCACCCCGGCGCTGCGGCAGGCCATCGCCGACTGGTACGGCCGCCGGCACGGGGTGCAGCTGACCGAGGCGCACACGCTGCCGACGATCGGGTCGAAGGAGTTCATCGCCGGCCTGGCGCTCTGGCTCGGCATCGGCGCCGGCGACACCGTGGTGTTCCCCGCCGCTGCGTACCCCACCTACGAGCTCGGTGCGGCCCTGGTCGGTGCGGACGCCCTCGCCTCGGACGACCCGGCCGCGTGGCCGGCGACGACGAAGCTGGTGTGGCTGAACTCGCCCGGCAACCCCGACGGCCGCGTGCTCTCCATCGACGACCTGCGCGCAGCGGTCGACCGGGCCCGCCAACTCGGTGCCGTCATCGTCGGCGACGAGTGCTACGCCGAGCTCGGCTGGGACCCGCAGTACGCGACCACCCCGACCCCCACGATCCTCGACCCCCGCGTCGTCGGCGACTCGGTCGACGGCGTGCTCAGCGTGTACTCGCTGTCGAAGCAGTCGAACCTGGCCGGGTACCGCGCGGCGTTCGTCGCCGGTGACGCCCGGATCCTCGCCGACGTGCTCGCGGTCCGGAAGCACGCGGGGCTCATGCCGCCGCTGCCGGTGCAGGAAGCGATGATCGTCGCACTCGCGGACCAGACCCACGTGCAGCAGCAGAAGGCCCGCTACCGGGCGCGCCGGAACATGCTCCGACGGGCACTCGAGGACGCCGGCTTCCGCATCGACCACAGCGAGGCCGGCCTGTACCTCTGGGCGACCCGCGGTGAGCCGGCGCTCGACACGGTGTCGTGGTTGGCCGACCGCGGGATCCTCGTCGCACCGGGCACGTTCTACGGCACGGCGGGCGGGGAGCACGTCCGGGTGGCCCTCACCGCGACCGACGAGCGCATCGCCGCGGCGGCCCAGCGGCTGGCCAGCAGCCGTCGGCTCGGCACCGCGTAGCGCGGGGACGGGCCCCGCGACCGGGCGGATCGTGCATTCCGCCCGGAGCGCAACCGGGGGTTCCCACCAAGTCGTGACCATCGATGTGTGCACGAGCGACAGACGCCGCGATTAGGCTGTCAACGTGACTGACACTGCCAACGACGCTCAGAAGACGGCCACACCGCCCACGACGCCCGTGCCCGTGAGTCCCGCCGCCGAACAGACGGGCGAGACCGCGACGCTGACGTACCCGGGCGGCAGCGCGGAGTTCCCGATCCTGCCGAGCGTCGACGGCGCGTCCACGATGGACATCTCGACGTTCAAGAAGCAGACCGGGATGAACACGCTCGACTACGGGTTCGTGAACACCGGGTCGACCAAGAGCGCGATCACCTACATCGACGGCGACGAGGGCATCCTGCGGTACCGCGGGTACCCGATCGACCAGGTCGCGTCGAACTGCACCTTCCTCGAGGTCGCGTGGCTCCTGATCTACGGCGAGCTGCCCGACGAGTCCGAACTCGCCGACTTCGACGCCCGGATCCGTCGGCACACCCTGCTGCACGAGGACCTCCGGCGCCTGTTCGACGCGCTCCCGCACTCCGCGCACCCGATGTCCGTGCTGTCCAGCGCCGTCAGCGCCCTGTCGACGTACTACGAGGACGACATGGACGTCGACGACCCGGAGAAGGTCGAGCTGCAGACCGTGCGGCTGCTCGCCAAGCTGCCGGTCATCGCCGCCTACGCGCACAAGAAGTCCATCGGGCAGGCGTTCCTGTACCCGGACAACGGGCTGTCGTTCGTCGACAACTTCCTGCGCCTGAACTTCGGCACCATGGCCGAGACCTACCAGCCGAACCCGGTGCTGTCGAAGGCCCTCGACCGGCTCCTCATCCTGCACGAGGACCACGAGCAGAACGCCTCCACCGCGACGGTCCGCCTGGTCGGCTCGACGAAGGCGAACATGTTCGCCTCGATCTCGGCCGGCATCAACGCCCTGTACGGGCCACTGCACGGCGGCGCG
Organism: Curtobacterium sp. PhB128; assembly: GCF_004340725.1. Lineage (NCBI taxonomy): Bacteria > Bacillati > Actinomycetota > Actinomycetes > Micrococcales > Microbacteriaceae > Curtobacterium > Curtobacterium sp. PhB128. The sequence continues at coordinate 63,250 of NZ_SLUR01000005.1, forward strand.
AACGAGGCCGTGCTCGAGATGCTGCAGCAGATCAAGGACTCCGGCGAGCCCGTGCAGCGCTTCGTCGAGCGGGTGAAGAACAAGGAGCGCGGCGTGAAGCTCATGGGCTTCGGACACCGCGTCTACAAGAACTACGACCCCCGCGCGAAGCTCGTCAAGGAGTCGGCGGACGAGGTCCTCGAGTCCCTCGGCGTGCAGGACGACCTGCTCGACATCGCGAAGGAGCTCGAGCAGATCGCGCTGAGCGACCAGTACTTCATCGACCGCAAGCTGTACCCGAACGTCGACTTCTACACCGGCATCATCTACAAGGCGATGGGCTTCCCGCCGCGCATGTTCACGGTGCTGTTCGCGATCGGCCGCCTGCCCGGCTGGATCGCGCAGTGGCGCGAGCTGAACAACGACCCGCTCAACAAGATCGGTCGCCCGCAGCAGCTCTACGTGGGTGCGCCGAAGCGGGACCTCCCCGCGCGCTGACGCGCGTTCTCACCCGCGAAAGCGACAGAGTCCCGCGAACAGTTCGCGGGACTCTGTCGCTTTCGCGGCGCCAGGCCTACGCGTGGAGCGCGGTGTTGAGCTGGATGCCCTCGCCCTTGCGCTGCAGCGCCTCGACGGCGCCGGACAGGCTGTTGCGGCGGAAGAGGACGTTCGGGGTGCCGGACAGCTCAGCGGCCTTGACGGTCTTCGGCGTGCCGTCCGGGTTCGGTGCGGCGCCGACCAGGACGACCTTCGTGCCGGCCGTGACGTACAGGCCGGCCTCGATGACGGAGTCGTCGCCGAGGGAGATGCCGAGACCCGCGTTCGCACCGAGCAGCGCGCGCTCGCCCAGGGAGACCCGGTGCGTGCCGCCGCCGGAGAGCGTGCCCATGATGGACGCCCCGCCGCCGATGTCGGTGCCGTTGCCGACGACGACGCCCTGCGAGACACGGCCCTCGATCATGGTGTCGCCGAGGGTGCCGGCGTTGAAGTTCACGAAGCCCTCGTGCATGACGGTCGTGCCCGGCGCCAGGTGTGCACCGAGACGGACGCGGTTGGCGTCACCGATGCGGACGCGGTCCGGCACGACGTAGTCGACCAGACGGGGGAACTTGTCGATGGCGTGCACGGCGATGCCCGCGCGCTGCAGCGACGGGCGCAGGCGGGTCAGGGACTCCGGGTGGACCGGCCCCGCGTTCGTCCACGCGACGATCGGGAGGTACCCGAAGACACCGTCGAGGTTGATGGTGTTCGGACGCACGTGCAGGTGGCTCAGTAGGTGCAGGCGCAGGTACGCGTCCTCGGTGCTGGTCGGGGCGGCGTCGATGGTGACCTCGGTGGTGACGGCCTCGATCCGGACCTCGCGGCGGGGGTCGTCGCCGACGTGCGCCTGCAGTTCGGCGGGGAACACCGCGTCGGCGGGCAGCGGGCCGAGGTGGGTCTCCGGGTACCAGGTGTCGAGCGTCGTGCCGTCGGCGGCGATCGTCGCGAGGCCGTGGCCCCAGGCGTGCGTCGGGCGGTCGGCGGTGGCGGTCGGGTCGGTGGCAGCGGTCGTGTCGGTCACCGCACCAGGGTACCGACGCACTGGACGGGAGCACCGGACCGACCGGACGGACGCTGCGGAACCGCACCGTGCCTCCCGGCCGCCGTGCCGTGGGCCAGCGCGACGGGAGCGACGGCAGATAAGGTGACCGCATGCCGGAGCAGCTCGACCTCACCGCCTCGTCCATCGACATCACCCGCGCCATCTGCGACATCGAATCGGTGTCGGGGAACGAGCAGGCCCTCGCTGACGCGATCGAGGCGGTGCTCGCACCGCTGCCGCACCTCGAGGTGATACGGGACGGCGACGCGATCGTCGCCCGCACGAACCTCGGCCGCGACCGCCGCGTCGTGATCGCCGGGCACATCGACACCGTGCCGCTCAACGACAACCTGCCGACCGAGTTCCGCACCGCCGAGGACGGCACCGAGATCCTCTGGGGTCGCGGCACCGTCGACATGAAGGCCGGCTGCGCGGTGCAGCTCAAGCTCGCCTACGACCTCGTCGAGCCCCCGGTCGACGTCACGTGGGTCTGGTACGACCACGAAGAGGTCAGCGACCTGCTGAACGGCCTCGGTCGTCTCGCCCGGACCCGCTCGGAACTGCTGGCCGCCGACTTCGCCATCCTGGGGGAGCCGTCCGGCGCGCAGATCGAGGGTGGCTGCAACGGCAACCTCCGCGCCGAGATCCGGACGTTCGGCAAGCGCTCGCACAGCGCCCGCAGCTGGATCGGCGACAACGCGATCCACAAGACGGCACCGATCCTCGCCACGCTGGCCGCCTACGAGCCCCGGACCGTCACGGTCGACGGGCTCGAGTACCGCGAGGGCCTCAACGCCGTCGGGATCAGCGGCGGCATCGCGGGCAACATCATCCCGGACGAGGCGATGGTGCACGTGAACTACCGCTTCGCGCCGTCGCGTTCGGCTGACGAGGCCGTGGCGCACATCCGCGAACTCTTCGACGGCTACGACGTGACCATCGTCGACCTCGCCGCCGGTGCCCGCCCCGGCCTCGACGCCCCGCTCGCGCAGGACTTCGTGTCGGCGGTCGGTGGCCCGGAGCCCCGCCCGAAGTACGGCTGGACCGACGTCGCCCGCTTCTCGGCGCTCGGGGTGCCCGCGGTCAACTACGGCCCCGGCGAACCCGTCTTCGCCCACCACGACGACGAGCAGGTCCCGGTCGCGCAGATCACCGCGGTCGAGGCCGGCCTCCGTCGGTGGCTGACGGCCTGACGACGGCCGGGGTCGCCCGGCCGACCCCTGCACGCACCCGTTGGTGCGCCCGCTACCGGGTGGTGCCGTGGTGGGTCCGCATCACGGTCGTCTACGTGCTCGCCCGGTTCGTCACCGGACTGATGATGCAGGCCTTCGCGAGCGTGCAGGCGGCGAACTCGTTCACCGTCCAGCACCCGGCGTACCTGTCGTTCGCGTCCATCTGGGACGGCGCCTGGTACCGCGTCATCGCGACCGGCGGCTACCCGTCGACCCTGCCCGTGGACGCAGCAGGGCACGTGACCGAGAACGCGTGGGCGTTCATGCCCGCGTACCCGTTCCTCGTGCGCGGCCTGATGCTGCTCACCGGAGCGTCGTTCGAGTTCGTCGCGGTGGCGGTCTCGCTGCTCGCCGGACTCGGCGCTGCGCTCGTGTTCCGTCGCCTGATGGGGCGCTTCCTCGACCCGGCGCGGGCGACCTTCGCCACGGTGCTGTTCTGCGTCGCGCCCGTGTCGGCGATGTTCCAGGTGGCCTACGCCGAGTCGATGGGGCTGTTCCTGCTGCTCGTCGCGCTGCTGCTCATGGTCGACCGGCGGTGGTGGACGATGCTGCCCGTCGTGCTCCTGCTCGGCTTGACCCGGCCGACCGGGCTCGCGTTCGCGCTGCTCGTCGTGCTGTTCGTCGGCGCCTGGGGGATCCGGCCCGCGTGGGTGCGGTCGTCGGAACCGCTCACCCTGCGCCGGCTCGCGCCGCCCGCCGTGGTCGCGGTCGTGTCCGGACTGGTCGGCCTGGCGTGGCCGGCGATCGCCTGGGCCGTCACCGGGGTGCCCAAGGCGTACACCGACACCGAGCTCGCCTGGCGGTCGTCCTACGTCGGGTGGCAGGAGCTCGTGCCGTTCGCGCCGTGGATCCAGGGCTTCGGGTGGTGGTTCCACCAGCCCGCCGGCGGGGTCCTGCTGGCCGTCGTGGTCGTCGGATTCGTGGCGTTCGTCTGCATGCCCGCAGCCCGGGTGATCGGGATCGAGCTGCGCTTCTGGGGCATCGCCTACGTCGTGTACCTGCTCGCCGTGTTCTTCCCGCAGTCGAGCACCTGGCGGATCCTGGTGCCGATCGCGCCGCTGCTCGGCATCGTGGCGCTGCCGCGGTCCCGCGTCTACCGGGTGGCCGTCGTGGTGGCGTTCGTCGGGCTGCAGTGGGTCTGGCTGTACTACTGCTGGTGGATCGACGGCTACGACTGGACCCCGCCGTGATCGGCACGGCGCTCACGGGCCTGGGCGCGGGCCAGGAGCCGTGCGGCGGGGCCGCTCCGCTCGCGCTTCGGCACCGTCGCTGACATAGGCTCCGGGTCACCCGGCCGCCAGTTCGCCGCCGCCACGACCATCGCGTTGACGGTGGCGATGAACGGCACCGCGAAGAACGCGCCGACGACACCCGCGATCGTCGTGCCCGCGGTCACCCCGAGGACGACCCCGAGCGGGTGGACCTTGACGGCCGTGCCGGTCAGGAACGGGTGCAGGACGTGGCTCTCGAGCTGCTGCACGACGACCACGATGCCGAGCATCACGAGCGCTGGCACCCAGCCGTTGAAGACCAGGGCGATGAGCACCGCGACCGCACCGGCGACGATCGCCCCGACGACCGGGACGAACGCGCCGAAGAACACGATCACGCCGATCGGGATCGCCAGCGGGATCTGCAGCGCGAGCGCGCCGATGGTCACGCCGAGGGCATCGGTGACGGCGACGACCAGCTGGACGCGGATGAAGCTCGTCAGGGTCTTCCAGCCGGCGTGCCCGGCGACGTCGATGCGAGCACGTGCCCGGCGCGGGAAGAGCCGGACGACCCACCCCCAGATGCGCGGGCCGTCGATGAGCACGAACAGCGTCGTGAACACGATGATGAACAGCCCCTCGAGCACGTGCACGGCGCCGGTGCCGGCGGCCTGGAACCCGGACAGGATCGTCGAGGCGTGCGCCTGCAGGTAGTCGAAGCCGTTCGACACCCACGAGTCGACGTCCTTCGCCGTGATCCCGAACGGCTCACTGTCGAGCAGGGTCCGCAGGGACTGCACGCTGTGGTGGAGCCGGCGTTCGAGCGACGGCAGGTCGGACCGCACCTGCTCGGTGACGAGCAGCGCCAGCCCGCCGAGCGCCAGCACCAGCGCCACGAGACTCGACAGCACCGCCGTCCACTTCGGCCACCGGTGCCGCTGCAGGAACGACGACATCGGCATGAGGAGCGCGCAGACCAACAGCGCGATGAGGAACGGCACCACGATGTCCTGCAGCAGCACGACCAGGGCCACCAGGACGGCGAGGCCGGCACCCACGACGAGGATGCGCCAGGTGAACGCCGCGCCGATCCGCAGGCCGGCGGGCACTGCGTCGTCGGACCGCGCGGATCGTCCGGCCGGACCGGTCCGCTCGGCCGGTCCGGTCCGCCCGGCCCGCTCGGGACGTCCGTTGGGGGACTGACGGCGCATGGAGCGGATGTTCGGCATCCGCCAAGGTTACGAACGGAACCCGCGAAGAACCGCCGATCCGACACCCCCAACCTGGGCGGTTTCGCAGTTGCCCCATCAATACGAGATAATGAGCGGGCATGTACTGCACGAAAGGGGACATCTGATGGCAGCCATGAAGCCGAGGACCGGTGACGGGCCGATGGAGGCTGTTAAGGAGGGTCGACTCATCATCGTGCGGGTTCCGCTCGAAGGAGGAGGCCGCCTGGTCGTCTCGGTCAACGATGCCGAGGCCAAGGAACTCCATGACGCACTCGCTGAGGTCGTCTCGGCCTAGTAGTCGAAAGCACCAGAACGACGGGTCCGGAGCGTGTACGCGCCGGGCCCGTCGTCTGCGTCCGGGGCGCCGCGCCGTCGGCGTGCGCGCCCGTCGCGCTGTCGGTCGCGTCCGGCAGGATGGCCTCGTGCCGAGGACCCACATGCCGATCCGCCGCGTCGAGGAGTACCGCGACCCGGACCCGATGCCGCGAGACGTCTGGCCGGCGACGCTGCCCCCGGTGCGGCAGCTGCTCGACGAGGGACTCGACCTCGACCCGGTGACGGTGTTCGTCGGCGACAACGGTGTCGGCAAGTCCACCCTGATCGAGGCGATCGCGCTCCGGTTCGGCATGTCACCCGAGGGCGGCTCCACCCTGGCGAACCACTCGACGCGTCCGTCCGAGTCGTCGCTGTGGCAGCACATCGTCCTCCGCCGTGACTTCGGTGCGCCCCGCGGTGGGTTCTTCCTGCGCGCCGAGACCATGCACGGCTTCTTCACCTACCTCGAGGACAATCCCAACCACTCCCGCCCCGAGCCGGTGTTCCACGAGCGCAGCCACGGTGAGTCGTTCCTCGACTTCGTCATCGACCGCGCGCAGTGGCCGGGGCTCTGGATCCTCGACGAACCGGAGTCGGCGCTGTCCTTCTCCGGGTGTCTGACGCTCATCGCGCTGCTGCGGTCGATCGTCGACAGCGGGGTCGGGCAGGTCGTGCTCTCGACGCACTCACCGGTCCTGGCGGCGTTCCCCGGCGCGACGATCCACGAGGTCGGCGAGTGGGGGTTCCGGCGCACCGAGTGGGAGGACCTCGAGCTGGTGCGCAACCAGCGGTCGTTCCTCGAGTCACCGGAGCGGTACCTGCGGCACCTCGAGTGACCGGTGGGGACGGCTGCTACGCGGTGACCTTCGTCAACTGCAGCAGCCCGTCACCGGCCGGCGAGAGCGCACTGCGCACCGCCCCCGACGTCGACACCTCGGTGAGCAGCAGCCGGAAGTCGGTCGTCGCCCGGTCGCGCTTGACCGGGTCGGCGACGCGTCCGCGCCACAGCGCGTGTGGCACCAGGACGGTCCCGCCGAGGCGCGCGAGCCGCAGCCCGTGCTCGACGTACTCGATGACGTGCTCGGGGTCGGCATCGACCAGGACGACGTCGTACGACGCCTCGTTCATCCGGGGGAGCACCTGGTTCGCGCGGCCCGGGATGAGCCGGATCCGGGCGGGGGCGGTTCCGGCGCTGATGTAGGCGTCGCGGGCGAACTGCTGGTGGTCGACCTCGACGTCGATCGTGGTCAGGGTCGCGTCCGGCGCGCCGCCGAGCAGGTACAGCCCGGAGACTCCCAGGCCCGTCCCGATCTCGATGATGCTCGTGGCTCGGGAGGCTGCGGCGATGACGCCGATCTGCGCGCCGATCGCGGGCGAGATCGCCTCGACACCGAGCTCCAGGGAGTGCTCACGAGCGCGGGCGATCGCCTCGGACTCCGAGACGATGTCCTCGGCGAACTTCCAGTTCGACTCTTTCTCTGACACGCACACTCCGTTCGGTTGACAACTCTAGGGGTGCATCGGAGCCGTACGGGTTAGGCTCGCTCACGTGAACATCCCGCTCGACAAGATCCTGATCATCGGGATCATTGCCGTGCTCCTGCTCGGGCCGCAGCGCCTGCCGATGTACGCCCAGAAGTTGGCCGAGTTCGTGAAGGCTGTCCGCCGGTTCGCCGACACCGCGAAGGAGCGGATGCGCGACGAGATGGGCCCGGAGTTCGACGACATCGAGTGGCAGAAGCTCGACCCGCGACAGTACGACCCCCGCCGGATCATCCGCGATGCGCTCCTCGACTCCGGCAGCGCCAGCAGCGCCGCCGCGGTCCAGACCGCGCAGGTGACCGCCTCCAAGGTCCGCGCGACGGCTCCCGTCGTGCCGCTGGCCGCGGGAGAAGCGCCGCCCTTCGACGCGGAAGCGACCTGACGCCCGTCACGTGACCACCTGACGGACGGGAGGCCCGGTGCCAGCTGGCACCGGGCCTCCCGTGTTCGGTGTGGTGACGACTACTTCAGGTCGGCTACTTCAGGTCGGCGAGGAAGCGATCCGTCCAGGCGAGTGCCGGTGCGCTCGGGACGGAGCTGCACGTGGACGACGCCGTCGTCGAGGCGCAGGGCGTGTCCCGGTCGAGCGACCAGTAGTGGATCCCGGCGAGGCCGTTGGCCTTCGCGTAGGCGGACAGGGTGTCGACGTCGGCGAGGGTGAAGACCTCGTCGGTGGTGTCGTTGACGCCGATCATCGGGGTGACCTCGATCTTCGACGACGCGATGCCGTACGTGTGCTGCAGGTTCGTGACGGCCTGGATCGAGGACTTGCCCATCTGGCAGGTGGAGCCGGAGAGCACGCAGTTCGCGGTGGTCGCGCGGCCGAAGTCCATCGTCATGAGGTTGATCGTGTAGTTCGTCAGGGTCGACGCCTTGATCGCCTTCACGGTGGCGTCGCCGGTGCTGTTCAGCCCGCCGTACGAGCCGTCGCTGGCGGCCAGGGTCGCGAGCGTGAACGAGAACCGCATGCCCGGGTACTTCGCCTGGGCGAGGGCTGCGGCGCCCACGAGGTTCTGCACGTCGGCGGCGGACTGACCGCTCTCGATGTCGAAGTCGACGCCGATCATGTGCGGGGTCGCGTACCGGGCGATGAACGACTGCAGTGCGGCGCCCGAGCACTTGAACGAACCGGCGGCTCCACCGGTGCTGACGATGTAGTCCACCCCGGCGGCGTCGAGCTTCGGGATGTTGGCGTTCGCGAAGGCATCCGCCGCGACGCCACCCCAGTTCTCGCTGCCGCACGTGCCGGTCGCGAAGGCGAGGGTGAGCGCCTTGAGGCCGGGCTCCCGGGTCGACACCAGGCTGTTGCTCGAGCCGACCACCGGGATCCGCGTCCCGGTGACCGCGGTGTTCATGACGTTCGTGTTCCAGTCGAGGTTCACGGTGATGTCCTTGTACGGGCTGAACACCAGTCCGCTGGCCGTGCCGCCGCTCCCGCCCGTGCCGGGGGTGGTCGTCCCCCCACCGGGAGGAGTGGTCCCGCCGCCCGTGCCCGTGCCGGAGCAGGCGCCGGTCGACGTCCACGGCTGGCCGCTGCCCGTCGCCCCGGCGTGTGTCGCGGGGTCATCGCCCTGCGTCCACCAGTTCGCGGTGTAGTTCGATCCGTTCTCGCTGACGGTGGCACCGCCGGAGTACGCGGTGCCGGCGGTCCACGCGGTCGCGCACGACGGTGTCGCGGCGATGGCCGGTGCTGCGGCGAGGGATCCGCCGGCGATCACTGCGGCGACGGTGGCCACGAGGCCGACCCGTACTCGGGTGTTCTGGTTCACACGGTTCTCCTGTCCTCGGCCGGACGTCGTCGTCCGGCGGGTGGAGCCCAGGCGGTCACATTCCGCAAGGGCATTGTGCAATGCCCTTGCATAATGCTCCGGGGTGGAACGACCTGTCCATGAACGAACGTACAGGCGCGCGCCGAGCGGATGGCAGGCGCCCGTCGTCAGTCGCGGGTGGCGACGATCGTGTACGTCAGGGGAACACGGTCGCGGTCAGCGTCGGGCCACGCCCACGAGCCGTCACCGGTGTCCTCCATGCGGGGACTGAAGCGCCAGGGCAGGGTGCGCCCCTCGTCCAGGCGGCGGAGTCGGAGTCCGGCGCCGAGCAGCGCGTTCACGATCTCGGACAGCGGGTGCGGCCATTCGAACGTGCGGGTGTTCGCCACGGTGCCGTCGCCGGCGTAGGTGCCGGCGTCGTCCCACTGCTGCGCGGTGCCGTCCGGGAAGTACCGGTACCGGGTGACGAGCTCGTCGGCGGTCTCGTCGAGGCCGTAGAGCGCGGGGTGGCCGTCGCGGATGAAGAACACCCCGCCCGGGCGCAGCAAGCCGGCGACCTGTGCGGCCCAGCGGTCGAGGTCGGGGAGCCAGCAGATCGTGCCGATGCTCGTGTAGACGACGTCGAAGTCGCCGGAGACGGCAGCGCGGGCGTCGAGCACGTCGGTCTCCACCCAGGTGACGTCGATGCCGAGCCGCGTCGCGAGGCCGGCGGCGGAGGCGAGCGCCGCGGGGGAGAAGTCGACGCCGGTGAGCCGGGCTCCCTCGCGGGCGAGCGACACGGTGTCGGTGCCGATGTGGCACTGCAGGTGGCAGACGTCGAGGCCGGCGAGCGAGCCGTTCGGCAGCCACGGCGTCAGGGCCGGCAGGTCGTCGCGCACGACGTCGGAGCGGTGCGCCGGGTCGGACAGCTCGTCGACGGCGTAGGCGCCCTCGTGGATCGGCACCCGGTCGTCCCAGTTCGCCCGGTTCGTGTCGCGGGCGCGGTCCCAGTCGACGCTGACGTGATCCATGCTCATGCTGACGAGCCTAGGACAGCGACAGACCCAGCTTCCGTCCGGCCAGTCCGCGCCCCATCGTCGTGATGCCGTCGGCGATCGCGGCGAGGGCGACTGCCGCGGGGTCCTCCGGCGCGCCGAGCACGACCGGCAGGCCGGTGTCCCCGCCCTCACGGAGCGGCACGGACAGCGGCACGCTGCCGAGCACCGGCACGGGCGCGTCCTGCCCGCGGGACAGCCGTGCGGCGGTCTCGGCGCCACCGCCCTCGCCGAACAGGTGCAGGACCGAGCCGTCGGGCTGCACGAGCCCGGCCATGTTCTCGATGACCCCGATCACCCGCTGGCCCGTCTGGCGTGCGACGATCCCGCTGCGCTCGGCGACGTCGGCCGCGGCGGCCTGGGGCGTGGTGACGACGAGGACCTCGGCGTGCGGGAGGAGCTGGCCGACCGAGATCGCGACGTCGCCGGTACCGGGCGGCAGGTCGAGCAGGAGCACGTCCAGGTCGCCGAAGAACACGTCGGTCAGGAACTGGTTCACGGTGCGGTGCAGCATCGGGCCACGCCAGGACACCGCGGTGGAGGCGTCGTCGACGAACATCCCGATCGACACGACCTTCACGTCGTGGGCGACGGGCGGCAGGATCATGCTGTCCACCCGGGTCGGACGCGGCGCGACGCCGTGCTCGTCGGTCAGGCCCATCAGCCCGGGGATGCTGAAGCCGTGCACGTCGACGTCGACGATCCCGACCCGCAGGCCCCGGCGGGCGAGCGCGACGGCGAGGTTGGCGGTGACCGTCGACTTGCCGACACCACCCTTGCCGCTCGTGACGGCGATCACCCGGGTGAGCGAGTCCGCCGTGAACTGGATGCCGTTCGGCCGGCCGGCCCGCAGGCGTTCGGTCAGCGCGGCACGCGTCGCGGGGGCCATCACCGACACGTCGACGTCGACCGACGACACCCCGTCCACGGAACCGGCGGCGACGCGCACGTCGCGCTCGATGGTGTCGGCGGCGGGGCACCCCACGATCGTGAGCTGCAGGTCGACGCGCACCGCGCCTCCCGGCTGCACGTCGACACCACGGATCATGTCGAGTTCCGTGACGGGCCGACGGATCTCGGGGTCGATCACGCGGCCGAGCGCGGCGAGGACCGCCGTGCCCAGCTGCTCGTCGGCGGGAGCCGCGTCAGCCACGGGTGGAGCTGCCGGGCTCGCTCGCGTAGCCGGCGTCGTCGGCGTCGCGCCGGTCGAGTTCCTCGAGCAGCGACCGCAACTCGGCACGGATGAAGTCCTTCGACGCCATGTCGCGCATCGCCAGCCGGAGCGCGACGACCTCGCGCGCCAGGTACTCGGTGTCCGCCAGGTTGCGCTCCGCACGCTGCCGGTCCTGTTCGAACTGCACGCGGTCGCGGTCGTCCTGCCGGTTCTGCGCGAGCAGGATGAGCGGGGCGGCGTACGAGGCCTGCAGCGACAGCACCAGGGTCAGCGCGGTGAAGCCGATCGCGGCGGAGTCGAACTGCCACGGCTTCGGCGCGAGGGTGTTGTAGCCCATCCAGACCACACAGAACAGGGTGAGGCCGATGAGGAACCACGGCGTGCCCATGCCCCGTGCGATGCCCTCGGTCGCGCGACCGAACGTGTCACCGCGTCCGCCACGACGGCGGGTCGGGAGCACGCGCGTGCGCATGCCCTTGGGGGAGTCGAGGCGGACGTCGGAGCGCTCGCGATCACGACGGTTCTCATCCGTTCGGGCCACGGGTGGTCCTCCTTCCCGTCGTCACGGGTGTCTTGCGCGGGCGTTGGCGTGGAAGCGGTGAGGGTTCCCCCTCGCCCTGACTTCGCCAGTCGTCCGGCAGGACGTGGTCGAGGACATCGTCGATCGTCACCACCCCGACGAGGCGGTGGGCGTCGTCGACCACGGGGACGGACAGCAGGTTGTAGGTCGCCATCACGCGGGTGACCTCGGCGGCGCTCGCGTCGACCCGGACCGGCTCGGTCTGCTGGTCGATGAGCGTGCCGAGCCGTTCGTTCGGCGGGTAGCGGAGCATGCGCTGGAAGTGCACCAGCCCGAGGAACCGACCGGTCGGCGGCTCGTACGGCGGCAGCGTGACACACACCGCGGCACCGAGCACCGGCGCGAGGTCGTGGCGGCGGACGAGCGCGAGCCCCTCGGCGACCGTCGCGTCGGCGGAGACGATGACGGGCTCGGTGGTCATCAGACCACCGGCGGTGTCCGGCTCGTACTCCAGCAGCATGCGGACGTCCTGCGCCTCCTCCGGCTCCATGAGCTGCAGGAGCGCTTCGCTCCGTTCGTCGGAGAACTGCGCGAGTACGTCGGCGGCGTCGTCGGGCTGCATCTGGTCGAGGACGTCGGCCGCGCGGGAGTCCTCGAGCCGCGACAGGATCTCGACGCGCTCCTGGTCGGGCATCTCCTCGAGCACGTCGGCCAGTCGGTCGTCGGGCAGCTCCTCGGCGACCTCGAACCGGCGTTCCTCCGGCAGGTCGAGCAGCGTGCTCGCCAGGTCGGCGGGCACCAGGTCGGAGTACGCCGCGATGACGTGCTCGGCGGACTGGGCCTCGCCGGGGAGCTCGTCCTCGGTGACCTCGTTCCACGTCGCGAACGTCGTCGGGCCCTTGCCGAACGGCGACGGGGTGGTCTTCGGCTTGCGGAGGAAGAGCTGCGCGACCTCCCAGTCGCCCTGCCCGCGGTCCTCGATCGCGACGTCCTCGATGGTGGCGCGGATGCGCTGGTTCTTGATGAGCACCTTGCGACCGAGCATCTCGGCGATCACCCGGACCTCGCCGCCGCGCTGCTCGAAGCGGCGCATGTTGACGAGCCCGGTGGTGATGACCTGGCCGGCACCGATCGAGGTGATGCGGCCGACGCTGACGAAGATGCGGCGCTTGCCCGGCACCTCGACGATCAACCCCACGACGTGCGGGGGATCGGCCCGGCGGTAGACCACCAGGACGTCCCGGACCTTGCCCACGCGGTCGCCCGCGGGGTCGAAGACGGAGCACCCGGCGAGGCGGGCGACGAAGACCTTCGTGGCGCTCACCCGACCCAGCGTAGTCGGTTGCGTGCTGGCGCTTCCCCGGCGGTGCACGTGCGATTGCAAGGTGCGCGGTGAATGATGGCTGTGTGAGCAATCAGAGTCCCTTCGCCGGCAGGACCGCCCAGGCCTTCCCGACGCTGCCCAAGGGCGACGTCCTCGGCACGTACGACAGCTACCCCGATGCGCAGCGCGTCGTGGCGAAGCTCGCCGACGCCGACTTCCCGGTCAACCAGCTCTCGATCGTGGGCAACGACCTGAAGACCGTCGAGCGCGTCACCGGCAAGATGACCTACGGCCGTGCGGCGATCGCCGGAGCCCTGTCCGGTCTCTGGCTCGGCATCTTCTTCGGCATCGTGCTCACCCTGTTCTCGCCGAGCTCCGGTGGCCTGATCCTCGCCGCCGCGATCATCGGTGCAGCGTTCGGCATGCTCTACGGCATCGTCTCGTTCGCGATCACCAAGCGACAGCGCGACTTCACGAGCGTCCACCAGGTGCTCGCCACGAACTACCAGATCGTCGTCAACCCGCAGCTGACCGGTCAGGCGCAGCGGATCCTGGGTGAGCACGGTGCGACGCCGTCCACGCACTGGAACGAGCAGCCCCAGCAGGGCGCTCCCGGCGCACCGGTGCAGGGACAGCAGCCGTGGCGTCCCGCCCCGCCGCAGCAGCAGTCGCCGTACGGCGGACACGCCACACCCCACCAGCAGCCAGGAGGCCCGCAGCAGCCCGGCACGTCGGCCCCCGGCGCGCAGACGGATGCGCCCACGGCGCCGGGTGCGTCGAGCGCGCCGCGGTACGGCACGAACGACGGGCCCCGGTACGGCGAGAACGCCGACCCGTCCGCTGCCGCCCCCGCCGACCGACCCACCTCGGGTGGGCCGGCGATCCCCGAGCGTCGTCCGCAGGACCCGCCGCAGTACGGCGAGCGGGTGCCCGGTGCGACGCCGCCGGCACCGTCGTCTTCGTCGACCCCGTCGTCCCCGAAGGGCGACGAGCGCCCCTGACGCCTGCGTGCTCGGGGCCGGTGTGCTCGGGTTACAGCACCTTCGAGTAGCAGATCGACAGCGGGGCGCCGATGTAGGGGCCGAAGTTGGCGATGCGCGTGAAGCCCTCGCGCTCGTAGAACCCGACGGCGCGCTTCTGCTCGTTCCCCGTCTCGAGCACGAGCGCCGGTGACCCGAGGTCCAGCGCGGCCTCTTCGAGCCGACGCAGCAGCGCGGCCGCAACACCCGAGCCGCGGGACTCCGGCCGGACGTACATGCGCTTGATCTCGGTGATGCCGTCGTCGACGACCCGCAGTCCGCCGCACGCCAGCGGAGTGCCGGCCTCGTCGCGCGCCAGGAAGAACACCGCGATGGAGTCTGCCGTCGGCTTCTCGCCGGGTTCGGTGTCGCCGCCGTAGGCACGGTCGATCTCCAGGCGCTGCGCGGCTCGGAGTCGCTGCGCGTCGGGGGAGTCGAAGTGCTCGACCTCGATCGAGAACTGCGGTGTGCGGGTGTCGTTGGAGGCGTCGGGCGTCGTCACCCGCTCAGGCTAGCGGCCGGAGCGGGCGATCCACCCCTCCACTTCCGAGGGGGTCCGGGGGATGCCGATCGACAGGTTCTCGGCCCCGTCCTCGGTGACCAGGATGTCGTCCTCGATCCGGACGCCGATGCCGCGGAACTCCTCGGGCACGGTCAGGTCGTCCTGCTGGAAGTACAGACCGGGCTCGATCGTGAACACCATGCCGGGCTGCACGACGCCGTCGATGTACATCTCGCGACGGGCCTTCGCGCAGTCGTGCACGTCGAGGCCGAGGTGGTGGCTCGTGCCGTGCACCATGTAGCGGCGGTGGAACTGGTTGTCCGGCTCGAGCGACTCTTCCGCCGAGACGGGCAGGAAGCCCCACTCGGCGGTCTTGCGGGCGATGACCTCCATCGCGGTGGCGTGCACCTGGCGGAACGTGATGCCCGGCTTGACGATGGCGAACGCGGCATCTGCTGCCTCGAGCACGGCGTCGTAGACCATGCGCTGCACGGGGGAGAACGTGCCGCTGACCGGCAGCGTGCGGGTGATGTCGGCCGTGTAGAACGAGTCGACCTCGACCCCGGCGTCGATGAGGATCAGGTCACCCGGCTGCACGGCGCCGTCGTTCCGGGTCCAGTGCAGGATGCAGGCGTGGTGGCCCGAGGCGGCGATCGTGTCGTAGCCGACCGTGTTGCCGTCTGCACGAGCCCGGCGGTTGAAGGTGCCCTCGACGATGCGCTCGCCCCGCTGGTGTGCCAGGACGGCGTCGAAGTCGGCGATCACGTCGTCGAAGCCGTGCTTCGTCGCGTCGACGGCCTTGCGGAGCTCGCCCACCTCGTACGCGTCCTTCACCAGGCGCTGCTCGGACAGGTCGCGGGCGAGGACGTCGTCGGTCGCCGGTGCGTCGTCGGTCTCCGGCGCGCCGCCGACGGCGCTGCCGAGTCGTGCGTCGAGGGTGCGGGTCAGGTCGTCGTCGGCCTCGCGCACGAGCAGCGCCGAGGCGTCGAGTCCGTCGGCGACGTCCGAGAAGGAGCCGAGGTCGGCCGTGGCCAGCCCGAGGTCGGCGGCGACGGCGTCGAGCGAGGGACGCGGGCCGACCCAGAACTCGCCGATCTCGGGGTTCGCGTAGAACTCTTCCGACTCACGACCGGCCGTGGCGCGGAAGTAGAGCGTGGCGTCGTGCCCGGAGCCGTTCGGCGTCATCACGAGGACGGAACCGACGACGGTGTCGGTGCCCCACCCGGTCAGGTGCGCGAACGTGGAGTGCGGGCGGAACGGGTAGTCGCAGTCGTTCGAGCGGACTTTGGCCTGCCCGGCGGGGACGACGATCGTGCGGCCCGGGTGCAGCTCGGAGATGCGGGCCCGACGCTCGGCAGCGAAGGCGGCCTGCTCGCGGGGCTCGGGGATCGTCTGCTCGCGGTCGGCCCACTGCGACCCGATGAAGTCCTTGAAGGTCGAGGACCCGGGGGTCGTGGATCGGTTGCTCGTCGCGCGGGGAGTCGTGTCGGCCATGCCCCCATCATCGCACCGCGCTGCACCGGCGTCCTGTGCGGCCCCTCACCTGTGGATAGCATTGTCGACGTGCCCGACCCGTTCATCGACCTGCACGCGCACTCGAGTGTCTCCGACGGCACCGAGCGACCCGCGGAGCTCGTCCGAGCGGCCGCGGCCGCCGGCCTGGACGCCGTCGCGCTGACCGACCACGACACGACCGCCGGTTGGGCCGACGCGTCGGAGTCCGCACGCGAGCTGCCGCTGACGCTCCTGCCGGGTCTCGAACTCAGCACGCGCATCGGCTTCCGCAGCGTGCACGTCCTCGGGTACCTGGTCGATCCGCAGGACCCGGGCCTGGTCGAGGAGACGGACCGCATCCGCTCCGGTCGCCTCTCGCGCGCGCACCGCATGGTCGACCGCATCGGCGAGGACCACCCGATCACCTGGGCCGACGTCCTGGCGCAGGCGAGCCCCGGGGCCACCATCGGCCGCCCGCACATCGCCGACGCGCTCGTCGCGCGGGGCCTGGAGTCCGACCGGAGCGCGGCGTTCCGCGGCATCCTGCACCCGGCGTCCGGCTACTACGAACCGCACGAGGCGCCGTCGCCCCTGCGCGGCGTCGAACTCATCCGACAGGCGGGCGGTGTGCCGGTCATCGCGCACCCGGCAGCCTCGTCGCGGGGGATCGTCATCGACGAGCCGATGCTCCGCGACCTCGTCGACGCCGGGCTCGGCGGGCTCGAGGTGGACCACCGCGAGAACCTGGCGCACGGCAAGCGCACCCTGCTCGACTGGGCGTCGCGCTACGGCCTGTTCGTCACCGGTTCGAGCGACTACCACGGCACGGGCAAGCCGAACCGGCTCGGCGAGCACCGGACGGCGCGGGTCGCGTTCGACGCCATCCTGTCCGAGGCCACCGGCAGCACCCCCGTGGTCGGCCCCGGTTCGCGCCTGTCCTGACGCAGTCCTGACCCGTCGCGCTGTCTCGCCGAAGCGACAGTTCTCGCTCGGCGCGGCCTGACCCCTTCGCGAAAGCGACAGATTCCGGCCGACGGTTCGCGGCAATCTGTCGCTTTCGCGGGGGCAGTCGGCAGGTGAGGACGACGAAGGGCCCGTCGCGTCAGCGACGGACCCTTCGGTCTGGAGGCGCTACTCGCCGTCCGACGAACCCTGCGGTGCCGAGGCGGTCGCCGAGGCATCGCCGGTGCCGGCTCCGCGACGGCGGCGACGGCGGCGACGCTTCGCGGCGCCGTCGGTGGTCCCGCCCTCGGTGGCCGACGAGTCGTCGGTGGGCGCGGAGGTCGGAGCCGCGGACTCGGTGGCGGGAGCCTGCGAGGCGGGCTGCTCCGAGCCTCCTGACCGGGTGCGGCTGCGCGACCGCGAACGCGACGCGTCACGCGGACCGGAGGCCGGACGGTCGCTGCTGCGCTTCTCGGCGGGGGCACCGGCCGACGCGGCGTGCGACGAGGCACCGGGCAGACGGCCCTTGGTGCCCTTCGGGATGTCGAGTTCCTCGAACAGGTGCGGCGACGACGAGTAGGTCTCGACGGGCTCGGGGATGCCGAACTCGAGGGCCTTGTCGATCAGCGTCCACTTGTGCAGGTCGTCCCAGTCGACGAACGTGACCGCGATGCCGGTCTTGCCGGCACGGCCGGTACGACCGGCGCGGTGCAGGTAGGTGTCCGGGTCGTCCGGGATCGTGTGGTTGATGACGTGCGTGACGTCGTCCACGTCGATGCCGCGGGCGGCGACGTCGGTGGCGATGAGCACATCACGCTTGCCGGCCTTGAAGGCGGCCATCGCGCGCTCGCGCTGCTCCTGGTTGAGGTCACCGTGCACCGCTGCGGCGTTGAAC
The DNA here is from genome assembly GCF_004340725.1 of Curtobacterium sp. PhB128. Taxonomy (NCBI): domain Bacteria; kingdom Bacillati; phylum Actinomycetota; class Actinomycetes; order Micrococcales; family Microbacteriaceae; genus Curtobacterium; species Curtobacterium sp. PhB128. Next base: position 81,016 of record NZ_SLUR01000005.1, read on the forward strand.
CCGCGGTCCTTGAGCTCCTCGACGAGCTTCGCCGCCGCACGCTTGGTGCGGGTGAAGATCACGGTCTTGCCGCGGCCCTCGGCCTGGAGGATGCGGGCGATGACCTCGTCCTTGTCCAGGGAGTGCGCGCGGTAGATGAGGTGCTTGATGTTGGCCTGCATGAGGCCCTCGTCCGGGTCGGTCGCCCGGATGTGCACCGGACGGCTCATGAACCGGCGGGCGAGGGCGACGATCGGCGCGGGCATCGTGGCCGAGAACAGCATCGTGTGCCGCACCTCGGGGATGGCCTGGAAGATGCGCTCGATGTCCGACAGGAAGCCCAGGTCGAGCATGCGGTCGGCCTCGTCGAGGACGACTTCCTGCACGTGGGACAGGTCGAGGAGTCGCTGGCGCTGCAGGTCGATGAGGCGCCCGGGCGTGCCGACGACGATCTGGGCGCCGGCCTTGAGCTGCTCGATCTGGCCCTCGTACGCCTTGCCGCCGTAGATCGCCGCGACGGTGGTCGGGCGGTTCGAGGTGGCGACCTCGAGGTCCTCGGTCACCTGGACCGCGAGTTCGCGGGTCGGGACGACGACGAGGGCCTTGACGCCGGGCGCCGGGTCGGCGCCGAGGCGCTGGATGAGGGGGAGGCCGAACCCGAAGGTCTTGCCGGTACCGGTCTTGGCCTGGCCGATGATGTCCTGGCCGGTGAGGGCGAGCGGGATCGTCTGCTGCTGGATCGGGAAGGGCTCGAGGATGCCCTTGCCCGCGAGCGCGTCGACGATGTCCTGCTCGATGGAGAGGTCTGCGAAAGTCAAAGAATCACCTTAGTTCTGGTGGAAGTCCGGGCCAGTCTACCGATGGGCGGGTGGAGCGGGGCGCGAGGCGGTTCCCGCTATGCTCTCCGGGTGGTGTCGTGGTGGAACCGGAAGCGCGCGGCGCAGCTCGCAGCAGCGTGGCTCGCGTCGCGGAACCCGCGCAACGCAAGCCAGGTCAAGCGTCTGGCGCTCGACGACGTCACCCCCGAGCTCGACGTCTACCTGGGCCAGGCCGCGTACCTGCAGCTCTCCGTCTACGAGACGATGGGTCGTGCCGGTGCCTCGGCGCCGACGCTGTCCGGTCGCTTGGTGACGGGTGTGCTCGCGACGACGGCGCTCGACCGGCACCGCACGATCGTCGCCGAGATCGAACGCAACGGGTCGGACCCGGCGGAACTGATGGCGCCGCACCGCGAGGCGATCGACCGGTTCCTCGAGCGCACGAGCGGCGCCGACTGGTACGAGTCGATGCTGACCGGCTACGTCACGGCCGGCATCCTGAACGACCTGTTCGGCAACCTGCTGCGGTCGCTGCCGAACGACGTGCGGCAGCGGTTGCGCTCCGTGTTCGACGCGCGTGAGGAACCCGCGGTCGTCGAGGAACTGACCGCCCGGATCGAGGACGACCCCGAGGTCGGCTCGCGCCTGGCGATGTGGGGTCGGCGTCTGGTCGGCGACACCCTGCTCGTGGCGCGGTCGGCGCTGGCGTCGCACGCGCGCGAGGACCAGGAACGGCTCGAGCCGGTCTGGACCGAACTGATCGCGGCGCACACCCGTCGGATGGACGCGCTCGGCCTGACGGCCTAGGCGCGGCGGTCCCGTGCTCGGCTCAGGCCCCGCGGGCCTTGAGTCGTTCGTAGTACTCGACGTCGCTCTTGTCGCGGCGCGTCCCGAGCAGCCACTCGACGACGAGGGCGACGACGCCCGCACCGACCAGGGCCACGACCCAGATCCAGGTGGCGTCGTACCGCCATCCGGCCCAGGTCAGTGCCTCCCACAGCACGGCAGCGGCGATACCGCCCACGGCGGGCCCGATCAGGACGCCACGACTGGCGCGCCAGGGCAGGACCACGTGCGCGATCCCGCCGATGATCAGGCCGCCGAGGACGGCGAAGAGTAGTTCCACGTCGTCAGGCGACGAAGCCGATGCGGCGTGCCTCTTCCGCGCCGACCTCGACGTACGCCAGGGCGGCAACCGGAACGATGAAGCGACGGCCCTTCTCGTCCTGGAGCGACAGGTGCGTCGCCTTCGACGCGAGGGCCTCAGACACGGCCTTCTCGATCTCGTCGGCGGTCTGGGCGGTCTCGAACGCGATCTCGCGCGGGCTGTTGATGATGCCGATCTTGATGTCCACGAGCACAGCGTATCCGAGCGGTCCCGGAGGACATCGGACGTTCGCCGCGGGCGCACTCTGCGGCCAGGGTGCGCGCCGCGCCCGCGTCGGGCCGGGTGGTGTCGGCGGTCGTGGGTACCGTACGAGCGTGCCGCAGACCACGCTGACGCCAGCCCCCGCAGACGTCGGCGTCGCACGCGCCCTGGCCGACGACCCGTCCCAGACCGCCGTGCTCGCGCTGCCCGACGGCCGGCACGCGGCGGTCATCGGCGCTCCCGGCACGGGCAAGACGACCACGCTCGCCCGGCTCGTCGCCGACCGGTTGCGCCGACCGGACGCGATCAGCCCCGACGGGCACGCCACCGTGCTCGCGCTGACCTCGTCGCGGACCGCTGCCACCGCCCTGCGTGACCGCCTCGCCGCCGCCGTCGACCGCGTGGTGCCCGGAGCCCTCGCCCGGACCGTGAACTCGTTGGCCTTCCAGATCGTCGCGCACGCCGCCGCGGTCCAGGCGCAGGAAGCGCCCACGCTGCTGACCGGTGGCGAGCAGGACCGCATCATCGCCGACCTGCTCGCCGGTCACGAGCTCGACGGCACCGGTCCGGACTGGCCCGAACCCATCACCGCGGTGGTGCGCGAGCGCGCCGGGTTCCGGACCGCGCTGCGCGACGTCATGATGCGTGCGGTCGCGGCGGGCGTCGAGCCCGAGGACATGCGCGAGCTCGGCGACGAGGGCGGTCGACCCGAGTGGCGGGCCGTCGGTGACTTCGTCGACGAGTACCGCGCCTCGGTCACCGCGTTCCGCGCGACCAGCCTCGACTCCGGTGAGCTCGTCGCGTTCGCCACCGCGGCCGTGCTGCGCGGGGAACTCCCGGCGAGCATCGCCGCCCTCGGACTCATCGTGGTCGACGACACCCAGGAACTCGTCGAGGGCGAGGTGGCACTGCTCGGTGCGCTCGCACGGTCCGGCGTGCAGGTCGTCGCGTTCGGCGACCCGGACATCGCCGCTTCGGCGTTCCGCGGGGCCGAACCGGACGTGCTCGGGCGCCTGGCCGTGCGGCTCGGCGTGGACCGCGTCGACGAACTCATCCTCGGCACCGTGCACCGGTACCCCGCGCCGATCCGGTCGTTGGTCTCCGGGATCACGGGGCGCATCGGGACGGCAGCGGCCGGCCGGCAGCGCGCGGCGACGGCGAGTGACGAGGACGCCCGAGCCGACGCCGTCGTGCACCTCGAGGCAGCGAGCCGGTCGGCGCTGCTCGTCGCCGTCGCCCGACGGCTCCGCGAGCACCGCCTGCTCGACGGTGTGCCGTGGCACCGGATGGCCGTCGTCACCCGCAGCGGCGCCGCGATCCCCGAGCTCGTGCGTGCGCTCTCGGTGGCCGAGGTCCCCGCGACCGCCGGTGCCGCGCCCGTCCGCCCCCGTGACGACTCGGCGGCGCGGGCACTGCTCGACGCCGCGGCGGTCGCCCTCGGGGTCCTGCCCCTCGACGCCGCCCTGGCCACGGCGTTCGCCACCGGGCCGCTCGGCGGCCTCGACACCCTGGCGATGCGCCGGCTGCGGCTCGCCCTGCGGCGCGAAGAGCTCGCCGGCGACGGCACCCGCACGGCCGACGAACTCCTGATCGACGCGCTCGGTGCCCCGGAGCGTCTGGCCACGGTCGACGCGGGCTTCGCCAGACGGGCGACCCGACTCGCGCGCAGTCTGGTGCAGGCACACGCCGACGCCGAGGCCGGATCGAGCATCGAGGAGATCCTCTGGGGCTTGTGGGAGCGCAGCGGCCTCGCGAAGTCGTGGGGCGGCCAGTCCGCAGCCGGCGGGGTCGGAGCCGGCGAAGCGGACCGGCACCTCGACGCCGTCGTCGGCCTGTTCACCGCCGCCAAGCGGTTCGTCGAGCGCACCCCGGACGCCCCGGCCCGGGTGTTCGTCGACGACCTGCTCGGCGCCGACCTGCCCGAGGACTCCATCGGCCCCGACCGCACCGCCGGCCGGGTCCGGGTGCTCACCCCCTCGGCGACGATCGGACTCGAGTGCGACGTCGTCGTGGTGCTCGGACTGCAGGACGGCGTGTGGCCGAACACCCGGGTGCGCGGCAGTCTGCTCGACCCGGACGGCCTGGTCCGTGCGGCGTCGGGGGCCGAGCGTTCGCCGATCGACGACCGCGCCGCGGTGGTCGCCGACGAACTCCGCTTGTTCGCCCGCGCCGTCTCCCGCGCGACCACGCAGGTCGTGATCGGCACCGTCGCCAACGACGACGAGTCCCCGTCGGCGTTCGTCCGCCTGGTGCCGGTGCCGCCGGACCGGCAGCCGACCGTGCACCCGCTGTCCCTGCGCGGACTGGCCGGGTCCCTGCGACGTCGGGTCGTCCTGTCCGGCGACCACGAGGCCGCCTCGGCGTTGGCCCGGTTGGCCGAGGCCGAGGTCCCCGGGGCCGCACCGGACGACTGGTACGGCCTCGCCGAGCCCACCACCGACGAGCCGCTGGTCGACCTCGACGCCGAGCCGGTGCCCGAGGTCAAGGGCGGCGAACCCGTCGCCCCGACGGTGTCCGTCTCGCCGTCGCGCATCGGCACGTTCGAGGAGTGCCCGGTGCACTGGTTCGTGCAGACCTTCGGCGGCGGTGCGCCGAGTCCGGCGATGGGGATCGGCACGATCGTGCACGAGGCGATGGAGCACGCGACCGAGATCGACGTCGAGTCGCTGTGGGAGCGGGTCGAGGCCCGGTGGGACGAACTGACCTTCGAGTCGCCGTGGGTGGCCGATCGGGAACGCGCGCGCACCCGCCGCATGATCGAGGGGCTCAGCGACTACCTGCGGACCTTCGCGGGCGCCGGCCGCCGGTTGCTCGGCGCCGAGACCTCGTTCGCCCTGGTCACCGGCCCCGCCCGGATGCGCGGCAGCATCGACCGCATCGAGGTCGACCCCGAGGGCCGTGTCAGCGTCGTGGACCTCAAGACCGGACGCTCGATGCCGAGCGAGAAGAACGACATGCCGGAGCACCCGCAGCTCGGCGCGTACCAGCTGGCGATCGAGGACGGCGCGGTCGAGGGCGTTCCGGCCAGCTCGCCCATGACGGACGCCCGACTCGTGTTCGTGCAGAACCCCCGCGGCGGGCAGGCCTACTCGGAGCGCACCCAGCACGCGTTCGACGCCGAGGCGCGCGACGCCTACCGGGAGCGCCTGCACGGGGTCGCGCGCGGCATGGCCGGACGGACCTTCCTGGCGAACGTGGACGACCACTGCGAGAAGGCCCGGACCGGCGTCGAGTGCCGCATCCACGTGGTCTCGGAGGTGACCTGGTGACCGACACGACCGACACGACCGACACGACCGACGCGACGGGCTCGACGGGCACGACGGACGTCCTCGTTGCGCCTGTGGTCCGGCACGGCGCCGACGCCATCGCCGACGCCCTCGGCCGCCCCCGCCCGACCGCACAGCAGCGCGCCGTCATCGAGTCCCCGCTCACCCCCGCCCTGGTCGTCGCCGGAGCCGGCAGCGGCAAGACCGAGACGATGGCGTCGCGGGTGGTCTGGCTGCTCGCGAACGGCATGGTCCGCCCCGACGAGGTCCTCGGCCTGACCTTCACCCGCAAGGCCGCCGGCGAGCTCTCGGTGCGCATCAACGACCGCATCCGTGCGCTCGAGGACGTCGGCCTGATCACCCCGGGCGACGCCTTCGAAGCGCCCACCGTGTCGACCTACAACGCGTTCGCGAACGCCGTCTTCCGCGAGAACGCCCTGCTCGTCGGCCGCGACGGCGAGTCCCAGGTCCTGACCGAACCGTCCGCCTGGCAGCTGGCCCGCCGGGTCGTGGTGGCCGCGCGTGACGACCGACTGGCCGGACTCGACCGCGACGTCGACACCCTCACCGCGGCCGTCGTGGCGCTCGCCGGGGCCACGTCCGAGCACCTCGTCGAACCCGAGGACCTCCGCCGGTTCGCCGTCGAGTTCTCCGACCTGCTCGAACTGCCCGGCAACCGTGGCAAGCCGTACAAGGCGATCACCGACGCCGTCGCGGCGATCGGTGCGCTGGAGCCCCTGGCCGACCTGGTCGCGGAGTTCCGGCGGCAGAAGGTCGACCGCGGCTTCGTCGAGTTCTCCGACCAGATCGCCCTGGCGCTCGCCGCGGCCGAGTCCGCGCCGCGGGTGGTCACGGACCTGCGGCAGCGGTTCGGCGTCGTGCTGCTCGACGAGTACCAGGACACCTCGGTGGTGCAGACCCGGTTCCTCGCCCGGCTGTTCCGCGGGCACTCGGTGATGGCCGTGGGCGACCCGCACCAGTCGATCTACGGGTTCCGCGGTGCGAGCGCCGCGAACCTCGCACGCTTCCCGCACGACTTCGGCGGCACCGAGCCGGATGCGGTCCGGCCCGTGACGTTCGCGCTGTCGACGAGCTGGCGGAACCCGGTCGACGTCCTCGCGGGGGCGAACGCGATCGTGGCGCCGCTGTCCGAGGCATCCGAGGTCGACGTCGAGCGCCTGTCACCGCGACCCGGTGCGGACGCCGGGACGGTCCGGGCGGTGTTCCCGGAGACCCTGCCGGAAGAGGCCGACGAGGTCGCCGCCTGGTTCCAGGGCCACCGGAAGCGGAACCCGACCGGGTCGATGGCCCTGCTGCTCCGTGCCCGCAAGGACCTGGCGTCGTTCACCGCGGCGCTCGGAGCGCGTGCTGTGCCCTTCCACGTGCTCGGCACCGGCGGTCTGCTCCAGCGCCCCGAGATCGTGGACCTGGTCGCGTGCCTGCGGGTGCTGCACGACCCGGCTGCCGGCAACGACCTCATCCGGTTGCTCGCGGGTGCCCGGTGGCGGGTGGGCGCGGCGGACGTCGTCGCCCTGCACCACCTCGCGCGGTGGCTGTTCCAGCGCGACCACACGCAGCAGCGGCTCGACGACGAGCTGACGGCGGCGTTCCGCGCCTCGGTGGCTGCGGGGGAGCACGGTTCGATCGTCGACGCCCTGGACTTCGTGGCGACCGCACCGGACGAGCACGGCGCGCTCGAGGGCATCACGCCCGCCGGCCGCAGCCGGATGCGGGCGCTGGGCACGCAGCTCGCGATGCTGCGGTCGCGGGCCGGCAGCGACCTGGTCGACTTCGTGACGCTCGTGGTGCAGGAGATGCGCCTCGACATCGAGGTCGCGGCGCACGAGCAGGGCAGCGGGGCGTACCTCGACGCCTTCATCGACGAGCTCGCCGGGTTCGTGTCCACCGACGACCGTGCCGACCTCGGGTCGTTCCTGGGGTGGATCGACGCAGCCGCCCGTCGTGACGACATGGGCCCGCGCTCGGAGGAACCCGAAGCCGGCACGGTCCAGATCCTGACGATCCACGGGTCGAAGGGCCTCGAGTGGGACGCCGTCGCGGTGCCGCGCATGGTCGAGGGCGGACTGCCCGCCCGGCCGCAGGAGGGCTCGTCCGGGTGGCTCGGCTTCGGCCGGTTGCCGTACGAGTTCCGGGGGGACGGCGCCGAGCTGCCGAGCCTGGCGTGGCGCGGGCAGGAGACCCAGAAGGACGTCACGACCGCGATCGACGCCTTCAAGGAGCAGGTGAAGGCCCGCAACGAGGACGAGGAACGCCGACTCACGTACGTCGCGCTGACCCGTGCCCGCCACGACCTGCTCGTGTCCGGTTCGTTCTGGGCCGGCGGCGTGCGCCCCACCGAGCCGAGCCGGTACCTGCACGACCTGGTCGAGGCCGGGGTCGTCGACGGCACCGCGATCCCGGAGACCACCGTGCACGACGAGAACCCCCTCGGCGAGGACGGCGCACAGCAGCTCTGGCCGCACGTGCCGTTCGGGCAGCGGGCGCCCCGGGTGCTGGCGGCGGCCGAGCGGGTCCGGAACGCCAACCCCGGTGCCTCCGGCCGGTACGCGGCCGACATCGACCTGCTGCTCGCCGAACGACGCGCGACCCGGAACGCGAAGCACGCGGTCGTGGTCCCGCACCGCGTGCCGGCCTCCGGCTTCAAGGACTACCTGACCGAGCCGGACAAGGTGGCCGAACGCCTGCGGCGGCCGATGCCGGAGCGTCCGTACCGAGCGACCCGGCTCGGCACGCTCTTCCACCAGTGGGTGGAGCAGCGTGCCCGGACGGGCGGGTCGCTCGAGACCCTCGACGTGTGGGGCGACGAGCTCGACCTCGACGCCGACGACCTGGTCGACGCCTCGCCGGACGCCGTGGTCACGGACGACGACGCCCGACGACTGGCCGACTTCCAGGCCACCTTCGCCCGCTCACGGTGGGCCGGCCGCACGCCGGTCGAGGTCGAGCGGGAGATCCACATCCCGTTCCTCGGGCACAGCGTCGTCTGCAAGCTCGACGCCGTCTACGAGATCGACGGGCGTGCCGAGGTCGTCGACTGGAAGACGGGCAAGGCACCGTCCGGTGCCGACGACCTGGCCCGACGGACGCTGCAGCTCGCCCTGTACCGGGTGGCCTACGCCGAGTTCACCGGTCGACCGCTCAACCAGGTCGACGCCGTGTTCTACTTCGTCGCGGACGACCTCGAGGTGCGTCCGACCGAGCTGCTGGACCGTGCTGGACTCGAGCGCGCCTGGACGGCCGCGATCGGCTGACGGACGAGGGGTCGCGACACCCCTCGGCGTGCACGGCGACCGGTCACAGGCCGTCAGTGCGCGGCTCGACGGCCGACGGCTCGTGGCCGGTCGGTGCTCGGAGGGCGGGGAGCCGTGACCGCTCGGGGCCGGACGCGGGCGGGGAGCGCGCCGCGCCCGGCCGGCCACCCGGGAGGCCCGGTGCCGGTCTCGCGGACCGGCACCGGGCCTCCAGGCAGTCGCGCCCACCGCCCAGCGCGACCACCGCTGGTCACGACAGCCCGTCGGCGGCTGCCGACTGGTCGTGGACGGTCGCTCGAACGCGGGGCGGACGACGTTGCGTGACCGCTCGGCAGAAGTGAGCGCGGCGCAGAAGCCGGAACGTCGGAGCGGAGGTCAGCCGTGTCGGCGTTCGGTCGACGACAGCAACTGCTCGACCTCGCCGATCTCCATCGTCTCGGGGGACACCGACTGCAGCGGCTCCGCGCTCGGCGCGTGCACCGCGTCGACCAGCCGGTGCATCATCGCGACCGCGTCGTCGACGACCTCGGTGCTCTTCGCCTGGACGCCGTGCAGCAGCCAGTGCGCCGTCTCGAGTTCGTGGTGCACCCGGGCGCGCTGTGCGAGCTGACGGTCGCGTCCGCCGCCGTTCGCCTCGTAGGCGCTCAGGACGGTGTCGAAGGCGTCGCGTCGGCCGGCGAGCACCCAGGCGAGGTCCTTCGCCGGGTCGCCGAGTCGGAGCTCGCCCCAGTCGAGGATCCCGCTGACGGCATCGCCGTCGACGAGCAGCACGCCGGTGCCGATCGATCCGTGCACGACGGTGGGGGTGAACTGCCACAGCTGCTGGTCGCGCGCGGCGCCCTCCCACCGTTCGACCAGGGCGGCGGGCACGAGCTTGGTGGCGACGGCGCGGTCCATCACGGACACGGCGGAGCGCAGCACCTCGAACGGGGTGAGCGACGGCAGGCCGGCGTCCGAGACGAAGCTCGTCGGCAGCTGGTGGATCGCGGCGAGGGCGCGGCCGACGCTCGTGGCGAGCTCGGGGCGCTCGGCGAACGACGCGAGCGTCGGGTGCGCGCCCGGCAGCCGGGTGGTGACGATGGCGCGGGTCGATCCGATCGGCGCCTGACCGCGGTACTCGGCCACACCGAACGGGAGGCGCGTGCGGATCCCGGCGCTCAGCGCACGGATCGCGACGAGGTCGGCCGACTGCCGGGCTTCCGCCCGCTGGTTCCGGGGTCGTCGGATGACCGTCAGGGCACCGTCGGCGTCGCGGAGGAGAGCCGACTCGTAGTCGCCGGCCGCGGCCGAGCCGAGCGTGCGCGTGCCCGTGACGACGAGACCGGGCACGGCCGTCGTCGCCAACGCGGCTAGAGTGAACTGGGATCCCGCCATGCCCCTCAGGGTAGGTGCGTGACGCCTGCACCGGTGCACGCCACGCTGTTCCCGAAGCCTTCCCAGTACGCCTTGCCGCACGCCCCGCCCGCAGGCCTCGCCTGCACCCGAACCGAGGAGCCCTCTGCCGTGACCGTCGAGTTCGCCTCCCGGCTCCCGCTGTCCCGCAACGAACTCGACCGCGACGCCGAGTTCCGCACGACGCCGGACCTCGACCGGGTCCTGCGCGAGGACTCCGCGACCCGGTACCTGCCGGTGCACGGCTCGGAGATGCTCCGGAACGCCGACGGAACCCTGCGGTTCGTGACCGCGGCCGACGTGCCGGACGGCACCGTGACGCTGTACCTCGGCCGCGCCGTGTCCGACGCTGCCGACGCCCCCGCCGGCACCCGCTTCGTCGCGGCCCTCGTCGACGACGCCACCGCGTCGGCCATCGAACCGTCCGACGACGCGTGGGAGAGCCTGCGCATGTTCGGCACCGAGCTGTCCCCGCGCGACCAGGGCCTGGCGGTCGAGGCCGTGGCGATGGCGAACTGGCACGCCGTCCACGGCTTCTCGCCCCGCACCGGGTCCGCGACCGACGTCGTCACCGGCGGGTGGGTGCGCCGCGACCCTGAAGGACACGAGCACTTCCCGCGTACCGACGCCGCGATCATCGTCGGTGTCGTCGACGCCGACGACCGCATCCTGCTCGGCTCGAACGCCGCGTGGGACGCCGACCGCTACTCGCTGCTCGCCGGGTTCGTCGAACCGGGGGAGTCGCTCGAGGACGCCGTCCGCCGCGAGGTCTTCGAGGAGTCCGGCGTGCACGTCGAGGAGCCCGAGTACCTCGGCTCGCAGCCGTGGCCGTTCCCCGCGTCGCTGATGGTCGGCTTCCGTGCCCGCGCGGTGGACGGCGACCCGTCCACCGCTCGGCCCGACGGCGTCGAGATCCTCGACGTGCGCTGGTTCTCGCGCGAGGACATCCGGGAGCGCGCGGGGGACACCCTGCTGCTGCCGGGTCGGACCTCGATCGCCCGCGCCATCATCGAGGAGTGGTACGGCGGGCCGCTGGACCTGCCGTGAGCAGTGCTGGTGGTGGGCCGGTGCCGGCTGGCGCTGGTCCGGGCGGTGCAGGCGGTTCGGCCGGTTCGGCCGAGGTCCGTCCGCCGTCGCCCGATGAACTCCTCGCCGCTCTCGACACCGAGCAGCGCACCGTCGCCCGGACCCTGCTCGGCCCCGTCGCGGTCCTGGCGGGCGCCGGCACCGGCAAGACCCGTGCGATCACCCACCGCATCGCCTACGGCGTCGCGACCGGCACCTACGCACCGAACCACGTCCTCGCGCTGACGTTCACCACCCGCGCCGCCGGGGAGCTGCGGTCGCGACTCCGCTCGCTCGGCGCCGGCACGGTGCAGGCGCGCACCTTCCACGCTGCGGCGATGGCGCAGCTCAGCTACTTCTGGCCGGACACCGTCGGCGGGCACGCGCCGAAGATCGTCGAGTCCAAGGGCCGGATGATCGCGCACGCCGCGGACACCGTCGGGATGTCGGTCGACACCCCGGTGCTGCGCGACCTGGCCGCCGAGGTCGAGTGGCGCAAGGTGCAGATGCTCTCGCTCGAGGAGTACGAGGCCGCCGCCGCCGAACGGGTGATGCCGCGCGACACCTCGCCGCGCCGGGTGATCGACCTGATGAAGGCCTACGAGCGCCTGAAGGACGACCGCCGACAGCTCGACTTCGAGGACGTCCTGCTCGCCACGCTCGGCATGGTCGAGTCGGAGCCGCGCGTGGCGTCCTACGTGCGGCAGCAGTACCGGTTCTTCGTCGTCGACGAGTACCAGGACGTCTCGCCCGTGCAGCACGATCTGCTGCGAGCCTGGCTCGGCGGCCGCGACGACCTGTGCGTCGTCGGCGACGCCAGCCAGACGATCTACTCGTTCGCCGGTGCGTCGAGCGACTACCTGCTCGGCTTCGGCTCGGAGTTCCCCCGCGGCTCGGTCGTGCGACTCGAGCGGAACTACCGCTCCACCCGCGAGGTCGTGCACGCAGCCAACGCCCTGATGCGCGGGCAACCGGGCGCGCTCGACCTGGTCGCCCAGACGGACGAGCCCGGGCCCGACCCCGTCGTGGTGCCGTGCGTGCACGACGGCGACGAGGCGCAGACCATCGCCCGACGGATCGCGGAACTCGTCGCCGGCGGAGCGTCGTACGGCGACTGCGCAGTGCTGTTCCGCGTCGGCGCCCAGTCCGCGGCCCTCGAGTCCGCGCTCGGCCGCAACGGCATCCCCTACCGGGTGCAGGGCGGCACGCGCTTCTTCAACCGGCCCGAGGTCAAGCTCGCGGTGCACCACATGCGCGGCGAGGCGATCCGGCAGACCGACGACGAACTGACCCGCCGGGTCCGCCTCGTGCTGCAGGTCAGCGGGTGGACGTCGACCGCCCCCGAGGGCACCGGCGCCGTCCGCGAGCAGTGGGAAGCGCTGCAGGCGATCATGGGCCTGGCCGAGGACGCCCCCGCCGGCACGACCATGCAGCAGTTCACCCAGGACCTGGTGGACCGTGCCGCGACCCACCACGAGCCCGAGGTCGACGCCGTGACCCTGGCGACCCTGCACTCGTCCAAGGGACTCGAGTGGCCGAACGTGGTCATCGCCGGTGCCGCCGAGGGCCTCTTGCCGATCTCGCACGCCACCACCGACACCGAGGTGGACGAGGAACGTCGCCTGTTCTACGTCGGCCTGACCCGCGCCCGGCGGACCGTGACGATCACGTGGTCGAGACAGGGTTCCACGCGTGGGGGAGCCCGCGCTCCGAGTCGGTTCCTGGCAGTGCTCGGCACGCGCACCGCGGATGGAGCGGCACCGACCACCGGCTGACGGCCAGGTCGTCGCGGTCGAACACCACCTGGTCCGGGTCGGCACGTTGCGACCGGAGCGGCAGGCGCTGCACGAGCAGCCGGGTGGCGGCCGCGGCCACCGCGGCGGACCGCCACGGTGACAGCGGCGCCGGTGGTCGTCCCCACAGCTGCGACGCGATCGCGGGCCACGCCGGGTCGTCGTCCACGCGTGCGAACTCCGCGCACTGGAGGCACGGGCCGGCCCCCGGGACCACGAACGGCCCGAGGCGGATGCGGCCGTCGCCCACCACCACCGCCAGGTGCGGCACGCCCCTGCGGGTCCAGGCGGCGCGGAGCGCGGGGTCGACGACGTGGTCGGCGACCACCACGGCGAGCCGGGGTTCGTGCTCCGGCAGGTCGACGGGGCCGCCCCGCGGGGACGAGGTCCGGGCGACGGTCACGCCCTCGCCGGACAGGTGCGCCGCGATCGTGTCCGGCAACCCGCCGGCGCCGTGCACCTCGACCCGTTCGAGCGGTTCGGGCAGGACGTCGATCACGGCGGGGGACGCCGCACCGAGCACGCGCGCGGCGACGTCCGGTGGGCAGCCCGAGGTGACGGCGAGGCCGCTCAGCGCTTCGCGCCCCGTCTCACGCCGCAGGGCACTGAGGAACCGTTCCTCGCCCGTGGTCGGGACGTCGACGACGGCACGAGGCGGATCGACCCCGAGCTGCACCGTCGTCGGGTCGCGCCAGACGAACTCGAGTGTCGGATCGATGCGGATGCCCATGACCCCACGGTGCCCGAGTCGGGGGCACGCGTGGGGCCGGGTGGTGGATCTGTGGAGAACTCGACGGTGCCGGACTCAGCGGGGCTGGTCGCCGGGGCGGTCCTCGTCGGTGCCTGTCTCGTCGGTACCCGTTCCGTCGGTGCCCGGGGCGCCGTCGTCGATCCGGCCGGACTCGTCCTCGTGCGGACGGGCGCCGGTGGCGTCGTTGAGCAGGTCCTCGAGCGCCTTGTCGAACGCGTCGTCCTCCTCGGTCTGCGCGGGGTTCCGCAGACGGGCGACCAGGGCGTCCGGTGCGTCGACGTCGTCGGACGTGGGGACCAGGTCGAAGTGCGACCAGAGTGCGTCACGCTGCTCGGCACCGAGCTCGTCCGTCACCCGCTGCCACATCGCGGCGGCCTCGCGCAGACGGCGGGGTCGCAGTTCGAGGCCGACGAGCGTCGCGAACGCGGACTCGGCGGGTCCTCCGGCTGCACGGCGACGACGGACCATCTCGGCGATGGCACCGCTCTTCGGCAGCCGGACGGTGGCGGCGGCGGTCACCGTGTCGACCCAGCCCTCGACGAGCGCGAGCATGGTCTCGAGTCGTGCCAGCGCAGCGTCCTGCTCGGGCGTGCGCGGCGGGATGAGCGCACCGGAGGCGAGCGCGTCCCGCAGCTGCTCCTGGTTGGTCGGGTCGATGTCCGCGGCGAGCTCCTCGACGCGGTCGAAGGGGATGTGGATGCCCCGTGCGTAGTCCGTGATCGACGAGATGATGTGCAGTCGCAGCCACCGCGCCGAGCGGAAGAGCCGTGCGTGGGCGAGTTCGCGGACCGCCAGGTAGATGCGGACCTCGTCCTCGGAGACGTCGAGTCCCTCGGCGAACTCGGCCACGTTCTGCGGCAGGAGTGCAGCGACCTGCTCGTCCAGCAGCGGGACACCGACGTCGCCGCCGGACACGACCTCCTTCGACAGCTGGCCGACGACCTGGCCGAGCTGGATGGCGAAGAGGGCACCGCCGACGCCGCGCATCGCCTTCGAGACGTCGCCGAGCATCGCCTTGAGTTCTTCGGGAGCACGCTGGTCGATGGCCTCGGTCAGTGCATCGGCGATGCTGAACGCGACGGGCTCGGCGATCTGTGTCCACACCGGCACCGTCGCCTTCGCCCACTGCTCCCGCGTGTACAGGCTCGGGGTGGCGGTGAGCTCGGCCACGGTCGTGACCTCGTCCAACCAGAGGGCGGCGACCTGGAACGCCTGGTCGGCCGCCTGCGAGGCCACCGGGTCGACGGCGTGGCCGCCCTCGCGGGCGATCGCGGTGGCGCGCTCGGCGGTCGCGGAGAAGTCGATGCCGTCGCCGCTGGACTGCGCGGCACGCTGCAGCTGGCTCATCAGGTTCGCGACGAAGGCCGGGTCGTTCGGCAGGCCGGCCGCACCGGCGAGCTGCGACGGGTCGATCTGGCCCTCGCCCGAGAGCAGCTTGCGCAGCATCTCCTGGAAGTCGTCGTCCGGCCCCGGCTGTGGTTCATCAGGCATGCCGACTACGCTAATCGCTGCTCACGGGGCCGCACCTGGGATGCCCCCGTGGGAACGCCCGAACCGCTGCGCCGAGGGCGAACAGTCCCGCCGTCAGGCCCGGCGACCGCCCCTGGAAGGACCCCGCGTGACCCTCTTCACCCCCGCGCCCCGTCGTCGTTCGCGTGCCAGGACCGTCGGGTGGTCGTTCGTGATCGGTGCCGTCGTGCTGGGGATCCTGGCGAGCGTGCTGCCGAGCCCGTACCTGATCGAGGTCCCCGGACCGGTCTACAACACCATCGGGACCCAGAAGCAGGGGACGGGCAAGGACGCGAAGGACGTCAAGCTGATCCAGGTCTCCGGGCACGAGACCTACCCCACCGCCGGTGCGCTCGACATGCTGACGGTCGGCATCCAGGGCGACGCGACGAACCGTCCGTCGTGGACCAGCGTCGTCCGGGCGATCTTCACGAAGTCCGAGGCCGTGATCCCGGTCGAGGCGATCTACCCGACCGGCACGACGACCGAGCAGGTGAACCAGCAGGACTCCGCCGACATGCAGGCGTCGCAGCAGTCCGCGGTGGCCGCAGCACTAATCCAGCAGGGGAACGACCTGCCGACCGAACTCGAGGTCGGTACCGTGCAGCCGGGCTCGGCTGCCGACGGTCCGATCGAGAAGGGCGACGTCATCACGGCCTTCGACGGCACCCCGCTCACGACGAACGCCGACGCCACCTCGCTGCGCGAGCTCGTCGCGAAGCACGGCACGTCGACCCCGGCCACCGTCACCATCGAGCGCGACGGTGCGACGAAGGACGTCCGGGTGACCCCGCGCGACGAGCAGGGCACCGCGCTCCTGGGCGTCGGCGTCACGGAGAAGTACGACTTCCCGTTCGACGTCTCGATCAAGCTGCAGGACGTCGGTGGACCCTCGGCCGGCATGATGTTCGCGCTCGGGATCATCGACGAGATCACACCAGGCAAGCTCAACGGCGGCAAGCACGTCGCGGGGACGGGCACGATCACCGCCGACGGCGAGGTCGGAGCCATCGGCGGCATCCGGCAGAAGCTCTACGGCGCGCGGGAAGCGGGGGCGACGGTGTTCCTCGCCCCGGCCGACAACTGCGGCGAGGTCGTCGGGCACGTGCCGGACGGGCTCGACGTCTACAAGGTGTCGACGCTCGACCAGGCCGTCACCGACCTGCAGACCATCGCCGACGGGAAGAGCACCGCGAAGCTCGCCCGCTGCGGTTCCTGACCGGGTTCCTGAGTCCTCGCACAGTTTCACAGTCCGCCCGGTCCAATAGGATCAGTGAACTGACGGCCCGCCGCGAGCCGGGCCCGCCGGTCCGACACGTCTGGAGCACATCAAGTGACGACAACCTCGTCCACCTCGGGGCGGCGTTCGCCGCGGGTCCCGATCGTGGTCACGATCATCGTGCTGGCCGCACTGGTGATCGGCTTCTTCATCTTCGCCAGCCTGTACACCGACTACGCGTGGTTCGCGCAGCTCGGGTTCCAGCAGGTCCTCACGACGCGGTGGATCGCAGGGACCCTGATGTTCCTCGCGGGCTTCCTGGGAATGGCGATCCCGGTCTTCCTGAGCATCGGACTGGCCTTCCGGTACCGCCCGGTCTACGCGAAGCTCAACTCGCAGCTGGACCGGTACCAGCAGGTCATCGAACCGCTGCGCCGCGCCGTCATGATCGGCATCCCGGTGGTGCTCGGCATCTTCGCCGGGCTGTCGACCTCGGGGCGCTGGAGCATGGTGCTCGAGTACTTCAACCGGACCCCGTTCGGCAAGACGGACCCTCAGTTCGGCCTGGACATCGGCTTCTACGTCTTCGAGCTGCCGTTCTGGCGCTCGATCGTGGCGTACTCGTCGGCCGTGGTGCTGATCGCGGGGCTCGCCGCCCTCGCCGCCTGCTACCTGTACGGCGCGCTGCGCTTCGGGGGACGTGAAGTCCGGATCTCCCGAGCAGCGCGCATCCAGCTCGCCGTCACCGCTGCGCTCTACATCGCGCTGCAGGCCGTGAGCCTGTGGCTCGACCAGTACGCGGCGCTCACCAAGTCGAACTCGCTCATCACCGGTGCCCAGTACACCGAGGTCAACGCGGTCATCCCGGGTCGCGAGATCATGGCGGGCATCGCGGCGATCGTCGCGATCCTGTTCATCGTCACCGCGGTCATCGGCCGCTGGCGCATCTCGATCGTCGGCACCGGCCTGCTGCTCGTCGCCGCGATCGTCATCGGGGGCATCTACCCCTGGATCGTCCAGCGCCTGCAGGTCAAGCCCTCGGAGCGTACCTACGAGTCCGCGTACATCGAGCGGAACATCAAGGCCACGCGTGACGCCTACGGTGTGTCCGACGTCAAGGAACAGAACTACGACGCCACGACCGAGGCCAGCTCCGGCGCCCTCGCGCAGGACGCCCAGACGACGGCGAACATCCGCCTCATCGACCCGAAGATCGTCTCTGACACCTTCAGCCAGCTGCAGCAGTACCGGCAGTACTACCAGTTCCCGGACGAGCTCGACGTCGACCGGTACGACGTCAAGGGCGAGACCGAGGACACCGTCATCGCGGTGCGCGACATCGACCTCGACGGCCTGAGCTCGGCCGCGAACACCCAGTACAACCGGGCGTTCGTGTACACCCACGGCTACGGCGTGACCGCGGCCTTCGGCAACCAGCGCGCGAGCGACGGCAAGCCGGTCTTCCTCGAGTCGGGCATCCCCTCGAACGGTGCGCTGGGTGACTTCCAGC
The DNA here is from genome assembly GCF_004340725.1 of Curtobacterium sp. PhB128. NCBI lineage: Bacteria > Bacillati > Actinomycetota > Actinomycetes > Micrococcales > Microbacteriaceae > Curtobacterium > Curtobacterium sp. PhB128. Next base: position 98,962 of record NZ_SLUR01000005.1, read on the forward strand.
AGCGCGTGTACTTCGGCGAGACCTCGCCGGCGTACTCGATCGTCGGCGCGCCGAAGGGTTCGAAGGACGTCGAGCTCGACTACCCGTCCGGATCCGACGACGACAACGGCGGCAACGCCACCACGACGTACTCCGGCGACGGCGGACCGAGTGTGGGCAACTTCTTCAACCGACTCGTCTACGCGGCGAAGTTCCAGTCGGAGCAGGTCCTGCTGTCGGACGCGGTCAACAAGGACTCGCAGATCCTCTACGACCGCGACCCGATCACGCGTGTCCAGAAGGTCGCGCCGTACCTGACGGTCGACAGTGACGCCTACCCGGCGATCGTCGACCACCGCATCCAGTGGGTCGTCGACGGCTACACGACGAGTGACGCCTACCCGTACTCGCAGAGCCAGAGCCTGTCGGACAGCATCGCCGGTTCGGAGTCCTCGGCGTACCGCACCGACCAGGTCAACTACATCCGCAACTCGGTGAAGGCCACGGTCGACGCCTACACGGGCAAGGTGACCCTCTACGCGTGGGACACCAAGGACCCGGTGCTGAAGACGTGGGAGAAGATCTTCCCGACGTCGGTCAAGTCGGTGTCGAGCATGAGCGCCGAGCTGCTGGACCACGTCCGGTACCCGACGGACCTGTTCAAGGTGCAACGGTCGATCCTCGGCACCTACCACGTCACGAACGCGAACTCGTTCTACTCGGGTGACGACGCGTGGAACACACCACAGGAGCCCACCACCACGGGGTCGACCGACACGGATGCGAGCGCCGCCGACACGTCGACAACCACCAACGCCCTGGGCGCGCAGACGACGACGACCGCGAGCAAGGCGAACTTGCAGGATCCGTACTACCTGACGATGAAGGTGCCGGGCCAGGAGACCGCGTACAACCTGTACACGACCTACATCCCCCAGCAGTCCGCCGGCGCGAACAACCGCAACGTGCTGACCGGCTACCTGGCCGCCGACTCCGACGCGGGAGGTGCGGGCAAGGGCAAGAAGGCGTCGGGCTACGGCAAGCTCACGTTGTTGACGATGCCGAAAACCGACAACATCCCGGGCCCGGCGCAGGTGCAGAACCTGTTCAACTCGGACACCACGGTGTCGCAGGAGCTGAACATCCTGAAGCGCGGCAACTCGACGGTGAAGCAGGGCAACCTGCTCACCCTTCCGGTCGGCGGCGGCTTCCTGTACGTGCAGCCCGTGTACGTGCAGTCGACGTCGAGCGGTTCGTACCCGCTGCTGCAGAAGGTGCTCGTCGCGTTCGGCGACAAGATCGCGTTCGAGGACACCCTCGACGAGGCACTGAACTCGCTGTTCGGCGGTGACTCGGGTGCTGCTGCCGGAGACTCCGATGCCAGTGGTTCGGGGAGCGACTCCGGTTCGTCCGGGTCGGGCTCGTCCGACTCCGGTTCCGACTCGGGCTCCGGGTCGACCGGTGGCTCGACCGGTTCGGGCACCACGGACAACGACGCACTGCAGCAGGCGCTGTCCGACGCGAACGACGCCCTGCAGGACCGTCAGCAGGCCTACGCCGACAACGACCTGGTCGCTGCAGCCGAGGCCGACAAGCGCCTGCAAGAGGCGATCGAGGCCGCGACCGCAGCCGAAGACGGCAGCTGACACGCCGTGGCGGGGCACACGATTTGTGCCCCGCCACGACCGTGTGTAGGCTATTCAATGTGCCGCGGGGTGGAGCAGTTCGGTAGCTCGCTGGGCTCATAACCCAGAGGTCGTAGGTTCAAATCCTGCCCCCGCAACCAAGCGTCACACGAAAGCCCCGGTCCGAAAGGACCGGGGCTTTCCTCGTTCCCGGGCTCCTCCATGCCGGAACGCTCCGCAGTGCGCCGGTACGCTCGGCGGATGGGCACCCTCACGATCGCCGCCGCGCAGTTCGCTCCCGTGGACGACCCGGTGGCCAACCTCGAGACCGTCCGGACCGCGGCAGCCGACGCAGCGGCGCGGGGAGCGGCCCTGCTCGTCACGCCGGAGTACTCGTCGTACTTCACCGCCGACATCGACGACCGGTTCGTCGCCGCAGCGCAGCCGCTCGACGGCCCCTTCGTGTCAGGGCTGCAGGACATCGCCCGCGACACCGGACTCGCGCTCGTCGTCGGGATCGCCGAGACGACCGACGCCGAGACGACCGACGCCGAGAGGACCGACGCAGAGACGACGGAAGCCGCGACGACCGACGCAGCGACCGCGGACGAACCCACGCGCTTCCGCAACACCCTGGTGGCGGTCCTCCCCACCGGCGAGCTCGCGGCGACCTACCGGAAGGTGCACCTCTACGACGCCTTCGGGTCGCGGGAGTCCGACCGCATCGAGTCCGGCGACCCGGAGCAGCTGCCGGTCTTCGAGTTCGCTGGCCTCCGGATCGGGCTCGAGACCTGTTACGACCTGCGCTTCCCCGAGGTCACCCGCCGGCTGGCAGCGCCCGAGCACGGTGCGGCCGACGTCGTCGTGCTGCCGGCCGAGTGGGTGCGCGGCCCCGGCAAGGAGCACCACTGGCGGACCCTGCTCACCGCGCGGGCGATCGAGAACACCGTGTGGGTCGTCGGTGTCGGCCAGACGCCCCCGATCGGCATCGGTGCCTCGGTGGTGCTCGACCCCTCCGGTGTCGCCGTGGCGGCGGCCGGCTCTGCGCCCGGCACGCTCGTCGCGACCGTCGACACCGCTGTGACCGAGGCGGTCCGGCAGGTCAACCCGTCGCTGGCACTCCGCCGGTACGACGTCGCGCTGCGCGCCCGGCCTGGAGGCACGGCTCGCCCCTGACCGGCAGGTCCCGTCCGATCCGTGGTCGCGACTGCGCCGGTGGCGGGATCGGGCTCAGGACGGCGCGTGGAGGCTTGCCAGGCGGCTGGCGGCGTCCTCGAGGACGGAACGCCGCTTGCAGAATGCGAAGCGCACGAGGGACCGGTAGCCCGCGGCGTGCTCCGGCCGGACGAAGGCCGACACCGGTACGCCGACAACCCCGGCCAGGGCGGGCAGTTCGAGGCAGAAGGCCCGCGCATCGTCGTACCCGAGCGGCGCGGTGTCGGCGATCACGAAGTACCCGCCGTCCGGCCGCATGACGTCGAAGCCCGCTGACCGGAGCCCCGAGGCGAGCAGTTCGTGCTTGGTGGCGAGTTCGGCGGCGATCCCGGCGAAGACGGCGTCGGGCAACCGCAGTCCGACGGCGACGGCCGGCTGGAACGGTGCGCCGTTGACGAAGGTCAGGTACTGCTTCACCGTCGTGATCGCGTCGACGAGCGTCGGGGGAGCGGTGAGCCAGCCGATCTTCCAGCCGGTGGTGCTGAAGGTCTTGCCGGCGCTCGAGATCGAGACCGTCCGCTCGGCGGCTCCGGGCAGTGTCGCGATCGGCGTGTGCGGGACGGTGAACGTCAGGTGCTCGTAGACCTCGTCGGTGACGATGAGGGCGTCGTACCGTGTCGCGAGTTCCACGATCGTGCGCAGGACCTCGTCGGGCAGGACCCGGCCGGTCGGGTTGTGCGGCGTGTTGACGAGCACGACGCGAGTGCGGTCGGTGAACGCCGCGCGCAGGGTGTCCTCGTCCGGCAGGAAGTCCGGAGCAGTGAGGGGCACGGTGACGTGGGTGCCGCCGGCGAGCCGGACGAGCGCACCGTAGGCGTCGTAGAACGGTTCGAACGTGATGACCTCGTCGCCCGGTTCGACCAGGGCGAGGAGCGTCGCGGCGAGGGCTTCGGTGGCGCCGGCGGTGACCAGGACCTGCCGGTCAGGATCGACCTCGAGGCCGTACCACCGCTGCTGGTGTTCGGCCACGGCGGTGCGGAGGTCGACCGTCCCGCGTCCGGGCGGGTACTGGTTGACGCCGTCCCGGATGGCGCGGACCGCGGCTTCGAGCACCTCGGCGGGGCCGTCCTGGTCGGGGAAGCCCTGCCCGAGGTTGATCGCGCCGGTGCTCGCGGCGAGGGCGCTCATCTCGGCGAAGACGGTGGGCGCGGGGACGCCGTCGGGTCCCAGGAGCATCGCTCCCTCGGCTGCTCGCAACCAGGGTCCTGCCTGCCGCATGTGGTTCCCTCCGGTGACGGCGACGACGTGTCGCGCTGAACGGACCCCAACCTAGCTGGCCGTCCGACGGCGATCCGGGGACGGACCCACAGCCCACGCATAAGATCGGCAGAGGATGCTTCCAGCGTCGCCAGAAGCACCGCTCAGGTGGTTGCGACAGACTGCACGAGCTTGAAAGGAGCACGTCCAGCATGACCGACACCACGCCCAACGGGCAGGGCGACGACCGCCGTCCGGACGATGCGGCATCGCCTGCCGCCAGTGAGGACGCCGCCGCAGCGGCCACGAAGGGGAACACGTCGATGCCGAACGACTCCGAGCAGTTCAACGACGCCGAGCAGCCCGAGAACGCCGAGCGGTCCGACGACGCCGCGCAGCACGCGGCTCCGTCCGACGACGCCACGAGCGCCGACCACACCGACGTGATCCCGTCGGCGACCGACCACCCCACGGACCGCTACACGGCCCCGTACCCGACGCTCTCGGGCGACCAGCAGCGCGATGGCGGCCAGCAGCCAGCCGGGTACGGCCAGCAGACGTCGCCGTACGGGCAGGCGTCCCAGTACGGCCAGCAGCCCGCCGCAGACCAGACGAGCCAGTACGGGCAGGCCCAGCAGAGCCAGTACGGCCAGAACCGGCAGCCGCAGTACGGCCAGGCCCAGCAGAGCCCGTACGGCCAGCAGTCCCAGTACGGCCAGAGCCAGCAGTCCCAGTACGGACAGAACCAGCCGAACCAGCAGTCCCAGTACGGTCAGCAGTCGCAGTACGGCCAGCAGGGCCAGTACGGCCAGGCCCAGCAGCCGCAGTACGGCCAGCAGCCGACCGCGGGCCAGCCGCGGTACGGCGAGTACGCCCAGCCAGCCTCCGCCGCTGCCCCCGCGTCCTCGTCGGAGTACGCGTCGGCGTCGGCGCAGGCACCGCAGTCCGCGACGAGCGCCTTCGGCGACGTGGACGGCGCCAACCAGCGCAACGGCCACTACTTCGCCGACGGAACCGCGGGTGCAGCGGCCACCACGACCACCACCCGCTCCGGGCGCAGCAAGCTCGTCCTGCCGATCATCGCCGGACTGGTCGTCGCGGGTCTGGTCGGCGGTGGCGCCGGGTGGCTCGCCGGGTCGTCGCAGGGCGGCACCGTCACGTCGTCGTCCGGTTCGTCGCAGGGCGGCAACCTCACCGTCAACGACTACGACTCCGCGACGGTCGTCACCGCGGTCGCTGCTCAGGCGACGCCGTCGGTCGTGACGATCAACGTGTCGTCCAGCAACGAGGCCGGCACCGGTTCGGGCGTCGTGATGAGCAAGGACGGCTACATCGTCACGAACACCCACGTGGTGACGCTCGACGGCGACAGCTCGAACGGTTCGATCACCGTGACGACCTCGAACGGCAAGATCTACGAGGGCAAGCTCATCGGCACCGACCCGACGGTCGACCTCGCGGTCATCAAGATCGACGCGACCGACCTCAAGCCGATGGAGTTCGCCGATTCCACGAAGCTCAACGTCGGTGACACCGCGGTCGCGATCGGTGCGCCCCTGGGCCTGTCGAACACGGTCACGGACGGCATCGTCTCGACCTTGAACCGCAGCATCCAGGTCACGTCGAGCGCCCCCAGCGAGGGCGGCGACTCGAACGAGGGCGGCAACGGCGGCAGCGGCCCGTTCGACTTCTGGGGGAACGGCGACAACGGCAGCAGCTCGTCCGCGAACACCACGGTCTCGCTGCCCGTCATCCAGACCGACGCGTCGATCAACCCGGGCAACTCCGGTGGCGCCCTGCTCGACGCGAAGGGCAAGCTGATCGGCATCAACGTGGCCATCGCCTCGGCCGGCAGCTCGTCGTCGTCGGACTCGGCGGCCGGCAGCATCGGCGTGGGCTTCTCGATCCCGTCGAACCTGGTGAAGCGCGTCGCGAACGAGATCAAGGACAAGGGCTCGGCCACGCACGGCCTGCTCGGTGCCACGGTCGGCGACGCCTCGGAGAACGCGAGCGCGACCCAGATGGGTGCGCTCATCAAGTCGGTCTCGTCCGGCGGTGCGGCGGCGAAGGCCGGTCTGCAGAAGGGTGACGTCGTCACGAAGATCGGTTCGGCGACCGTCTCGGACGCCACCGACCTGACGGCACAGGTCCGGTACTTCGCGGGCGGTGCGTCGACGACGATCAGCTACCTCCGGAACGGGCAGTCCCGCGAGGCGGACGTGACCCTGGGCACGTACGACAGCAAGGGCTGACGCCACCACGGACAGGACGGGAGGCCCGGTGCACGACGTGCGCCGGGCCTCCCGTCCGTCTGCGGGTCGCGTCGCGGGCACCCCGCAGGTTCCGGGTTCGGGTCTTGATAGGCTCATGGTCGCTCTGCGGGGCGGCACCGCCCCGGTGCGTCCCGTGCCCCCAGCCAGCACCCCGAGGTACGCATGCAGACAGACGGACAGCCCCTGCCGGGCGTCTCGTACGTGATGCCCGTGCTCAACGAGGTCACCGAGGTCCGCGCTGCGGTCGCCAGCCTGCTCGACCAGGACTACACCGGCGTGTTCGAGGTCATCCTCGCGCTCGGCCCCTCGATCGACGGCACGAACGAACTCGTGGCCGAGATGAGCGCGGCCGACCCGCGCATCCGGGCGATCGACAACCCGGTCGGGTCCACGCCGGCCGGCCTGAACGTCGCGATCACGGCGTCGGTGCACCCCGTGGTGGTCCGCGTCGACGCGCACTCCGTGCTGCCACCGGACTACACGCGCATCGCCGTCCGCACCCTGCTCGAGTCCGGGGCGGACAACGTCGGCGGCATCATGCGCGCTGAGGGCCGCAGCCCGTTCGAGCGGGCCGTCGCGTTGGCGTACGGCAGCCGCGTCGGCCTCGGCGGCACCCCGCACCACGTCGGTGGGACCGCCGGCCCCGCCGAGACCGCGTACCTCGGCGTCTTCCGTCGCGACCGCCTGTTCGAGGTCGGCCTGTTCGACGAGGGCATCAAGCGCGGCCAGGACTGGGAGCTCAACCGACGCCTGCGTCAGACCGGCGGCACGGTGTGGTTCACACCCGAGCTGGTCGTCACCTACCGCCCGCGACCGAGCCTGAAGCGCCTGGTGCGGCAGTTCGTCGCCACCGGGTTGTGGCGGGGCGAGCTCGCCCGTCGGTTCCCCGCGAACAACGGCCTGCGGTACTTCGTGCCGCCCGCGATGGTCGCCGCCATGGCCGTCGGGATCCTCGCCGGCGTCGTCGGTGTCGTCGGCGCGGCCCTCGGCAGCCCGGTCGCCTGGGCGCTCCTCGGGTTCGCCGTGCCCGCCGTGTACCTGCTCTTCGTCGTTCTCGGGTCGGTCGCCGTCGCGCGCCGGTCCGGGGTGGCGACCTTCCTCTGGCTGCTCGTGGTGCTGCCCTGCATCCACGTGGGATGGGGGCTCGGTTTCATCATCGGGTTCCTCACCCGCACCTCCGAGCTGACCACCCACACCGGACGGTGACCCCATGACCGACCCCGCCACCCACGGCCGCGGATCCGCACGCCCGACGTCGATCGCCGAGCTGCGGGCCGTCGCCCAGCCGGACGAGGTCCGCGCCCGCGCCAACGCCGAGCACTGGACGGCGTCGCTGTACCTGCGCGACGTCTCGCCGTACCTGACCTGGGTGCTGCTGAAGACGCGCGTCAGCGCCAACCAGGTGACCGGCCTGATGATCCTGGTCGGGTGGAGCATCGCCGCGGCCCTGCTCATCCCCGGCATCTGGGGCGCAGCGCTCGCCCTGGTGCTCGGACAGCTGCAGATGCTCGTGGACTGCTGCGACGGCGAGGTCGCACGGTGGCGTGGCACCCGCTCGCCCGCCGGGGTGTTCCTGGACAAGGTCGGGCACTACACGACCGAGGGACTGATCCCGGTGGCGCTGGGCATCCGAGCCGCCACCTGGCCGATCCACGGCGCCGACTGGATGTGGACCACGATCGGCTGCGCACTCGGTCTGGTCATCGTGCTGAACAAGGCCCTCAACGACATGGTGCACGTCGCCCGGGCGAACGCGGGGCTCGACAAGCTCGTCGACCGACGCGACGCCTCGACCGCGCCGTCCGGCCGGAAGCTCGCCTCGCTCCGCCGCCTGGCCAGGTTCCTGCCGTTCCACCGCCTGTACCACTCGGTCGAGCTGAGCATGCTCGCGTTCCTGTTCGCGCTCATCGGACTGGCGATCGGCGACACGCTCGCCAGCCGGATCCTGGTCGGGGCGCTGCTGCCGCTGGCCGTGCTGGCGACCGTCGGACACTTCCTGGCGATCATCGCGTCCAAGCGGGTCAAGGCGTGACCGACGACGCGGTGCCCCACGACGCGGTGACCGACGACGCGGTGACCGACGACGCGGTGTCCGACGACGCGGTGACCCCGAGCACCGTTCGCCGCCACGCGGTCGCGCGCCCGCAGCGACCCCGCGTCGCCGTCGTGAGCCTGTCGCAGGGCACGCGGCCCGACGACCTGCGCCGCGGGCTCGACAGCGTGCTCGCGCAGCAGGGCGTCGAACTCGACGTGGTCTGCGTCGGCAACGGCTGGGAGCCGACCGACCTGCCGGACGGGGTGCGGACGCTGGCGCTGCCGGAGAACCTCGGGATCCCGGCCGGCCGCAACGCCGGTGCCGAGGTCGTCGACGGGGACTACGTGTTCTTCCTGGACGACGACGCCTCGATCCCCTCGGTGACGTTCCTGCAGGACGCCGTCGGCCGCTTCGAACGAGACCCCTCGCTCGGACTGCTCCAGCCCCGCGTGGTCGACCCGACCGGCGCCGCCAACCCGCGGCGCTGGGTCCCGCGCATCCGCAAGGGCGAGCCAGACCACTCGTCGCCGGTGTTCTCGGTGTGGGAGGGCGCCGTCGTGCTGCCGATGGACGTGTACCGGGTCGTCGGGGGATGGGGCGCTGAGTACTTCTACGCGCACGAGGGCATCGAGCTCGCGTGGCGCGTGTGGGACGCCGGTCGACGTGCTTGGTACGCCGGCGACCTGGTCGCCCACCACCCGGCCATCGACCCGGCGCGGCACACGGAGTACTACCGTCTGAACGCCCGCAACCGCGTCTGGCTGGCCCGACGAAACCTGCCGGCACCGCTCCGGCCGCTCTACGTCGGCTCGTGGGCCGCGATCCAGGTCGCACGCTGGTGGCGACACCCGCGACGCCTGACGACGTGGTTCGCCGGCATCCGCGAAGGACGGACCACCGACTGCGGGCCGACCCGACCGATGAGCTGGCTGACCGTCGCCCGGATGACGCTCGCCGGGCGCCCGCCCGTCGTCTGACCACTCCGAACCCCATCGCCACCGCAGAACGGGAGACAGTCCATGCCGATCACCAGTGACGTGCGGACCGCCGTGCGCCTGGCCCAGCGCCTGCTCGCCTCGCGCCGGAGCCGCCGGGAGCTCGCCCGTCGCCTGCCGTCGGTCGCGGCGCCGGCGCCCGGCACGATCGAGATCGCGGTGTACTTCGCCGACGGCCCCGTGAACATGTACCAGGTGCGCCAGTGGTACGCGCCGCTGGCCGAACTGGCGAAGACGCACCCGGTCGCGATCATCGCGCGCAGTCCGGGCACGATGACCACGCTCATCGACGAGTCGCCGGTCCCCGCCGTGTACGCCCGTCAGGTCGTCGACCTGGAGCAGTTCGTCGAGACCCAGGCGCCGAAGGTGGTGCTGTACGTCAACCAGAACGCCCGCAACTTCCAGATGATGCGGTACGGGCGCATGTGGCACGTCTTCGTCAACCACGGCGAGAGCGACAAGATGTACATGACGACGAACCAGTTCAAGGCGTACGACTACGCGTTGATCGCCGGGGACGCCGCGCGTGGCCGGCTCGCGGAGGCGCTGTGGGACTACGACCTCGACGCCAGGACCATCGCGATCGGCCGCCCGCAGGCCGACCACTTCGCCGGCGCGGCACCGTACCCCGCCGACGACCGGACCGTCGTGCTGTACGCGCCGACGTGGGAGGGCGACCGCGGAGCCGCGGCGTACGGATCGATCGCGTCCCACGGCACCACCATCGCCGAGCAGGTGCTCGCGTCGCCCCGGCACCGCCTGGTGTACCGACCGCACCCGCGGAGCGGCGTGCTCGACCCGGCGTACCGAACGGCACACGAGCGGATCGTCGCGGCGATCACGGCGGCGAACGCGGCCGACCCCACCGCGCACCACGTCCACGACGAGGGCGGCGAGCTCGGCTGGCAGCTGGCCGACGCCGACGTGGCGATCACCGACATCAGCGCGATGATCTACGACCGCCTGGCGGTCGGGAAGCCCCTGATCGTGACCCGCCCGGAGTCGCCGGAGGCCGATGTGGACGAACGCGGCTACCTGAGCGACGCCAACTGGCTGACCGCGGCCGACGCGCCGTCGGTGCTCGCGCGGATCGCCGCCGCCGTGGGGGACGCCGCCGAGCTCGCCAAGCTGCAGCAGTGGGTGGCGCGCTACTTCGGCGACACCACGCCCGGTGCCGCGACGGCCCGGTTCCACGCTGCCGTCGAGTGGCTGCTGGAGCGCTGGCGCACCGTCGCTGCCGAGCGCGGCGAACGCTGAGCCCCGTCCGGACACGGTCACGGGCGCAGCCCCTGACCGACCAGTGACATCCGCCACACGTACTCGGAGCGGTCCGGACGGCGCCAGCGGACGATCACGACGCCGGTGTCCTGCGGATCCGCGCCGAACACGGCGACGGACAGACGTCGACCGGGTTCGAGCCGGTGCACCGCCAGCGGCGGGCTGTAGCCGTTGCCGAGGTGGGTGAGGGTCAGGCCGTCGACCGGTTCGTCCCCGGTGTTGACGAGGTCGTACCGGCGCGGGGCCTGCGAGCGGTCGATGGTGAACGGGACGGCGTACGCGGGTGCTGGGTGGTGCATGGGGGGAACGCTAGGGGGAGGGTCCGACGGTGGGGCCCCGGCGCAGCACCCGGGAACCCGTCGCTGTGGAGGGGGCACGGTGGTGCCCTGGTTGTGGAGGGGGAGTACCCGACCGGTCAGACGCCGTAGTCGGCGGAGTACTGCGCCAGCGCTTCCTCGATGGTGCCGTCGAGCTGCAGCCTGCCCTTGTCGAGGTACAGACCGCGGTCGCAGAAGCGGCGCAGGTCCTTGTCGCTGTGGGACACGAAGAAGAGCGTCCGACCGCCGGCCAGGAGCTCCTCGATCCGCTTGTAGCACTTCTCGCGGAAGGCCTTGTCGCCGACGGCGAGGACCTCGTCCACCAGGATGACGGGCTCGTCGAGCCGCGAGATCACCGCGAACGCGATGCGCACCTTCATGCCGCTCGACAGGTGCTTGTACGGGGTGTCGACGAAGTCCGCGATCTCGGCGAAGTCGATGATCTCGTCGAAGGCGGCACGGATCTCGGCGCGCGACATGCCGTGCAGGCCGGCGGTCAGGTAGACGTTGTCGCGGACGGACAGGTCGCCGACGAACCCACCGGTGATCTCGATGAGCGGCGCGACGCCGGCCCCGACGTCGATCCGACCCTCGTCCGGCAGCATCACCTGCGCCACGAGCTTCAGGAGCGTGGACTTGCCCTGACCGTTGCGACCGACGACGCCGATCGCCTCGCCCGGACGGACGTCGAACGACACGTTGCGGAGCGCCCAGAACTCGTCGGCACGCTTGCGGCGGCCGCGTCCGGCGAAGAGGTCCTTGAAGTTGCGGCTCGCCCGTCGGTTGCGCTTGAAGCAGATGCCGGCGTCGCGCACGGAGATCACCGGCGCGACGGTCTCGGTGCGTCGGGTCTGGTCGGTGGCGGTCATCACAGCTCCTTCAGCACGCGGTGCTCGCTGCGTCGGAACACCGCGAAGCCGATGACCAGGACGATGCCCGTGATGACCACCGACGCCCCGACCTCGAGCCAGTCGAGCTGGCTCGGGAAGAACGCGGCGCGGTACATCCCGAAGATGCCGGTGAGCGGGTTGACCGCGGCGATGGGGCGCAGGGCGTCGGGCAGCGCGTGCGTGCCGTAGATGATCGGCGATGCGTAGAACAGGAAGCGCAGGACGAGCTTGGTCGCCCGCTCGAGGTCGCGGAAGAAGACGACGAGCGGCGCGACGATCAGGCCGAGGCCGTACACCAGCGCGCACTGCAGCACGATCGCCAGCGGGAAGAAGACGACCTGCCAGTGCAGGTGCGCCCCCGTCGCGATCGCGAACGCCGCCAGCACCGGCAGGCTCAGCAGGAACTCGATGCCCTTCGACGCGTCGATCCGCGCGACCCAGATGGTGCGGGGGATCGTCGTCGAGCGGATGAGCTTCGACTCCTTGATGAACGCCCGCGTGGAGTCCGAGACGCCCCCGGTGAACCACATCCACGGCAGCAGCGCGGAGAGCAGGAAGACGATGTACGGGTCTTCACCGACCGAACCGCGGTGGAACACCTGGGTGAAGACGAACCAGTAGATCGCCGACATCACGAGCGGGTCGAGGATCGACCAGACGTACCCGAGCGCCGACGTCGAGTACCGGACCCGGAGGTCGCGGACGGTCAGCAGCCAGAGGGCATGACGATAGCGCCGACCGGCGCTCCGGGTCGCCGCTGGTGCGGCAGCCGCGGGCACGGTCGGCGCGCTCGCTGTGGTCACGGTTTCCCTTCGGGCGGAACCGCCGAAGGGGTCCTGACGGAGGTTCAGGCGAACAGGTTGTTCGCGCGCTCGAGGTCCTCGGCGAAGTCGATCTCGACCGCGTACAGGTCGGAGATGTCGATCGGGGACCAGCGTAGCCCGTCCTCGGCGATGGCAGCCTCGATGCCGCCCTCGAAGTACTCCTGGTCGTCGACGCGACCGAGCTGGCGGATGAGGGCCTGCTTGTCGTTCGCCGACACGTAGTTGATGCCGACGGCTTCGCCGAGCCCGCCGACGACCTGCTTGGAGAGCTTGTGGATGAAGCCCTCGGCGTCGACGGTGTACTTGACCTCTTCGTCGGAGACCTTGTCGGTGTTGACGCTGACGAACGAGTGGTCCTCGTCGATCATGTCGGCCGCACGGACGAGCGCCATCGGGTCGAAGACCACGTCGCCGTTCATCCAGAGGACACCGCTCTTGCCGGTCGCCTTGAGGGCGCGCAGCAGGCTCTTCGAGGTGTTGGTGGAGTCGTAGGACTCGTTGTAGACGAAGGACGCGTCGGGGAAGGCCTCGACGATGTGCTCCGACTTGTAGCCGACGACGATCGTCACGCGGGCGCTCGAACCGAACGCGGCGCGGATGTTGTCGAACTGCTGCTGCATGATGGTGCGGCCGTCACTGAGCTCCGTGAGCGGCTTCGGCAGGCTGCGGCCGAGCCGGCTGCCCATCCCCGCTGCGAGGATCACGATCTGCGTGGTCATGCTGGTCCCTTCTGGTGTCCGCCCGCGCGCCCTGGGGCACGGGCGGGCCTCGTCGAGTCTGCTCGCGGAACGTCCGAGTTCGCCGAGAACCGGACGCCGCGGGCCACGAGGGCGGCCGCTGCACGGTGTCGGAGAGCCCGCCGGAGCAGGTTTCCAAGTGGTGAACACTTCTTCGTGCCCTAGTGAATGATACGGAAACACCCGCTCAAGGGGTAGGTCCGCCGCGCTTCGTACTCATTTCGTGACACTGGAGCGGGCGGTTCCCCGCTGTCCGGAGAGCGTTGGTACGGTTGGGCGATGGCCGCCAGAGCAGAGAACGAGGACGTGTACGCCACGACCGACGCTGCCTGGATGACCGAAGCGAGTGACACCGACGAGCAGGACGCCGACGAGCGTGCCGCCGACCGGGTGGACGCCGCGGCGGGGGACGACGCCGACGACGACGACATGGGGGAACCGGATGCGCGCGACGCCTCCGTTGATGACGAGATGACCGACGACACCACGGCTGCCGACACCACGGCCGCCGACACCGATCCGGTCACCGAGCCGCAGTCGGACGCAGTGCCCGGTCCCGCGGCCCGTGCCGCGGCAGCGGCCCCGACGACGACCACCGGTGCCCGACCCGCCAAGGCGCGCACCACGAAGCAACGCACCAAGCGACCGGCGAAGGCCGCCGGCACGACCGGCACCGTGCCTCCCGGCCCCACGGCGAGCGACGCGACGTCCGCGACGGACGCGACCGCGCACGCAGCGCAGGGCGCACCGGAGACCGACGCACCGGAGACGGACGCCGCGACGAGCCCCGCCGCGAAGAAGCGTGCTCCCCGGGCCACCGCGCCCAAGGCCCCGCAGAAGCTGCAGCCCGTCGTGCTCGCCGCCGACGGCCTCGTCAAGCGGTACGGGCAGACCCTCGCCGTCGACGAGGTCGACCTCGAGATCCGCCAGGGCTCGATCTTCGGCGTGGTCGGCCCGAACGGCGCCGGCAAGACGACCACCCTGTCGATGATCACCGGTCTGCTGCGTCCCGACGCCGGGTCCGTGACGGTCCTGGACCACGACGTCTGGGCCGACCCCACGGCCGCCAAGCGCAGCCTCGGCGTGCTGCCGGACCGCCTGCGGCTGTTCGACCGCCTCACCGGTGCGCAGCTGCTCTACTACTCGGCCACCCTGCGCGGTCTCGACGGTGCCACGGCCCGCGAGCGCAGCACCGACCTGGCCGAGGCGTTCGGGCTCGGCGAGGCGCTCGGTCGCCAGGTCGCCGACTACTCGGTGGGCATGGCGAAGAAGATCGCCCTGGCCGCCACGCTCATCCACTCGCCGCGGGTCCTCGTGCTCGACGAACCGTTCGAGTCCGTCGACCCCGTGAGCGCCGCGACCATCACCGACATCCTGCGCCGCTACACGCGCGGTGGTGGCACCGTCGTGCTCTCCAGCCACTCCATGGAGCTCGTGCAGCGCACCTGCGACTCCGTCGCCATCATCGTCGGCGGCAAGGTCCTCGCCTCGGGGACCATGGCCCAGGTGCGCGGTCGCAAGAGCCTCGAGGACAAGTTCGTCGAACTCGCGGGCGGCCGCGTCGTGGCAGAGAGCATGGAATGGTTGCACAGCTTCTCCGGCTGAGGGCCGACCTGCTCGCGGGCGAGGTCCGCGGCAGCGCCCGCCGGTCCGTGCTCGTCGTGCTCGGCAGCCTCGTCGGGCTCCTCGCCGCCGTGTTCGTCGCGACGCAGACGGTCGCGCTGCGGTCCGCCGACCCCGACACGGCCCGCGCGGTCACCGTGCCGGTCGGCACGCTCATCGCGTTCGCGTTCACCGTCGTCCCGCTCGTCGTCGGACGGAGCGACCAGCTCGACCCGCGGCGCTTCGCGGTCTTCGGCATCGGCCGTCGCGGGCTCGCGATCGGCCTCGTCGTCGCCGGGCTGATCGGCGTCCCGGTGATCGGGGTCGTCGTCGTGGCCGTCGCCCAGTCGATCGCCTGGGCGCGTGACGCCGGCACCGGTGTGCTCGCGGTCATCGGTGGCCTGCTCGCGATCGCCACCTGCGCGCTCCTGGTCCGCGTGTGCTGCACCGTCGGCTCGCGGCTGATCGGCCCGCACCGGTCCCGCGACGCCGGGTGGCTCGTCGCGCTCGTGATCATCGTGCTCGCGATCCCGGCGGTCTCGCTGCTGCTCCGCGTCGACTGGCTCGACCCCGAGGGCACCGAGATGCAACGCGTCGCGGACGTCGCGGGGTGGACGCCGTGGGGCGCTGCCTGGGCCGTGCCCGCCGAGGTCGCCAGCGGCCACGTCGGCACCGGGTTCCTCAAGCTGCTCGTCGCGATCGCCGTCGTCGCCCTGCTGGCCTGGGCGTGGTGGGCGCTCGTCGGTCGGGCGCTCGACACCGTCGACGGTCGCACCCGGACCCGGCGCTACCAGGGGCTCGGCTGGTTCGACCGGCTCGGCTCGACTCCGGTCGCCGCCGTCGCCGCCCGCGCCCTGACCTACTGGGTGCGCGACCCGCGGTACCGCACCTCGTACCTGATCATCCTGTTCGTCCCGCTCGTCGTCATCCCGCTCGGGGTCGCCGGGGTGCCGTGGCACTGGACCGCGCTCGTGCCGTTGCCGCTCATGGCGCTGATCGCCGGGTTCCTGCCGCACAACGACGTCTCGTACGACAACACCGCGGTGTGGTTGCACGTCGCCTCCGGGGCTCCCGGGTGGAGCGACCGTCTCGGCCGTGTCGTCCCGGTGCTCGTCGTCGGTGCGCCGGCGATCGTGGCCGGCTCGGCGGTGTCCGCCTGGTTGTTCGACGACTGGACGGTGTTTCCGCTGCTGATCGGCGTGAGCGCCAGCGCCCTGCTGTCCGGACTCGGGCTGTCGAGCGTCGTGTCCGTGCTGCTGCCCTACCCGACCGTGCGGCCGGGGGACCACCCGTTCCAGCAGCCGCAGGCCGCGGGTGTGACGGCGACGGTCGCGCAGTCGATGATGGTGATCGGCATCGTGGTCTGCACCGTCCCGGCGGCGTGGCTCGCGGTGCTGGCCTTCGTCCGAGGCGCTGAGCCGTGGTCGATGCTGACGCTCGCGGTGGGCATCGGGATCGGCGTGGTCGTGCTCGTCATCGGGATCTTCGCGGGCGGGCAGCTGTTCGACCGGCGCGGCCCGGACCTGCTGGCAGCGGCGCAGCGCAACTAGCGTTCCGGAACGAGCGCAAGGTGCGCAGACCAACGTGCGCAGACCGTCGTACCCTGGACCCATGAGCATGACGGAACCAGGCGGCGGCCTCGACGTGATGGACCGGGAGCTCGAGAAGCTCCTCGAAGACGAAGCGATCGAACCCGGCGACCACGAGCGGTTCTCGCACTACGTCAAGAAGGACAAGATCCTGCAGTCCGCCCTGTCCGGCAAGCCGGTCAAGGCGCTGTGCGGCAAGAAGTGGATCCCGGGCCGCGACCCGGAGAAGTTCCCGGTGTGCCCGGACTGCAAGGCCATCTACGAGAAGATGAAGTCCGAGTAGGCGCAGCCTGCGCATCGTGAGCAGAAATGGTCGGGTCGCCTTCGGGGACCCGACCATTTCTGCTCACCAAGCGATGCGCAGCGGCGCTGCGGCGCTGCGGCGCGCAGCAGCGCGCTAGATCACCAGGGTGGGGATCGCGGGGTCGCCGCGACCGATGCGCGCGGCGTCCGCCGGCAGCTCGGCCTTCGCCCGCTTGTGGTGCGCCCGCGCGGCCTCGACGCCCTGTGCTCCGAGGAACGCCGGATCGACCACGCCGCCGGTGACCACGGGCACGAGCAGGGGGCGCTCGTCAGGGCCGACCTGTCCGGCGGTGAGCACGACCTCGGCGGTGGCGACACCGTTGCGCAGGCGTCGGCCGGCTTCCTTGCGCCCGCCGATCGAGGCCTTGTCCGCTGACTTCTTCGCCACGGCGACCCAGTCGTCGCCGTCGGCGGACTGGTGCGCCACGAGCTTGAAGACCATGCCGGCGGCCGGGTGCCCCGAGCCGGAGACCACCGAGGTGCCGACGCCGTACGAGTCGACCGGGGCCGCACGGAGGGCCGCGATCGTGTACTCGTCCAGGTCGTTCGTGACCGTGATCTTCGTGTCGGTCGCGCCGAGCCGGTCGAGCTGCGCCCGGACGGCCGCGACGACCGAGGGCAGGTCGCCGCTGTCGATGCGGACACCGCCGAGCTTGCCGTCGGTCAGTCGGACGGCGGTCTCGACGGCCTGCTCGATGTCGTAGGTGTCGACGAGCAGCGTCGTGCCGTTGCCGAGGGCGTCGAGCTGCGACCGGAACGCCGCTTCCTCGGAGTCGTGCAGCAGGGTGAACGCGTGCGCCGCGGTGCCCATCGTCGGGATGCCCCAGGTGCGGCCGGCCTCGAGGTTGCTCGTCGCGCCGAACCCGGCGATGTACGCGGCCCTTGCTGCGGCGACGGCGTTCCACTCGCCGGTGCGGCGGGAGCCCATCTCGGCGAGCGGACGCCCGTCGGCGGCGGAGACCATGCGCGCGGCGGCCGAGGCGATGGCGGAGTCGGCGTTGAAGACCGACAGGGCGAGCGTCTCGAGCACGACGGCCTCGGCGAACGTGCCCTCGACCTGCAGGATCGGGGAGTTGGGGAAGTAGACCTCGCCCTCGCGGTAGGCCCGGACGTCCCCGGTGAACCGGTAGTCGGCGAGGAAGGCTGCGGTGCCCTCGTCGATGACCCCGCGGTCGCGCAGGAACCCGATCTCGTCGTCGCCGAAGCGGAAGTCGCCGAGGGCGGTCAGGAACCGGCCGAGGCCGGCCGCGACGCCGTAGCGACGACCGTCGGGCAGTCGCCGGGCGAACACCTCGAAGACGCACCGCCGGTGGGCGGTCCCGTCCTTCAGGGCCGCGTCGACCATGGTGAGTTCGTACTGGTCCGTCAGGAGCGCGCTGGTCACGCTGTCGACACTAGTGACGTGACCTCCTGGAGGCCCGGATCGCCTCGGGCGCCCGGCCCGCGGCGCGCAGGCGGTCGGTCCCGACGTCCGCAGCGCGCGTCGGTACGCTGGTCACCGTGACGGATGCACCGATCGGAGTCTTCGACAGCGGGGTCGGCGGGCTCACGGTGGCCCGCGCGATCATCGACCAGCTGCCGCGCGAGAGCATCCGGTACGTCGGCGACACCGTGCACTCGCCGTACGGCCCGAAGCCCATCGCCGACGTCCGCCGCTACGCGCTCGAGGTCATGGACGACCTGGTCGAACTCGGCGTCAAGGCCCTCGTCATCGCCTGCAACACCGCGTCGTCTGCCGTGCTCCGCGACGCCCGCGAACGGTACGAGCAGGCGTACGGCATCCCGGTGGTCGAGGTCATCCAGCCCGCCGCCCGCGCCGCCGTGAAGCAGACCCGGACCGGGCGCATCGGCGTCATCGGCACGGTCGGCACCATCACCTCGCGCGCCTACGAGGACGCCTTCGCGGTGGCCTCCGACGTCAGCCTGACCCTGGCGGCGTGCCCGCGGTTCGTCGAGTTCGTCGAGGCGGGGGACACCTCGTCACCGGAGCTGCGCGAGGTCGCCGCCGGCTACCTCGACCCGATCCGCGCCGCCGACGTCGACACCCTCGTGCTCGGCTGCACCCACTACCCGCTGATGTCCGCCGCCATCCAGTACGTGATGGGCCCGGACGTCACCCTGGTGTCGAGTGCCGAGGAGACCGCCAACGACGTGTACCGCCGGCTCGTCGAGCACGGCCTCGAACGCACCTCCACCACCGCCCCGACGTACTCGTTCGAGTCGACCGGCGACGACGAGGACGGGTTCCTGCGGCTCGCCCGCCGGTTCCTCGGCCCCGAGATCGTCCGCGTCGGCCACCTCGAGACCGGCGCCATCACGCTGCCCCGTGGGCGGGCCTGAGCGGCGACCAGCCGCCAGCCGCCGCCCGCCCCGATGACCCGCACCGCGCCTCCAGGCCGGACCGAAAGGACACCATGACCACCCGCATCGACGGCCGCCAGGCCGAGGAACACCGTCCCGTCACCATCGAGCGGGGGTGGAGCACGCAGGCCGAGGGCAGCGCGCTCATCTCGTTCGGCAACACCAAGGTGCTCTGCACCGCCTCGTTCACGAACGGCGTGCCCCGTTGGCTCGCCGGCAAGGGCACCGGCTGGGTCACCGCCGAGTACTCGATGCTGCCGCGGTCGACGAACGAGCGCATGCAGCGCGAGTCGATCAAGGGCAAGGTCGGTGGCCGCACCCACGAGATCTCCCGGCTGATCGGGCGTTCGCTCCGCGCCGTGGTCGACACGAAGGCCCTCGGGGAGAACACCCTGGTCATCGACTGCGACGTGCTGCAGGCCGACGGCGGCACCCGCACGGCGTCGATCACCGGCGCCTACGTGGCGATGGTCGACGCGATCGAGTGGGGCCGCGGCAAGGGCTTCATCGGCAAGAAGGCCACCCCGCTCACCGACAGCGTGCAGGCGATCTCGGTCGGCATCGTCACGGGCGAGCCGATGCTCGACCTGGCGTACACCGAGGACTCCGCCGCCGACACCGACATGAACATCGTCACGACCGGGTCGGGCAAGTTCATCGAGGTGCAGGGGACCGCCGAGCACGCGCCGTTCGACCGCGACGAGCTGAACGTCCTGCTCGACCTGGGGCTGGCCGGCAACCAGTCGCTCGCGGCGATCCAGAAGACCGTGCTGGGGCTGGCGTGACCGGCACCGTCGTCCTGGCCACCCACAACCAGGGCAAGGTCGTCGAGCTCCGCGAGATCCTCGGGTCGGCGCTGGGCGAGGGTGTCGAGCTGGTCGGGTACGACGGCCCCGAGCCGGTCGAGGACGGCGACACCTACGCCGCGAACGCCCTGATCAAGGCCCGTGCCGCGGTCGCCCACACCGGGCTGCCGGCGCTCGCCGACGACTCCGGCATCGCGGTCGACGCGCTCGACGGCGCCCCGGGCATCCACTCGGCGCGGTACGCGGGCACCCGGTCGGACGCCGACAACATCGCGCTGCTGCTGCAGAACCTCGACGGCGTCGTGGAGCGGACCGCCGCCTTCGTGTGCGCGGCCGCGTTCGTCACGCCCGACGGGTTCGAGCACGTGGTCGAGGCGGTGTGGAACGGCGAGGTGCTGACCGCGCCGGTCGGCAACGGCGGCCACGGCTACGACCCGGTGTTCCGGCCGGACGACGCCGACCGGTCGTCGGCCGAGCTCACCCGCGACGAGAAGAACGCGCTGTCGCACCGCAGCAAGGCGTTCCGGGGCATCGCGCCGGTCGTGCGGGAGCACTTCGGGCTCTGAACTGCCCACCTGCGACGACGACGGGCCCACACCGGACGGTGTGGGCCCGTCGTGTTCGGTCCGGCTACAGCTGCGGGTCGACGGCCGTCGACTCGGCCTGGTGCTCTCGCTTCTTCGCCTTGCGGGCATTCCGGATGTACGTCAGCGCCATCGGCACGACGGTGACCAGGACGGCGGCGAGCAGGATGATGTCGATGTACTCGCGCACGATGTGGGCGACGAACGGGATGTGCCCGATGAAGTACCCGAGGAACGTCACGCCGACGCCCCAGACGACGGCGCCGATCGCGTTGTAGAGCGAGTACTTCTTGTAGTCCATGCGGCCGACGCCGGCGGCGATCGGCGCGAAGGTGCGGACGACCGGCACGAAGCGCGCCAGGATCACCGCGAGCGGGCCGAACCGGTGGAAGAACGCGTTGGTCCGCTCGACGTTCGCCTTGGAGAACAGACCGCTCTCCTTGCGCTCGAAGATCGGCGGGCCGGCCTTCTTTCCGATGTAGTAGCCGAGCTCCCCACCGAGGAACGCGGCAGCGCCGATCATCAGGGCCGCGACCCAGATCGGGATGCCGCCGATCTCGCCGCCGCGGTCGAACGCGAACAGGCCGGTGATGACGAGCAGGCTGTCACCCGGGAAGATGAAGCCGATCAGCAGACCGGTCTCGGCGAAGACGATCGCACAGACGACGAGCACTGCGACCGCCCCGAAGTGGTCGAGGATGTACTGCGGATCCAGCCATGGGATCAGGGCGAGTGCGACGGAGTGCATGTCTCTTCCGGTCGTGCAGATGCGGTGACGGGAGGGTCACCCGCACGACGAGGGTACCGTCCGCGCGTGACCGGAACGTCCCTCGGTGGTATGAGATGCGCGAGCACGCAACGGTCGGTGCGGAAGGAGGGACTCGAACCCTCACGCCTGGGGCACAGGAACCTAAATCCTGCGTGTCTACCGATTCCACCACTCCCGCGAGCAGCGGCAGTCTACCGAGCGGTCCCTGGTCGGCCGACGTCGGTGGACGTCGGCGGACGTCGGTGGTGCGAGGTTGATCACTCCGTGCGGCGCAGAAAGCGCGCACCGAGTGGGCAACCTCGCACCGAGTCGTGGGAAACGGCTGCGCGCAGCGCGCGGCGCGCGTCAGCGGAGCTGGCGCGGCAGGTACCGCGGCACGTACCGCAGCAGCACACCGGCACCGATCAGGCCGAGCACGCCCATCACGCCGCTGGCCACCGCGATCGTCGCGACGGCCGTCACCCCGGAGATCACGAGCGGCGCAGCAGCGGACCCGAAGTCGCCGGTGAAGCGCCAGGCCCCGAGGAACGGCGCCGGGTCGTCGCGCGGGGCGAGGTCGGCACCGAGCGTCATGAGGATGCCGGAGCCGACGCCGTTGGCGAGCGACATCCCCATCGCGATCCCCACGAACCAGCCGACCCGCGCGTCGAGGTGCCCGCTCCAGGCGAGCAGGAAGTAGCTGATGCTCAGCCCGAGCATGCAGGGGAGTGCGCTCGCCAACCGTCCCCAGCGGTCCATGATCTGGCCGCTCGTGTAGAACAGCGCGAAGTCGACGGCACCGGCGATGCCGATGATCAGTGCGGCCGTCGAGTCGTTCAGCCCGACACTGACCGCCCACAGCGGCAGGATCACCTGGCGTCCGGCGCGCATCGCGCCGATGAGCGCGGCGCCGCTGCCGAGCCGCAGCAGCACGGCCCGGTTCGTGCGCAGGGTGCGGAAGAGGCCGTGCGCCTCCTTGCCGACGAAGACCGCTCCGGTGTCGGTGGACGGCTCGGTCACGCCGGTCGCGTCCGACCCCGACCGGGAGGCCCGTGGCGGCAACCGCAGACCGCGTGCGCCCGTCGCCGGGTCGCGCAGCACCAGGAGCACGGTCGCCGCCGCCAGGCAGCACACGACGTGGATCCAGAAGGCGCTCGCGGTGGTGCCGGTCAGGTGGAGCACACCGGCGGCGAGGAACGGCCCGACGAAGTACCCGAAGCGGAACACCCCGCCCAGGCTCGACAGCGCCCGGGCCCGGATGCGGACGGGGATCGCGGTGGTCATGTACGCGTGCCGCGCCAGGGCGAACACCGCGGTCGAGACGCCGACCAGGAACACCCCGAGCGCGAGCACCCACGCGTTCGCCGCGGTCGTGCAGACGACCAGGCCACCGACCGACACCAGGGCGGCGCCGATCATCGCGTTCCGCTCGCCGATCCGCGCGACGACGATGCCGGACGGCACGTCGCCGATGAGTTCGCCGACCAGGATCAGCGACGCGACGAAGCCCGCGAACGCCAGGGTCGCGCCGAGGGAGTCCGCGGCGATCGGGATGATCGGGATGATCGCGCCCTCGCCGATGGCGAACAGTGCCGCGGGCAGGAACCCGGACAACAGGACGGACCGGAAGTCGAATGAGTCGTTCCCCGTCGTGGCCATCGCTCGACCAACGGTACGCCAGCGGTACGGGTTCGTCGGCGGGTTACCCTGGAGGCATGCGTGTTCTGGCGGCGATGAGCGGTGGGGTCGACTCGGCGGTGGCTGCTGCCCGGGCGGTCGACGCCGGGCACGACGTGGTCGGCGTGCACCTGGCGTTGAGCCGGATGCCGGGCACGCTCCGCACCGGCAGTCGCGGGTGCTGCACGATCGAGGACTCGATGGACGCCCAGCGCGCCGCGTCCGCCCTCGGCATCCCCTACTACGTGTGGGACTTCTCGGCCCGGTTCAAGGAGGACGTCGTCGACGACTTCGTCGCCGAGTACCAGGCCGGCCGCACCCCGAACCCCTGCATGCGGTGCAACGAGCGGATCAAGTTCGCGGCGCTGCTCGAGAAGGCGCTGGCCCTGGGCTTCGACGCCGTCGCGACCGGGCACTACGCCTCGATCGTCACCGGCCCGGACGGCTCCCGCGAACTCCACCGGTCGGCCGCGTGGGCGAAGGACCAGTCCTACGTGCTCGGGGTCCTGACCGCCGAGCAGCTGCAGCACGCGATGTTCCCGCTCGGGGCGACCCCGTCGAAGGACGAGGTCCGGGCCGAGGCCGCCGAGCGTGGGCTGACCGTCGCGCAAAAGCCCGACTCCTACGACATCTGCTTCATCCCGGACGGCGACACCCGCGGCTGGCTCGCCGACCGTGTCGGCAGCGAGACCGGCGACGTCGTGGAGCGCGACGGCACCGTGGTCGGTTCCCACGACGGCGCGCACGGCTACACGGTCGGGCAGCGCCGCGGACTGTCGCTCGGGCGCCCCGCCGCCGACGGCAAGCCGCGGTTCGTGCTCGAGATCCGCCCGAAGGACAACACTGTCGTGGTCGGCCCGAAGGAGGCCCTGGCCGTGTCGTCGATGTCGGGCTCCCGCTTCACGTGGGCCGGCACGGCACCCGCCGACCCGCAGACGCCGTTCGCGTGCGACGTGCAGATCCGGGCGCACGCCGACCCGGTGCCGGCGACCGCGCGGGTGCAGGACGGCGTGCTCGTGATCGACGTCGACGAGCCGCTGCACGGGGTCGCCCCCGGGCAGACGGCCGTGGTCTACGTCGGCACCCGGGTGCTCGGACAGTGCACGATCGACAGCACCGTCAGCGCCGTCCCGGTCGACGCCTGAGACCGCCGCTCCCGGGCGGTGGGTCCGCTGCACGCGCCGTCGGTGGCACACGGTAGAACTGATGGCATGAGCGAGACCGACGCCACGTTCGAGACCATCGACCCCGACGGGCTCGACGCCGCCCAGGCTGGGCGCGAGGTCGACCGGCTGCGGGCCCGCATCAACGAGCTGCGACAGGCGTACTACCAGGGCGACAACGGATCACCGGAAGCCGATGCCGACTACGACGTGCTGGTCCGACGGCTCGCCGCGATCGAGCAGCGGTTCCCGGAGCTCCTGACCGAGGACAGCCCGACCCAGACCGTCGGGGGGCAGGCGCAGACCACGCAGTTCGCGCCGGTCGAGCACGCCGAGCGGATGCTCTCGCTCGACAACGTGTTCAGCCCGGACGAGCTCACCGAGTGGGCCGTCAAGGTGCAGCGCGACGCCGGTGCCGAGCGTGTCCGGTTCCTGACCGAGCTGAAGATCGACGGCCTCGCGATCAACCTGCGCTACGAGCACGGCCGGTTGGTGTCGGCGGCGACCCGTGGTGACGGTGTCGTGGGCGAGGACGTCACCGGCAACGTCCGGACGATGGGCACGATCCCGGACCGGCTGTCGGGGACGGGCCACCCGCCGCTGGTCGAGGTCCGCGGCGAGATCTTCTTCCCGGTCGCCGAGTTCGACGAGCTCAACGCGAACCAGCGCGAGGCGGGGGAGCGCGTCTTCGCCAACCCGCGCAACGCCGCCGCCGGGTCCCTCCGCCAGAAGGAAGAGGGCAAGTCCGAGGCGAAGCGCGCACTCATGGTCGACCGGCTCCGGCGCTTGCGGATGCTCGTGCACGGCATCGGCGCGTGGCCCGTGCGCGAGCTCGAGCAGGAGACCGACGTCCGCTCGCAGTCCGAGGTCTACGAGTTGCTCGAGACCTGGGGCCTGCCGACGAGCAGCCACTACCGGGTCTTCGACACCATCGACGAGGTGAACGCCTTCGTCCGCTCCACGGGTGACCGCCGCGCCTCGGTCGAGCACCAGATCGACGGCGTCGTCATCAAGGTCGACGACCTCGCCCTCCACGAAGAACTCGGCTCGACGTCTCGTGCACCCCGGTGGGCGATCGCGTACAAGTACCCGCCGGAAGAAGTCCACACCAAGCTCGTCGACATCGTCGTCAGCGTCGGGCGGACCGGGCGTGCGACTCCGTTCGCGGTGATGGCCCCGGCCGAGGTCGCCGGGTCGGTCGTCCGCCAGGCCACCCTGCACAACCAGCAGGTGGTCAAGGCGAAGGGCGTCCTGATCGGCGACACCGTCGTGCTGCGGAAGGCCGGCGACGTCATCCCCGAGGTCCTGGGGCCGGTCGTCGACCTGCGCGACGGCACGGAGCGCGAGTTCGTGATGCCGACGCACTGCCCGGAGTGCGGCACCGAGCTCGCCCCCGCGAAGGAAGGCGACATCGACCTCCGCTGCCCGAACGCGAAGAGCTGCCCCGCGCAGGTCCGCGGTCGTGTCGAGCACATCGCATCGCGCGGTTCGCTCGACATCGAGGGCCTCGGCGAGGTCGCAGCCGCAGCGCTCACGCAACCGATGCACCCGGAGACCCCGCCGCTCGTGACCGAGGCCGGGCTGTTCGACCTGACGATGCAGGACATCGTCCCGATCGAGGTGATCGTCCGCGACGCCGAGACCGGCATGGAGAAGGTCGACGACGCCGGTGCCCCGAAGCGCGTGACCCCGTTCAGCCGGGCGCGCAAGAAGACCGACCCGCCGTTCGACGCCGACGCCCGTGGGGCCGACTACACCGGTGAGCCGAGCCGCTACCCGTCGAAGAACGCGTTCGAGATGCTCGCGAACATCGACGCGGCGAAGACGAAGCCGCTCTGGCGCATCATGGTCGGGCTGAGCATCCGCCACGTCGGACCGGTCGCGGCGCGGGCGCTCGCGAACCACTTCGGGTCGCTCGACCGGATCCGCAGCGCCTCGCGCGAGGAACTGGCGGCGGTCGACGGGGTCGGCGGGATCATCGCCGACGCCCTGCTCGCGTGGTTCGAGGTCGACTGGCACCGCGAGATCATCGACCGCTGGACGTCGGCGGGCGTGCAGTTCACCACGCCGGACCACCCCGGCCCCGGGGGCGCGGCGATCGAGGGCGGTGTCCTGAGCGGCGTCACGGTCGTGGCGACCGGGTCCCTCGAGGGGTATACGCGAGAGGGCGCGCTCGAGGCGATCATCACCGCCGGCGGCAAGGCGGCGTCGAGCGTCAGCAAGAAGACCGACTTCGTGGCCGCGGGCCCCGGGGCCGGGTCGAAGCTCACGAAGGCCGAGCAGCTGGGGCTCCGGATCATCGACGCCGAGCAGTTCCACCTGCTCGTGACCGAGGGGCCGAGCGCGCTCCCCGAGCCAGAGGTGCCCGCGCCCGAGGGCTGAGCCGGGGCGACGAGCACGACCGCGATGTGGCCGCACACTGCGGCGCGCCGTGCGACGCACCCAGTTCGGGGGACAAGTTGCATCGCGCATGACCGATCCTCGGGCATTCTCCTTACACTCGACAGAGCATCACCCGTCGTCTGCAGGGAGACGGCGGGACGGCCTTCCAGGGGGAGACCCGATTGCTGCTCATCGCCGCGGCTCTGCTCACCGCCTCGATGCACTCGCTCGGAGTGATCGAGGCCCCCGTCGCGCCTTCGACCCATGCCGCCACGGCCACCGTGACGGTCGCGCTCGTCTCCGAGCGCCACGCGGTGCCCCAGCCGGTCATGACCGGGGGACAGATCGACGTCGACACCGTCGCCGACGCGCACGGTCGGGCGTTCCTCGACGACCTCGGGGTCCTCGGCGCCGGTGACCTGCGCCGCGCCGCCGACGACCGCCGTGTCGTGGCGACCGCGCAGGACGACCCGCCCGCGGCGGCCGTCGTCGCGCAGTGGTGGGCGGGACTCGGCGCCGACGAACAGGGCACGCTCCTGGTCCACGCGCCGTCGATCATCGGCAACCTCGAGGGCGTGCCGTACGCCGTCCGCGACCGCGCGAACCGGTCGACCCTGACCACGGGACTCGCCGACCCCGACACCGGAGCCGCGCACGCCGCGATGCTCGGACAGGTGCGGGACTCGTTGCGGCGCGAACCCGGTGACCCGCAGCGGTTCCTCATCACGCTCGACACCCGAGCGGCGGGGCGAGCGGCGATCAGCATCGGTGACCTCGACACCGCGGCGGACGTCACCGTCATCGTCCCCGGGATGTTCTTCACCGTGACCGGGCAGATGGCCGACTTCACGAACACCGCCAACGACCTGGCGAGCGAACAAGCGACCCTCGCGCCGCTGGCGGCCGGTGGCTCCGGCGACGGGACGGGCGTCGCCGTCGTTGCGTGGATGGGCTACCGCACGCCCGACCTGTCGAACATCATGTCGCTCAGCCTCGCCGACTCCGGGGCGCAGCGACTCGAGCGCACCGTCGACGGCCTGCGGCAGATCCGCGACGGCGACCAGCCCCGGCTGAACATCGTGGCGCACTCGTACGGGTCGACGACGGCGCTCATGGCGCTCGCCTCCGGACGGATGAGCGCCGACACCCTCACCGTGCTCGGGTCACCGGGCAGTGACGTCCGGTCGGCGGCGGACCTGGACGTCGCCTCGGACGAGGTGTTCGTCGGTGTCGCGCACAGCGACCCGATCGCCGGGTCCGGGTACTACGGCACGGACCCGGGCGGTTCGTCGTTCGGCGCCACCGTGATGAACCTGGCCGGCGGTGCCGACGCGCTGGCCGCCGGCGACCTGTTCCGTCGTCCGGTCGGGCACAACGACTACCTCAAGCCGGGGACCGCATCGCTGCACGACGTCGCCCTGATCGGGATCGGCCGCGGTGACCTCGTCCGCGAGCAGGTCCGACGCGGCAGCACCGGTGACGACGGTGTCGTCGGTGCGTCGGTCGACATGTACCTGGTCCGTCCGCAGGACCTGCAGCCCCGCGACTGACGGGGCGAGGCCCTGGGCGTGACCGGATCGTGACCGGCGGCCGACGTGCCGGGGCCGCACCGGGCCTCCCGGCCGGATCCGCGACCCCGCGCGGATCGCGACCCGCGACAGGTGTTGCCTGAGCGGCAACCTGAGCGACGGCGCAGCCTCAGTCGGTTCCACGGCAGAACCAGTACAGCCCGCCTCCCTACGGTTCGGGGCATGCGTGTGGTGCGATGGCCTGGTGCTCTCCTGATGTTCGTGGTGATGTCCGTGCTCGCCGGCATGCTCGTCGCCGTCGCGGTGACGCCCGCGGTCGCCGTCGCGGGTGAGGGCACCTCGGGTGCGGTCGCGTTCTTCGAGGACCTGCCGAGTTACCTCGACGTGCAGACGCCGCAGCAGGTGTCGTCGGTGTACGCGACGAAGGGCGGCAAGCAGGTCAAGATCGCGTCGTTCTACGCCGAGAACCGGACGAACGTCGCGGCCGACCAGATGGCGGACACGCTCAAGCAGGCCGCCATCGACACCGAGGACCCCCGCTACTACGACGAGGGCGGCATCGACGTCCTCGGCACGCTGCGCGGAGTCGCCGCGACCGTCGTCGGCGGCGACGTCCAGGGCGGATCGAGCATCACGCAGCAGTACGTCAAGAACGTCCTCGTGCAGCAGTGCGAGGAGCTCACCGGCAAGGACCAGGCCGCCACGGCGAAGAAGGTGGAGGCCTGCTACGAGGACGCAGCCGGCGTCACCCCGCAGCGGAAGCTGCAGGAGATGCGGTACGCGATCGCGGTGAACAAGAAGTACTCGAAGGACGACATCCTGACCGGGTACCTGAACATCGTCGGGCTCGGCGGTCGGGTGTACGGCGCCGAGGCCGGTGCCGAGTACTACTTCGGCGTGCACGCGAAGGACCTGTCGCTCGTGCAGTCGGCCACGCTCGTGGCGATCCTCAACAACCCCTCGAACCTGCGCATCGACGTGCCCGGTGACAAGGCGAACGGGCAGGCGAACGGCTACGCGCTCACCAAGGAACGACGCGACTACGTCCTCCGCCGCATGCAGGCGCACGGGTCGATCACGAAGGCCGAGATGACGAAGGCCATCGCGACCCCGGTCACGCCGAAGATCACCGAGACCGCGAACGGCTGCTCGACCGCGGCGACGAACTACGACGCCGGCTACTTCTGCGACTACGTCCGCGACCAGGTGCTGCAGGACCCGGCGTTCGGCAAGACCGCCGCGGCGCGCATCGCGACGCTCGACACCAAGGGCCTGCAGATCCACACCTCGCTCGACCTCGACCTGCAGGGCCAGGCGCAGACCGCACTGTCGACCTACGTGCCCGCCACGATGGCGGGCGTCGACGTCGGCGGTTCCAACGTCACCGTCGAGCCCGGCACCGGACGCATCATGTCGATGGTGCAGAACACGTCGTACACGCAGGGCGACAACGCCGCAGCGGGGTCGACCGCGGTGGACTACAGCGCGGACTCCGGCTACGGCAACTCCGGCGGGTTCCAGACCGGCTCCACCTACAAGGTGTTCACCCTGGCCGAGTGGCTCGCGACCGGCCACACGCTCTCCGAGTCGGTGTCGACCACCGAGCACACGTTCCAGAACTCGGAGTTCACGAACTCCTGCCAGAACGTCAGCGGCGGGACGTGGCCGGTCGCGAACGCCGAGTCCGTGCCGGCGTCGATGACCGTGCAGGCCGCCACCGTCGAGTCGATCAACACCGCCTTCGGCGCGATGGGCAAGCAGCTCGACCTCTGCAAGATCGCGCAGCTCGCGCAGTCGATGGGGATCCACCGCGCCGACGGCGGTGCCCTCGGGCAGACCCCCTCGTCGATCCTCGGCGTCAACGAGCTGTCGCCGATCGACCTGGCCGAGGCCTACGCCGGCTTCGCGAACGGCGGCGTCGTCTGCACGCCGACCGCGATCGACTCGGTCACCGAGTCCGACGGCACGAAGATCACCCCGACGCCGTCGTCCTGCACGCAGGGGGTCTCGGCGGACGTCGCCGGCACCGTCGACTACGCGCTCCAGGGCGTGCTGTCGGGCTCCGGCACCGCCGCCAGTGCGAACCCCGGCGACAGCGTGCCGAAGTTCGCGAAGACCGGCACCACCGACGGCGACGTGCAGAACTGGCTCGTCGCGTCGTCGACGAAGTACACGAACGCCACCTGGATCGGGAACGTGCAGGGGAGCGTGAGCCTGGCGAACTGGCCGTTCCTGCAGGGCACCACCGGGTACAGCGCGAAGTTCGGGGTCGGGAAGTCGATGATGGCGTACCTGGACCAGACGGTCGGCGGGGACGCCCTGCCCACGCCGAGCCAGGCGATGATCGGGCAGGCGAGCCACTCGTCGCAGTCGTCGCAGTCGCAGTCCTCGGCGTCGTCGGGATCCGGTGCGTCGCCGGCCGACCAGTCGACGCCGACCACGCCGACGCAGACCGCTGCACCCGCTGCACCGGCTGCTCCTGCGGCACCGGCGGAACCGGCGGCGCCCGCCGCCACGGCGGCTCCGGCAGCGGGTGACCAGAACGGGAAGTGACGGCTCGGGTCCACGCCGCCTGGAGGCCCGTCACCGGTCCGCCGGACCGGTGACGGGCCTCCAGGCAGCCGTCCACAGCCGCGCCTGCGTGATCGACCGCAGCCAATAGACTGTCGGACGTCCACGAACCGATCGACGGAGCACCATGCCTGACATCACGAGCGAGCAGGTCGCGCACCTGGCGAACCTCGCACGTATCGCACTCACGCCCGACGAGATCGAGAAGCTGACCGGGGAGCTGTCGCACATCGTCGAGAGCGTCGCCAAGGTCGCCGAGGTCGCGACCGACGACGTCCCGCTGACGAGCCACCCCGTGCCGCTCGGCAACGTCACCCGACCCGACGTCGTCGGCCAGACGCTGACGCAGGAGCAGGCGCTCTCCGGAGCGCCGGACTCCGACGGCGAACGGTTCCGAGTGACCGCCATCCTGGGAGAAGAACAGTGACCGACATCACGCGGATGAGCGCCGCGGCGCTCGCCGACGCCCTCGTGGCGCGCGACGTCTCGAGCGTCGAGGCCACGCAGGCCCACCTCGACCGCATCGCCGCCGTCGACGGCGACGTGCACGCCTTCCTGCACGTCAACCAGAACGCCATCGCCGTCGCGAAGTCGATCGACTCGCGTCGCTCGGCCGGCGACGACCTCGGGCCCCTCGCCGGTGTCCCGATCGCGATCAAGGACGTCCTGTGCACGCAGGACATGCCGACCACCTCGGGCTCGAAGATCCTCGAAGGCTGGATGCCGCCGTACGACGCCACCCCGGTCGCGAAGCTCCGCGCCGCCGGCCTCGTGCCGCTCGGCAAGACCAACATGGACGAGTTCGCGATGGGCTCGACCACCGAGTTCTCGGCGTACGGACCGACCCACAACCCGTGGGACCTCGACCGCATCCCCGGCGGGTCCGGCGGTGGCTCGGCCGCTGCCGTCGCCGCGCACGAGGCACCCATCGCCCTCGGCTCCGACACCGGCGGCTCGATCCGTCAGCCCGGCGCGGTCACCGGCACCGTCGGTGTGAAGCCGACCTACGGCGGGGTCAGCCGCTACGGCGCGATCGCCCTGGCGTCCAGCCTCGACCAGATCGGCCCGGTCGCCCGCACCGTCCTCGACGCCGCGCTCCTGCACGACGTCATCGGCGGGCACGACCCGCGCGACTCCACCTCGATCCCCGACGCCTGGCCCTCGATGGCCGCCGCCGCCCGCGAAGGACTGCAGGCGGACACGCTGCGCGGCCTGCGCGTCGGCGTGGTGAAGGAGCTCGCCGGTGGCGACGGCTTCCAGGCCGGCGTCACGCAGCGCTTCCAGGAGACCGTCGCGCTGCTCGAGTCGGCCGGTGCGGTCGTCGTCGAGATCGACGCCCCGTCCTTCGCCTACGCGATCAGCGCCTACTACCTGATCCTGCCGGCCGAGGCCTCGTCGAACCTGGCGAAGTTCGACTCGGTGCGCTTCGGCCTGCGCGTCACGCCGGAGAACGGTGCGACGGTCGAGGACGTCATGGCCGCCACGCGCGAAGCCGGGTTCGGTCCCGAGGTGAAGCGTCGCATCATCCTCGGCACCTACGCCCTGAGCGCCG
This sequence comes from Curtobacterium sp. PhB128, assembly GCF_004340725.1. NCBI lineage: Bacteria > Bacillati > Actinomycetota > Actinomycetes > Micrococcales > Microbacteriaceae > Curtobacterium > Curtobacterium sp. PhB128. Next base: position 131,194 of record NZ_SLUR01000005.1, read on the forward strand.
GGTACTACGACGCCTACTACGGCTCGGCGCAGAAGGTCCGCACGCTCGTGCAGCGCGACTTCCAGGCCGCGTTCGACCAGGTCGACCTGCTCATCAGCCCGTCGGCCCCGACGACCGCGTTCCCGATCGGTGAGCGCATCGACGACCCGCTCGCGATGTACCTCAACGACCTCACCACGATCCCGGCGAACCTGGCGGGCGTGCCCGGCATGAGCATCCCGAACGGCCTCGCACCCGAGGACGGCCTGCCCGTCGGCGTCCAGCTGATGGCCCCGCAGCGCGAGGACGCCCGCCTGTACCGCTACGGTGCGGCGCTCGAGCGTCTGCTCGAACAGCAGTGGGGAGCCCCGCTCATCGACCGGATCCCGGACCTCGACCAGAGTCAGCAGTCGGCTGCGCAGGAAGGTGTGATCTGATGGCGCAGAAGGACGCGCTCATGGACTTCGACGAGGCACTGGAGCGCTACGAGCCGGTGCTCGGCTTCGAGGTGCACGTCGAACTCGCGACGAAGACCAAGATGTTCTCGGACGCGCCGAACTTCTTCGGTGGCGAGCCGAACACGAACGTGACGCCGGTCGACCTCGGCCTGCCCGGGTCGCTGCCCGTCGTCAACGCGCAGGCCGTCCGGTACTCGATCCAGCTCGGCCTTGCGCTCGGCTGCTCGATCGCCGAGTCGTCGCGGTTCGCCCGGAAGAACTACTTCTACCCGGACAACCCCAAGAACTACCAGGTCTCGCAGTTCGACGAGCCGATCGCGTTCGAGGGCGAGGTCGAGGTCGAACTGGCCGACGGCACGATCTTCAACATCCCGATCGAACGCGCCCACATGGAAGAGGACGCCGGCAAGCTGACGCACGTCGGTGGTGCCACCGGCCGCATCCAGGGTGCCGAGTACTCGCTCGTCGACTACAACCGCGCCGGTGTGCCGCTCGTCGAGATCGTCACGAAGCCGATCTTCGGTGCCGAGCACCGTGCCCCCGAGCTCGGTGCCGCGTACGTGCAGGTCATCCGCGACCTCGTGCGCGCACTCGGTGTCTCCGAAGCCCGCATGGAGCGTGGCAACCTGCGCTGCGACGCCAACATCTCGCTGCGCCCCCGTGGCCAGGAGAAGCTCGGCACCCGCACCGAGACGAAGAACGTCAACTCGTTCCGTGCCGTCGAGCGTGCGATCCGCTACGAGATCCAGCGCCAGGCCGCGATCCTGGCCGACGGCGGCTCGATCACGCAGGAGACCCGCCACTGGCACGAGGACACCGGCCGGACCTCGGCCGGCCGTCCGAAGTCGGACGCCGACGACTACCGCTACTTCCCCGAGCCCGACCTGCTGCCGGTCGTGCCGGACCCCGCGGTCGTCGAGGAGCTCCGTGCGTCCCTGCCCGAGGCACCGGTGGCTCGCCGCCGTCGCCTCAAGGGCGACTGGGGCTTCGCCGACCTGGAGTTCCAGGACGTCGTGAACGGTGGGCTGCTCGACCAGGTCGAGGGCACCGTCGCCGCCGGCGCTGCGCCGCAGGCGGCCCGCAAGTGGTGGACCGGCGAGATCAGCCGTGTCGCGAACGCGCAGGACGCCGAGCCCGGCGACCTCGTGTCGCCGCAGCACGTCGCCGAGGTCATCGCGCTCGTCGAGTCCGGCGACCTGACCGACCGCCTGGCACGCCAGGTGCTCGAGGGCGTCATCGCCGGCGAGGGCTCGCCGGCCCAGGTCGTCGAGGCCCGTGGGCTCAAGGTCGTGTCCGACGACTCGGCGCTCACCGCCGCGGTCGACGAGGCACTCGCCGGCCAGCCGGACGTGCTCGCGAAGATCAAGGACGGCAAGGTCCAGGCCGCCGGCGCCATCATCGGTGCCGTCATGAAGGCCATGAAGGGCCAGGCGGACGCCGCCCGCGTCCGTGAGCTGGTGCTGGAGCGCGCGCAGCAGGCGTAGTCGCCGTTCCGTGCAGTTCCGTTCCGCGGAACCAGGTTCCGGACACAGCACCGTGGGAAACCACGGTGCTGTGTCCGTTCCGCGGTGTGGGAGAACCTGGGGACGCGTCAGCGACCCGGTGACAGGATGAGTCGTGTCCGCAACGATCCGCGCCATCGGAACCGCCGTCCCGGAGACGACGCTCGAGCAGGCTGCCGTGCGAGACCTCTTCGCTGCGCAGCCCGAGCTCGGTCGTCTCGGCCGGCGGCTCGTCCCCGCAGCCTTCGACGCCTCGGCGGTCGAGCACCGGCACACCGTGCTGGCCGAACTCGACCGGAGCCGTCCAGCGGGCGCGTTCCGCGACACGGACGGCGCGCTGCACTCGCCCTCGACGGGCACCCGCAACGACCGCTACCGCGAGCTCGCGCCGCCGCTCTTCGTCGAGGCTGCTCGTGACGCGTTGGCCCGCGCAGACGTCGACGCGGCCGCGGTCACGCACGTCGTCACGGTGTCGTGCACCGGCTTCACGCAGCCCGGCCCGGACCTGGACATCGTGACCGAGCTCCGCCTGCGCCGTGACGTCTTCCGCCACCACATCGGGTTCATGGGGTGCTGCGCGGCGTTCCCGGCGCTCCGGATCGCGGCCGCGTTCGCCGAGGCCGACCCGGCCGCGGTCGTGCTGGTCGTCTGCGCCGAGCTCTGCACCCTGCACGTCCGCGCGAGCGACGACCCGGACCAGATCGTCGCGAACAGCGTCTTCGGGGACGGTGCCGCCGCCGTCGTGGTCACCGCCGACGGCCCCGGCCTGCGCCTCGACGCGTTCGCCACCGCCGTCGTGCCCGAGAGCGCCGGCGAGATGGCCTGGAACATCGGCGACGAGGGCTTCGAGATGGTCCTGAGCACCGCCGTGCCCAAGCTCGTCGGCACGAGCGTCGCCGAAGCCGTCGCGTCGCTGCTCGACGGTCCCGCCGCCGACGTGCCGGTGTGGGCCGTGCACCCCGGTGGCCGCGCGATCCTCGACCGCACGCAGCAGGCGCTCGACCTGCCGGACACGGCGATCGCGGCGAGCCGGACGGTGCTGCGCGACCACGGGAACATGTCGAGCGCGACCGTGCTGTTCGTGCTCCGCGAGGCCCTCGACGCCGGGATCCCGGACGGTGCTGCCGTCGTGGCGCTCGCCTTCGGCCCCGGTCTCACGGTCGAGAGTGCGCGACTGACCATGGTGCGCACGTGAGCCGTCCCGACGGCGGCTCCACGGGCCTCCCGGTCCTCGACCTGCGCACGCGCGCGGTCGACCTGACCGAACTCATGGACGACCCGGACTGCGACCCGCGCGCGCTCGCGCGGACCTTCCGGCGCTTCGCGCTCGTCAACGCCCTGGTGAGCGGCTGGCGTTCGGCGTGGCGGACCCACGTCGTACCGGCTCTGCCGGTGCACGGCCGCGCCCGGGTCCTCGACCTCGGGTGCGGCGGCGGCGACCTGGCCCGGGCCGTCGTGCGGTGGGCGGCGAGCGACGGGTTCGACGTCGAGGTCGTCGGGGTCGACCCGGACCCGCGGGCGATCGACGCGGCGAACCGACGGGCACCGCGGGGTGTCACCTTCCGGCAGCAGTCGAGCGGTGACCTGGTGACGGCGGGCGAGCGGTTCGACGTCGTGGTGTCGAACCACGTCCTGCACCACCTGGGCGACGACGAGCGGAACGGGTTCCTGGCGGACTCGGAGGCGCTCGCGTCGGGTCGCAGCGTGCACTCGGACATCCGTCGGTCACGCGAGGCCTACCGGGCGTACGCGCTGGCGTCGCCGCTGGTGTCCGCGGGGACCTTCGTCCGGGTCGACGGCCTGCGGTCGATCCGCCGGTCCTTCACGCTGGCGGAACTGCGGGACTCGTTGCCGAGCGGGTGGCGAGCGGAACGGGCATCGCCGCACCGGGTGCTGGCCGTCCGCGACGCCTGACGGTCAGGACGGCTCGGCCGCCCGGCGCAGGAGCTCGGCGTGGAGTTCGGCAGCGCCGGCGGGTCCGAGATCGAGGATCTCCGACTCGGGCACACCGAGGTCGTGGAGTGCCCGCACGAGGTACAGCGGGAGGGCGTTCGCGGGCGCCTGGTGCACGGGGCTGCCCCGGTCCGGCAGCGTGCCGTCGTCGACGCAGCGCCAGAAGGCCGGTGCATCGACCTGCAGCTGGTGGCGCAGGACGTGCGCCCACATGCGCGCACCGTAGGTCGACCGGTCGACGGGCTTCGAGATCCGGGTGCGCAGGACGCGTGCGTCCCAGAGCACGAGCTCGTAGGTGCGATGGTGCCGGACGGGCTGACCGGTGGCGCCGCGCACCAGTGTCCAGCGCTCGGTCGTGCAGAACGTGTCGTGGTGCTCGCGGTTCGGAGCAGGGTGCCTCGGGCTACTCACCGCCGCGCTCCAACCAGTCGCGCAGTTCGGCGTCCGTGGACAGCTTGACCAGCTGGACGAGCGCCCACGCGTCGTGGTGGTTCGGGGCGTGCTGGAGACGGTCTTCCCAGTCGACCGCGTACTCCCGCAGCGACAGGGCGAGGTCGTCGAGTGCGTCGTCGACGTCCGTTCCCTGGGCGACGAACGGGCGCCCCTCCATGAGGGCGATGACCGCGCCGGCCTCGCGGAAGACACTGACCCGCGGGGAGACGGTCCGGAAGAAGTAGTCGCGAAGCCGGTCGACGGGCAGCATCGCGGAGACGGCGCCGTCGCGGGCGACCGTCACGGTGCGGCCGGTCGCGGTGGCGTCGAGCATGTCCTTGAAGTGCTCGCGGGCACGCGAGTACGTGGGGTAGTCGGCTGCGATGGGCACGAGGGCCTCCGGTGAGTACGGCACGTACGGAGCGTACGTGGTGTGCTGATCCTAGGGGAGGGGGCTGACAGATCTGTGGAGAACGCGAGGGTGACGTGTTCGGCTAGCGTCGCCGGTATGGCCCGGACCCCACTGCACCGCGTCGCGGTCCTGGTCCTCGACGGCGCGAAACCGCTCGACGTCGGGATCCCCGCGCAGGTGTTCTCGAACCGGCCGAGCATGCCCTACGAGGTGCGGGTCTGCGGCCCCCGGGTCGGTCGGATCACCGGCGGCGACGGGTTGGCCTACGCGGTCGACCACGGGCTGGAGGCACTGGACTGGGCGGAGACCGTCTTCGTGCCCGGCTACCGCCGCCCGTCGGACTCGGCGCCGCCGGCCGACGTCGTCGCGGCACTCGCGCGGGCCCACGAGCGCGGCGTCCGCATCGCGGCGATCTCCACCGGAGCGTTCGCGCTCGCGGCAGCCGGGCTGCTCGACGGCCGCCGCGCGACGACGCACTGGCACTACACGCGGGTGCTCCGTGAGCGGTACCCCGAGGTGGACGTCGACGAGGACGTGCTGTTCGTCGACGCGGGCTCGGTGCTGACCAGTGCCGGCGCCGCGAGCGGGATCGACCTGTGCCTGCACATCGTCCGACAGGACCACGGCGTGGCGCTGTCGAACCACGTCGCCCGACGGCTCGTCAGCGCCCCGTACCGCAGCGGCGGCCAGGCGCAGTACGTGCCGCGGAGCGTGCCCGAACCGCTCGGCGACGTGTTCGCCGACACCCGGGAGTGGGCGCTCCGGCACCTCGCCGAGCCGCTCACGCTCGAAGCGCTCGCGCGCAATGCCACGGTGTCGACCCGGACGTTCTCACGCCGGTTCGTGGAGGACACCGGGTACACGCCGATGCAGTGGGTGCTGCGGGCGCGCGTCGACCTCGCCCGGGAGCTCCTGGAGCAGTCCGACCTCGGCGTCGACCAGGTGGCCGAACGAGCGGGCCTCGGTTCCGACGCGAACCTGCGGACGCACTTCCGGCGGATCCTCGGGACCTCGCCCACCGAGTACCGCCGGACGTTCCAGGACTGACCGCGCCGACGCGGCGGTGGTGGCGACATCCTTTCGGACGCTGGCTTCCCTGCCACTGGAGCCGTGCCTCCCGGCCCGTGAGCATGGACCACGGAACGAAAGGAACTCCACATGACCCGCATCGCCATCAACGGCTTCGGCCGCATCGGCCGCAACACGCTCCGCGCCCTGCTCGCACGGGGCGGTGACGACCTCGAGGTCGTCGCCGTGAACGACCTGACCGCCCCCGACACACTCGCGCACCTGTTCCGCTACGACTCCGCCCTCGGGCCGTTCGACGGCACCGTCGAGGTCGACGGCGACACGCTCGTCATCGACGGCCGCCGCGTCCGCGTGCTCGCATCGACGTCGCCGGCGGACCTGCCCTGGGCCGAACTCGGCGTCGAGGTCGTCCTCGAGTCCACCGGACGCTTCACCGCACGCGACGCGGCAGCCGGGCACCTGACCGCCGGCGCCCGACGGGTCCTCATCAGTGCGCCGGCCACCGGAGCGGACGCCACCATCGCGTACGGCGTGAACTCGGACACGTTCAACCCGGCCGTGCACACGGTGATCTCGAACGCATCGTGCACGACCAACGCGCTCGCACCCCTGGCGTCGGTGCTCGACGACCTGGCGGGGATCGAACACGGGTTCATGACCACCGTGCACGCGTACACGCAGGAGCAGAACCTGCAGGACGGGCCGCACCGTGATCTGCGTCGGGCCCGCGCTGCCGGCGTGAACATCGTGCCGACGACGACCGGGGCTGCCAAGGCCATCGGGCTGGTGCTGCCCCGCCTGGAGGGCAAGCTGTCCGGTGACGCCATCCGCGTGCCGGTGCCCGTCGGGTCGATCGTCGAGCTGAACACCGTCGTGTCGCGGGACGTGACCGTGGACGAGGTGAACGAGGCATACCGCGCCGCGGCTGCCGGTCCGCTCGCCGGGGTCCTGGCGTTCACGGTGGACCCGCTCGTGTCGACGGACATCACCGGGCGGCCGGAGTCGAGCATCTTCGACTCGCTGCTCACCCGCGTCGACGAGGGCCGGCACGTGAAGGTCGTCGCCTGGTACGACAACGAGTGGGGCTTCTCGAACCGCGTGGTCGACACGCTCGGGATGCTGGCGCGGGCGTAGGCCGCGGCCGGTCGGACTGGAGGCGCGGCGCGGGCTGGCGCCGCGCCTCCGGTCCGGTCGTGGTCACGTTTCGGGCTGTGCGACAGTTCACGGGACCGGGCGGCCGTGAGCTGTCGCTGAGCGCGAAATCTCGCGGCGGGCGGGCGGGCGCGCCGCGCGCCCGCCGCGCCCGCGCCCGCGCGCGCGTCAGCGGATCAGCGCGGTCGTGCTCGCGAAGGCACGGGAGCGCACGGCCTCGCGGTACCGCTCGAGCGCCGCGTCGTCGGCACCGACCGACTCCAGCGCCGCCAGCCCCGCGCCGAGCACCGGGGGATCGGTCACCCAGGTCGGCACCGCTCCGGGGACCCGGGCAGCGAGCCCGTCGACGACACCGTCCACGAGCAACGGGTGCCGAGCAGCGAGCACCCCGCCCCCGAGCACGACGGGCACCGGGTCGGCCACCGAACCTCCGAGGCCCAACCGCTCGAGCGCGACCGCGGCGAGCAGGACGATCTCCTCCGCCTGCCGCTCCACGACGCCCCGGGCCACCGCGTCGCCGGCTCCGGCCACGTCGAACAGCACCGGGCAGAGCCGGTTGAACACGCGCTGGTCCAAGCGGCCGAAGTGGATGGCCTCGGTGACCTCGCGGACGCTGCGCAGGCCCACCGCCGCCGGCACCGCGCCGACCAACGCCGTCGCCGGGCCGCGACCGTCGTCGGCCCGAGCCGCGTGCCAGAGCGCCCGGTTGCCGAGCCACGCGCCGCCACCCCAGTCGCCGGAGACGTCCCCGATGGCCGGGAACCGTGCGGTCGTGCCGTCGGCCCGCACCGCGAGGGCGTTGATCCCGGTGCCGCACACCACGGCCGCTGCGTCGGGGGACAGGGTGCCGGCCCGCAGCAGGGCGAACAGGTCGTTGTCCAGGACGTGTGGTTCGCCGCCGTCCTCGGCCCAGTGCGCGAGGGCCGCGGTCGCCGCGACGAGCTCGTCGTGCAGGTCGAGCCCGGCCAGGTACACGTGCGTCGTCCGGATGCGCCGGTCGCCCAGCTCGCTGACGACCCGCGCTCGGACGTCGTCGAGGATCGGGCCGGCGAGGTCCCAGCCCCGCGTCTGCGGGTTCGACCCCGGACCGCGTGCGTGCCCGACGATGGTCCCGTCGAGTGTGATCGCGACGACGTCGGTCTTGCTCCCGCCGCCGTCGACGGCGAGCACGACGTCGGTCGCGTCCGGTGGGACCGGCGCGGGCGGACGGGAGGCTCGGGCCGGGCCCGCCTCGCCGGTCCGGCTCAGCCCGCCCACGTCACCTGCTCCGATCGCGCCCACGGGATGTGTTCCGCGTTCGCGGCCAGGAGCAGGTCGGTGAGCTGCTCCGCCTTGTCCACCTGCCCCACGAGCGGGTGCGCCCACATCGCACGGAGCACCCGGTCGCGGCCGCCGTGCACCGCGGCGTCGAGCGCGAGCCGCTCGTACCCGGCGACGTGCGACACGAGACCGACCATGTCCGGGTCGAGCGGGGAGACCGGCAACGGCGTGATCGCCTGGCGGGTGACGCGCGACGGCACCTCGATGACGTGGTCGTCCGGCAGGAACGGGAACGTGCCGTCGTTCCGCACGTTCAGGACCTGCACGTCGCCGCGGTCGCCCAGGATCGAGGACAGCACGTCGATCGCCGCCTCGGAGTAGTAGGCGCCGCCGCGCTGCTCGAGTTCGGCGGGCTTCGTCACGACGGACTCGTCGGCGTACTTCGCGAGCAGGGCCCGCTCGGTCTCCATGACGGCCTCGGCACGGGTGGGCTCGTGCAGCTGCTCCTGCAGCACGATGTCGTGCGAGTAGAAGTACCGCAGGTAGTACGAGGGGATCGCGTGCTGCAGACGGAGGAGGTCCGGGTGCATGTGCACGCTCTCCGCCGTCCGGCCGAGGACGCCGTCCGACTCGGCGAGCAGGTCCGCCATGACGTCGCGCTCGACGCCGTCCGCGCCCGTGACGTGCACGCCGCGCTCCCACGTCAGGTGGTTCAGGCCGACGTGGTCGAGCCGGACGTGGTCGGGGGCAACGCCGAACTCCTTCGCGAAGCGGCGCTGGAACCCGATCGCGACGTTGCACAGTCCGACGGCGCGGTGTCCGGCCTCGAGCAGGGCGCGGGTGACGATGCCGACGGGGTTGGTGAAGTCGACGATCCAGGCGTCCGGCTTGGCGTGCTTCCGGACGAGTTCGGCGTACTCGAGGACCACGGGCACGGTGCGGAGCGCCTTCGCGAACCCGCCCGGACCGGTGGTCTCCTGCCCGATGCAGCACGCTTCGTGCGGCCACGTCTCGTCCTGCTGCCGTGCGGCCTGCCCGCCGATGCGGAGCTGGAACATGACGGCATCGGCGTCGGTGACCCCGGCGACGACGTCGTCGGTGACGTGGATCGTGCCGGGGTGTCCGGCGTGCGCGAACATCCGCTTGGCGACACCGCCGACGAGTTCGCGGCGCACCGGGTCGGGGTCGACGAGCCAGAGCTCGTCGATGGGGAGCTGGTCGCGGAGCCGGGCGAAGCCGTCCACGAGTTCGGGGGTGTAGGTGGATCCGCCACCGACGACTGTGAGTTTCACTGGAGCTGCTATCCCTTCACGCCGGTGAGCGCGATGCCCTCGACGAATGCCTTCTGTGCGAAGAAGAAGATGATGACGACGGGGACCATGACGACGACGGTCATCGCCATCGTCATCGACCAGTCGGTGCCGTGCTGCCCGCGGAACGTGGCGAGCCCGTACGCCACCGGCCAGGCGGCCTGGTTCTCGGACGCGTACAGGAGCGGGCCGTAGTAGTCGTTCCACGAGTGGAAGAACATGAAGATCGCCGCCGACGCGATGCCCGGGCGGGCCATCGGGACGACCACGCGCCAGAGCACGCCCCACTCGCTGCAGCCGTCCATGCGGGCGGCGTCGCCGTACTCCTTCGGGATGGTCATGAAGAACTGGCGGAGCAGGAAGATGCTGAAGGCGTCGCCGAGGAGGTTCGGCAGGATGAGCGGCCACAGGGTGCCGGTCAGGTGCAGGTGCGACCACATCACGTAGACCGGCACCGCGGTGACCTGCGGCGGCAGGAGCATCGCGACGATGATCACCGTGAAGATCAGGTTCGCGCCCCTGAACTTGATCTGGGCGAGCGCGTAGGCCGCCGGCACCGAGCTGAGGAGCATGAACGCGGTGGCGAGGACGGCGTACATCGACGAGTTGCCGAACCACTGCGTGAGCGGCAGCTCGGTGAACACCCGCGCGTAGTTCGAGAAGTCGAACGGCCGGGGCACGATCGACGCCGTGAGGGCCTGGTTGCTCGACATCAGCGAGGTCAGGACCACGAACACGATCGGGGCGATGGTCAGGACGCCGAGGGCCACCAGGGCGGCGTGCTCGGCGATCCACACGAGCGTGCGGCCACGCGGCCTGCCGGTGCGGGGAGCTGGACCCCGTGGCGCCCGGGCGAGCGGGGACTGGGAGACGGCGGTCATCAGGACTCCTCCGGCCGGGCAGTGTTCATTGGTCGGCCTCCGGCCTGAATACAGAAATTCGACGCATCGTGAAGACGAGCACCACCGCGGTGATCACGAACAGGACCACGGCCATGGCGGACGCGTAGCCGAACTGGAAGTTCGCGAACCCGTGCTGGTAGAGCAGCTCGGTGTACGTGAGCAGCGAGGTGCCCGGGTAGCCGAGCTGGGCGGCGGTCCCGCCACCGATCGTCGCCTTGCCGCTCGCGACGCCCGAGGCGACGGCCGCCTCGGTGAAGTACTGCAGCGCGGCGATCACCCCCGTCACGGCGGCGAACCCGATCACCGGGGCGATCGTCGGCAGGGTGATGTGCCGGACCTGCTGGACGCCGTTCGCACCGTCGAGCGACGCGGCCTCGTACAGGTCGCGCGGCACGTCGAGCAGCGACGCCAGGAAGATGATCATGATGTCGCCCATCACCCAGACGCCCAGGATCACGAGCGACGGCTTCGACCACGCCGGGTCGTTGAACCACAGCGGGCCGTCGATGCCGAAGACCCGGAGGATCTGGTTCACCGGCCCGGTGCCCGGGTTGAAGAGGAAGACGAACGCCACGACGCTCGCGACCGGCGGGACGAGGGCGGGCAGGTAGAACAGCGTCCGCCAGAACCCGGTGGCCGTCTTGGCCCGGCTGAGCAGCCCGGCGACCAGGAGTCCGCACACGATCCGGACCGGTACCAGGATGACGACGAACCACAGCGTGTTCACGACCGCGGGCCCGATCTGCGGGTCCTGGGTGAACAGGAACTTGTAGTTCAGCAGCCCGACGAACTCGGGCTCCTGCAGCTGGTTGTAGCGCGTGAACGAGTAGAAGATCGACGCGACGAGCGGGTAGGCGAAGAAGATCACCAGGCCCGCAAGGGCCGGCGCGAGCATCGTCAGGGCGACGAGGCGGCGCCGGGACTCTGCGGAGCGGGGCCGACGTCGCGGAGCCGTCGGGGGCACCGGACCGGACCCCGTCGGGCCCGTGGGCCGGGCGGCGCGGGCGAGCCGCGCCTCCCGGCCGGTCGTCTTGGTGGTGAGGCTCATCACGGACCAGCCAGCTGGTTCGCGTTGTCGATGTCGGAGTCCAGCTTCTTCAGCTTCGCGTCGAGGTCGCCGCCGTTCTGCTGGTAGGCCTGCCAGAACTTCGTGAAGGTGCCGATGTAGGCGGCACCGTCCGCGGTGCCCGGCGAGGTCATCGTGTCCTCGTTGCCCGCGACGTCGACGAAGGTCTTGTAGTTCTCGTCGACCTCGAGGTCGGGGGACTCCAGCGCCGAGGTGAGCGTCGGGATGTTCTTCAGACCGTTGCCCATCGTGACCTGCGCGTCGGTGTTGGTGGACAGGTACTTCAGGAGCGCCCACGACAGCTCGGGGTTCTTGGACCCCTTCGCGATGCCCGCGACGTTGCCCGCGATGTACGTCGAGCCGTAGTTGCCGAGGCCGTCCATCACCGGGGTCGGGGACGTGCCGTAGTCGAGGTCCGGCTTCTGGTCCTTGAGGAACGCCGTGCGGTACTCGCCGTCGATCTGCATCGCGACCTGCCCGGTCTGGAACGCGTTGTCGGCCGCGAACTCCTGCCCGAGGCCGGACGTGAAGGCCTTGAGCTTGTCGTAGCCGATCTCGTCGACGAAGCCCTTCTGCCAGGTGATGAGCTTCTTCCACGCGTCGGACGTGCCGATCACGCTGTTGCCGTCCTTGTCGAGCCACGAGCCGTCGACCATCGGCGCCCAGTGCTCGGGCGAGTTCTCGTAGAAGTCGATGAGCGGGTTGAAGCCGAGCTGCTTGATGGAGCCGTCGGCGTTGTACGTCGTCAGCTTCAGTGCGTCGGTCTTCAGCTCGTCCAGGGTCTTCGGCGGAGTCGTGATGCCCGCCTTCTCGAGCAGCGGCTTGTTGTACATCAGGGCGCTGACGTCGGCGAGGGCCGGCAGGGTGCAGCGCGTGCCCTTGTACTGCGTGTAGGACTGCACCGCCTTCGGGATGTCGGACAGGTCGACCTTGTCGCGCTTGATGTACGGCGACAGATCGCGGAAGGCACCCGAGGAGCAGAAGCTGCCGACGATGGCGGTCGAGTACGACAGACCCACGTCGATGTTCTGGCCGGACGAGATCGCCTTCTGCAGCTTCTCGTCGTCCTGACCGGCGTGGATGTCGACGGTGACGTCGGGGTTGGCCTTCTCGAAGCCCTCGACGGCGGTCTTCACGACGCCGGCTTCACGGCCGGTGAAGAAGTGCCACAGGGACACGGTGCCCTTGAGCTCCTTCGGGGCGCTCTTCTCGATCGAGTCGGCGCTGCTGCCGGAGCTGCAGCCGGCGACGACGAGTGCGCCGACGGCGGCGACGGCCGTGGCGGTGGCGATGCGGCGGAACACCCGGCGGCGCGGGACGTTCGGTTCGGGGAGGGACAAGGCGGTACTCGCTCTCTGGTCTCGCTCCGGCGCGCCGAGGATTCCGGGCGCGACGAAGAGCCCTGTGACAGGGCTGGGTGATGGTGCCTCGAGTGGTGCGGGTGGAACGTTCAGGGGCGCTCGACGGGGTCCGGCGTCGGGGCATCGTCACTGATGCGCTCGAGCCGGTCCGCGAGCGCGGTGCGGACGACGTCGATGAGGACGTGCCGCGCACCGTGCAGGACGGGGGTGTCGGGGACGCCGGGCGCGACCACGGCGGTGGACCAGCGCGAGCGGGTCCGGAGCCAGGCGGTCACGGCGGCGGCCAGGGCGGGGCCACCGGCGATCCCGGTCGGGCCGTGCAGGACGACCGTCTCGGGATCGGCCACGGCGAGGGCGGGGAGCACGTTGTGCCCGACGCGCTCGCCGAGGGCGACGGTGAAGGGGTGCTGCTCGGGCAGGCCGGGCAGTTGCGGGAGCACCTGGCGCCAGTCGGCTGCGGTGCCGTCCGGTGCCGTGATCCCGTGCTCGGCGGCCAGGGCGATGATCGCGGACTCGGAGATGAGGTCCGCGACGATCGTGGCCGTCGGGTCGATGGAGCGTGCGTCGGCGGGCACGCTGAGGTAGCCGATCTCCCCCGCGGCACCGGAGGCGCCGGTGTGCAGGTGACCGTGCAGGTCGAGGGCCATGCCGAGGCCCTCGGCCATCCAGAAGAGCGCGAACGACCCGGGTGCTCGACCGGCCCCCATGTTGCGTTCGGCGATGGCGGCGAGGTTGGCGTCGTTCTCGACGACGACGTGGACCCCGAGCTCGGCGGAGAGGGTCGCGCTGACCTGCTCGCGGGGCCAGCCGGGCAGTCCGTCGGTGAAGATGAGGGTGTCGGTGGCGTGGTCGACACTCGCCTGCACACCCACCGCGACGGCGGTGACGAGCTCGGGGTCCACACCGGCCGCGGCGGCTGCGCGGGAGATCGCGGCGGCGACGATGTCGGCGCCGGGGGAGCGCACCTCGGCCTCGGACATCCGGTGCGTGGCGACCGGGAACGTGCGACCGGCGGCGTCCACCACGGTCGACCGGACGTCGACGAGCTGGACGTCCACCGCGACACCGAGGTCGCGGTCGGTGATCGCTTCGTACACGACGGCGCTCGGCCCGCGGCGCCCGGCATGCGTGTCCGTGCCGGCCTGGCGGATGAGCGCAGTCGACTCGAGCCGACGGATGATCTCAGCGGCGGTGGGCTTGCTGAGCCCGGTGCGCTGCGCGATCTCGTTGCGGGTGAGCGGGCCGTCGTCGAGCAGCAGCTCGAGGGCCGCCCGGTCGTTCAGGACGCGCAGCAGACCGGGCTGGCCGGGGGTGCGTCCTCGTGTGGTCATGTCGAGGACTGTAACGGACAACCTTCTTTACTGAAAGGTTTGTTTACCGATTCGAAACACGCGTTCTGCTGCGCGAAACGTGCCGCCCCGACGGAGGTGCGCCGGACGCCGGCCGGGTGCCCGCGAGCGACCGGCGCCTACGGCCGCAGCAGCACCTTGATCGCCCGACGCTCGTCCATCGCCCGGTACGCCTCGGCGGCCTCGTCGAGCGGCAGCTCGAGGTCGAACACGCGCCCGGGGTCGATCGCTCCGGACAGCACGTCGGGCAGCAGCTCCGGGATGTACTTCCGTGCCGGCGCCATCCCGCCCGCGACGGCGATGTTCGTGTCGAAGAGGTAGCGCGTCCCGATGGTCGGCACGCCGTGCGGGACCCCGACGAAGCCGAGGTTGCCGCCCGCGCGCACCGAGTGCAGCGCCTGGTCCATGCTCTCCTCGGTGCCGACGGCCTCGACCGCGCAGTCAGCCAGGTCGCCGCCGAGCAGCTCGCGGATCGCCGCGACGCCCTCCTCGCCGCGCTCGGACACGATGTCCGTCGCGCCGAACTCGCGTGCCAGCGCCTGGCGATCGGCGTGCCGGCTCATTGCGATGATGCGCTCGGCGCCGAGTCGCTTCGACGCGAGCACGGCGGACAGGCCGACCGCGCCGTCGCCGACCACCACGACGGTCTTGCCCGGACCGACCGCCGCCGACACCGCGGCGTGGTGCCCGGTGGAGAAGACGTCGGACAGGGTCAGCAGCGACGGCACGAGCGCCGGGTCGACGGGGCCGGGCACCGCGACGAGGGTCGCCGACGCGTCCGGGATGCGGACGTACTCGGCCTGCGCGCCGCCGACCGGGTCGCCGTACGCGTCCTTCCCGCCGAAGCCGGACAGGTGGTCGCAGCCGCTGGTCATCCCGTGGCGGCAGGCCTGGCAGGTGCCGTCGTTCATGGTGAAGGGGGAGATCACGAAGTCGCCCTCGTGCAGGTCGGTGACCGCGTCGCCGACGGCGACGACCTCGCCGACGAGTTCGTGCCCGATCGGCCGGGGCTCCTTCGTCTTCGTGACGCCGCGGTACGGCCACAGGTCCGAGCCGCACACGCACGCGGCGACGACCTTGACGACGACGTCCTTCGGGGTGAGCACCGAGGGACGGTCGCGCTCCTCGACGCGGATGTCGTTCGGGGCGTGGATGATCGCTGCGCGCACGGGAGGCCTTCCGTCGAGATGGTGGGTGTCGGCGCGGTCGACGTCGTCCGGGCCGACGTCGACAGTACCCTCGTGCGGGTGGACGACGACCGGTACGGCGGGGACGTGCTCTCGGGAGACTGGCGCTCCCGCGGGGTGAAGAAGGTGCGGCAGGTGCCGCTCGAACGCGACATGGTGCTCGAGGACCCGGACTCCGGGTGGGCCGGTGCCGTCGTCGGACTCGAGGCGGGCAACATCGCACTCGAGGACTGGAAGGGCCGCACCCGTTCCTTCCCCTTCACCGGGCAGTTCCTGCTCGAGGGCGAGCTCGTCACACTGGGCCGCCCGCAGGCGCCGGTCGGCCGGTCTGCCGCAGCTGCTGCCGGCTCGCCGGGTTCGCTGGGTTCCGTTCACTCGGACTGGAGGCCCGGGGCCGCGCCCGCCGTGCGGCAGGCGTCCGACGGCGGTCGCCTCCGCACCGCGTCCGGATCCTTCGCGGTGGAGTCGCAGCGTGCCCGGGTGGCTCTGCCCTCGCGCATCATGGTCGAGGGCAAGCACGACGCTGAGCTCGTCGAGAAGGTCTGGGGAACCGACCTGCGCGTCGAGGGCGTCGTCGTCGAGGAGCTCTCCGGCGTCGACAACCTCGCTTCGGTGCTCGATGAGTTCCAGCCCTCGCGAGACCGACGCGTCGGCGTGCTCGTCGACCACCTGGTGCCCGGGTCGAAGGAGTCCCGCTTCGCCGAGGCAGTGATGCGCGGCAAGTGGGGCGCGCACGTGCTCGTCGTCGGGCACCCGTTCGTCGACGTCTGGCAGTCCGTGAAGCCCGCCCGCGTCGGACTGCAGGCCTGGCCGACGATCCCGCGGTCGATCGAGTGGAAGAAGGGGATCTGCCAGGCGCTCGGGTGGCCGAACGCCGAGCAGGCCGACATCGCGCGGGCGTGGCAGCGGATCCTCGGGCAGGTGCGCACCTTCGCCGATCTCGAGCCGCAGCTGCTCGGCCGTGTCGAGGAGCTCATCGACTTCGTGACGGAACCGAAGGCCTGAGAACCCGGCCGTTCTGGGCAGGCGCGCGGAATGAGCGGGTGATCCGCGCCTCCGCTCCGTATCGTTGGGGCATGGACGGCATCGACGGACGCGTGCGCAGCGCTGTCGACGTCTGGCTGCGCTGGCTGCCGCGCTGGCAGATCGGCACCGCCCGCCCGCGCACCCGCATCTGCCGGAAGTGCACCGGATCCCCGATCGCGAGTGCCGCCGGCTTCGGGCAGGACGTCCCGCACGCCGTCCAGCACGCGCTCATCGGCCGGATCTCGACCATCGTCGAGGACGCCGTCGACGACTACACCGCCAAGAACCTGCCGCTGCTGCAGCGCGAGCTCGAGCGTGCGGCGGCGCGGAAGCGGCACGCCGGCTACCAGCCGGCGGAGGGGCTGTCGCCCGAGTTCCAGGGCCTCGACGTCGATCCCGAGCCCTCGCCGGGTTCGCCGTTCCTCTTCACGCTCGGGGAGCTGGCGGGGACGGGCGCGGGGGAGCAGACACCACGCGAGCCGCTGTCGGACGAGGCGAAGGCGGCGCTCCGACACGAGATCGAGCTGTCCGACGAGTGCGCTCGCTCGACCGGGACGGCGGTGTGCCTGGCGCTCATCGACCACCGGCCGCGCATCGCCGAGGCGGTGGAGCGCCTGGTCGAACCGCAGATCGAGGCGCTCGTGTCCGACATGTTCCGCGGGTTCGACGGTCCGGACGAGGGTCCGCGCAGCGGGCTGTTCTAGCCGTGGCGGCGCGCGCGGGCGCGGGCTTCGCCCGGTGCGAGGTTGACCACGCCGTGCGCGCTTGTTGCGCTGCACCGAGTGGTCAACCTCGCACCGTGCGCGGTCCGTCACTCAGCGGGGGAGCAGGGTGCGGCCGGGCACGACCGTGCCCCGGAGCGAGCGGTGCTCGACAGCACGCGTCGGGTCGTCGATCCGGCCGATGACGAGGTCGATCGCCTCGCGGCCGATGCGTTCGATCGGCTGCTCGAGCGTCGTGAACCCGATCCAGTCGCTCGCGAGGGGGTACACGCCGTCGAACCCGGTGACCGACAGATCGTGCGGGACCCGGACACCGCCGCGGGCGAGCGCCTCGCACACGTCGAGCATGAGCCGGTCCGTCGGGCACATCACCGCGGTCACGTCCGACTCGTGCATCGCGTCGACCAGATCAGCGGCGAGGTCGTCCGGTGGTCGCACGAAGCTGGCGTCGATGTCGATGACCCGGACACCACGCGCGCGGAGCCGTTCGACCATCGCCGTCGAGCGGGCGTGCTGCGTGATCGCGTTGTCGAGCGGGACGGTGAGTACGGCGACCGTGCTGTGGCCGGCGTCGGCGACGGCGTCGGCGATGGTCGCGCCACCGTCCACCTCGTCGCAGTACACGCTGGACAGTGCCGGGTGGAGTTCGGGCCGACCGGCGACCACGGTGGCGATCCGCGGGGCGAACTCGGCGATGTCGGCCGACGGCATCAAGCCGCTGCAGACCACGAGGCCGTCCACCCGCATCGACACGAGTGCGGCGAGTGCGGACTTCTCGTCCTCGACACGGCCGACACCCGTGGTGGTGACGACGCGGTAGCCGAGCTCGGACGCGCGTCGCTCCATCACGGCGTGCAGTGCGGTGTAGACCATCGACGACGCATCGCGGACGAGCATGCCGATGGTGTGCGTCCGACCGCTGACGAGCCCGCGTGCCATGGCGTTGGCGACGTACCCGAGCTCGGCTGCGGCGCGCTCGACCCGCTCGCGAGTCTCGTCGGAGAACCGTCCGGTGCCGGAGAGGACCCGACTCACGGCCGACTTCGAGACGCCTGCTCGTGCGGCGACGTCGAGGATGGTCGGCTGGGACCCGCGGCTGCCGTTCACGCGGCTGCCGTTCACGCCTCGGTCGCGGCGGCGTCCTGCCGGGACCGCGACGCGGTGAAGCGCAGCACCCCGCGGGCGATCGCGCGCCAACCGAGCAGGAACACCCCGAGCACGATCGTGGCGACGATGACGAAGGAGATCGGCAGCGGGTTGCCGTCGACGTCGCCCTGACCCGTGGCGACGCGGATCGCCATGCCGACGAACACCGTGAGGATCCAGACGACGACGCCGGTCGGCCAGAAGCGCAGCGGGCGGGCCCAGGCTCCGCTCGTCACGTACCCGATCGCCCAGCCCGCCAGGAACGGGTAGACGGTGGTCCAGATCCCCAGTGCGGTGTTGCCCTCGCCGTGGGAGGAGCGGCCGATGAGCGCGAAGACGACGATGAGGACGACGTCGATGACGGCTGCGAGCCAACCCCAGGTGCGTGTGTTCACCCGGACAGTCTCGCAGCCCGGACGGCTCCGGCCTCTCCACAGGCGGGCGTCGCCCTCGTCTTGTCCACAGATCCGCCGCCGTCCCGACGGCTCCCGTTCCCCGACCATCACCATCGTCGGGGTGAACCGTCAGATCGCCCTCGCCCCACTTCCCGCCGTCACCGTCCTCCGGACCTCGGCGCACCATCCAGCCGAGTCCGAGGTGATCAGGAGGCGGGCGGACGCGCAGGAGCTCGTCCGCATCGGGCGGGGGAAGTTCGTCGACGCTGCCGCTTGGGCAGCCCTCCGGCCAGCGGAACAGCACCTGGTCCGCGTCGGTGCGTCCGCCGATCGCATCGGACCCGACCAGGTCGTCTCACACGTCTCGGCGGCGGTCGTACTCGGTGTGCCGACGGTGTCGCCGCCGCCCGATCGAGTGCACGTGACCTCGGTCGGGAGTGATCGGCGGACCACGAATGCTTCCTTCGTCGTCCACGCCGACCTCGACCCGGTACCAGACCCGAACCGGATCAGCACGCCGGAAGGCCTGCAGCTGAGCGGACCTGTTCGGATCGCTGCCGACGTGGCCCTCACGCTCCCGTTCATGGACGCCGTCGTGGCGCTTGACGACCTGCTCCGTCGGGGTCTTCCCCGAGCAGCCGTGCGCGACACGATCGCGCGACGTGGCCCCAAGGGGCGCCGTCGCGCGCTCCGTGCGGTGGACTTCGCCGACTCCGCGTCGGACTCGCCGGGTGAGTCGATCGCGCGCACCCGGTTCGATCAGTTCGGCACGGAGGAGCCCGTCCTGCAGCACCGTTTCCGGTCGTCCGGGCAACCGGACATCGTGGTGGACTTCTGGTTCCCCTCGGCCGGCGTCGTGGTCGAGTTCGACGGCGAGGTGAAGTACCGGGACCCGACGATGCGGAACGGGCGTTCGGCGGAGGACGTGGTCATCGCCGAGAAGTACCGGGAGGACCGGCTGCGGTCCATGCCCGGCGTCCGGCACGTCGTGCGGTTGCGATGGGCTGATCTCTGGGACGAGGCGACGTTGCGCGCGAAGCTGCGGCGGGCAGGCGTTCGGATGCGACGCTGAGCGCGCCGTGCGAAGTTCGCCACTCGGTGCGAGGTTGTTGCGGCGCACGGGGTGATCAACCTCGCACCAGAGCAGGCGCTGCGCCGGCCGCGGCCCCCGGAGTTCACCCGGCGGCGACGCCCGCGGCACCCGGCGTTCACCCGGCAGCGCCACACTCGACCTCGGCGCGGGAACGTTCCCACGCGGCCGCGCCACCCCACCCCGCACGACCCCACCCCACGGAACAGGGAGATCATCGACGTGAAGACCCGAGTCCTCGCCGGCCTCGCCATCGCGGCGGCCGCGACCGTCGCACTGTCCGGCTGCGTCCAGAGCGCCAACGCCTCGAACGCCGCGGACACGAGCGGCGGCACCACGAACCTCACCGTGTTCATCAGCGGCGACACGAACGTCCAGGACCTCTGGGACAAGTCGCTCATCCCCGCCTTCGAGAAGGCGAACCCGAAGATCCACGTCAGCACGAGCATCGACCTGCACGGCGAGCACGACGCGCAGACCCAGGCGAACCTGGCCACCGCGGTCAAGGCCGGCAAGTCCGTCGCGTACGACCTCGTCGACGCCGGCTTCGTCAGCACCGCGGGCAAGGCCGGACTGCTCAGCACGGTCAGCGACAGCACGATCCCGAACCTGAAGGACGTCCCCGAGGCCACGAAGCAGCAGGGCGGCGACAGCGCGATCCCGTACCGCGCCTCGAGCGTCCTGCTCGCCTACGACTCGAGCAAGGTGACGGACCCGCCGGAGACCCTCGACGACCTCCTCGCCTGGATCAAGGCCAACCCCGGTCAGTTCGCGTACAACTCCCCGTCGTCCGGCGGCTCCGGCGGCTCGTGCGTCGCCACGGTGCTCGCGAAGTACCTGACCGCGGATGAGCAGGCGACGATGCAGACGACGTACGACAAGTCGCTCGAGTCGAAGTGGGACAAGGGCTTCGCAGCGCTCAAGGACCTCGGCCCCTCGACGTACCAGAAGGGTGTCTACCCGAACGGCAACGACCAGGTCGTGCAGCTGCTCGGCAGCGGCCAGATCGCGATGGCGCCGGTGTGGAGCGACCAGTTCATCACCTCGCAGAAGACCGGCGTGATCCCGAAGACCGTCAAGGCGATCCAGATCACCGACCCGTCGTTCACCGGCAGCGCCAGCTTCCTCGGCATCCCGAAGACCGAGCCGAAGGCCAAGAAGGCCGCCGCCGAACAGCTCGCCGACTTCGTGCTGAGCTCCAAGGGGCAGCAGCTCGTCGCGAGCGCCGTCTCCGGCTACCCGGTCATCCCGCTCGACAGCCTGCCGGCGTCGGTCGCGGAGCAGTTCGCCGACGCGAACCCCTCGCAGCTCCGCCTCGGGTTCCAGAGCGACTTCGCCGCCGACATGAACGCCGCGTGGGACGCGAAGGTCCCGCAGTGACCCAGACCGTCCAGGACGGCCCGGCGACCGACCGGGAGGCCCGTGGCGACTCCGCCACGGGCCTCCCGCCCGTCCCGTCGCCTGCCCACGGCACGGCGGACACCGCAGGTCGGCTGTCCGTCCAGGAACGGCTCGACCGCCGTCGGCGGTGGCAGGGCCTCGCCCTCGTCGCGGCGCCCGTCCTCGTCGTGGTCCTGTTCGTCGGCGTACCGGTGGTAAACGCCGCGCTGTTCAGCCTCGGGTTCACCGGCGGCCTGAACCAGGCACTCGCGGACATCGGCGGCGACACCGTGCGCGGCTTCTCGTTCGCCGTGTACGGCACCCTGCTCGGCAACGCCACGTTCCTGCGCGACCTCGTCGCGACGCTCGGGGTCACCGCGCTGTCGACCGGCCTGACCGTGGCGCTCGCCGTGGCGGTGGCCGTGATCCTCCGGCTCCGCGGTGGCTTCCTCGGCAAGAGCCTCAGCGTCCTGGCAGTCGTCCCGCTCTTCGTGCCGGTGGTCATCGCGAGCTGGTCGGTCCTGACGTTCACCGATGCGCAGGGCTTCCTCCGCAGCCTCGGTGCCCAGTTCGGCCTCGACGTCCCGGTGTGGGGCTACACCCTCGTCGCCGTGGTGTTCGGCAGCGTCTGGACGAGCCTGCCGTTCGCCGTGCTGATGATCGCCGGCGCGCTGCAGGGGACCCCGGACGCCCTGGTCGAGGCCGCGAAGGACGCCGGCGCGAGCACCTGGCGTGTGGTCTGGCAGGTGCTCCTGCCGATGGCGGCGACCCCGCTCGTCATCGCGACGACGTTCACCGTCATCGGGGTCCTCGGGTCGTTCACGGTGCCGTACTTCACCGGTCCGAACGCCCCGACGATGCTCGGTGTCGACATCTCGAAGTACTTCCAGGCCTACAACCGCCCGCAGCAGTCGACGGCGATGGCGTTCATCGTGTTCGCCTTCGCCGCGGCCGCGAGCGTGTTCTACCTGCGCTCGACGGTCCGGGCGAACGCCGGCGAGCTGCGGAAGCAGCAGCAGAAGCAGGAGCAGCCGTGATCAAGCGACTCACCGGGAACACCCTCGTCTGGGCGACCGCTGTCGTGCTGGCCGTCTTCGTGCTCGGTCCGCTCCTCTGGCTGGCGGCTCGTGCCTTCGCCACGACCTGGACGTACCCGAACCTGTTGCCGGACGGCTGGACGCTGCAGTGGTGGGGCACCGTGTTCGAGGACCGGAGCCTTGCGGTCGCCGTCCAGAACTCGCTCGTCCTCGCCCCGCTGACGGTCCTCATCGCCGCCGTGGTCTGCCTGCCGGCCGCGTGGGCGATCAGCCGCATCGAGTTCCCTGGGCGACGGCTCGTCCTGGTCGGGCTGTTCGCCACGAACGCGTTCCCGAAGATGGGCCTCTTCGTCACGATGTCGGCCATGTTCACCGCGCTGAACCTCATGAACACGGTCACGGGCATCCTCATCGTGCACGTCCTCGGGTGCGTGGTGTTCATGACGTGGCTGCCCGCCGCCGCGTTCTCGGCCGTGCCGCGGTCCCTCGAGGAGGCAGCACGCGACGCCGGAGCGAGCCGCTGGCGGACCTTCTGGCGGGTGACGTTCCCGATCGCGTGGCCGGGGATCCTCGTCGCGATGGTGATGTCCTTCCTCGCGTCGTTCGACGAGGCGCAGGGCACGTACCTGGTCGGCGCCCCGACGTACATGACGATGCCGACGGCGATGTACTCGCTCGTCCTGAACTCCCCACGGCAGGTCTCGGCGGTGTTCGCGATCGCTTTGAGCATCCCGTCCGTGGTCCTGCTGCTGCTCGCCCGGAAGCACATCATGGGCGGCCGCCTGGCGGACGGCTTCCAGATCCGATGACCACCACCAGCACGAAAGGCGACCAGATGACGGACGCAACGCTCGTCGCGGAACGCGCACCGGGCCTCCAGGCCGACGGCAGCACGACCGACCGGTCCCGCACCGGCGGACTCACCATCCGCGGACTGCGCAAGACGCTCGGCGGACGCGACGTCGTCGCGGGCATCGACCTCGACGTCGCGAAGGGCGAGCTCGTCTCGCTGCTCGGCCCGTCCGGGTGCGGCAAGACGACGACGCTCCGGATGGTGGCGGGGTTCCTGCCCGCCGACGGCGGCGTCGTGACGATGGGGGACCGCGACGTCACGTCGATCGGTCCGGAGCGTCGGCCGAGCGCGATGGTGTTCCAGAACTACGCACTGTGGCCGCACATGACGGTGACGCAGAACGTGGCGTTCCCGCTGCGGACCAGACGCGTGCCGAAGCAGCGGGTGGCGGAGCGGGTGCGGGAGGCGCTCGACCTCGTCGGTCTGAGCCACCACGCCGGGTCGAAACCGACCGCGATCTCGGGCGGTGAGCAGCAGCGGGTCGCCCTGGCGCGGGCGATCGTGCAGGAGCCCGACGTGCTGCTCCTCGACGAGCCGCTGTCGAACCTCGACGCGAAGCTCCGGGTGAGCGTCCGCGACGAGATCCGGCGCATCCAGCAGCGCCTCGGCATCACGACCGTCATCGTCACGCACGACCAGGACGAGGCGCTCAGCATCTCGGACCGGATCGCCGTCATGCACGACGGACGCATCGAGCAGATCGCGACGCCCACCGAGCTGTACGCCCGCCCCGCCACCGGGTTCGTCGCGTCGTTCATCGGGTCGACGAGCCCCGTCACCGGCCGGTTCCTGGCCGGCACGTCGGTCAGCCCGACCGTGGCGGACACGGTCCTGATCCGACCCGAGCAGGTGGTGCTCACCGACGACTCGCCGATCCGTGCGACCGTCGCCCGCGTGCTGATGCGCGGGCACTTCGCCGAGGTGGTGCTGGCCGCCGACGGCGCCGAGCTCCGCGCGTTCGTCACCGGAGCACCCCCGACGGTCGGCACCGAGACCGGGGTCCGCCTCGGTGAGGTGCTCGTGTACCGCGACGGTGCCCTGCTCGAGGGCACCCGATGAGCGCCCCGGTGTCGGCGCCCGCCGACCAGGTGGTCGCCACCAGCCCGACCGGGAGGCCCGGCGTGCGTCCGCCACGGCTCGTCGCCCACCGCGGTGCGCCGCGCGTCCGGCGCGAGAACACCCTGCCCGCCATCGCGGTCGCCGAGGCGCTCGGCGCCGAGGTCATCGAGGTGGACGTCCGTCGCACGGCCGACGACGTCGCCGTCCTGCTGCACGACGAGACCCTCGGCCGGATGTGGGGTGACGCCCGCCGGGTGTCCGACGTCGCCTGGTGCGACGTCGCCCGGCTCGGCAACGGCCTCGACCGGATCCCGCGGCTCGACGCCGCCCTCGAACGGCTCGACGGCTGCCACTCGGTGCTGCTGGTCGACCTGACGGACGCGGCCGACGGACTCGTCGCCGCCCGCACCGTCGCGGGGTCCACCGCGTCCACCACCGTGGCGTGGTGCGGAGCGCCGGCGGCGATGGCCGCGGTCCGCTCGGTGCTGCCCGACGCCGACGTCTGGCTCGCGTGGGAGTCGCTCGACCCGCCCACTCCGGCCGACCTGGAGGCGTTGACGCCGTCCACCCTGAACCTCGACATCGCGTTCCTCACCCCGCGGACGATCGAGGCCGCGCACGCCCTGGGGCTGCGGGTCGCCGTGTGGACCGTCGACGAGTCCGAACCGGCGCTCTGGGCGGCACGGCTCGGCGTCGACTCGATCACCACGAACGACGTCGGTGCGATCGGCGCCGCGCTGTCGTCGGCGGAGCGGGACGGCTGGCCGGAACGGGACCGCGAACCGACCGAGACCGAGGTCGCCTCGCGCGCCCAGGCCCTGGCGCACCGCATCGCGCACGAGGTCATCGCCTTCACCCGCGAGCACCCCGTCAGCGAGGTACGGACCAAGGCGAACCCCGCAGACCTCGTCACCGACGTGGACCGGCTGGTCGAACAGCACGTCCGGTCCCGCGTCCGGATGGCGTTCCCGACGCACGGGTTCACCGGAGAGGAGTACGGCGACGCACCCGGCGACCGCCACCGCTGGTACCTGGACCCCGTCGACGGCACCACGAACCTGGCGAACGGCGTGCCCTGGACGTCGATGTCGCTCTGCCTGACCCGCGGTGGACGCCCGCTCGTCGGCGTCGTGGCCGACCCGTGGCGGGGCGAGGTCCTCGAGGCGCGGCGCGGACGCGGTGCCACCCTGCGCGACCGTCCGCTGCAGCTGGACGACACCCCGCGACCGCTCGCCGGTGCGGTCGTCGGCACCGAGCTCGACGGACACCGGCCGTGGCCCGGGTTCGGCGCGTTCCTCGACGCCCTGGCCGACCGGTCGTGCACGCTGCGGGTGCAGGGCTCCGGCACGTTGACCATCGCGCAGGTCGCGGCCGGGCGGGGGATCGGCGGGTGCGTGTCGGCGTTCAACCCGGTCGACCACGGGGCCGCCGTGCTGCTCGTGCACGAGGCCGGCGGGATCGTGCTGACCCGCTCCGGCCCGGTCGAGGGCTTCCCGCCCGTGGGCGAGCCGTTCCTGGTGGCGCACCCCGGGGCCGCCGACGAGCTGCACGGGGTGTGGACGGCCGCGCTCGCCGCGGGCGCCGCGGCGGGCTGAGCCGGCGCGTGCGCGCGGCAGGTGTGGCCGGCGCACGGTGCGGGGTCCGCGTTCTGGTGCGGGGTTGGCCGCTGGGTGCTGTGCTGTAGGCGCGCACGGTGCTGCCAACCCGGCACGGGTCGTGCAGGTGCGCACGGTGCGGACTGGAGGCGCGGGGCGGGTCGGGTACGGCCCTCCCGTCGGGTGAGTGGTGCGCACGGTGCGGGGTCCGCGTTCTGGTGCGGGGTCGGCCGCTGGGTGCGGTGCTGTAGGCGCGCACGGTGCTGCCAACCCGGCACGGGTCGTGCAGGTGCGCACGGTGCGCCTGCGGGCGCGGCGGCGCACGGCTGACTCTGAGCGGGCGCTCAGTCAGCGGCCGACCGCGCTCCATAGGGTGGCAGGCCACGGGCGGTCCGACCGGATCACCCGTGCACCCGAAGGAGCATCGACCATGGGATTCCTCGACCGCCTGCTCGGACGTCCGGACCGCGACCGCACCGGTGACGCGCAGCAGTACGACGCGCAGCAGAACCAGTGGGGGCAGCCGCAGCAACCGCAGCAGCAGGGCTACCGGTACGGCCAGCAGTCGTACCACCAGCCCGCGCCGACGGGGGTGCCGGCCGGGCAGCAGCAGGGCGGCCAGTACGGCGTGCCGCAGTGGGGCGGTGCACCCGCGCAGCAGCAGGGCGCGGCGACCGACGACGAGCGCGCGGTGGAGCGGTACCGCTACCTGCTCCGCACGGCGCCGCCCGAGCGCATCGAAGAGGTGCACGCCGAGGCGTTCGCGAAGCTGACCGACGAACAGCGCCGCATGGTCTACGACGAGTTCACCCGCACGGCGCCTCCCGGCGAGGCCCCGCGCGGCGACGACCCCCGCTCGCTCGCGCAGTCGGCGACGCGGTCCGAGATCCGCCAACCGGGCTTCATGGAGCGCTCGCTCGGTGGCGTCGGCGGCGGTGGCCGCTTCGGTGGGCAGCGCGGCGGACCGTCGTTCGGCAGCATGATCGGTGCCTCGGTCCTCGGCACCGTGGCCGGCTACGTCATCGGTTCGGCGATCATGAGCGCCTTCCTGCCGGACCCCGGATCGTTCGATGGCGGTACTGACGCTGCGGGTGACGGTGGTTCGGAGGACACTGGAGCCGACTCCGGTGACGGCGGTGCGTCCGACGGTGGCGCGTCCGACGGCGGCGGGTTCGAGAGTGCGGGCTGGGGTGACAGCGGATCCGACTTCGGCGGTGGCTCCAGTGACTTCGGTGGTGACTTCGGCATCTGAGTGACCGGTCACGAGTTCCCACCGACCCACTGATATTCTCCGTGGTCGACAAGGGAGCGACATGGCCATCATCGAAGCCTCCGGGCTGACCAAGACCTACCGGTCGAAGTCCGGGCCGGTGCACGCACTGGCCGGACTCGACCTGTCCGTGCCGCAGGGCACCGTGAAGGCGCTGCTCGGGCCGAACGGCGCGGGCAAGACCACGACCGTGAAGGTGCTCACCACCCTCATCACCCCGGACTCCGGGACGGCTACGATCGACGGCATCGACGTGATCGCCGACCCGCAGGCCACCCGGCGGTCCATCGGGGTGTCCGGGCAGTACGCCGCGGTCGACGAGAACCTGACCGGCTTCGAGAACCTCGAGATGATCGGGCGGCTCTACCACCTGGGCCGGAAGACGTCGCGGGAGCGTGCCCGTGAGCTCATCGACGTGTTCGACCTGGCCGAGGCCGGGGACCGCCCGGTGAAGGGCTTCTCCGGTGGCATGCGGCGACGGATCGACCTCGCCGGGGCCCTCGTGATGAACCCGCGCGTGCTGTTCCTCGACGAGCCGACCACGGGCCTCGACCCCCGCAGCCGGCTGGCGCTCTGGGGCATCATCGAGGACCTGGTGGCCGAGGGCGCCACGGTCCTGCTCACCACGCAGTACCTCGAAGAAGCCGACCGGCTGGCCGACGACATCGCGGTCATCGACGACGGCCGGGTCATCGCCGAGGGCACCGCCGACCACCTCAAGGCGCAGGTCGGCGGCCACCGGGTGGTCGTGACCCTGGTGGACGAGACCGACGGTGACGCCGTGACGACCGTCCTGCGGCGCTACGGTGTCGGCGACGTCGAGGCCTCTGGTGACGGCCGCACCCACGCCATCGCGGTCGAGGCCGGCCCCACCGCGCTGCAGCGGGTGCTCGCCGACCTCGGCGACGCCGGTATCGAGCTGCACGACGCGGGCATGCGCCGACCGACGCTCGACGACGTGTTCCTGCGGCTCACCGGCCACGCCGCGACGGAGGACGAGGCCGACGAAGCCGCCGCCACCAAGCAGAAGGAGACGGCCCGATGACCGCCACCACCATCGCGCCGGGTCGGCAGCTGCCCGTCGTCGTCACCTCGCCGGTCGCCATCTGGTTCGAGGACGGCTGGACCGTCACCAAGCGGAACCTCATCAAGATCAAGCGGTCGCCGGACATGCTCGTCTTCGCCGTGCTCCAGCCGATCATGTTCGTCCTGCTCTTCAGCCAGGTCTACGGCGGCGCGATCGCGGTCGAGGGCACCGACTACACGCAGTTCCTGATGGCGGGGATCTTCGCGCAGACCGTCGTCTTCGGGGCGACCTTCTCGGGGTCGGCGATGGCGCAGGACCTGAAGGAAGGCCTGATCGACCGGTTCCGCACGATGCCGATGTCGGCGTCCGCGGTGCTCGTCGGCCGGACCAACTCCGACCTCGTGCTCAACTCGATCTCGATGGCGATCATGATGCTCACCGGGTTGGCCGTCGGGTGGCGGGTGAACTCGTCGCCGCTCGAGTTCCTGGCCGGCATCGCCCTGCTGCTGCTGTTCAGCTACGCGTTCAGCTGGGTGGTGGCGCTGCTCGGCATGAGCGTCAAGACGCCGGAGGTCATCAACAACGCCTCGTTCATGATCCTGTTCCCGCTGACGTTCATCTCGAACGCCTTCGTGCCGAGCGACACGCTGCCCCTGGTGCTGCGGGTGTTCGCGGAGTGGAACCCGGTGTCGTCGCTCGTGCAGGCGGCCCGTGAACTCTTCGGCAACGTCGGGTCGGCGCCGGTGCCGGACATCTGGACGATGCAGCACCCGATCGTGACGGTGCTGATCGGGATCGCCGTGATGCTCGTCGTGTTCGTGCCGTGGGCGGTCAACAAGTACACCCGCATCAGCGCGAAGTGAGACCGTCGGGGCGGTGAACAAGACTGCACCATCCACAGCCAGGATCAGCGCGAAGTGACCGCGTGGGCGCTCAGAGCAGCTTGCGCTGCAGCGCCCACGCCGTCAGCTCGTGCCGGTTCGACAGCTGCAGCTTCCGCAGCACGCTCGACACGTGGGTCTCGACGGTCTTCACCGAGATGAAGAGCTCCGCCGCCACCTCCTTGTAGGCGTACCCACGCGCGATGAGGCGCATCACCTCCTGCTCGCGCGCCGACAACCGGTCGAGTTCCGCGTCGTGCTGCGCGGTCTCGCCGCTCACCGCACCGAAGGCGTCGAGCACGAAGCCGGCCAGGCGGGGCGAGAACACCGCGTCGCCCTCCGCCACCCGTCGGACGGCCTCGGCCACCTCGGCGCTCGACGAACTCTTCGTGATGTACCCGCGGGCCCCGGCCCGGATCACCCGCACGACGTCGTCGGCCGCGTCGGACACGCTCAGCGCGAGGAACAGCGTGCCCGGGTGCTCGGCAGCGGACTGCGTGATCACCTCGGCGCCGCCACCGCCGGCTCCGCCGGGCAGGTGGACGTCGAGCAGGACGACACGGGGTGCGGTGGTCGCCACGAGCGTCACGGCTTCGTCGACGGTGGCGGCTTCACCCACGACCTGGAGGCCCGGTGGCAGTCCGGCGCGCACGCCGGCTCGGAAGATGGAGTGGTCGTCGACGATGGCGACGGTGAGCAGGTCGGGCTCGGTCATGCGTCCTCCTCGTGGTGGGGGGCGGTGGGCGCGAGCGGCAGCCGGAGCCGGACCTCGGTCCCGGTGCGACCGGGCCCCGGGGCGATGGTCGCCCGGCCGCCGAGCCGGTGCAGCCGCCCGGTGATCGACTCGCGCACGCCGTACCGTCCCTCGGGCACGGCGTCGGGGTCGAAGCCCGGCCCACGGTCGCGGATGCTGACCTCGACGACGTCCTGCGCGGTCTCGGCGTACACGCTGATCGTGCCGCCGGCGTGCCGGGCGGCGTTGAGCATCGCCTCGCGGGCAGCGGCGACGACACCGTCGGGCAGGTCGGTGCGCGACGGGCCGACCGCGATGACGTCGATGCGGACCGGGTACTCGGCCTCGATGTCGGCGGCGGCGTCGCGCAGTTCGGCGCCGAGGTCACGGGCCGGCTCGGTCTGCTCGGCGAACAACCACGACCGCAGTTCGCGTTCCTGCGCCCGGGCGAGCCGTGCGGCATCGGAGCCGGGCTCGGCCTTCTGCTGGATGAGCGCGAGCGTCTGCAGCACCGAGTCGTGCAGGTGCGCGGCGAGTTCGGCGCGCTCGAGGTCGCGGACCCGTGCCGCGCGCTCGTCGGCGAGGTCCCGGACGAGCCGGACGACCCAGGGCGCGACGACCACGGCGACGCCGAGCAGCACCGCGACCGCTGCGCTGAGCACCGTCCACACGTTCGGCCGGTCGCTCGTGGTGAAGAACAGCAGGATGCCGAGCACGACGAGCACCAGTGCACCGAGCGCCCGGACGACCAGGGTCGACGACGCCGCGGCCCGGACGGTGCGCAGGGCGTCGAACTGCCGCCAGGCCAGGGCAGCACCGGTGGCGACCACGACGCCGGGCACTACGACCTCGAGCGGGACCTGGGCGCCGAGGCGCACAGCGACGATCGCGCCCCCGGCGGCGAGCAGTGCGAGTCCGAGCAGGATCTCCACGACGGGTGCTCGACGGCTCACGGTCACGGTCGCGTCGCCGTCGGCGTCGGCGTCGGCGTCGGCGTCGCCGTTCGCGCGGGGCGCCGTGAGCACGGCCTTGAGCGGTGACGTCGCGGCCACCGTCGCGCTCGGGGTGGTGGCCCACAGCCACGCGTAGAGCAGGAGCCCGGCCCCACCGCACACGGCCAGGACCGCCGTCGCCGCCCGGACGGCCCCGAGTGGCAGACCGGTGTGCGTCGCGAACCCGCTGCAGACACCGCCGAGGACCCTGGGGGTCGGGCGGGTCATCCGAGCGGTGGCCATGGGCCAATCCTGGCACTCGGGCGCCTGCACCAGCAGGGATCGGGGCAGGGATCAGGGACCGGTCAGGGGGAACCCCGATGGTGTCCGCCACCGCGGGCCGGGATGCTGGAGGCCATGACCGATCACCAGCACGACACGGCTCCCGGCCCGGCTGCCGGCACCGCCGACTCGACGGCCCGGTTCTTCGACTGGATCCGCGGACTCGACGTCGCCCGCACCGACGACCGCTGGCTCGCCGGCGTCTGCGGTGCCGTGGCCCGACGTACCGGACTCGACCCGCTCGTCGTCCGCGGCGTGGCGATCGTCGTCGCCCTGCTCGGCGGTCCGGTCTTCCTGGCGTACGCCGTCGGGTGGGCGCTGCTGCCGGACACCACAGGACGGATCCACGTCGAGCGGATGATCCGCGGCGTGCTCGACCCGGCGCTCATCGGGATCGGCGTCTTCGTGGTGCTGACCTTCGTGCCCGCGGTCCAGGGGATCTGGTGGCAGGGCGTGCCCTCGGCGTGGGGGATGCCCGGCTGGCTCGAGGCGACCCTGCGCACGGCGTGGAGCATCGCGCTCGTCGGCGGGATCGTCTGGCTGGCCGTGGTCGTCGCGCGTCGTCGCACCGACGGGCCGACGCCCGACGCTGACGCCGCCGCGGCAGCGGGGACACGGCGCGACTTCTGGACGAGCCCCGACGACCCGCGCCCGGCCGGTGGAGCCGCGTGGACGGCGGACGCGGGGGATGCGTCGGACGCGGGCCGGGCCTCCTGGCAGTGGAACGCCCCCGGCACCCCGCAGGACCGACAGCGGCGACACGACGAGCGGATGCGCGCCGAACGGGAGCGGGCGGCCGCGTGGCGCGCGACCCGCGCCGAGCGACGGTCGAGCGCGGCGTACGTCGCCGTGTCGCTCGGGCTGGCGCTCGTCGCCGGGGCCGGCGTCGCGGTCTGGGCGCAGGCGGAGGCCTGGCCGGTGGCGGTGCTCGGCATCGCCGCGGCGGTCGCCGTGCTGGCGATCGCGACCATCGTCGCCGGGATCCGGGGACGCGACGACGGTGCCCTCGGCCTGTTCTCGACGATCGGGGTCGTCGCCCTGGTCGTCACCGGGGTGCTGCCCGCCGGCACGCAGGTCTCGCTGATCGGCGGGACCACCTGGCGGGTCGACAGCGTCGCCGCCGGGTCGGAACGGAACTACGCGATGCTCGTCGGCGGGCCGACCCTCGACCTGCGCGGCCTCGACGAGACCGACGCCGGCGGGGACGTGAACCTGTGGCTCGGCGCCGGCGGGGCCGAGGTGCTGCTGCCGACCGACGTGCCGGTCCGGGTCGAGGTGAGCGGAGTCGGGTACGGCGTCGACACCGACGGCGACGATGGCGACGACGGCAGCGGTGGGCTGTTCAGCACGACCACCGTCGAGAACCGGGCGGCACGGTCCGCCGGTGCCGACGCGGGCGGGACGACGACCGTGCACCTGTGGATCCTCGGGGGCGCCGCCGACGTGCCCCGTGCGCTGACCGTCAACGAGTGAAGGACGAGACGATGACGAACGACGACGAGACGACCCAGACGTTCCCACCTGCGGCGCCGGTACCGGCCCCGGAACCCGCGCGGGCGCGCCGTGGTGCACGCTTCGGCACGATCTTCTGGGGTGTGGTGCTGCTCGTGTTCGCGGTCGCGATGGCCGTGAGCGCGATCCCGGTGTTCTCGGTCGACCCGACCACCCTGTTGCTGGCGGCCTGCCTGGCGGCCGGGGCCCTGCTGGTGGTGGCGGGGCTGGTGGCGGTGTTCACCCGGCCCGCGCGGTAGCCGGACCGGGTTGTCCGGCGGGAGCCGGACCGGGTTGTCCGGCGGCAGCCGGACCGGGTTGTCCACAGGGGCCGCCCGGGTGCGCGCGTGCGTCACCCGGACGGCTTAGCATCGTCCACGTGACCGCGACAGACGCCGAGCGGGCCGCCCAGCGCGACGCCACGGAGCCACCCCTCGACCGCAGCACCCGACTGCGTCGCTGGATGCTGCAGGGCGCCCACCAAGGGGCGTCCCACCAGGGTCCGCACCAGGTCGAGGTCGAGAAGACCCACCCGTGGTGGCGGGTCATGTGCCTGACCGGCGTCGACTACTTCTCGACCCTCGGGTACCAGCCGGCGATCGCGGCGCTCGCCGCCGGTCTGCTGTCGCCGATCGCCACGATCGTGCTCGTGCTCGTCACGCTGTTCGGCGCGCTGCCGGTGTACCGCCGGGTCGCGAGCGACAGCTTCCGCGGCGCCGGGTCGATCATGATGCTCGAGAAGCTCCTGCCGTGGTGGGCCGGCAAGCTCCTGGTGCTCGTCCTGCTCGGGTTCGCCGTCACCGACTTCATGATCACGATGACGCTGTCGGCGGCGGACGCCACGGCGCACATCGCCGAGAACCCGTACACGCCGCACTGGTTCACCGAGATCCCCGTCCCGCTCACCCTCGCGCTGCTGTTGTTGCTCGGCGTCGTGTTCCTCCGCGGCTTCAAGGAGGCGATCGGCATCGCGGTCGGCCTCGTCGCGGTGTTCCTCGCGCTGAACGCCGTCGTCGTGGTGGTCGCGCTCTGGCACGTCTTCGAGCACCCGATGGTCGCCAGCGACTGGTGGTCGGGGCTCACCGCGCAGCACAGCAACCCCCTCGTCATGGTCGGCATCGCGCTCGTCGTGTTCCCGAAGCTCGCGCTCGGCCTGTCCGGGTTCGAGACCGGCGTCGCGGTGATGCCGCAGGTGCGCGGTGACGCGTCGGACGACACGAGTGCCCGGCCCGAGGGTCGGATCCGTGGCACGAAGCGGCTCCTGACCGTCGCGGCCGTGATCATGAGCTCGTTCCTGATCACCTCGTCGATCGCGACGACGTTCCTCATCCCGCAGCACGAGTTCCAGCCGGGCGGCGGTGCGAACGGGCGGGCCCTGGCCTTCCTGGCGCACCAGTACCTCGGTGGGGTGTTCGGCTCGATCTACGACTTCTCGACGGTCGCGATCCTGTGGTTCGCCGGCGCGAGCGCGATGGCCGGCCTGCTCAACCTGGTGCCGCGGTTCCTGCCCCGCTACGGCATGGCGCCGCAGTGGGCGCGGGCGACCCGGCCGCTCGTCATCATCTTCACGCTCATCGCCTTCCTGATCACGATCGTGTTCCGGGCGAACGTCGACGCCCAGGGCGGGGCCTACGCCACCGGCGTGCTCGTCCTGATCACGAGCGCCGCGGTCGCGGTCACCCTGTCGGCTCGTCGCCGGCAGCAGAAGAAGCGCACCATCGCGTTCGGCGTCATCTCGGTCGTGTTCGTCTACACGACGGTTGCGAACGTCATCGAGCGGCCCGACGGCGTCCGGATCGCGGCGATCTTCATCATCGCCATCGTCGTGGTGTCGCTCGTCTCGCGGGTGCGCCGGTCGTTCGAGCTCCGCGCGTCGTCGATCGAGCTGGACGCCACGGCCCGGCAGTTCGTCGAGGCGGACGCCGACCAGTTCAGCGCGGTCTGCATCATCGCGAACGAGCCGGGTGCCGGCACCGCCGAGGCGTACCGTGCGAAGGGGCGCGAGGAACGGCGCGACTCCGGCATCCCGGCGCGCGTCCCGACGATGTTCCTCGAGGTGCTGCCCGCCGACTCGTCCGACTTCGAAGAGGACCTGCTGGTCGAGGGGCACGTCGTGCACGGACACCGTGTGCTCCGGGTCCGGTCCGGCAACGTGCCGAACACCATCGCCTCGACCCTGCTCGCGATCCGCGACACCGCCGGGGTCGTCCCGAGCATCTACTTCGAGTGGAACGAGGGCAGCCCGATCCGGAACGCCCTGCGGTTCGTGTTCACCGGTGCCGGTGACGTCGCGCCCGTCACGCGCGAGGTCCTGCGCGAAGCCGAACCGGACGTCCACCGCCGGCCGTCCATCCACGTCTCGTGACCGGTCCCGCCAGCGCGCGCCGGGTCCCGACGCCCGCCGGTGGGCTCGCCGCGGTGGTCGTCGCCGCCGCGGTCTGGGGGACCACCGGCACCGCGACGCACTTCGCCCCGGGCGTCCCCGCCTTCGTCTTCGGCGCCGTCACCTTCGGGATCGGTGGACTCGTGCTCGCCGCCGTCGCCGGACGTGGCACGCTCCGCGCCGTCGCCGAACGCCGCACGCGGGGGTGGGCGCTGCTCGGCGCAGGGGCGCTCGTCGTCTACGCGGTCGCCTTCTACGCGGCCCTCGCCGACGCGGGCGTCGCCCTCGGCACCACCATCGCGATCGGATCGTCACCCGTGTTCGCCGGGCTCGTCGAGTGGGTGTCGGACAGGAGGCCCGTCACCGGCAGGTGGATCGTCGCCACGCTGGTGAGCGTGGCCGGAATGGTCGTCGTGACCCTGGCGCGGTCGGAGCGCGACGGCGGCGGTGGTGCGCTCGCGCTCGGGATCGCCAGTGCACTGCTCGCCGGACTCACGTACGCGCTGTACTCGTGGGCGGTGGCGCGGGGACTGCACGCGGCGGCCGGGGCGGTGTCGGTGCCCGGCGGGCCCGGGGTCGAAGCCGTCGCGGCGGGGCTGCCGAACGGCCGCGGGCTCGTCGGCGCCGTGTTCGGCATCGCTGCCGTGCCGCTCGTCGTGCTGGTGGCCCTCGGCGGCGCACCGTACGTCGGCGAGGGCGGCAACTGGCCGGTGTTCCTGTACCTGGCCCTGGTGCCGACGGTCCTCGGGCACTCGCTGTACGCCGTGGGGTTGCGGTCCGTCGGTGCCTCGGTCGCGACCCTGGTGTCGTTGCTCGAGCCCGTGGTCGCAGCGGTGCTCGCCGTGCTCGTCGTCGGGGAGCACCTCGGCGCGACGGGATGGCTCGGCATCGCGCTCGTGGTGGCCGGGCTCGCCGTGCTCGCGGTGCCGGGGCGACGCCTGCGCTGACGCGCGTCGGGCACTGACGACGTCAGTCGTCAGCCGTCAGTCGTCGGCGAGGATCTGGTCCCGCACCTTCCGCCGCAGCACCTTGCCGATCATCGAGCGCGGCAGGTCCTCGACCACGACGACGCGACGCGGCACCTTGTACGCCGCCAGCTGGTCGCGCGCCCACGCCCGCAGCGCCGCGGCGTCGAACGAGGACGGGTCCTTCGGCACGACGGCGGCGACGACCTGCTCGTTGCCGCCCTGCGTGATGCCGACGACCGCGACCTCCTTGACGCTCGGGTGCTTGAGCAGTGCGTCCTCGACCTCGGACGGCGACACGTTGAAGCCGCCCGTGATGATGAGCTCCTTCAGACGGTCGACGATCCGGACGTAGCCGTCGGCGCCGATCGCCACGATGTCGCCGGTGCGGAACCAGCCGTCGGGGGTGAAGACCTCGTCCGTGGCCTCGGCCTTGCCCCAGTAGCCGCGGAACACCTGCGGCCCGCGGACCTGCAGTTCACCGGGTTCGTCGACGCCGAGCACCTTCGTGCTGTCGTCGGGGTCGACCACGCGGGCCTCGGTGGAGGACAACGGCAGCCCGATGGAGCCGAGGCGACGCTCCGGGGACACCGGGTTCGCCATCAGCACGGGGGAGCACTCGGACAGCCCGTAGCCCTCGACCAGGTACCCGCCGGTCCGGGCTTCCCACGGTTCGACGATGTCCTGCGACAGCGGCATGGCCCCCGAGATGCCGATCTCGATGCCCTCGAGCGAGACCTTCGCCGAGTCGGCGGCGTGCTGCAGTCGGGCGTAGATCGGCGGGACGGCCGGCAGGAACGTCGGCGGGTGCTTCTTGATCGCGGTGAGCACGAGCGCCGGGTCGAACGTCGGGAACAGCACGAGCCGCGAGGCCATGCTCATCGCGAAGGTCAGGCACAGCGTGAGGCCGTAGGCGTGGAACATCGGCAGCACCGCGTACACGACGTTGTCGCCCCGACGGATCTGCGGCACCCAGGCGCGGGCCTGCGCGGCGTTGGCCAGCAGGTTCCGGTGCGTGAGGACCGCGCCCTTCG
Source organism: Curtobacterium sp. PhB128 (assembly GCF_004340725.1). Classification (NCBI taxonomy): domain Bacteria; kingdom Bacillati; phylum Actinomycetota; class Actinomycetes; order Micrococcales; family Microbacteriaceae; genus Curtobacterium; species Curtobacterium sp. PhB128. The sequence continues at coordinate 167,907 of NZ_SLUR01000005.1, forward strand.
GCGTGCCGGTGGTGCCCGAGGTGTACTGGATCAGGGCGATGTCGTCCGTCGACGGGCGCGGGTGCCGCTTCGACAGCTTGCGGGTGCCGACCAGGTCGTCCCACTTCGTCGTGCCACGCACCGCGGTGGTGAGCTTCGCGCGGGACTCGCGGGCCTTCGCCACCGGCAGGGCCAGGGCGAGCCGGGTGCTGCGGGGCATCGCGCGGGTCAGGTCGACCGACACGATCGCGTCGAGCTTCACGTCGGCAGGGAAGTCCTGCAGCGTCGCGACGGACTTGTCCCAGGCGATCGCGACCTTGGCGCCGTGGTCCTCGAACTGGTGGCGGAGCTCGCGCGGCGTGTACAGCGGGTTGTGCTCGACCACGATCGCGCCGAGGCGCAGGACCGCGTAGAACGCCACGATGTGCTGCGGGCAGTTCGGCAGCACGATCGCCACCCGGTCGCCGGCACCGACGCCGAGTTTGCGGAGACCGTTCGCCGCGCGGAGGATCTGCTCCTGCAGGTCGGCGTAGCTGGTCGTCCGCTTGAAGAACTCGAGCGCGACCCTGCCCGGGAACCGTCGCGCCGATTCCTCGACCAGGTCGATCAGGGAACCGTGCTGTTCCTCGATGTCGTGCGGGACCCCCGGGGCGTACGAGGCAAGCCAGGGACGAGGCGTGTCGATGCTCACGCGTCCCAACCTAGCGGGCCACCCCGGCGCCCGCTGGGAAGCATCGGCCGGCATCGGGCGGCATCGGGCGCCATCGGGGTGCACGAAGCCGAGCGCGCTCCCAGGGGACGGACGGACGATGACGCCATGCCCTCCGTCTCCGACGCCTTCCGCTCCCGCCTCAACGACACGTTCACCGGTGGGGCGACGAGCAAGCCGGAGTGGATCGACGAACTCGAGGACGGCACCGACGCCGGCTTCTTCGGCCCCGGTTCCGCGACGTGGGCGGTGCACGGCGGCAAGCAGACGATCGTCGCCGGGGTCCGCGCACTCCTCGTGCAGGCCCTGCACCCGGGAGCTCTCGCCGGCGTCGCCGACCACTCCCGCTACCGCGAAGACCCGTTCGGCCGACTCGCCGGCACCATCCGGTGGATCTACACGGTCTCGCACGGCGACACCGCGACCGCCCGTGGTGCGAGCGAGTGGGTGCTGCGCCTGCACGAGCGCGTTCGCGGCCAGTACGTCGACGGCCACGGCATCGCACGCGACTATGCGGCGAACGACCCCGACCTGGCGCGCTGGGTGCACCTCGCCTTCACCGACGCGTTCCTCCGCGCTGCGCAGCGCTGGGGCGGTCCGATCCCCGGCGGTGCCGACGCCTACGTCCGCGAGTGGGCCACCGCCGGCCGGCTCATGCGCGTCGAGGACGCCCCGGAGTCCGAGGCCGAGCTCCGCGCCCAGATGGACGGGTACCTCGACCGCGGCGAACTGGCCGTCACGGCCCGCACCCGCGACGTCGTCAAGTTCATCAAGAACCCGCCGCTCGCGCTGATGCTGCGGCCCGGCTACCAGGCGCTGTTCCAGGGCGCCGTCTCGACGCTCGACCCCCGCCACCGCTCGATGCTCGGCCTGCGGGCCCCCGCGATCGGGCCCGTCGAACTGCCCGTCGGCCGGGCGACCGGACTCGTGCTCGACGGGATCGGTGGGGTGCTCGGCAACCAGACGGGCACCGAGCGCGCTGCGCTCGTGCGCATCGCGCGCCTCGAGCGCGAGCGCGGCGCCGTTGCCTGAAACGTCCGCGTGTCACGTGTCGTGGACGTGACCGGAGACGGACGGGAGGCCCGTGGCCAGTTGGCCACGGGCCTCCCGTCCGCTCGTGGGTGCGTCAGAAACCGGACGGCACCCGGGGCGTGTACGCGGACTCGAGTCGCGTCACCTCGTCGTCGGTCAGCGTGATCGCGGCGGCCGCGACCGCGTCGTCGATGTGGTGCTCCTTCGTCGCACCGACGATCGGCGCGCTCACCGCGGGCTTGCCCGCGACCCAGGCGAGGGCGATCTGCGCCATGCTCACGCCGCGTTCGCTCGCGATGGACTCGACGGCGCCCACGATCGCGCGGTTCGCGTCCTCGTCCTGGCGGTAGAGCGTCTTGCCGAACTCGTCGGTGCTCGCGCGCGAACCGGAGCCCTCGGCGTCCCACGGCCGGGTGACCTTGCCGCGGGCGAGGGGGCTCCACGGGATCACGCCGACGCCGGTCGCGTGCGCGAAGGGGTGCATCTCGCGTTCTTCCTCGCGTTCGAGCAGGTTGTACTGGTCCTGCATGCTGACGAAGCGCGTCCAACCGTGCAGGTCGGCGACGTGCTGCATCTGCGCGAACTGCCACGTCCACATGCTGCTCGCGCCGAGGTAGCGGGCTTTGCCGGCCTTGACGACGTCGTGCAGGGCCTCCATCGTCTCCTCGATCGGGGTCACCGGGTCGAAGCGGTGGATCTGGTACAGGTCGACGTAGTCGGTGCCGAGTCGGGTCAGCGAGGCGTCGATCTCGTGCATGATCGCGGCGCGGGAGAGCCCGGCGCCGTTCCGACCGGGGCGCATCCGGTTGAACACCTTGGTGAGGACCTGGACGTCCTCGCGCGGGGCGAGCTCCTTGAGGAGCGTGCCGGTGATCTCCTCGCTGGAGCCGTCGGAGTACACGTTCGCCGTGTCGAAGGTGGTGATGCCGGCGTCGAACGCGCGACGGACGAAGGGGCGGGCCTCGTCGATGCCGACGCTCCACGCGTGCGAGCCGCGGTCGGGGGCGCCGTAGGACATCATGCCGAGGATCACGGTGCTGATCTCGAGGCCGGAGGCGCCGAGGCGGGTGGTGTCGGTCGTCGCTGCGGTGCTCGGTGCTGCGTTGCCTGGTACTGCGGTGCTCGTCGCTGCGTTGCCTGGTGCGGCGTTGCTCGGTGCTGCGTTGGTCATGCGCTCACCTTGGCATCGCGGCCTGTGACGGCGAGCAGGCGGACCTGGAGTGGGGCGTCCTGGTCGACGTCGACCGGGGCGGCGTACAAGCCGGTGGCCGCGAGGTCCTCGATCTGCGGTTCGAAGTACTCCCACACCGCCTGCACGAGCTCGTCCGGCAGGGACTCGTCCGTGCCGGTCGCCCGCGCCAGGTCCCACGTGTGGATGGTGATGTCGCTGGTCTGCTCGGTGAGGTACTGGCCAGCTGGCACGACGTCGGTGCTGAGGTGGACGGGGGTGTCCTGCGGGGCGTTCCGCCAGGCATCGGTCGCCGCGGTCGCGAAGCGCTGCCACTCGGACACGAGGTCGTCGCCGATGGACTCGAGGTCCGCCTCGGCCTGGGCGTAGTCGCACCCGGTGAGGAGCTTCGGGATCCAGCGCTGCTCGTCGACCACGTGGGTGACGAGGTCGCGGGTGGTCCACTCGGAGTCGGGGGTGGCGGCGTCCCAGTCCGTCACGGCGGCGACGCGGCGGCCGAACTCGGCTGCCGCGAGGGCCTGCATCGCGATCCAGTCGGTGGCCATGGTGGTGCTCCTGTTCGTCGGGCTGGCGTGCGGTGCTTCGTGCGGGTGGTGCGTGGTGCGGGTGGTGCGGGTGGTGCGTGTCGTGCGTGTCGTGCGTGTGTCGTTGTAACTCGGGGGCCGGTGTGCGGATTCCCGTGCGTGCGGGCGTGCCCCTGTCCGCTGCCCAACGCTACGCCGAGGAGCCCGGCCGAGCGGGCGAAATGCCGCGGTCGTGCGCGCGCTCACCGGACGTTTCCGCCCGTTCACGCCCGCGCGGGGTCGGTGCGCACTGCACTCGCTGACACCGGAGGAGCGTGCCAGCGCGTGGTTTCTGGGCGAGCGGGCGGAATGCCGGGGTCGAGTTCGAGATGAGGCCGGTATTTCGCCCGTTCGCCCGGTTGCGCTCCCGATGGAGCACCCGCGCGCGTCGCAGCGGCGGGCGGCGGGCACGGACGCACCCCCGAAGCGCCGCGGGGACGACGAACGCCCCGGCTCCGTGGGGAGCCGGGGCGCGTGTCTCGGGTTCGGGTGGTGCTGTTCGGTGCCCTCAGTCAGGCAGCGAGTCCGAAGGGACTCAGGCCGCCTGGAGCACGAACTGGACGTCGAGGTTGATCGTCACGTCGTTGCCGAGGGTGAAGCCACCGGCCTCGAGCGCTGCGTTCCAGTTCACGCCGAACTCGGTGCGGTCGATCTTCGTGGTCGCCTCGGCGCCGAACTTGACCTGGCCGTAGCCGTCGGTCGTGAAGCCACCGAGCTCGGCCTTGAGGACGACGGGCTTGGTGACGCCGCGCAGGGTCAGGTCGCCAGCGATGTGCAGGTCGTCGCCCTTGGCCTCGATGCTCGTCGAGCGGAAGGTGAGCTGCGGGTGCTCCTCGGTGAGGAAGAAGTCGCTCGTCTTCAGGTGCTGGTCGCGCTGCTCCTGGCCGGTGTTGATCGACGCGACGTCGATGTTCGCCTCGACGGTCGACTCGAGGGGGTTCTCGGCGGTGACGACGGTGGCGTCGAACGTCTCGAACTTGCCCTTGACCTTGCTGATGGCGAGGTGGCGGACCGAGAAGGTGACCTCGGAGTGGGTGGGGTCGATCTTCCAGGTGCCGGTCTGGTAGCCGGGGATGGTCGTGGCGGTGAGCGTCATGGTGGTCCTTCTTCCGAACGAGAGTCTGTGGTGCGACGCGATCCATGCGCCTGCATCAACCTGATACTACGCCAGTGTGCACCCTTTTGGTTGAAGCGTCAACCATTGTTCACCGAAGCGTCGCGAAGCGGTGGTCGTGCGGTGCGCTGAGCCCGGCCTGCAGGAGGCGTCTCACACGCTGTACGAATCGATCGACACCTCGGCCGACGTCGTCCGCCGTGGCCCGGACCAACCACCAGTCCACGTCCTTCAAGTGCTCACCGCGGGTGAGGTCCTTCCGGAAGGTGGCCGGGTCGGTGCGGTGGAGATCGCTCTCGTACTCGATCGCCACCCGTGCTGCGGGGTAGGCGAGGTCCACGCACGCGATCCACCTGCCGTCCACGATCACGTCGTGGTTCAGGGCGGGTTCCGGGAGTCCCTGGCGGACGAGGGTCAGCCGTGCCCTGGTCTCACCCGGGGAACGAGAACCCGGCCTGATCTCGGCGAGAGCGTGGCGCAGCTTCACGACGCCCCGGAGCCCGCGCCGCCGGCCGACTGCCAGGATCAGCTCGTCGAGGGTCGCCCATCCGAGCCACCCGACGAGGGCGTCACCCGCGATGATCAGTTCGTCGAGCGTCAACATCGTGCTCAGCGCGACGAACGTGTCCGCTGGCGTCGTCAGACGCACACCTCGGCTGGTGGTCGCACGGACCCTGCCGTGGTGGGCGCGGTGTCCGACGGCGCCGCGGACGCGGAGCGCCTGATCGACCCCGATCGTCGTCACGTGGAGCCGCGGAGTGCCCTCGAACCGGCGGGGGAGCGGGATGCCGAGGATCGCGGCGGCCGTGACGTGGCTGAACACCTGGTCGGGGCGCAGCCGGGGAGCCAGCGCCCGGGCGCGTTCGTCGACGGTTCGCGGCGGAACCGCGGATCGGGTGCCGTGGAACGGGCGGACGAGGTCACGTGCCTCGAGGCGGCCGCGGGACACCCCTCGATGCAGTGCGTCACGGACGCGGAACGAGGCATCCCGCAGCGCGAACGGGAGTCGGCGTTTGGCGGTCATCTCCACATCGTGGAGCCGAGCGGGCGCGACGGTGGCGAGTCGTGCCTCCAGTGTGGACGGCCCGCGATCCTGGCGCCCCTGTGGAGGAATCTCGCCGCGGTCGAGCGGGCGAAACACCGGGGTCCGGCTGCGTGGCGACCGCGGCATTTCGCCCGCTCGCGGGGGCGCCCGACGGCGCGGACCGCAGCGCTGCCCGCCCGGCCGGTCAGCGCAGCGGTCGGGACCGCGGCGACGGCGTCAGCCCGCCCGTCGCGGGGAGGTTGCCGCGGTCGCGACCTCAGCGACGACGCGAGCGGGCGTATTGGCCGGGTGTCGCCGTCGGGCACGCTGGCATTTCGCCCGCTCGCGGAACCCACGCTCGCGGGACCCCCGCTCGCGGAATCCACGCTCGCGGGACCGGCCCTCGCGGGACCCGCGCTCGCGGCGGCCGACCGCACCGCACCCCGCTACGCACCGCACCCGCCCCACCCCGCGGCGGGCGGCAGGCACTCGCGGGGCCCCTCACGTGTCGGCGGGGTCCAGTAGCGTCGGGAACATGGAATTCAGGTACCTGGGCAACTCCGGACTCAAGATCTCCGAGATCACCTACGGCAACTGGCTGACGCACGGCTCGCAGGTCGAGAACGACGTCGCCTCCCAGTGTGTGCGGGCAGCGCTCGACGCCGGCATCACCACGTTCGACACCGCGGACACGTACGCCAACACCGCCGCCGAGACCGTCCTCGGCGAAGCACTCAAGGGCGAGCGGCGTGCGGGGCTCGAGGTCTTCACGAAGGTCTACTGGCCCACCGGCCCCAAGCAGCACAACGACGTCGGACTCTCCCGCAAGCACATCCTCGAGTCGATCAACGGCTCGCTGACCCGCCTGCAGACCGACTACGTCGACCTCTACCAGGCGCACCGCTACGACCACGAGACCCCGCTCGAAGAGACCATGCAGGCCTTCGCGGACGTCGTCCGCCAGGGCAAGGCGCTCTACATCGGCGTCAGCGAGTGGAACGCCGAGCAGATCCGCGCCGGCGCCGCGCTGGCGAAGGAGCTCGGCTTCCAGCTCATCTCGAACCAGCCGCAGTACTCGATGCTGTGGCGGGTCATCGAGGGCGAGGTCGTCCCCGCCTCGAAGCAGCTCGGCCTGTCGCAGATCGTCTGGTCGCCCATCGCGCAGGGCGTGCTGACCGGCAAGTACAAGCCGGGTCAGCCGCTGCCCGAGGGCTCACGCGCCACGGACGAGAAGGGCGGCGCCGACATGATCAAGCGGTTCATGCGCGACGAGGTCCTCGAGGCCGTGCAGCGCCTGCAGCCCGTCGCCGACCAGGCCGGCCTCACCCTCGCGCAGCTCGCGATCGCGTGGACGCTGCAGAACGACAACGTCGCCAGCGCGATCGTCGGTGCCTCGCGTCCGGAGCAGGTCACGGACAACGTCAAGGCAGCGGGCGTCACGCTCGATGCCGACGCGCTCGCCGCCATCGACGAGGCGCTGGGTGACCTCCCGGAGCGCGACGCGGCCAAGACCGTGTCCCCGGCGCAGCGTCCCGCCTGAGACGCGACCCACCATCGGACGGGAGGCCCGTGGCGACGCCGCCACGGGCCTCCCGTCCGCTTTTCGGTCGGCCGTACAGCCCTGTTGGCCTGCACAGACCGGTCCGGTCTGCACAGATCGGCCGTCCGTACCCCGGATGAACGGCACGTGTCGTGGAACTGGCAGACACCTGGGTAAGCCCGTACCCCACCCAAACCACGAGCCACTTACCCCCGAATCGGGGGCATGACCCGAACTGATACCCCCGTTCTGGTGTCGCCCGACACCGGTACGGTGCCGACCGTGCGACCCGGCACGGTTGCGCGCCTGCTCGCCACCGCGAGGCAACTCGCGTCGTTCGGCACGATCGGTGCCGTCTGCTTCGTCATCGATCTGGGCATCTACAACCTGCTGCGCGCCACCGTCATGCCCGACGGTCCCATCGCCGCGAAGATCGTGTCGGCCGTCGTGGCGACCGCCGTGGCGTGGATCGGCAACCGCTTCATCACGTTCCGCGCCGAGCGCCAGACCGGCCGCCGCGAGACCGTGCGCGAGGGGCTGCTCTTCGCTGCCACGAACCTGATCGGGCTCGGCATCGCCGCGGCCTGCCTGTTCGTCTCGCACTACGTCCTCGGGTTCACCTCGACCCTCGCCGACAACGTCGCCGGCAACGGCGTCGGCCTCGTGCTCGGAACCGCCTTCCGGTTCGCCGCGTACAAGGCCCTCGTCTTCCGTTCCACCGATGCTCGTCGCACGAAGGGGCTCGCCGCATGACCATCTCCGCCACGCTGCTGACGGCCGCAGGGCCGCTGCTCCAGCCGAACGAGGGGACCGCTCCGTCGAGCGTCCCGAACCGAGGGACCACCGACGTCCCGACCGGAGGCTCCGGTGCCGTCCAGCAGGCCGCGTGGTCGCTGGGTGAGTGGATCGGCTACTCCGCGCTCATCGCGATCTCCGTGCTGCTCACGATCGTCGCGCTCACGACGCTGTGGTGGATGCTGCACGCGTGGCGCTCGCGGGACGCGCTGAAGTCGACGAGCTTCAGCCAGACCCCGCGCCCGGCCGCGCACCGCTTCACCCTGCTGGTGCCCGGACGGCACGAGCAGGAGGTCATGGGCCAGACGCTCGACATGCTCGCGAAGCAGGACCACCCCGACTTCGAGATCATCGCGATCGTCGGCGAGGACGACCCGGAGACGGACGCCGTCGTGCGCGCCGCCGCAGCCCGCCACCCCGAGCTGATCCGGGTGGTCGTCGACGACACCCTGCCGAAGAACAAGCCGAAGGCGATGAACCTGGCGCTGCAGTACGCGACCGGTGACGTCGTCGGCGTGTTCGACGCCGAGGACGAGGTCTACCCGCACCTGCTCACCCTGGTGGACTCGCGGTTCCAGGAGACCGGCGCCGACGTCGTGCAGGGCGGCGTGCAGCTGATGAACTTCAAGTCCAGCTGGTGGTCGCTCCGGAACGTCCTGGAGTACTACTTCTGGTTCCGCTCGCGCCTGCACTTCCACGCCGGCTCGAAGTTCATCCCGCTCGGCGGCAACACCGTCTTCGTGACGAAGGAGCGCCTCGACTGGTCGAACGGCTGGGACGCGCACTGCCTCGCCGAGGACTGCGAGCTCGGCGTCCGGCTGTCCGCCGACGGCGCGAAGGTCGTCGTCGCGTACAGCCCCGAGGCCGTCACCCGCGAGGAGACCCCGCCGACCTTCGCCTCGCTGCTCAAGCAGCGGACGCGCTGGAACCAGGGCTTCCTCCAGGTGCTCGGCAAGGGGGAGTGGAAGAAGCTCCCGTCGTTCCGTCAGCGATTCTTCGCCCGGTACATGCTGACCATGCCGTTCATCCAGGCGGCCACCGGTCTGCTCATCCCGCTCAGCGTCCTGATGATCCTGTTCGTCAAGGTGCCGACGGCGATCGCCCTGGTGTCGTTCATCCCGGTGGCACCGACGCTCATGCTGCTGGCCGTCGAGGTCGTCGGCCTCAACGAGTTCGGTCGCATCTACAAGGAGAAGGTCCGGTTCCGCGACTACGTGAAGCTCGTGCTCGGTCTCGTGCCGTACCAGATCTTCCTCGCCGCAGCAGCCGTCCGAGCCGTCGTCCGCCACGCCAAGGGGCAGAACGGCTGGGAGAAGACGGAGCACACGGGCCAGCACCGGAACGCCGAGCAGCCCGCCGAGGTCGTCGGCTTCGCGTCGGAGTTGACCGGATCCGGGTCCGCGGGCGCGACGCCTTCGTCGTCTTCGTCTTCGTCTTCGTCTTCCGAGCGTGAGCTCGCCGGCACGACCACAGGAGGGACCCGATGACCGCCAGCATCACGAACACCACCGGCATCCCGATCCGCGGTGCCGTCGCGGGGAACCACACCGGCATCGGCGCCTGGTTCCGCCGGCACGCCGCGAGCCTGACGTGGCTGCTGCCCGTCGTCGCCGTCACCGTCATCGTGCAGGCCTGGAACATGTCCGGCACCCCGCAGCGGATCGACGACGAGGGTACGTACACGGCGCAGGCCTGGGCGATCATGCACCTCGGCGAGATCACGCACTACACGTACTGGTACGACCACCCGCCACTCGGCTGGATCCAGATCGCCGGCTACACCGGTCTGACCGGGGCGTTCGCGCGCTACCCGTTCGCCGTCGAGGCCGGCCGCGAGGCGATGGTCTTCTTCTCCGCCGTCTCGAGCATCCTGCTGTTCGTCCTCGCCCGCCGCCTCGGTGCCGGCCGGATCACCGCTGCCGCAGCCGGACTCGTCTTCGCGCTGTCGCCGCTCGCCTTGCAGTACCACCGCACGGTCTACATCGACAACGTCGCGACGCCGTGGTTGCTCGCCGCGTTCGTCCTCGTCCTGAGCCGTCGCCAGCAGCTCGCCGGGTTCGCCGGCGCCGCTGCGTGCCTCGGCATCGCGGTGCTCTCCAAGGAGACGTACCTGCTCGCCCTGCCGTTCCTCATCTGGATGGCGATCCGTCGCGCCGACAAGAGCACCCGCCGGTACACGCTGAGCGTCGCCGGCGCCGTCCTCGTCATCATCGGCGGCGGGTACCTGCTGCTCGCCGCGGTCAAGGGCGAGCTGCTGCCGAGCAGCGGTCGGGTCAGCCTGTTCGAGGGCATCACCTACCAGCTCGGCTCGCGCTCGGCATCGGGTTCGCTGTTCGACCCGGGCAGCCTGGCCAACGCCGCCGCGTCGCAGTGGTGGGCGCTCGACCCGGTGTTCATCGTGCTCGGCTCGGCCGCCGCGGTCGTCGGGCTCTTCATGCGACGGGTCCGTCCGATCGCCGCGATGCTCGTCTTCCTGCTCGCGATGATGTTCCGCCCGAACGGGTACCTGCCGGTGCCGTACGTCATCATGCTCATCCCCTTCGCCGCCCTGCTGGTCGCCTACACGGCCGAGCGTGCCGTCCTGGCGATCGCCGGTCGGGTCCGCACCCGGACCCGCCTCGGCGCCGGGACCCGTCGTGGTCTCGGCATCACCTGGGCCGTCACGACCGCTGTCGCACTCGTCGTGGCGGTGCCGCTCTGGGGAACACAGCTGCGCGGCTTCGTCCTGGGCAACCTCGACCTGCCGATGCAGCAGGCCGAACAGTGGGTCGGGGACAACGTCTCGAAGTCCTCCCGACTGCTGGTGGACGACGCCATGTGGGTCGACCTCGTCGAGGACGGCTTCGCCCGGAACAACGTCGTCTGGTACTACAAGCTCGACACCGACGGAGCCGTGGAGCGGCAGTCGCCCAACGGGTGGAAGGACTCGGACTACGTCATCACGACGGACTCCATGCGGACCGGCGGCAACTCGTCGTCCGACATCCGCCAGGCGATCGAGAACTCGACGGCCGTCGCGACCTTCGGGTCCGGTGACCAGCAGGTCGAGGTCCGACGCATCCACGCCGAGGGATCGACGGCCGCACAGACCGCGATCACCCGGGCCAGCGACCTGCGGAAGACCATGGGCACCGAGCTGGCGTCGAACCCGGCGCTCCGGGCCGACGACGGCACGAAGTCGCAGTTCCGTGCGGGTCAGGTCGACTCGCGAGCGATGATCGCGCTCGGCCAGGTGCTCGCCGACCAGGACGTCCGCGTCGACCGGTTCACCCCGCTCACGGGCGAGACCGGGCAGCCGTTCCGCACCGCCGTCCTGCACACGAGCGACGCTGCCTCGGCGGAGCGCGTGGCCGCCACCCTCGACGCGATGCCCGATTCGTTCCGGCCGGCGTCGGTCGAGCGTGAGAGCGAACGCCTCACCGTCACGTACACCCCGGCGGACCCGACCACGACCGCGACGAGCGCCTCGTGACCCGCCGACCCGCCGCCCCGTCCGCCGCCCGGATCGCCGAGCAGATCGCCGAGCGGGCGAAACACCAGGGTGCTCCGTCCGCCGACCCCGGCATTTCGCCCGCTCGCGGGGCGGCTCGCACCACCCGCACACGCGGGATCGCCGAGCGGGCGAAACACCAGGGTGCTCCGGGTGACGACCCCGGCATTTTGCCCGCTCGCGGGGCGGCTCGCGGGGACGCTCGCATCCACGGCCCCGGGGCGGCCCGCAGCACCACCGCACACGACTCGACCAGCACCACGACCCGAAGGAGCACGACCATGACCGCACACACCCAGCGACGCCGCACCGTCGTCGTCGGCGCACTCGCAGCGACCCTCGTCGCCGCGACCGTCGGACTCGCAGCACCCCAGACCGCCTCCGCCGCCACCGCCGACGAGGGCTGGCTCCGCGTCGGCCACCTCTCGCCCGACACCAAGGGCGTCGACGTCGAATTGTCCAGCCTGTCCGGCGGCAAGACGATCTTCGAACTCGACGACGTCACGTACGGCCAGGTCAGCAAGTACCAGGAGCTCCCGGTGGGCACCTACGTGCTGTCGATGCGGGCCTCGGACGCCCCGGACTCCACGCCGGTGATCTCCACCGACGTCAAGGTCGACAAGGGCGACGCGAGCACGGTCGTCGCGTACGGCAAGAACACCGACCTCAAGACGACGGCGTTCACCGACGACCTGCAGCAGCCCGGCGACGGCAAGGCGAAGCTCCGGCTGGTCCAGGCCGCCACCACGGCGAAGCAGGTCGACGTGAGCACCTCCGAGGGCACCGCCATCGCCGAGGGCGCGAAGTTCGGCACCGCCACCAAGTACGCCACCGTCGACTCCGGCAAGTGGACGCTCGACGTCTCCGGCAGCGGCCAGCAGGGCACCGCCAGCGTCGACCTCGCGGGCAACACGGTCTCCACCCTGTTCGTCCTCGACGACAGCAAGGGCGACCTGACGGTCGTGCCGGTCACGGACGCCGCAGCCACCGCCGCGACGCCGACCGGCGGCGTGCAGACGGGTGGCGGCGGCGCAGCCGCCGACCGCCCGATGACGGAGGCCGTCCACACGGCCATCGCAGCGCTCCGCTCGCTGTACCGCTGACGCCCTGGCCGGGAGGCACGGATCACGTGCGCCGACACGCTCACGTGATCCGCCCCTCCCGTCCAGATCCATCGTCACCATCCACGGAAAGGCAGGCCAGCATGACCCGCAGGACCTGGATACCCGTCACCGCCGCAGCGGCGGTGGTCGTCGCCGTCGGCGTCGCGCTCATCGCGGTTCGCCCGTGGGGGCAGGACACCGAGGCCTCGAGCGGCTCGGTCGCCACCCCGACCTCGACCAGCGCGCCCGACGCGGCACGCTCCCCGAAGGAGCTCCGCACGGAGTTCCTCGACCGGTACGTGCAGGACGGCCGCGTCGTCCGCACCGACCAGGGCGACGACACCGTCAGCGAGGGACAGGCCTACGGGCTGCTCATCGCCTTCGCGAACGGTGACCGCGACCGGTTCGACGACATCTGGAAGTGGACGAAGACGCACATGCTGACCGACGACGACCTGCTCGCCTGGCGTTGGACGCCCGACGACGGTGTCGCCGACGAGCAGCCGGCCAGTGACGCCGACCTCGACGCCGCGCGGGCCCTGGTGCTCGCCGGAGACGCGTGGGGCGAGGACCGTTACACGGCAGCCGGCAAGCGCATCGCCTCGGCGATCCTGGAACACGAGACCGCGACCACGGAACTCGGCACGATCCTGCTGCCCGGGCCGTGGGCGGACTCCGAGCCGTACCGGTACAACGCCTCGTACGCGTCGCCGGCAGCCTTCGCGGTGCTGGCGAAGGCCACGGGCGACGACCGTTGGACCGCGCTGAACCGGGGGTCCCGCGCGGCGACCGCGGCGGTGCTCGACGAGTCGCAGCTGCCGAGCGACTGGTCGCAGGTGCACGCCGACGGTACCGTCGACCCGATGCCCGCCACCGGTGGGGACCAGCGCGTGCTGTACGGCTACGACGCGATGCGGACGCCCGTTCGCTACGCCGAGGCCTGCTCCGCCGACGACCGCGCCCTGGCCGGGTCGCTCGCCCCGACCCTGCGTCGGACGACGCAGCTCGCGGCGCAGCTCGACCTGGGCGGCACCGCCGTGACCGGGGACACGAACGCCCTGGCGTACACCGCCCGGGCCGCCGCCGAGTACGCGGCCGGTTCCTCCGGCGCGGCTGCCGACGACCTGGAGCGGGCCGACCGGACGGCTGCCACCACGCCGACCTACTACGGGGACGCCTGGGCCGCCCTCGGTTCGACCATGCTCACCTCGGACGTGCTCGGCGGCTGCGCGACGACGGCCGGAGGCGCATCGTGACCGGCCGACGGTCCGCCGGGCGTGGTTCGGTGTTCGGACGCCGTGGCGTGGTGATCGGGGCCGTGCTCGCCGCGGTCGTCGTGGGCGGCGGCGTCACCGGTGTGGCGCTCGCGTCGACCGTCGGCAGTGACGGGTCGGACGGGCGGGCCGGTTCGGCGCCGTCGAGTTCGGCGTCGGCGTCTGCTTCTGCTTCTGCTTCTGCAGGGTCGGGCATCGAGGGGTTCCAGGACCCGGCCGTACCCGCTGCCCGATCCGCGGCGACCCCCGTCAGCGTCTCGATCCCCGCGATCGGCGTGCAGTCGAACCTCGAGGACCTGCACCGCGGCACGGCCGGCGAACTCGACCCGCCCGTCGACTGGGACAGCGCCGGGTGGTTCAGCGACGGCATCGTCCCCGGTGAGGTCGGCCCGGCAGTCATCGCCGGCCACGTCGACAGCCCGACGAGCGCCGCCGTGTTCTTCCGGCTCGACGAACTGGTCGCCGGCGACGAGATCCACGTCGCGATGTCCGACGGCAGCACCCGCACCTTCACCGTCGACCGCTCGGAACGCGCCGCCAAGTCGGCGTTCCCGACGAGCGACGTCTACGGCACCACCCCGACCCCCCAGCTCCGACTGATCACCTGCGACGGCGTGTTCGACACCGCCACCGGGCACTACACGGACAATCTGATCGTGTTCGCAGACCTCTCGTCGGACTGACCCAAACACCGACCGATACATTCGATGTGGAGCACGAGGAGCACCATGAGCGAGACCCTGGTCATCATCCCGACCTACGACGAGGCGGAGAACGTCCGTCCCATCGTCGAGCGCACGCTCGCCGCCACCGACGAGAACGTCCACGTGCTGGTCGTCGACGACAACTCGCCGGACGGCACCGGTGACATCGCCGACGCCATCGCCCGTGAGACCGACCGCGTGCACGTCATGCACCGCACGGTGAAGGACGGTCTCGGCGGCGCGTACCTGTCCGGGTTCGCCTGGGGCCTCGAGCACGGCTACGCCAAGCTCGTCGAGATGGACGCCGACGGCTCGCACCACCCCGAGTACCTGCCGTGGATGCTCGAGCTCGCGGACACGAACGACCTCGTCCTCGGGTCCCGCTGGATCAAGGGCGGCAAGGTCGAGAACTGGCCCTGGTACCGCGAACTGCTCTCCCGCGGCGGCAACCTCTACACGCGCCTGGCCCTCGGCATCGCCGTCCGCGACGCCACCGGCGGGTTCCGGGTCTTCACCTCGCGGGCGTTCGAGCGGATCGACCTGGCCGGCGTCGCGTCGAAGGGCTACTGCTTCCAGGTCGACCTGTGCTGGCGTGCCCTCGAGGCCGGTCTGCGCGTCGTCGAGACCCCGATCACGTTCACCGAGCGGGAGTTCGGCGTCTCGAAGATGAGCGGCAACATCGTGCGCGAGAGTCTGGCCCTCGTGACGAAGTGGGGCATCGACCGCCGCATCCGCGAGACCCGTTCCCTGGTCAAGGACCACCGGAAGCTGCCGTCCGTCCGCACGAACGCGCACGCTGTGGCCGACCACGCGGCCTGACCCGCTGGCCCACCGTTCGACGAGACTCGGGGTGGGCGACAGGACTCGTGCTGTGCAGCACGAAGACCGTCGCCCACCCCGAGTCTCGGTTCGGTGACAGTGCAGCGACTAGCGCAGCACCACCACGCCCCGCCCGCGGAACCGCACGCAGTCCGTCGCGACCTCGGCCGCTCCGAACCGGTAGAGCTCTTCGCCGGTGGCACCGGGGACCGGCACCTCGGCTGCGTCGTCGAGGAAGTTCACCACGACGTGCACGGGTGCCACGTCCGGTCCGAGCAGCCCACGCGTGAGCACCAGCCACCGGCGGTCCTCGCTGAACTGCACGGCGTTCGCCTCGTACCGGTGGTCGACGAAGGCCTGGTCGGTCCGGCGCAGGGCGACGAGCACCCGGTAGGCTTGCAGGATCGCCGCACCCCGCTCGGAACTGACGTCGGCCCAGTCGAGCTTCGAGTTCGTGAACGTCGTCGGGTCCTGCGGGTCCGGCACGGCCGACTCGTCCCAGCCGTGCTCCGCGAACTCGCGGATGCGGCCCTCGGCCGTCGCCTTGCCGAGCTCGGGCTCCGGGTGCGACGTGAAGAACTGCCACGGTGTCGTCGCGGCGAACTCCTCGCCCATGAACAGCATGGGTGTGAACGGACCGAGCAGCGTCAGTGCCGCAGCGATGACGAGGCCTTCGTCGTCGAGCGTCGCCGCCAGACGGTCGCCCGCCGCGCGGTTGCCGATCTGGTCGTGGTTCTGGTTCGTGACGACCAGGGCAGTCGCCGGGGAAGTCCCGCGGTCGATCGGTTGCCCGTGGCGCCGGCCACGGAACGACGACCACGTGCCGTCGTGGAAGAACCCGTGGTCGAGCACCTTCGCGAGCGCCGACAGCGGTGCGAAGTCGGCGTAGTAGCCGTTCGTCTCGCCCGTCAGCGCCACGTGCACGGCGTGGTGGAAGTCGTCGGACCACTGTCCGGCGAGCCCGTACCCGGCGGCTTCCCGCGGGCGGAACATCACCGGGTCGTTGAGGTCCGACTCGGCGATCAGCGACAGCGGACGACCGACGAAGGAACCGTAGGCGTCCGTCTCGTCGGCCATCTCGGCCAGGACGTGCGGCCGCGTGGTGTCGCGGATCGCGTGCACGGCGTCGAGCCGGAGCCCGTCGACGTGGTGGTCGCGGAACCACATGCGCACGTTGTCGAGCACGTACCGACGGACCTCGGGGTGCTCGACGTTCACCGAGTCGCCCCACGTGTTCGCGAGCCCCTGCACCAGGTACGGCCCGTACAGCGGCAGGTAGTTGCCGCTCGGCCCGAGGTGGTTGTAGACGACGTCCTGGATGACGCCCAGGCCGAGTGAGTGCGCCGTGTCGACGAACCGGTCGTAGGCGTCCGGGCCGCCGTACGGGGCGTGCACCGCGTACCAGGCGACCCCGTCGTAGCCCCAGTTCCACTCGCCGTTCACACCGTTCACGGGCAGCAGTTCGACGAACTCGACGCCGAGCTCGACCAGGTGGTCGAGCTTCTGCGCCGCCGCGTCGAGGGTGCCCTCCGGCGTGTAGGTGCCGACGTGCATCTCGTAGATCACGGCGCCGCGGGCTGGACGCCCGGTCCACGACTCGTCGGTCCACGCGAAGCGCGCGGGGTCGACGACGGCGGACGTACCGTGCACCCCGTCCGGCTGGAAGCGACTGCGGGGGTCGGGGCGCACCGCGTCGTCGTCGCCGAGGCGGAACCCGTAGCGGGCACCGACGACCGGCATGATCGCGTCGGTCGACCACCAGTCGTCGTCGCCCCGGGTCAGCGGGTACTCGACGTCGTCGACGACCAGCCGGACGCGGTCCGGCTCGGGCGCCCAGACGGCGTAACGGTCGGGTGCGGTCATGCGTGACCCTCCAGGATGTCGATCTCCGCTTGCGCGTCGGACTCGGTCGCCGGGGTGGTCCGGGCGGTCGACCGGGAGGCCCGTTCCGCGCCGGACGCGTCGGTCACCGTGTCGGCGTGGCCGGGTTCCCCGACCGTGGCGGCCGGTACGAGCAGCGCGACCGGGTAGGTGGTGAGCAGGTCCGCGAGGGCGATGCCCCGGCTGGCCGCGAAGGTCCTGCCGGTGAGCAGGTCGACCCGGTCGACGGGGACGGCGTGCACGAGGGTGTCACCCCAGCCTCCGACCCGTTCGAGCCCGATCGGCAGTCGCGTGGCGATCGTCACGGCACCGCCGCGGTCGAACGCGACGACGTGGTCCGCCGCGCTGCCCGTCGCCTCGAGCGCGAGGTACCGCGTGAAGAGCTCCGGGTGGTCGCGGCGGAGACGGAGTGCACGGGCGGTCACGAGGAGCTTCGCGGCGCCGTCGATCCCGATCGCCGGGAGGTCCTCGGGGCCGTCGTCGTCCGGGCCGTCGATCTCGGCGAGGACGTGGCGCCGCTCGGCGTAGTCCACGGCCCGGCGGTTGTCGGGGTCGACGAGGGACCGGTCCCAGAACTCGGTGCCCTGGTAGACGTCGGGGACGCCGGGTGCCGTGAGCTGCACGAGCTTCTGCGCGAGCCCGTTCGACCACCCAGCCGCGTCGATCCGTTCGTCGAGGGCATCGAGCACGGCCACCACGGCGGGCTCGTCGAACGCCGCGTCGACGAGGGCGTGCATGCGCTCCTCGAACGCCGTGTCCGGCTCGGTCCAGGTGGTGCTGTCGCCGGCTTCGCGGGATGCCTTCTCGGCGTAGGCGTGCAGCCGCTCACGACTCGCGGGACGGGCACCGACGATCGCCTGCCAGAGCAGGTCGGCGAACACGCGGTCCTCGAGCGGGACGAGGGACTGCAACCGGTCGAGCGTGTCGGCCCACTCGCTGCCGAGCTCGGCCAGGACCGCGATGCGTGCGCGGGTGTCCTCGCTGCGCTTCGTGTCGTGGGTGGTGAGCGTCGTCATGGTGTGCGGCCAGCTGCCGAGCCGGTCGCGCTGCGCCTGGTGGAAGTCGGCCACGGACACCGCGAACACGCTCGGGTCACCACCGACCTCGCTCAGGGACGTCAAGCGGGACGTGCGGTAGAACGCGGTGTCCTCGACGCCCTTGGCCATCACCATGCCGCTCGTCTGCTGCAGGCGGATCGCGGCGGCGTTGTCCGGGTCGACGAGCGCCGGGGCGATCCGGTCGATGACGTCGTCGAGGTCGGGACGGGCCTCTGCCGCGCGTTCGAGCGCCGCGATGAGATGGTGGGCGCCCTCGGGCAGGTAGGTGCGGTACACGTCGAACGACGCCACGACCTCGGCGAGGGCGTCGACGAGCCGTTCGTGCGTGATCGCGTCCGCTCCGGCGGTGACCGGCGCGAGCAGTCGGGCGAGTCGCTCGACCTCGCTGCCGAGGATCCCGTCGGCGATGCCGCGGCGGGTGTCGTGCGTCAGCTGCTGCCACTCGGCGGGCTCCGCGCCCGATGCCGCGGTCAGCGAGGGTTCGCCCGCGGGGTCGACGAGCACACGGTCCAGGACGCCGAGCGCGTCGTACCCGGTCGTGCCGTCGACCGGCCAGGAGCTCGGGAGTTCCTCGCCGGGTTCGAGGATCTTCTCGACGAGGGTGTACGCACCGCCGGTCAGCTCGGCGAGGTCCTGCAGGTAGCCGGCGGGGTCGTACAGTCCGTCCGGGTGGTCGATGCGCAGTCCGTCGACGAGGCCGTCGCGGAACCAGCCGCCGATGACGCCGTGCGACGCCGCGAACACCTCGGGTTCCTCGACCCGGATGGCCGCGAGCGTGTTCACCGCGAAGAACCGGCGGTAGTTCAGCTCGTGGTCCGCACGCTTCCAGTGCACGAACGCGTAGTGCTGCAGCGCGTGCACGGCCTCGACCGAGTCGCCCGGGTGGGCGGTGCCCGGCGCGGTCGGGTACGCAGTGTCGCCGACCCGGAGCACCGGGTGCTCGGCGTCGGACGTGTCGAGCGTGACCGCGTCGAGCAGCCGGTCGTCGAGGACCGGCACCCGGACCTTGCCGTCGCCGGCGTCCCAGTCGACGTCGAACGCCCAGGCGACGGGGGAGCCCTGGCCGAGTTCGAGCAGGGACCACCACCACGGGTTGACCGCCGGGGTGGCGACCCCGACGTGGTTCGGGACGACGTCGACCAGCACGCCGAGCCCGACCGCGTGCGCGGCCTCGGCGAGGACCCGGAGGGCCTCGTCACCGCCGCGGTCGGTGTCGACGTGCGTGTGGTCGACGACGTCGTAGCCGTGGTTCGAGCCGGGCTCCGACTGCAGGACCGGCGACAGGTACAGCCAGTCGGCCCCGAGGTCGTGCACGTAGTCGACGAGGTCGCGTGCGGCGGCCAGGTCGAAGTCCGCCGACACCTGCAGCCGGTACGTCGAGACGGGCACGCGACGCCCGGCCCCCGTCGTGCCGGTCGTCATCGCGCGGTGCCGCTCGGTGCGGTGGAACCGGCCGGGTTGGCCGGGGTGACGGCGTCCTGCGGGGACCGGGGCTCGGGGGCCCCGTCGTGGTGCTGGACCTCGACCGGGGTGACCGAGACCTCGTGGTTCGGCTCGGCACGCAGGACGATCATCGAGCGCGCGGGCACGTCGAGCGGGGTACCTGCCTCGACGATCTCGTCGCGGGCACCGGGCTCGGCGGTGTCGATGCGGACCGTCCAGCCGGGTGCGTACTCCTCGGTCGGCAGCGTGAACGTCACGACGTCGTCGTGGGCGTTGAAGTACGTGATGAACGCCACGTCGGTGACGCGCTCGCCGCGGGAGTCACGCCCGCGGATGCCGTCGCCGTTCAGGTACATGCCGACGCTCTTGCCGAAACCGGAGTCCCAGTCCTCCGGCGACATGGCGTCGCCCTCGGGCGTCAGCCAGACCACGTCGGGCAGCGGCTCGTCCTGACCACGGCGCACCGGGCGCCCGTTGAAGTACCGGGTGCGACGGAACGTCGGGTGGTCGTGGCGCAGCTTGACCACGTCGGCCGTGAACTGGACGAGGTCGTCGTCCGCGGTGTCCCAGTCGATCCAGCTGAGCTCGGAGTCCTGTGCGTAGACGTTGTTGTTGCCGGACTGCGAACGGCCGAGCTCGTCACCGTGGGCGATCATCGGCACGCCCTGGCTGAGGAGCAGGGTCGCCAGGAAGTTCCGGCGGCGCTGGAGCCGCAGGGCGTTCACGGACTCGTCGTCCGTCGGACCCTCGGCGCCCGAGTTCCAGGACCGGTTGTGGCTCTCGCCGTCGTTGTTGTCCTCGCCGTTGGCGTCGTTGTGCTTCTCGTTGTAGGCGACGAGGTCGTACAGCGTGAAGCCGTCGTGCGCGGTGATGAAGTTGATGCTCGCCTTGGGCGTCCGGCCGTCGTGCTCGTACAGGTCGGCCGAGCCGGAGATGCGCGACGCGAACTCACCGAGGGTCGACGACTCACCGCGCCAGAAGTCGCGCACGGTGTCGCGGTACTTGCCGTTCCACTCGGACCACTGGGGCGGGAAGTTGCCGACCTGGTAGCCACCGGGGCCGACGTCCCACGGCTCGGCGATGAGCTTGACCTGCGACACGATCGGGTCCTGCTGCACGAGCTCGAAGAACGCGGACAGTCGGTCCACCTCGTAGAACTCGCGGGCGAGCGCCGAGGCGAGGTCGAATCGGAAGCCGTCGACGTGCATCTCGGTCACCCAGTAGCGCAGCGAGTCGAGGATGAGCTGCAGCGAGTGCGGGTGCCCGACGTTGAGCGAGTTCCCGGTGCCCGTGTAGTCCATGTAGAACTTCTTGTCGTCGTCGACCAGGCGGTAGTACGCCGCGTTGTCGATGCCGCGGAACGACAGCGTCGGCCCGAGGTGGTTGCCCTCGGCGGTGTGGTTGTAGACGACGTCGAGCACGACCTCGATGCCGGCGCGGTGGAGCTCCCGCACCATCGTCTTGAACTCCTGCACCTGCTGCCCCTGGTCGCCCGAGGACGAGTACGAGGAGTGCGGCGCGAAGAAGCCGATGGTGTTGTAGCCCCAGTAGTTCGACAGCCCCTTGTCCTGCAGGGTCGAGTCGTTCACGAACTGGTGCACCGGCATGAGCTCGAGCGTCGTGATGCCGAGTCGCTTCAGGTGCTCGATGACCGCGGGGTGCGAGACGCCGGCGTAGGTGCCGCGCTGCTCTTCGGGCACGTCGGGGTGGGTCTCGGTGAGGCCCTTGACGTGCGCTTCGTAGATGACCGTCTCGCCGTAGGGCGTGCGCGGTGCGCGGTCGCCCTGCCAGTCGAAGAACGGGTTGATCACGACGCCCTTCATCATGTGCGCCGCGGAGTCGTCGTCGTTCGTCGAGTCCGGGTCGCCGAACGTGTAGGCGAAGAGCGACTGGTCCCAGTCGATCTCGCCGCTCGTCGCCTTGGCGTAGGGGTCGAGCAGGAGCTTCGACGGGTTGCAGCGTGCACCGTTGTCGGGGTCGTACGGGCCGTGGACACGGAAGCCGTACTCCTGGCCGGGGCCGACGTTCGGCAGGTACGCGTGCCAGACGTAGGCGTCGACCTCGACGAGGGGGATGCACTCTTCGTTGCCGTCGGTGTCGAACAGACAGAGTTCGACGCGCTCGGCGACCTCACTGAAGAGCGCGAAGTTCGTGCCGCTTCCGTCGTAGGTCGCCCCGAGCGGGTACGGGTTGCCGGGCCAGGTGTGCAAACGGTCCTCCAGGTGATGGTCGCGCCAACATATCGGTGACACCCGTCCGCGTCCGCAGACAAGCACCAGCTGTGTACCCGTGCGCGCGTGGCCCGCCCTGTGGAGGAACGGACGAGTAGCGTCGCGCGCATGGCCAACATCGTCACGCAGATCGCAGACAAGGTACGCCCGATCGGCGTCTCCACGAACTACGGAGACCCCGTCGAGGTCGGCGACCAGACCCTCATCCCGGTGTCCCTCGGCTGGTTCGGCTTCGGGGGCGGCGGGGACGACGAGAACGGCGGCGGCGGTGGCGGCGGCGCGTCGATCCCGGTCGGCGCGTACATCCGTCGCCCCGGCAAGGACCTCGAGTTCGAGCCGAACCTCATCTCGCTCGTCGCCGTGAGCATCCCGCTCGTCTGGGTGACCGGCACCGTGCTCCGCAAACTGGTGCGCGTCCTGAAGAAGTAGCGACACACCGGACGGGAGGCCCGTGGCGGACCCGCCACGGGCCTCCCGTCCGATGTGTGGTCGCGACCCGTCACGTGGTCGCGACCACGTCTAGACTGCTGGGACACACACGGGAGTCCGGGACCGCCGGGCTGAGAGGGAGCGAGTGGCGCTCCGACCGTCGAACCTGATCCGGATCATGCCGGCGCAGGGAGGAGTCCAGCACCATGTCTTCTGGCACGTCATCAACCGTCCACACCGCCCCGCGGCGATCGCTGCGCTGGCGGGTCGTCGACATCGTCGTCGCGAGCGTGCTCGCGGTGGCACTCGGCGTCGTCTTCCGGCTGTGGGAGTTCGGCTACGAACCCATCAGCGCCGTCATGGACCTCGTCCTCCCGGGCACGAAGGCCCTGTTCGGCGGAGTCTGGTTGCTCGCCGGCCCGCTCGTCGCGATCGTCGTCCGCAAGCCCGGCGCCGCGCTCTACGGTGAGATGGTCGCCGCGTCCGTCGAGGCACTGTTCGGCACGCAGTGGGGGTGGCTGACGCTCGAGGCCGGACTGGTCCAGGGACTCGGCGCCGAGATCGTCCTCGCACTCTTCCTGTACCGCGTGTACCGGCTGCCGGTCGTCGTCCTGGCCGGCGCCGCAGCCGGCCTCGCGCTCGGCATCAACGACACCGTGCTGTGGTACCCGGGTCTCGACGCCGCGTTCAAGGTCGTCTACGTCGTGTGCGCGATCGTGTCGGGCGCCGTCATCGCGGGCGCCGGCTCGTGGCTGGTCGTCCGGGCGCTCGCACGCACCGGCGTGCTGTCCTCGTTCGCGGCCGGCCGGGAGCACAGCCGGCGTCGGCCGCGCGAACTGGTGTGACGGTGTCGGCTCCGTCGTCGACGTCCCCGGACGTCGTCGGCGTGCGCGCCGCGCGCATCGCGTTCCGCGACTGGGGATGGCGCTACCCCGAACGCGCCGAGTGGGCCGTCCGTGGCGTCGACCTGACCGTCGAGCCGGGGGAGCGGGTCGCGATCGTCGGGCCGTCCGGCTCCGGAAAGTCGACGCTGCTCCGGGCAGTGGCCGCCGTGCTGCCCGACGAGCCCGACCCCACCGACGACACCGCTGCTTCGGTGCAGGGCTCGGTCCTGGTCGACGGCGCCGACCCCCGCGCGGTCCGCGGGCGTGTCGGCCTCGTCATGCAGGACCCCGAGGCGCACACCGTGATGTCGCGGATCGGCGACGACGTGGCCTTCGGGTGCGAGAACCTCGGCGTCCCGCGCGACGAGACCTGGGCACGGGTGCGGTCGGCGCTCGCGGTCGTCGGGCTCGACCTGGCGCTCGACCGTTCGACCGCGATGCTCTCCGGCGGCCAGCGGCAACGACTGGCGCTCGCCGGGGTGCTCGCGATGCGTCCGGGAGCCCTCGTGCTCGACGAACCCTGCGCGAACCTCGACCCGGCCGGCGTGGCCCAGGTGCACGACGCCGTGCGCGCACTGCTCGACGAGACGGGGGCGACCCTGCTCGTGGTGGAGCACCGGATCGGCACCTGGCTCGACCTGGTCGACCGGCTCGTGCTGCTCGAGCCCGGCGGCGGGGTCGTCGCGGACGGCGCGCCTGCCGAGGTGCTCGCGCGCCACGGCGCAGCGCTCACCGCGGCCGGGGTGTGGGTGCCCGGCGCCGAGCCGGAGCGTGGCGCGGCCCGCGGGCGGCGTGCTGCGGCTGCGGCTGTGGCTGCGGCTGCGCGAACGGGCGAAATGCCCGGGTCGACTGCCGAGGGGACCGCGGCATTTCTCCCGCTCGGCGAGGGGGCCGGAGAGGTGGCGGGCGACGAGTTCCGTGCGGCTGCGCGAACGGGCGAAATGCCCGAGACGGCGGCCGAGGGGGCCGCGGCATTTCGCCCGCTCGGCGAGGGCGCGGGCGTCGGGGCGGGGGTGGGCGCGGGAGCGGGCGCGCTGCTCGAGGCGCGGGACCTCGGGACTGCCCGGGGCAAGCGACAGCGGGTGGGCAGCGGGATCGACCTCGAACTCCGAGCCGGACAGGTCCTGGCGATCACGGGGCCGAACGGGATCGGCAAGTCGACGCTCGGCCTCACGCTCGCGGGGCTCCTGCCTCCGGTCGCGGGGGAGCTCACGGCCACGACGGACCTCGCCGCAGGCCTCGACGCGGCGCCGCACACGTGGTCGAGCCGCGAACTCGCCGCCCGCATCGGTACCGTCTTCCAGGACCCCGAGCACCAGTTCGTCGCCGGCTCCGTCCGCGAGGAGGTCGAGGCCGGCCCCCGCGCGATCGGTGCTCCGGACGCCGCGGGTCGGGCGGACGTGCTCCTCGGCGAGTTCGGCCTCGCCCACCTCGCCGAGGCCAACCCGTTCACGCTGTCCGGCGGCGAGCAGCGACGGCTCGCCATCGCCGCGGTCGTCGCCGCGCGGCCGCCGGTCGTCGTGCTCGACGAACCGACCTCCGGGCAGGACCGGTCCACGTGGGACGCCGTCGTCCGGCACCTCGGAGCACTCGCCGACGACGGCACCACCGTCGTCGCCGTCACGCACGACCGCGACCTGATCCGGGCGCTCGACGCCGACGAGGTCGTGCTCGCGGCGGACGGCGCCCGGCGCGTGGAAGGCAACCAAGAGCGCGTGGAACGCGACCAGGGGGGTGCGACGGCGACCACCCCGGAGACGGTGCCGACGGCGGCGGGCCGAGCCGCGCCTCCAGGCCGAACCGACCGAACCGACCGAGCCGCCGTCCAACCGGTGGCCTCGCTCGTCGGCGTCCTCGCGCTCGGCGTGTGCCTCGTGCTGAGCCTGGACGTCGTGTCCGCAGCCGTCGCCCTCGCGGTCGAGCTCGCCCTGCTGCCGCTCCTGCGGCTGCGGGTGCGGACCCTGCTGCTGCGGGTGTCACCGGTCCTGGTGGCCGTGCCGCTCACGGCGGTGAGCATCGCGCTGTACGGGCGACCCTCCGGACGGGAGTGGTTCGACTTCGGCTTCGCCCACGTCACCGACGGGTCGCTGACGCTCGCCCTGGCGACGGCGCTCCGCGTGCTCGCGGTGGGGCTGCCCGCGGTCGCGTTGTTCATCGGCGTCGACCCCACCGACCTGGCCGACGGGCTCGCGCAGGTGCTGCGGTTACCGGCGCGGTTCGTGCTCGGGGCCCTCGCGGCCATCCGGATGATGACGCTGCTGGTGGACGACTGGCGGCAGCTCGCGATGGCGCGGCGTGCGCGGGGTCTTGCCGACACCGGACGGCTGCGGCGCGGGGCGTCGATGGCGTTCGCGCTGCTGGTCCTGGCGCTGCGACGGGCGACGACGTTGGCGGTGGCGATGGAGTCGCGCGGGTTCGGGGCTCCCGGGCGACGCACGTGGGCGCGGGTCGCCCGGTTCGCGTGGCCGGAGTGGGCGATGGTCGCGGTGCTCGTCGGGATCGGTGTCGCGTCGATCGCGGTCGCCGTGGCAGCGGGGACCTGGCGTGCGTGAGTCGGCGGACCCGGTGGACCCGGCGGACCCGGTGGACCCGTCGGGCGGCGACGGTCTCGCCGCGGGTGTCACCGCAGCTGCTGCCGGCGCCGCGGCAGCGTCGGGCGGACGCCTCGTGGTCCTCGTCGACGGCCGCTCCGGCACCGGCAAGACGACTCTCGGCGACCAGCTCGCGCAGCTGCTGGGGGCGCAGGTCGTGCACCTCGACGACGTCTACCCGGGGTGGGACGGACTCCGCGCGGCGGCCGACGCCGTGGTCCGCGACGTGCTCGGGCCTCCCAGCGGGTACCGCCGGTGGGACTGGGTGGCCGACGGCCCGGCGGAGTGGACCGCGGTCGACCCCGACCTGCCGATCGTGATCGAGGGCTGCGGGGCGGTGTCCCGGGCCTCGGTGCGGTTGGCTTCGCTGGCGGTGTGGCTCGAGGCCGACGACGCAGTCCGCTGGGACCGGGCGATCGGCCGCGACGGCGACACCTTCGCGCGCGAGTGGGACCGGTGGGCGGCGCAGGAGCAGGACTTCATCGCCGCCGAGGACCCGGCGTCCCTGGCCGACGTGGTGCTGCGGACGTAGCGGACCGGCCGCCGCGAGTCTCGGGCTGGCCGCGCCGAGTCTCGGGCTGAGCGACAGTTCACGGACGCCCGAGCGCGAGAACTGTCGCTCACCGCGAGACTCGGCCCCGCACGCCGCCCCGCGCACCGCCCCGCCCCGCGCCCCGCGCCCGCGCGACCGGGTCCACCGCGAACACCGCCGCCACGATGGTCAACACCGCGTACACCCCGAGGTACCCGCACAGGATCCACGGCGAGCCCCCACCGAGCTCCACGAACACCGCAGCGAGCAGCGGCGTCAGCCCGACGGAGAAGATCGACCCGATCTGGTACCCGAGCGACATCCCCGAGTACCGCCGACCGGTCGGGAACTGCTCCGCGAACCAGGCCGCCTGCGGCCCGTAGATGCTGTCGTGGAAGACGCACATCCCGATCAGCGCCACGAGCGGCAGCAGCACGAGCGGCCCGGCGTCGAGGAACGCGAAGAACGGCCAGATGAGCACGGCGATGCCGACGGCCGACCAGATCGTGAGCACGCGGCGTCCCACCCGGTCGGACAGCCACCCCCAGAACGGCGTCGACACGAGCGACACCGCCGAGATGACGAGCACCGCCTGCAGACCGGCGTCCGAGCCCGCCGGCCCCCGTACGGCTGCGAGGTAGGTCAGCGAGTACGTCGTCAGGATCGAGTACAGCGCGGGCTGCACCAGGCGCAGTCCGGCGGTCACCAGGATCGCGCGCGGGTGGTGTCGGATCGCCTGCCAGACCGGGAACCGCTCGACCCCGCCGGAGGCCCGCAGCTCCTGGAACACCGGAGCGTCCTGCACGCCGAGCCGGATCACCAGGCCGACGGCCACGATCACCGCGGAGAACAGGAACGGCAGCCGCCAGCCCCAGGCCAGGAACACCTCGTTGCCGAGCAGGGACCGCACCAGGGTGAACACGCCGGTCGCGAGCAGCATCCCACCCGCCGACCCCATCTGCGTGAACGCCCCGAACAGCCCGCGGTGCCGTTCGGGTGCGTGCTCGACGGACAGCAGCGCGGACCCGCCCCACTCCGCGCCGGCGGCGACGCCCTGCAGCAGCCGCAGGAACACCAGCGCGACGACGGCACCGACCCCGATGGTCGCCGCCGACGGCACGACCCCGATCAGGGTCGACGCGATGCCCATCAGCACCAGGGAGGCGACGAGCAGCTTCTTCCGTCCGATGCGGTCACCCAGGTGCCCGGCGATCACCCCGCCGAGCGGCCGCGCGACGAAGCCGACCCCGTAGGTCGCGAACGACGCGATCACGCCGACCGCCGGCGTCACCGACGGGAAGAACGTGGGCGCGAACACCAGGGCGGACGCCGTCGCGTACAGGTAGAAGTCGTAGTACTCGACCGTCGTGCC
Source organism: Curtobacterium sp. PhB128 (assembly GCF_004340725.1). Lineage (NCBI taxonomy): Bacteria > Bacillati > Actinomycetota > Actinomycetes > Micrococcales > Microbacteriaceae > Curtobacterium > Curtobacterium sp. PhB128. Next base: position 195,663 of record NZ_SLUR01000005.1, read on the forward strand.
GACGAACGAGGCGAGGGCGACCCGACGACGGGTCGCGGTGGTCGACGGTGCGGCGGGACGGCCGGGAGGCGCGGTGACGGTGCTCGGGGTCGGCATGCCTCAGGAGCATGGTCGCCTCCAGGGCCGGGGGGAACACCGCGCGTAACGGAAGGTCACGTCGCTGTCGTCGGGCGGTGCCCGCCGACCACGATGGGGTGCATGAGCGATGCACCGAACCGCCCGCTGCGCTTCGCGGCCTTCGTCATGAACACGACGTCGCACATCCAGCACGGCCTCTGGCGACACCCGGACGCCCGTCAGGCCGACTTCGACGACGTCACGCTCTGGACCGACCTGGCGAAGACCCTCGAGCGCGGCAAGTTCGACGCGATGTTCTTCGCCGACGTCGTCGGGACCTACGGGCCGGGACGCGGCGACTACTCGACCAACCTGCGCGAGGGGCTGCAGATCCCCTCGAACGACCCCTCGGTGCTGCTCTCCGCGCTCGCCGTGTCGACCGAGCACCTCGGCCTGGCGTTCACGTCGAGCGTCATCCAGTCGCACCCGTTCGACTTCGCCCGCAAGGTCTCCACCCTCGACCACATCACCCGGGGCCGGATCGGCTGGAACGTCGTCACGAGCGCCCTCGACAGCGCCGCCCGGAACTTCGGCGCCGACCGGCTCGAGGAGCACGACGAGCGCTACGTCTGGGCCGAGGAGTACCTCGAGGTCTGCGCGAAGCTCTGGGAGGGCTCGTGGGAGGACGGCGCCGTCCTGAAGGACCCGGTGCGTGGCTACGCCGACCCCGACAAGGTGCACCGCATCGACCACCACGGGAAGCGCTACGACGTGCAGGGGCCGCACCTGAGCGCGCCGAGCCCGCAGCGGACGCCGGTGCTGTTCCAGGCCGGCTCTTCGCCGGCCGGTCGGGCCTTCGCGGCACGGAACGCCGAGGCTCAGTTCATCCTGACCTCGAACCGCGACGCCACCGAGCAGCTCATCCGCGAGACCCGCGACCTCGCCCAGGCAGCCGGGCGTCGGCGGGAGGACATCGCGTTCTTCCTCGGGCTGACCTTCGTCACCGGGTCCACCGAGGCCGAGGCGAAGGCGAAGGAAGCGGAGATCGACGAGTACCTGGCGGCCGACGGCTTCCTGGTGCACTCGAACCTCGGCTTCGACCCGGACACCGGCGAGGCCCTCGACCCGGACACCCCGCTGTCCGAGGTCCGCACCCACGCCGGGCAGTCGCACCTGCAGTGGCTCCGCGAGGCCGCCGGCGACCGCGAACCCACGATCGCCGACCTCGCCCGCCTGTCCGCCAAGCTCCGTGCCCGGGTCGTCGGCACGCCCGACCAGATCGCCGACGAACTCGCGGACTGGCAGCGCGTCGGCGTCGACGGGGTGAACGTCATCAACTGGACCTTGCCCGGTTCGTACGAGGAGTTCGTCGACCACATCGCGCCCACCCTGCAGGAGCGTGGGCTGATGCAGTCCGAGTACCGCGAGGGCACCCTGCGCGAGAAGCTCTTCGGGCACCCGCAGCTGCCGGACTCGCACCCCGCCCGGCAGTGGCGCGGCGCGTTCACGGGCGGCGTGAGCGCGACCGTGACGGCGCCTGCGGACGCGGCACGTGCCGTGGAGGTGACCGCATGACGGACGCGACGACGACCGACGGACGGGTGACGGGCCTCCCGGCCGATCGTCTGGCGACCCTGCGCGAACGCTTCGCACCCGTGTTCGCGACCATCCGCGAGGGCGCGGTCGAGCGTGAGCTCGCTTCCGGCAGCCTCGGCGACCGGCCGTTGCCGCACGCCGAGGTCCGCGCACTCGCCGACGCCGGATTCGGCCGGCTGCGCGTCCCCGAGGACCGCGGCGGGTTCGGCGTGACCCTGGTCGAACTCGTGCAGCTGGTGACGGACCTGGCGGCCGCGGACTCGAACATCGCGCACCTGTGGCGTGGGCACTTCGGGTACACCGAACTCGTGCTGCTGCGGCCGGGCTCCGCGTCGCGCGACGAGTGGCTGCAGCGGATCGTCGACGGGGCGATCGTGGGGAACGCGACCTCGGAGCGGACCGGCACGACCCTGGCCGACATCTCGACGACGGTGACGCCTGTTGGCGATTCCCTCCGTCTCGACGGGCGGAAGTTCTACTCGACCGGCACGCTCTACGCCGACTGGATCTACCTGGCCGCGGACCGCTCGGGCGACCGCGTGACGTTCGCCGTGCCGGTCGACGCGCCGGGCGTGACGAGCGTCGACGACTGGGACGGGTTCGGCCAGCGGCTGACTGCGTCCGGCACCACGGTCTTCGAGGGTGTGCCGGTCGACCCCGCCGTGGTGTCGGCGTACAAGGACGCGCCGCTGTCGCACATCCAGGCCTTCTTCCAGCTGTACCTGCTGGCCGTGCTGGCCGGGATCGGACAGGCGGTGTCTGACGACGCGGTCGCCTTCGTGCGACCGCGGACCCGGACGTACATCCACGCGAACGCGGCAACGCCGGGCGGGGACCCGCAGGTGCTCGCGATCCTCGGTCGGTTGTCCGCGGGGGCGTTCACCGCGCGGTCGCTCGTCGTCGCTGCCGCGGGGCTGCTCGACCAGGTCGTCGCGACGAACGAGCCGGGGGTCGGGGTCGAACACGCACTGCTGGACGCCGCCGAGAACGCGGTCTACCAGGCGCAGGTCGAGATCGGGCCGCGGGTACTGCGGTCGTGCTCCGAGCTGTTCGAGGTCGGCGGGGCGTCCGCTGCCGACCGGACGCGCGCGCTGGACCGGCACTGGCGGAACGCCCGCGTCGTGGCGTCGCACAACCCGGCCGTCTACAAGGAGCGGCTCGTGGGGGAGTACGCGCTGCACGGGCGGGGGCCGGTGGACGCGTGGGAGAAGTACCACGAGGTGGGGCCGACGCGGTTCTGAGGGGGCGCTGCCGCGCGCGGCGCGGGCGCGGGCGCGGCGCGGGCACGTCGCGACCTTTCGCGGTGAGCGACAGTTCTCGCGCTCGTGCGCCCGAGGAGTGTCGCTGAGCCCGAAACTCGGGTGCCGGGTGCCGGGTGCCGGGTGCCGGGTGCCGGTCGGGCGCCTACGCCCAGCCGAGCTCGTGCAGGCGCTCGTCGTCGATGCCGTAGAAGTGCCCGATCTCGTGCACGAGGGTGGTGTGCACCTCGTCCTTGAGCTCCTCGACGGTGTCGCACTCGGCCAGGTGCTGCTTGCGGAACACCACGATGCGGTCGGGCAGCTCACCGAAGCCGTACTGCCCGCGCTCGGTCGCCGCGATGCCGTCGTACACGCCGAAGAGCTCTTCGCCGTTCTCCGGCTCGTCCTCGACCACGAACACCACGTTGTCGAGCCCGTCGACCATCTCGTCGGGGAGCAGGTCGAGTTCGTCGGTCACGAGCTGCTCGAAGTCGTCGGCGGACATCTCCATCACGCAGGGATCGTCCCACACCGCCCTGACCACTCGCGGCGAAGCCGCACGGCGCCGGAGGCGCCCAGACAAACACAGAGGGAGAGCCCCGGTTGCGTCACACGCAACTGGGGCTCTCCCTCGACTGGGGTGAATAACGGGTCTCGAACCCGCGACCTCCTAGACCACAACCAGGCGCTCTACCAACTGAGCTATATCCACCATGCACACACCGGCGGACCGGCGCGACCACTCAATAGTAGTACATGCTGCGGGCGGTGCCGACCACCCGTGTCGTCACTCGGCTGCGGGCTGCGCCAGGCGCGGTTCCCACTTCTCGACGACCTCGGCCTGGACGGCACGCACCTCGTCGGTGGTCGGCCCCGGCTCGGCGACGAAGCCCGCGCGGCGGTAGTACTCGAGCTCGCGGATCGACTCGAGGATGTCCGCGAGGGCACGGTGCCCACCGTGCTTCTCCGGAGAGTTGAAGTACACGCGCGGGAACCAGCGGCGGCAGAGCTCCTTGATGCTCGACACGTCGACGCTGCGGTAGTGCAGGTGGCCGTCGACGCGGGGCATGTACTTGGACAGGAACGCACGGTCGGTGCCGATGGTGTTGCCGGCCAGGGGAGCGGTGCCCTCGGCCGGGACGTGCTCGAGGATGTACTCGAGCACCTGGTACTCGGCGTCCGCCAGGCTGACGCCGTTCGGGATCTCCTCGATGAGCCCCGACGTGACGTGCATGTTCGTCACGAACTCGTTCATGTTGTCGAGCGCGGACTGGTCCGGCTTGATCACGATGTCGAATCCGGGGTGCACGGGCTCGAGGTCGAAGTCGGTGATGACCACGGCCACCTCGACGAGTTCGTCGACCTCGAGGTCGAGGCCGGTCATCTCGCAGTCGATCCAGACGAGGCGGTCATTCGCGGTTGCCATGTGCACGATCCTATTCCCGGCCCGCGCGAGCCCCGTGCGCAGGTGGTGCGCGGCCGGTGCGCGGTCGCGTCCGCGGCCGCGTCCGCGGCTGGTGCGCGCTGGTGCGCGGTCGCGTCCCCGAACCCGCGAGCGGGCGAAATGCCCGGGTCGCGTCGCGAGGCACACGGGTGTTTCGCCCGCTCGCGGTCGCGGCGGTGTCGGAGGTGCGTGGGGCGGTGGTGGTGACGGCCTGGAGGCCCGATGGCGGTCCGTCGGGCGGGTGTCGGGCCTCCCGGCTGGTCGCGTCTAGTGCGCAGAGCGCGAGCGGGCGAAATGCCGCGGTTGCGCGGCGGGGTGGCGGGGTATTTCGCCCGCTCGGCGAGACGCTCAGCGAGACGCTGGGGAGCGGCTGCGCTCTGGCCGCTCCGCGCCATCGCGAGCGGGCGAAATGCCCGGGCCGCGTCGGGAGGTACCCGGGTGTTTCGCCCGCTCGCGGAGGCGGAGGCGGAGGGGCCGTGGTGGTGACTGCCGGGAGGCCCGGTGGCGGTCCGACGGACTGGCGCCGCGCCTCCAGGCTGGTCGCGCCCAGTGCGCAGAGCGCGAGCGGGCGAAATGCGCGGGCCACGTTGCAGGGGACCCAGGCATTCCGCCCGCTCGCGGCCAGCTGGGCGGACGACGGCAAGTGGATGTGGTCGCGTTCAGTGCGCAGAGCGCGAGCGGGCGAAGTACCCGGGCAGCGTCTGGCGACACCCGGGTGTTTCGCCCGCTCGCGCAAGAGGGGGCGGGGCGTGGAAGGGAAGGGCGCGGGAGAGCTAGGACATCTCGCCGGCGCCGATCGCCTCGGCCTCGACGCGCTCCGGCTCGGCACCGTCGTCCACGCGGCGCAGGACCTTCGTGGTGCAGAGGATGACGACGAACGCGACGGCGACGGACGCTCCGGCGAAGACGTACGCGGCCGAGGGGGCGTACGCGTCGGCGAGCAGGGTCGCGACGGGCGGGGCGATGGCGCCGCCGATGAAGCGGACGGCCGAGTACGCGCTCGAGGCGACCGAGCGGGGCAGGTCCGTGGCCTCCATGACGCACTCCGTGAGCACCGTGTTCAGCACACCGAGCACGAGTCCACCGATGATGACGCAGATGATGAGGCCGACCTGCGAGTCCACGACGACGGCCGCGGCGAAGAGGTCGAGTGCCAGCAGGGGCAGCGCGATCTTCAGCACCGTCGTCCTGCGGAGACGGGCGGTGAGCATCGGGGCGACCCAGACGGAGGTGATCGCGAGACCGAGCCCCCAGCCGAAGAACGTGAAGCCGATCCCGAGCGCACCGAAGCCGAGCGGGAACGGCGTGTAGGCGAGCAGGACGAAGAAGCCGATGTTGTAGAAGAGCGCGGTCGCGGCGAGTGCGGCGAGTGCGGGACGGCCGAGGGCGCGGAACGGCGCCGAGAGCTTCGTGGGCGTGGGCTTCTCGAGGCTGCCGGTCTTGAGGAGCGCCACGATCGCGATGAACGCGACGGCCATCAGCGTGGTGACACCGAAGAACGGGCCGCGCCAGCTCACCGACCCGAGCAGGCCGCCGACGAGTGGGCCGACGGCGATGCCGAGGCCGAGTGCTGCCTCGTACAGGATGATCGCCGAGGCGGTCCCGCCCGACGCTGCACCGACGATGGTCGCCAGGGCGGTGGAGATGAAGAGCGCGTTGCCGAGGCCCCATCCGGCACGGAAGTCGATGATGCTCCACACGCTGTTCGACGTCGCGGCGAGGACCGAGAACACGACGATGAGCGCCAGACCGATGAGCAGGGTGCGCTTCGCGCCGATGCGGCTCGAGACCCAGCTCGTGAAGAACATCGCGACGCCGGTGACGGCCAGGTAGCTCGTGAAGAGCAGCTCGGTCTGCGCCGGGGTCGCCTTGAGCGATCCAGCGATCGCGGGGAGGATCGGGTCGACGAGGCCGATGCCCATGAAGGCGACGACGCAGGCGAAGGCGATCGCCCAGACCGCTGAGGACTGCTTGAGGATGGAGCCGGACTGGCCGGCAGGTGCGTGGGCGTTCACGCGGTGGTCTCCGTTCTGGTGGTCGCGCGCTGGGCGATCAGGACGGACGCGTGGTGCAGCACGTCCCAGTCGTCGTCGGTGAGGTCGGCGAACAACGGGCCGACCGTGTCGGTGAGCGTGGCGCGCCAGGCGGTGAGCCGGGCGCGGCCCGCGTCGGTGATCTCGATGAGCTGGCCACGGGAGTCGTCGGGGTCGACGCTCCGCGTGACCAGGCCGTCGGCGAGCATGCCCGTGACGAGCCGGGTCATCGTGGGCTGCGCCACGCGCGAGGCCGCAGCGAGTTCACCGAGCCGGAGCGGCTCGTCGGACTCGAGGATGCCGAGCGTGCGCCAGACCGCGGCCGACGTGGTGTTGCCCGTCGACTGCGCGGCGCTGCGGATCAGGCGGTTGACGGAGACGAGGAGCGTCTCGATCGTCTGCGCACGCGTTGTTTCCATAGCTGAACTATATAGCGATGCTATGCATTGCGCAACAGGCCGCACCAGGCCGCAACAGGCACCGCCTGGTAGAAGGGACGCATGAGCGACATCACCATCCACGAAGGCGACGAGTACACCGCGATCTTCCACGGCGGACCCTTCGACGGCACGACCGACACCCGCACCGCGACGAGCGACGCGCTGGACGACGAGGTCACGGTGTTCGCCGACGTCGAGGGCCTGCAGACGGCCTTCACCTACCGCGCCACCAAGTCCCGTCAGGTCCTCGACCAGACCTCGGTCGAGTTCACCTACGAGCCGGGGGAGTCCGACCCGGTGGACGACCTCGCCGACCGTGGCGACCGCAGCGGCGAGTTCGACCGGGAGTAGAACCCCGCGCCGCCGCGTTGCACGGTCACATGCAGCTCGACCTCTGGACGTCCGCCTTCTGTGCGCCGTGCGCCGCCGCCCGCCGGGTGTCGGCCGAGGCGTCGGCGCTCGTCCCCGGGCTCGCCATGACCGAACGCGACGTGGCGTCGTACCCCGATGACGCAGAGGACCTCGGCATCCGTTCCACGCCCACGATCATCGTGCGGCGGGAGGACGGGGCCGAGGTCTTCCGTTCACCCGGGGTCCCTACCCGCGACCAGCTCCTGCTGGCGATCGCCAAGGCCCTCTGACCCGGCTGCGCCCGCCGCGCTGCCGGCGGCCGCCACGCGCTCGCCGCCCGCGCCGCCCGCCGCGCGCTGCGACGTCGGCGCCGCGACCACGACCGGCTCCGGCGGGTCGACCAGCGCCCTGGCCTTCCGCGCCAGCCGCTTCGTCGTCCGGATCGGCGCCCCGATCAGGAGCGCGAGCCAGCCCAGCGCTGAGCGATCCGCTCCGCCCAGGGCGTTCTTCCGCTCCCAGGCCCGGCGCAGCACCCCGCCTCGGCTGCGGCGTGCGGGTTCCCGGTCGACGAGCGTCCCGGCGTCCCGCCGCGCCATGAGCTCGGTGAGCCGGCGCTGCCAGTCGTCGTCCGAGGCCGGGTGGAAGTAGTTGTCCTGCATCCAGCTCGGTCGGACCGTGCCGAACCGGCCGTCCACCAGGTCGACCGAGTCGCCCTCGAGGCCGCTCGACACGAACACCTCGTTGATGAGGTGGCGGCCGATGCCGAAGTCCGTCAGCGTCAGCGCCGGCACACCACGTGCGGCCGCTTCGAGTACCGCCGTCGAGCTGATCGTCACGAGGGCCACCGCACGGTCGAGGTGTTCGGCCATCGGCCCGCTCTCGACCACGAGGTTCGCCGGTGCGTCGGCCGGCACGAGGTCTGGGTAGGGGTGTTCCTCGCGGTGTGTCTGGTGTTCGCCGGCGGCCGCGCGGGTCTTGATCACGACGCGCCACTCCGGGTGCTGCCGTGCGGTCGCGACGAGCCACTCCACGACGAGGGCCCGGTCGACGCGCTCCAGCGGGACGCTCGGCTGGGCAGCGAAGACGACGGCGTCGCGGACGGGCTCATCGGGCGCGCCGGTGCTGGCGCTGGCGGGCGCGCCCGTGCTGGCGCTCGCAGTCGCGCCCGTGCTGGCGCTGGCGCTCGCGCTCCGGGCGAAGGGCAGGGTGGCGAGCGCGAAGTGCGGCTCGACACCGCCCTCGATCGCCATCTCCTCGTACGCCCGCACCTCGCGGTGGCTGTGCAGCACGAACAGGTCGGCCCGCGCACGGAAGAAGATGCCCTTCCACTTCGCCGGGAACGAGATGCCCGGCAGGCCGGACACCAGCACCGGCCGGTCCGGGATCCGGCGGTGCACCTCGTCGATGACGAGTTCGGCGACCGGGCCGATCAGGGACACGAGGACGGCGTCGGGCGGATCGACGCGGAGCTCCTCGACGACGGCATCGACGTCCTTCGGCGACGGCGGAGCCGTCCGCAGGTGCGCGAGTCGTGCGTCGAGCCCGCGGAACGCCGAGCGCAGCTGCTTCGCGCTGGCCGAACGCGGCGTCGCGACGGTCCGCAGGTCGAGGTCCCAGCCGGCCGGTGCCGCCGCGAGCAGGTGGGCGCCCCACTTGGCGAACGAGTCGGTGTCGACCAGGGCGACCACACGTCGGCCGCGGGGTGACGGGCCGGACGGGAGGCGCGCCTCCCGTCCGACGGTCGACGCACCCCCGTCAGCCGGCACGTCCAGGGCGCCGGTCTCGTCGACCGGGCCGCTCACGCGCCGACGCGGCGCAGCTTGGCGAGCGGCGCCCGCTCGCCGGGGAAGATCCGCTTCACCCCGTCACCGAGCGCGGTCTCGATGATCCGGATGTCCCGCGCCAGGGTCTTCAGGCCGTGCGGCTCGAGCGAGGCCGCGTGGTCCGAGCCCCACATCGTGCGGTCGAGCGTGATGTGCCGTTCGACCGCGGTGGCGCCGAGGGCGACGGCGGCGATCGAGATCTGCAGGCCCGGCTCGTGGCCGGAGTACCCGACGGGCACGCCCGAGTAGCGGTGCGCGAGGGTGTCGATCATGCGCAGGTTCGCTTCCTCGGCGGGGAGCGGGTACGTCGACGTGGCGTGCATGAGCACGAGGCGGTCGGTTCCGAGGGCGTCGACGGCGGCGTCGATCTGCTCGAGCGTCGACATGCCCGTCGACAGGATGACGGGCTTGCCGGTCGCGGCGACGGCCGCGAGCATCCCGAGGTCGGTCACCGACGCCGAGGCGATCTTGTACGCGACGACGTTGAGGTCCTCGAGGAAGTCCACCGACGGCTCGTCCCAGGGCGAGGCGAACCAGTCCAGGCCGCGCAGCGTCGCGTGGTCGCCGATCTCGATGTACTGGTCGCGGTCGAACTCGACGCGGTAGCGGTACTCCAGGTAGGTCATCTCGCCCCACGGGGTGCTGCGGGGCGTGTTCTTCATGTGCTCCGGGGTGGAGATCGCCGGAGTCCGCTTCTGGAACTTCACGGCCTGCAGCCCGGCGTCGGCGGCGACGTCGATGAGCTGCTTCGCGATGTCGACGTCACCGTTGTGGTTGAGGCCGATCTCGCCGATGAGGTACGCGGGGTGGCCCGCGCCGATCGTGGACGTGCCGATGGTGACGGTCATGGTGCTCCGTTCAGTGCGGGGGCTGCCCGCGTCGGGGATGGGTCGTGGTCCGGGATCTGGGGAGCGACGGCGTCGGCTGTGGCGTCGGCCGTGGATTCGGCCGCGGATTCGGCCGTGGCGTCGGCCGTGGCGTCGGCCGTGGCTTCGGCTGCGATTTCGGCCGTGGCGTCGGCCGCGATCAGGTCGGTCTCGTCGTCGATGTCGATCGCGCCGGCGGGGTCGACGGCGATGAGCTCGACGCGGCCGTGGAAGCGGTGCCGGTGCTGCCGGAAGCCGTCGGTCCGCATGACGTACGAGGCGCCGGTCTCGCGGTACTCGGCCGCGCGGTCCTGGCGACGCGGACGGGTGGCCGCGTCGTGGTTCACGGCGACGGCGGAACCGTCGTCGGCGATGCGCCACAGGAACGCGTGCGACGGCGCTGCGGCGAACACGACGTCGGCGTGCCCCTCCGCGACGCGCCGGATCGCCGTGTCGAGATCGTCCGGGTCGATGAACGGCGAGGTCGCCTGCAGGAACACCAGGATCTCGGGCAGCGCATCGCCGGCGGACTCGAGTTCGTCGAGCACGTGGAGCAGCGCGGACTCCGATGACGCCTGGTCGCCCGCGAGGTCGGCCGGCCGTCGGACCACGTCGGCACCGGCGGCGCGGGCCTCGGCGGCGATGGCGTCACCGTCGGTCGTGACGACTACAGCGTCGATCAGTGCTGCGCTGCGTGCCGACTCCACGGCCCGACGGACGAGCGATCGACCTCCGACCGTCCGGAGGTTCTTGCCCGGGATGCCCTTCGAGCCGGCGCGTGCGGGGACGACGGCGAGGACGGTGGCAGAGGAGTGCATCTCCCGGACGGTACGAAGCGCGGGTGTCCCGGAGGCGAACTGCGGGCAGACGACGGCCGAACCGTTCCGGAACCGCTCGAGCGGCGGGTCCCGGTTAGAATCGACGTCGCTCGCCTCCGTAGCTCAGTGGATAGAGCAGGTGGTTTCTACCCACCGTGCCGCGGGTTCGATTCCTGCCGGGGGCACGACGCGAACGGGCCGCCATCCGATCGGATGGCGGCCCGTTGCTCGTTCGTGGGGGTGTCGGACGCTGCGTGCTGCGTGTCCGCGCCCGCTACTCGTCGTCGTCCGCGGCGCGGCGGCGGAGTTCGGAGGCGCTGATCGGCTGAGTGTGCGTCGCCTCGGACGTCTCGTCCGCGTCCGTGGGCTCTGCCGGCGCCTGGGTGATGCGGGTCGGGATCGACGTCGTGTTCGTCGTGCCCGGGGTCTCGACCCTCGGAGCAGGAGCGGACGCCGGGGTCGTCGGTGCGCCCGGGGTCGTCGGGACGTCGTTGGCGGGCGTCCGGTTGACGTGAGCGTCGGCGGAGGTGGGCGCCGGTGTCGCGACGGTGGACGGTGCGGGACGGTCGGTGCCGCGGGCCGGGGTCACCCGGTCGGTGTCACCGAAGGCCTTGGTGACGGCGTCGTCGTCCACCACCTCGGTGTCGTCGGTGCCGCGGCTCGGGGTGGAGCGTGCGGGTGACGTGGGGGTTCCGAGTGCCGGGCGCACGGGCGGTGCGGCGTCGTCACCGTAGACGCGGGTGGTGTTCTCGCCGTACGAGCGGGTGGCGTTGGCGTCCGACCCACCGCGGTTCACCGAGAACCCGGGTCCTGCGGCGGGAGCGGACGCCGACCCGGCTGCGGCAGCGGGGGCGCCACCGGCGGGGGCCGACCCGGCGTTGGCCGGGGCCGACGGCGCGGAGGCGGGCGTGCCTCCTGGACGCTGTGCCGGACGCAGGGACGTCGTCGTCGGCGTCGGGCGCTCGACGGGAGCGGCCTGAGCGGGCGCTGCCGGGGTCTGCGGTCGGGCGGCGCCGTTCTGGTCGGCGTTCCAGTCCTGCTGGCGCTTGATCAGGTCGGCGTCCGGGTCGGGGGACTCGAACTTCCAGCGCTCGAGGTCGGCCTTGAAGAGCTTGCGAGCGCGGCCCGGACGGGCCTGCCACTCGAGCAGGCGGTCGCGGAACTCGGCGAGCGACTGGTCGGCCTGGAAGCTGAAGGTCGACGAGTTCTTCTTGATGTCGGCGATCTCGTGCTGTGCCCAGCTGGCGGCGAGGGGCGCACCCTGAACGGGGAGCAACCGGAGCCGGATGTCGGCGTCCTCTGCCAGGTGGTCGGCGTAGCCGCGTTCGTCGTGCCCGAGCGAGCCCCAGGCAGCGGCCTTGCGCGCCGCGGAGATGATCGCCGCGACGGCGGCGTTCTTCGACTCGCGCTCCTGCAGGGCGACGACCCGCTTGGTCGCACCCCGTCCGATGAGTGCCGCGATGACGCCGGCGACGACGATGGCGACGAAGGGGATCACGGCACCCGAGATCACCCGCCACCCGTCGTCGGACGAAGTCCAGTCGGTCAGGTCGTTCCACCAGTCCATGCGCGCACCATACTCACGAAACGGTCAGGCCCCGGGGAGGACGAACGGCGTTCCGCGCATCCGACCCGAGATGATTCCAATCTGGAACATCATGACCAACGAAGGCAGTCCACGGCGTCGTCGGCGGACCACACGTTCGGCAGCTCGACGAACCGACGCTCGGTGGCGACGTAGCGACGGGCGCGGTAGGCGGTGTCACCGGCGACGTCGATGCGGTCGACGTAGCCGACGATCTCGCCGTTGGCTCGGGTCACGCGGCTCAGGTCATCGCGGACGTCGAGGATGCGGTAGTCGCCGCGCGACCGGGAGAGCGGGACGGTGCGGATCCGCAGTGCGGGTTCGGTCGTGGTCTGCATCGTGGCCTCCTGGTCGGTGTGGTCTCGACGCTACGGGCCACCACCGACACGCCGGGGCTCTGTCGACGCATCGTGGACGGCGGGACGAGCGGTGCGTGCTGTGGAGGGGGTGTCCCCTGTCCAACCCCGCACGGATGTCGGGGAGGTAGGTTGTGGCCATGACCACATTCGTGCTCGCAGGTGGGTGTTTCTGGTGTCTCGATGCCGTGTACCGCACGCTCCAGGGCGTGCAGGACGTGGAGTCCGGCTACATCGGCGGTCGGGTGGAGAACCCGTCGTACGAGTTGGTGTGCACGGGCTCGACCGGTCACGCCGAGGCCGTCGCGGTCACCTTCGACGAGACGGTGATCCCGGCCGAGGTCATCCTCGACGTCTTCTTCACGCTGCACGACCCGCGGCAGCTGAACCGGCAGGGCGCTGACGTCGGCACGCAGTACCGCTCGGCGATGTTCCCGGCGGACGACGCGCAGCGCGCGCTCTTCGAGCAGGCGATCCAGCGCGCATCCGACATCTGGGACGGCGGGATCGTCACCACGATCGAGCCGCTCACGACGTTCTACGCGGCGGAGGAGTACCACCAGGACTTCTTCGCGAAGAACCCCGGTCAGGGCTACTGCCTCGCAGTGGCGCTGCCGAAGGTGAACAAGGTCCGCAAGGCCTACAGTCAGTACATCCTGGCGTCCTGATCCTCGGGCGTCGGGGCCACGAGGAGGTGGTCGAACGATGACGAACAACACCGGGACCTGGGTCGCGATCGGTCCGGCGGGTGCGGTGGGCAGCATCCACCGTGCCGCGGACGGCTTCCAGGTCGAGCTCTACGGACGAGGGCGCACCGGCGGGCTCTACCCGTCGCTCGAGTCGGCGAAGGGCGCGGTCCACGCCGCGCTCGGCCCGCTCGCGGCGCGGCCCGAGTTCCGAGCGCACTAGCGGTCCAGTGCCGGACAGGAGGCCCGGGGGACTCGTCCTCCACAGGTCGCCTGATCGGGTCCACTCGCCACAGATCGAGCCCGGGGCTGCTTCCGCAGCCCCGGGCTCGATGACGATCGACGCATGAACGACATCATCACCGTCTGCGGAATCGTCGCCACGGAACCCCGTCACCTCGTCACCGAGACCGGCATCGCCATCACGAGCCTCCGACTCGCCTCACCGTCACGTCGATGGGACCGGGCCAGCGCGGCCTGGGTCAACGGTGCGACCAACTGGTACACCGTCACCGCGTTCCGCTCCCTCGCGTCGAACGTGTTCAAGTCCCTGAAGAAGGGCGACCGTATCGTCGTCTCCGGCCGCGTCCGGATCCGCACCTGGGAGCGCGACGGCCGCGGTGGAACGTCGGTCGAGATCGACGCCGACGGCATCGGGCACGACCTGGCGTGGGGCATCAGCAACTGGGTCCGGGTGCCGCGGCAGGTGAACGACACGACGTCGGGGCACGGCGGGGTGCGGGGCGTCGATCCCCGGACCGGCGAGGTGCACGGCGGCGGGCTGGGCGCCGCTCCTGCGCTCGACGGTCAGGCGCACGAGCACGAGTCCGACCCCGGGGCCGGAGCCGGCCACGAAGACGGTGACGCACCCGGGAGCGACCACGGGACCGGGGCCGGGATCGACGACGCCCTCGACGAAGCCGACCCGGTCGGGCCGTCGGAGCGCATGCTCGAACAGGACGGTGCCGCGTTCGACCCCGAGTCGCCGGACGACGACGGACCCCTCGCCCGGGTCGCCGCGTGAGTCCGGTCAGACCCGCCGGACGGTCACCACTTCTGCGCGATCATCGCGATGCCGGACACCTGCTCGGTGTCCCAGTTCCCACCGCGCGGCAGCCCGGCGACCCGGCCGTCGATCTTGAAGGTCGCACCCTGGATCCGCGGCTTGTTCGTCTGCGTCGCCTTCAGCCCGCGGAACGAGAAGCTCGTGTCCCACGTGCCGTTCAAGCCGGTCTGGCCCTTCCGGTCGCCGACGGTGATGCGCGTGTTCTGCACGGTCGAGTGCACGACGTCGCCGTTCAGTCGGGCGTTCGCCTCGGCGTTGAAGAACAGCCGGCCGTCGAGGTTGAGCTTGAGGGTGCCGATCGTCCTGTGGTTCACGATCATCGTCGCGACGTCGTTCTTGTACCAGCGCATCCCGATCGGCGTGAGCTTGTTCGTCGCCGGACCGAGGTAGCCGTAGGTGAACTTGCCGTTCTGCACGCGCTCCCAGATGTAGCGCGGCTTTCCCTTGCTCTCGGGGGACCCCTTGTCCGACTGGATGCCGAACGAGTAGGCGTTGTTGTGGGCGTCGTGGACGTTGATGTACGACGAGTAGCCCGTGCCGGACCCGTTGGCGCTGATGCTCGCCGTGTAGAGCAGGTACGGGTTCCCCTTCGGGACGGCACCGGCGGCCGATGCCGGCGCGGCCGGTGCGACGAGGGCGACGGTGAGCGCGATCGCTCCGACGAAGGGGAGCGCGAGTCGGCGCAGTCGTGTGGCGTGCCTGGTCATGGTTGTCATCCCGTCCGTGATCCTGGATCGGTCCGCGTCGTGGTGAGCGACGGTCCCCGAGGTGGTTGGCGAGGACAACCTACGTCGTCGCCAGGGATCCCGACAGACCCCCGTCCCGCCGGGTGCGCGAAGCGGCGATCCCGTTCCGGGCGCGCGACGCACCGACGGGGTCACTACACTTGGGGCCGATATGGCTGAGTACATCTACCAGATGGTCCGCGCCCGCAAGGCGGTCGGCGACAAGCTGATCCTCGACGACGTCACGATGTCGTTCCTCCCCGGCGCCAAGATCGGCGTCGTGGGACCGAACGGTGCGGGCAAGTCGACGATCCTGAAGATCATGGCCGGTCTCGACCAGCCGTCGAACGGCGAGGCGAAGCTCACGCCGGGCTTCACCGTCGGCATCCTCATGCAGGAGCCGGAGCTCGACGAGACGAAGACCGTCCTCGAGAACGTCCAGGAAGGCGTCGGCGAGATCCACGCGAAGCTCGCCCGCTTCAACGAGATCTCCGCGCTGATGGCCGAGCCCGACGCCGACTTCGACGCGCTCCTCGCCGAGATGGGCACGCTGCAGGAAGAGATCGACGCCGCCGACGCGTGGGACCTCGACTCGCAGCTCGAGCAGGCCATGGCCGCGCTCCAGTGCCCCCCGGGGGACGAGCTCGTCACGCACCTGTCCGGCGGTGAGAAGCGTCGCGTCGCGCTCTGCAAGCTCCTGCTCCAGAAGCCCGACCTGCTCCTGCTCGACGAGCCCACCAACCACCTGGACGCCGAGAGCGTGCAGTGGCTCGAGCAGCACCTGCAGCAGTACCACGGTGCCGTCCTCGCCGTGACCCACGACCGTTACTTCCTGGACCACGTCGCCCAGTGGATCGCCGAGGTCGACCGTGGTCGCCTCTACCCGTACGAGGGCAACTACTCGACGTACCTCGAGAAGAAGCGTGCGCGCCTCGAGGTGCAGGGCAAGAAGGACGCGAAGCTCGCGAAGCGCCTGTCCTCCGAGCTCGACTGGGTCCGCAGCAACACCAAGGGTCGTCAGGCGAAGTCGAAGGCCCGTCTCGCTCGGTACGAAGAGATGGTCACCGAGGCCGAGCGCACCCGCAAGCTCGACTTCGAGGAGATCGTGATCCCCGTGGGCCCGCGTCTGGGCTCGCAGGTCATCGACGCCGAGAAGCTGCACAAGCAGTTCGGTGAGCGCGTCATCATCGGTGACCTGTCGTTCACGCTGCCCCGCAACGGCATCGTCGGCGTCATCGGCCCGAACGGTGTCGGCAAGACGACGCTGTTCAAGACGATCGTCGGGCTCGAACCCCTCGACGGCGGCACGCTCAAGATCGGCGACACCGTCGACATCTCGTACGTCGACCAGAGCCGTGGCGGCATCGACCCGAACAAGAACCTGTGGGAGGTCGTGTCCGACGGGCTCGACTACATCCAGGTCGGCAAGACCGAGATCCCGTCCCGCGCCTACGTCTCGCAGTTCGGGTTCAAGGGTCCGGACCAGCAAAAGCGTGCCGGCATCCTGTCCGGTGGTGAGCGCAACCGTCTGAACCTCGCGCTGACGCTCAAGCAGGGCGGCAACCTGCTGCTCCTCGACGAGCCGACGAACGACCTGGACGTCGAGACCCTCGGCAGCCTCGAGAACGCCCTGCTCGAGTACCCCGGTTGCGCCGTGGTCATCACCCACGACCGGTGGTTCCTCGACCGCATCGCGACCCACATCCTGGCGTGGGAAGGCCTCAACGAGGACGGCACGCCGAACTGGTACTGGTTCGAGGGCAACTTCGAGGCGTACGAGGAGAACAAGATCGAGCGCCTCGGTGCCGATGCCGCGAAGCCCGGGCGCGCGACGTACCGCAAGCTCACCCGCGACTGACCCGCGTGGCGAGACTGCACGCTCCCATCCGCATGCGGTGGAGCGACATCGACGCCTACGGCCACGTCAACAACTCCGCGATGCTGCGCCTGCTCGAAGAGGCGCGCATCGTGGGGTTCTGGGGTCCGGACGAGGGTGAGCTGTCGGCGGACGGCAGCCTGCCCGAGCCGATCATCGACGGTCGGCCGGGCTCCGGCACGATGACGGTGATCGCCGGACAGCGCCTCGAGTACCTCGCGTCGATCCCGTACCTGCGCCAGCCGCTCGACATCCAGATGTGGATCGGACGGCTCGGTGGGGCGAGCGTCGACGTGTCGTACGAGGTCTGGTCGCCGGTCGGGCAGCAGCCGGCCGAGCTCTACACCCGGGCAACGACCGCGCTCGTCATGGTGGACGCCACCACGAACCGTCCTCGGCGGCTGACCGCGGCCGAGCGTGCGGCGTGCGAGCAGTACCTCGAGGCCCCGGTGGAGTTCAGCCGCCCGTAGGGACCCGCATCATGCCCTCCTGCGCCACGGTCGCCAGCAGGCATCCGTCGCGGGAGAACATCCGGCCGAACGCGAGCCCCCGGCCGCCCTGCGCGCTGGGGGACTCCTGCGTGTACAGGATCCACTCGTCGGCCCGACCGTCGCGGTGCCACCACATCGCGTGGTCGAGGCTGGCGCTCTTCACGCCGGGCGTGCCCCAGGCGACGCCGTGCCGCCGCATGATCGGTTCGAGGATCGACAGGTCGCTGGCGTACCCGAGGACCGCACGGTGCAGCGCCGGGTCGTCCGGCAGGTCGCCCTGCACACGGAACCAGACCGCCTGGTGCGGCACGTGCTCGCCCTGCACGTCGACGAACACCGGTCCCTCGACGTGCCGCAGGTCGATCGAGCGCTCGGCCCAGGCCTTGGCGACGGGGTGGTCGATGGTGGACAGGATCGACGCGGCGGACGGCAGCGACTCCGGTGACGGCGTGTCCACCGGGTACGGGTCCTGGTGCTCGACCCCGGTGTCCGGCACCTGGAACGACGCGATCATCGAGAAGATCGGCACGCCCCGCTGGTAGGCCTGCACGCGCCGCGTCGCGAAGGACCGGCCGTCGTGGATGCGTTCGACGCCGAAGGTGATCGGCACGTCGATGTCGCCGGGGCGCAGGAAGTACCCGTGCATCGAGTGGATGTCACGCCCCTCGATGGTGGCCTGCGCAGCGACGATGCACTGGGCGAGCACCTGGCCGCCGAACACCCGCCCGCCGGGAGACCAGTGGTTCGCGCCGGTGAGGATCGTCTCACCCGTGCTCGCACCGGTGTCCTCGAGTCGGAGGGTCCGCAGGAAGTCGGGTTCGCCGTTCACGTGGTGCAGTCTACGAACACAGGGTGCGCCGGTAGGATCGGTTCGACATGGGCACCTCGTTCACGCTTCCCGACGCCGCCTCCCTCGGGGACCTCCGCACGTACCTCGGACGTGCCGCTCGGATCGAGGACGGTTCGGTCCGGTTCATCGCCGACTCCGGTGTCCTCGCGGTCTACACGGCGATCCTGTACCCCCTCGGACTCCTCGACGAGCTGCCGACGGTGCTCGGCCTCCGCACGTTCTCGCTCACTGAGCCCGCGACGATCGACGCCGTGGTGCCGCTGCAGTCCCTGCTCGAGCGGCTCCGGCTCCTCGCCGAGGAACAGGACGCCGAGCACGCCGACGGCGCCGACCCGACGCGGGCCACCCCGATCGAGGTCGAGCTCCCGCACGAGGTCCACACCGTGACGTGGGCGGCGATCTCCCCGCCCCGTGGCGGATGGGTGCCGCTGCCCGACGTCTCGCCGGAGCTGCTGCGCCGCGCCACCCGTGACGGCATCGCCGAGGTCGCCGACGCCGTCCCGACCAACGCGGGTGAGGCGATCATCCGCAAGGTGCGATCCGAGGTCTGGGGCCGTCCGGTGCCGGGCATCGAGCACCTGCCCGCTGGTGCAGGCTTCGCGGGGGAGAGCCTCGGCTTCCTCGGGCACGACCCGGTCCGCCTGTTCGAGACCGGTCCGTGGAGCCGTCTCACGACGTCGCGCGGGCACGTGCTCGTCAAACGCCGCGCCTGGACCCTGAACCTGTAGCGAACGTCACGTCCTGGCCAGGTGGTTGGCTGGCCGCATGCACGTCTTGCTCACCGGTGCGTCCGGGTACATCGGCTCTTCCGTCCTCCGCGCCCTCGTCGCCCACGGGCACGAGGTGACCGCCATCGTCCGCTCCGACGAGAAGGCGCAGCACGTGCGTGACGCCGGTGGGCACGCCCTCGGCGGGGACGTCACCGACACCGAGGTCGTCGAACGACTGGTGCACGAGACCGACGGCGTCGTCCACACGGCGTCCGCGCCCGACGTCGACCCGGACTTCACCGCGACGGTCCTGCGCGCGTCCGCCGGCACACCGAAGCCGTTCGTGCACACCGGCGGCATCTTCACCTTCGGCAACTCGACGGACATCTCCGAGCAGTCGCCGATCGATCCGCCCGAGCTGACGTCGTGGCGCACGGCGAACGAGGCTGCCGTGCGGGCGAGCGACGTGCGGACCACGATCGTCGCCCCGGGCATCGTGTACGGGCGGGGTGCCGGCATCCCTGCGATGTTCGTCAGCGACGGCACCCAGCCGGTCACGCTGGTCGGTGACGGCTCGCAGCGCTGGACCACGGTGCACGTCGACGACCTCGGCGAGCTCTACGTCCTCGCGCTGGAGCGTGCCGAGCAGGACGGGTACATCGTCGCCGCGACCGGGGACAACCCGACGGTGCGCGAACTCGCCGAAGCAGGGGCGCACGGCGCACCGGTCGTGGCCGAGAGCGTCGATGCTTCGCGCGAGCGACTCGGCGGGGCCTTCGCCGACGCGCTGCTCCTGCACCAGGAGGCGTCCGGAGCCCACGCCCGCTCCGCCTTCGGCTGGAACCCGACGCACCCGTCCCTGGTCCAGGACCTCGCCACCGGCTCGTACGCGCGCTGAGGACGACGAACGGCCCTCGACGACGGCGTCAGCGCCGTCGAGGTTCCACAACATGCCGCGCACCGTTCGCCGAGGTTCCACGAACGGGACGAGGCGGCGCCGAGATGTGCAGATTTCGGAACCTGAACGGCAGTCGGAACGTGGGCGGCGGGCGGAACCTGAACGGCGGTCGGAACCTGGGCGGCAGAAGAGCAGGCGTCAGTCGAAGGTGTTCGTCATGGCGTGCGCGGCGCGGTCGAGGTACGCCCAGAGCTCGGCCTCGTCGAGGGGCGCGAGCTGCAGGGACTCGACGGCCTCGCGCATGTGGTGCAGCCAGCGCTCGCGGGCCTCGGACGTGATGCGGAACGGGTTGTGCCGCATCCGGAGCCGGGGGTGTCCGCGTTCCTCGCTGTAGGTGCCCGGCCCGCCCCAGTACTGCTGCAGGAAGGCCGACAGGCGCCAGATCGCGCCCTCGAGGTCGTCGGCCGGGTACATCGGCCAGATGACGTCGTCCTGCTGCACGCCCTCGTAGAAGCGGCGCACGAGCCGGTCGAAGGTCGGGGCGCCACCGATGCGGTCGAAGAGCGATCCGGTGGCCGAGACCCCGTGCTCGCCGACCCGCAGCGTGATCGGCTGTGCCGGAACACCCGGCACGCCGGGCACGCCAGGCATGCCGAGGCCAGCCCCGCCGGGACCGCTGCTCGGAGGTGTGGGATCGGTCACTGGGGGTCCTTCCCGCCGTCGTGGTGGTCGTCGGTCCGGATGGGTTGCCCGAGCACGTTGCGCTTGGTGCGGCGCGGCTTGGTCGGCGCCGGGGTGGGACGCGTCTGCACCGACCGCAGCCCGTTGATCGAGGTCGCGTTCTCCCAGCCCTCGGGCATGATCATCGCCATCGCCGGCAGGGTGACTCCGATCTCGTCGACGGCGTGCTTCAGGCGGGCGCGGAGTTCGCGGCCGACGACGTCGAGTTCGGAGGCGCGGGTCTTCACGACGAGCCGGAACACCATGCCGTCGGGGGAGACCGACTGCAGCCCCCAGATCTCCGGCTTCTCGACGATGCGCTGGCGCCAGCGGGGCTCCTGCGACATGGTGACGGCGGCCGCGAGCAGGGCGTCCTGCACGGCGTCGATGTCGGTGTCGTAGGGGACGGTGATGTCGACGAGGACCCGCGACCAGCCCTGGGACAGGTTGCCGACGCGCAGGATCTGCCCGTTCGGCACGAACCACAGGATCCCGTTGACGTCGCGCACCTGCATGACACGGAGCCCGACGTTCTCGACGACGCCCGTGGCCTGCCCGGTGTCGACGACGTCGCCGACGCCGGCCTGGTCCTCGAGGATCATGAAGATGCCGGAGAGCAGGTCCTTCACGATCGACTGCGCGCCGACGGCGAGGCCCGCGGCGACGAGCGAAGCGCCACCGACGATGCCGACGGCGGCGTTCGGCACCAGGAGCGGGATGATCACGACCAGGGCGATCACCACGACGATGACCGTGGCCAGGTTCTGCAGGACGCTCCCGAGTGTGCGGGTGCGCTGCACGACGCGTGCGGTCTGCACCGGCGACGCGATGAGCGCCTGCGTGTCGGTCGCTCCCTGTCGCTTCTTGACGCCGGAGACGACGCGGTCGACGACCTGACGGATCACTCGGCGCAGGATCAGCCGGAGGATGATCGCGACGAGGATCGTGATCACGATGACGATCGCGTCGTGCCAGGTGGTGACGAAGTCGGTGAAGGCGTTGGAGACGGCCTTCGTGGTCTCATCGGTGGTTGCAGCGAGGCTCATGATCCGGTCGATGCTAGAGGGCGGGGCCTCGGCGTTCCATGAGGAACGCCGAGGCCCCGCCCGTGTTCACGAGCGACTCAGGCGTCGGCAGCCTGCACCCGGAGCGCACGCTCCGTGCCCGCGACGCTCTCGGACACGATCCGCCGCAGCGCCGGGGTCTCCGGGTGCGCCTCGAGCCACGCGTGGGCGGCGTCGCGGAGCTCGGCCGACGCGAGCGGCGCCGGGTAGAGGCCCGAGACGATGGTGTCGGCCATGTGGTAGCTGCGCTCGGCCCAGATGCGGGTGAGCACCTCGAAGTACTTCGGCACGAGGCCTTCGAGCACGACGGGGCTGTTCACGTGCTGGAAGCCGACCGTGGTCTGGCGCACGATCGCGTTCGGCAGCTCGGAGGAGTCGACGAGCGACGCGAAGGCGGCCAGCTTGCCCTCGGCGGTCGGGATCGTCGCACGGGCGCGGGCCGCGGCCTGCTCACCCGACGCGGTCTTGTCGGCCGCGAGTTCCGCGTCGACCTCGGCATCGGAGGCGGCACCGGCGAGCACGAGGCCCTCGAGCAGCTCCCAGCGCAGGTCGGTGTCGATCTCGAGCCCGTTCAGTGTGACCGAACCGTCGCGCAGCCCCTGCAGGGTGGCGACGTGCTCGGGTGTCGACGCGATCTGCGCGAAGAACTTCACGAACTGGAACTGGGCGTCCGAGCCGGCCTCGGCCGAGGCCGCGAGCTGCCAGAGCGTCTCGCCCACCGTGCGGACCGTGGCGTCGACCTTCGACGGCGCCACGTAGTTGCGCGTCGTCAGGAGCAGCTGCGACAGGGTCGTGCGGATGGTCGTCGACTCGGACTCAGTCGCGATGTTGCCGAGCGCGAGCCGGACGTAGTCGCTGGCGGGCGACTCGGCGTCGCGCGTGGCATCCCACATCGCACCCCACACGATCGAGCGCGCGAGCGGGTTCGCGATGGCCGCGAGGTGCTCGATCGCCGTCGTGCGGGACTGCTCGTCGAGACGGATCTTGGCGTAGGCCAGGTCGTCGTCGTTGAGGAGCACGAGGTCGCCGCGCTGCACGCCGACGAGCTCGGGGACCTCGGTGCGTGCGCCGTCGACGTCGATCTCGACGCGGTGCACGCGCTCGAGCTTGCCGCCGGACGACGCGGTGTCGGCACCGAACGGCGCGGAGTCGTCCGTCCCGAAGGAGTAGACGCCGATGGCAAGGCGGTGCGGGCGGAGCGTCGGGTAGTCGGCCGGCGCTTCCTGCAGGACGGCGAACGCGGTGATCGCGCCGGACGCGTCGACCTCGATCTCCGGGCGGAGCGTGTTGACGCCCGCGGTCTCGAGCCAGAGCTTCGACCACTCGGACAGGTCACGGCCGCTGGTGGCCTCGAGCTCGACGAGCAGGTCACGCAGCTCGGTGTTCGAGTGGTGGTGCTTCTTGAAGTAGGCCGAGACGCCGGCGAAGAACGCGTCGATGCCGACCCACGCCACGAGCTGCTTCAGGACGGAGCCGCCCTTGGCGTACGTGATGCCGTCGAAGTTGACCTGGACGTCCTCGAGGTCGTTGATCGTCGCGACGATCGGGTGCGTCGAGGGCAGCTGGTCCTGGCGGTAGGCCCAGGACTTCTCCATCGCCTGGAACGTGGTCCAGGCCTCGGTCCACTCGGTGGCCTCGGCGGTGGCGATCGTGGAGGCCCACTCGGCGAACGACTCGTTCAGCCACAGGTCGTTCCACCACTTCATGGTGACGAGGTCGCCGAACCACATGTGGGCGAGCTCGTGCAGGATCGTGACGACCCGGCGCTCCTTGATGGCGTCGGTCACCTTCGAGCGGAAGACGTAGGTCTCGGTGAACGTGACCGCGCCCGCGTTCTCCATCGCGCCGGCGTTGAACTCCGGCACGAAGAGCTGGTCGTACTTCTCGAACGGGTACGGGACGTCGAACTTCTCCTCGTAGTAGGCGAAGCCCTTCTTCGTGGTCTCGAACACGTACTCGGGGTCGAGGTACTCGGCCAGCGACTTGCGCGCGAAGACGCCGAGCGGGATGGTCCGGCCGTCGCTGCTCGTGAGTTCGTCGCGGACGACCTCGTACGGGCCGGCGATGAGCGCGGTGATGTAGCTCGAGATGGTCGCGGTGGGCGGGAAGGCCCAGGTCGCGTTCTCACCGTCGACGTGGGGCTCGGGCGTCGGGGAGTTCGACACGACCTGCCACCGTGACGGCGCCGTCACGGTGAAGGAGAACTGTGCCTTGAGGTCGGGCTGCTCGAACACCGCGAACATGCGGCGCGAGTCGGGGACCTCGAACTGGGAGTACAGGTACACCTCGTCGTCCACGGGGTCGACGAAGCGGTGCAGGCCTTCGCCGGTGTTCGTGTACAGCGCGTCGCTGACGACCACGAGCTCGTTCTGCTCCTGCAGGTCGTCGAGCTGGATGCGGACGCCGTCGTTCACCGCGGCGACGTCGAGCGCCGTGCCGTTCAGGGTGACGGAGTGCACGGTCTTCGTGATCGCGTCGATGAACGTGGACGCACCGGCGGTCGCGGTGAAGCGCACGCGGGTGGTGCTGCCGAACGTCTCGGCGCCGCGGGTCAGGTCGAGCTCGACGTCGTACGTCTGCACGCTGACGATGCCGGCACGTTCCTGGGCTTCGGTTCTGGTGAGGTTCTCTCCGGGCACGCAACGCTCCATCTTCGCTGAGGACGCGGACGATCGTGGTCCGCGAGGGGGAGTCCCGGCACGGCGTCGTGCACCGGCGGGACGGTCATCCCCAGCCTAGCGACGCCGCGTACGCTCGGAGCGTGAGCGAGACGACTGTGGACAAGACGACGGAACACACGACGGAACACACGAAGGAACACACGACCGAACGCACCACCGTGGAGTTCTGGTTCGACCCGAACTGCCCCTGGGCCTGGATGACGAGCCGCTGGGTGGGCGAGGTCGCCGAGCACCGCGACCTCGACGTCACGTGGAAGGTGATGAGCCTGTTCGTCCTGAACGAGGACCAGGACATCCCCGACGAGTACCGCGAGCGCATCCACAAGGGGCAGCTCTACCCGCGCATCGTCACGGCGGCGCGGCTCCGGCTCGGCCAGGACATCGTCAAGCCGCTCTACGACGCCCTCGGTGAGCACATCCACCACCGCCAGGAGCAGGACCCCGACCAGGTGGTCCCCGCCGTGCTCGCGGAGCTCGGCCTCGACGCCGACCTGCTCGAGTACGCCTGGACGGACGAGGTCGACGCCGCCGTGCGCGTCAGCCACCAGGACGGCATCGACCGCGTCGGACAGGACGTCGGCACGCCCGTCATCGCCGTCGCCGGCACCGCGTTCTTCGGCCCGGTCATCTCCCCGGCACCCAAGGGCCAGGAAGCGCTCGACCTGTGGGACGGCGTCGTCGCCGTGGCGAAGTACCCCGGCTTCTTCGAGCTCAAGCGCTCGCGCACCGTCGGCCCGATCTTCGACACCACCGCCTGACGCTCCGGCAAGCGGACGGGAGGCGCGGCTCGCCCCCGCCCTTCGGCTCGCGTCAGGCGAGTGGCAGGCGCATGAGCGTCAGGTCCAGCCAGCGGTCGAACTTGCGTCCGACCTCGGGCACGACCGCGACCGTGCTGAACCCGAGCTTCTCGTGCAGCGCGATCGACCCGGTGTTCGTGCTGCAGATCCCGGCCATCATGACGTGCCGGCCCTCGGCGGTCGCGCGCTCGACGAGCGACCGCATCAGGGTCGAGGCGATGCCCCGACCGCGGAACGACTCGACCACGTAGACGCTGTGCTCGACGGTCAGCCGGTACCCGTGGTGCGGCCGCCACTGGGAGTACGTGGCGTACCCGGCCACGGTGCCGTCGACCTCGGCGACGAGCACCGGGTACCCGTCGCCCTGCCGCTCGGCCAGCCAGTCGTCGAAGTACGCGCGGGGGTGCGGGGTCTCCTGCCAGATGGCGGTGGAGTGCAGCACGGCGTCGACGTGCAGGGCGTGCACGACGTCGAGGTCGCGGGGTCCGCAATCGCGCACCACGACCGGATCCGCCCCGTTCGTCGCATATGCTGTCGTCATGTCTCACATCGTAGACGACGAGCCGGGTCTCGCGGAACGGGCCCTCGGCGAGCGCCTCCAGCGCCTGCGCACCGAACGGAAGTGGAGCCTCACCGAGCTCGCCGAGGAGTCCGGTGTCTCCCGCGCGATGATCAACCGCGTCGAGCGCGGGGTGTCGAGCCCCACCGCGACGATCCTCGGCCGGCTCTCCGGCGCCTTCGGCCTGACGATCTCGCAGCTCCTCGACGAAGCCCTCGAGCACGAGGTGCCCAGGGCGACCGACCCCGACGACGCACGTGGCATCCAACGCGGCGCGACCGCGGAGTCCTGGACCGATCCCGACACCGGGTACCGCCGCCGTCCGGTCTCGAGCGCGGCGTTCCCCGCGGACGTCACCGAGGTGCGCCTCCCGGCCGGCCGCGAAGTGGCCTACCCGGCGTCCGCCTACGCGTTCCTGCGGCACTGCATCTGGGTGGTCGACGGCGTGCTCGAGCTCGTCGTCGGCGGCGAGCCGACGCGGCTCGCCGCGGGGGACCGGATCGAGCTCGGTGACCCCGCCGACGTGGTCTACCGGAACCCGGGCGAGGGGCCCACGCGGTACGTCGTCGTGGTGGTCCGGGGGCAGTAGTCGCAGGAATAGGATCGGTTCCATGCGCATCCACCTCGGAACGGACCACGCCGGCCTCGAGTTCAACCAGACCCTCGCAACGCACCTGACCGAAGCCGGTCACGAGGTCGTGGACCACGGACCGACCGAGTACGACGCGCTCGACGACTACCCCTCGTTCTGCATCAACGCCGCGCACGCCGTGGTGCAGGACCAGCGGGCCGGCGTCCAGGCGCTCGGCGTCGTGTTCGGCGGCTCCGGCAACGGTGAGCAGATCGCCGCGAACAAGGTCGAGGGTGTCCGCGCAGCGCTCGTCTGGAACGAGTCGACCGCACTCCTCGCACGCCAGCACAACGACGCCAACGTCATCTCGATCGGTGCCCGCCAGCACACCGAGGACGAAGCGATCCGCTTCGTCGACCTGTTCATCGCCGAGCCGTTCTCGGGCGAGGAGCGTCACGCACGCCGCATCGCGCAGCTGGCCGAGTACGAGCAGACGGGGCACATCGCCGGCAAGCAGATCGACGGCTCCGCCGAGTAGACAGGTCCCATGCCCGAGGGTCACTCCGTCCACCGAATCGCCAACCAGTTCACCCGGCACTTCGTCGGCAAGCGCTGCGAGGTGTCCAGTCCGCAGGGGCGGTTCGCCGCCGGGGCCGCGCAGCTCGACGGCAAGCGGATGATCGCTGCCCGGGCGGTGGCGAAGCAGATGTTCCTCGAGTTCGAGGGTGATCTGTTCCTGCGCGTCCACCTCGGGCTCTACGGCGCGTGGGACTTCGCCGGCGACCTGTCGACCGCCACGGCGCTGTCCGCCGACGACGACGGCGAGGAATCGCTCACCTCCATCGGTGCTCCCCGCCTGGCGCGGTACCGGATGGCCGAGCAGGAGAAGGTCGAGGACCCGATCGAGTCCTTCCCGCCGGACCCCGTCGGCCAGGTGCGCGTCCGCATCCTGACCGAGGACACCGTCGCCGACCTGCGCGGCCCGACGGCCTGCGTGGTGGAGACCCCGGCCGAGGTGCAGCGTGCCCTGGACAAGCTCGGCCCCGACCCGATGAACGACGAC
Organism: Curtobacterium sp. PhB128; assembly: GCF_004340725.1. Taxonomy (NCBI): domain Bacteria; kingdom Bacillati; phylum Actinomycetota; class Actinomycetes; order Micrococcales; family Microbacteriaceae; genus Curtobacterium; species Curtobacterium sp. PhB128. The sequence goes on from NZ_SLUR01000005.1 coordinate 223,027, forward strand.
GGTCCCGAGGCCGAGAAGACGTTCGTGGACAACGTCCGGAAGCGGAACGTCGCCATCGGCCAGCTGCTCATGGACCAGTCCGTGGTGAGCGGCATCGGCAACATCTACCGGGCCGAACTGCTGTTCCGGCAGCGCATCGACCCGTACAAGGTCGGCAAGAAGATCACCGTCAAGCAGGCGAAGGCGCTGTGGGCGGACTGGTCGAAGCTGCTGCACGACGGCGTCCGCGACGGCCTGATGATGACGATGGACGGCCTGTCCGACGCCGAGTACAAGAAGGCGCAGCGGTCGCGCAAGGACCGGCACTGGGTCTACCACCGCCAGGGTGAGCCCTGCCGGGTGTGCGGCACCGAGATCCGGGTGGCCGACATGGCCGGTCGGAAGCTCTACTGGTGCCCGAAGGACCAGAAGTAGCGCGCTTCAGAGCTCTGAGTACGTGAACCGTCCGGCGATCGCGGTCGCGAGCACCCGCATCGACCGCAACGAGGACGACGACGCCGCCAGCGGGTCCGACTCGACGAGCACCAGGTCCGCGACGTCGCCGACCGCGACGCTGACCCGACCGTCCGTGGACCCCTGCCACGCGGCGAGCGCCGAGAGTCGTTCGGCGGGGTGCCACGGGTCGCGGCCGTCCCGGTCGCGTCCCACGGCCGCGGCCATCGAGATCCACGGGTCGAGCGGCGCGACGGGGGCGTCCGAACCGAGCAGCAGGCGCGCTCCGGCTCGGGCGAGCGACGCGAACGCGAAGGCGCGGTCGGTGCGGCCCGCCCAGTGCCGGTCGGCGATGTCGCGGTCGTCCATGGCGTGCTCGGGCTGCACCGAGGCGGCCACCCCGAGCCTGGCGAACCGGTCGACGTCGGTGTCGACGAGCAGTTGCGCGTGCTCGATGGTGCCGCGGGCGCCGACGGCTTCGAAGACGTCGAGCGCGAGGGTGTTCGCCCGGTCGCCGATGGCGTGGATCGCGGGGACGAGTCCGGCGTCGACGGCTCGGCGGGTGATCGCGACGAGGTCGTCGAACTCCCACGCCAGTACGCCGGAGCCGTCGGCCATGGCCGCGGTCCGGGTGCCGAGCGAGCCGTCGGTGACGACCTTGAACGGCCCCATCGTGAGCAGGCCGCGGGTCCGGTCGACGACGTCGCCGGTGCGGAGTCCGCGGTCGATCACGGCGTCGAGTTCCGCCGGGTAGACGCCGGACGACACCCGGAGCGCGTCGGTGCCGGCGTGGATCCGGCGCGTCCAGCGGTCGAGGCCGAAGCGCATCTCGAGGTCGACGATGCCCGTCACACCGCGCGCGGCAGCGGCCTCCACGGCGTCGGCGACGTACCCGTCGAGCAGGTCGTCCGGCACCTGCGAGAGCGCACCGGTCACGTCGAAGGCGTCCTGCTCGCGCAGGATCCCGTCGTCACCCGCCTCGAGCGAGCGGCCGACGCGTGCGGAGAAGTGCGCGAGCGCGAGGGCGTTGCACCAGACCGCGTGCAGGTCACCGCTGATGACGACGGCCGGGAGGCCCGGTGCGGCCTGGTCGAGCAGCTCGCGTCGTGCGGGGGTCGGCCACAACCCGTCGCGGTAGCCGTGTCCGATCAGCACGCGGTCCGGCACCCCGGTCCGCGCGACCGCGGCGAGGAGGTCGGCGGTCGACTCCGCGGAGTCGCAGCCGGAGACGTCGACGCGGCGGCGCACGAGGGCCCACTGGTCGAAGTGCGTGTGGTGGTCGCGGAGGCCGGGGCCGAGCCAGGCGCCGGCCGCCTCGACGACCTCGGTGTCGGGACCGGCGGGGTCGAGCGTGCCGGCAGGCGCGATCCCGGTGACCAGGCCGTCGGCGATGCGGACGTCGGCAGGGGCCCCGGAGGTGCCCACCCTGCGGACGGTGCGGAGCAGGATCTCGCTCATCGCGCCTCCCGGCTGTCCGTCGTGGACCCGACGGACCGGACCCGCTCCATCTCGTCGGCGAGCGCCGGCGACGCGTAGGGGCCGTCGCCGCGCAGGCCGGCGATGATCCGGTCGACGACCTCGGGTGCCTTGTTCTGGGAGAGCTTCGCGCGGGCGTCGAACCGGGTGACCCGGATGCGGATGCCCACGGTGCCCTTCGCCATCCGGCGTGCGGTCTCCTCGTCGATCTCGAGGGACACCGGCTCGGGCATGACGCGCTCGAAGTGGTCGACGAGCTCGCCGAGTACCCGGAAGTTCTCGTCGTCGGACAGCAGCTCCGGCGTGCCCCACAGGTGGGCGGTGACGTGGTTCCAGGTCGGCACGAACTGCTCGGGTGGGTACCAGGCGGGGGAGACGTAGCCGTGCGGACCCTGCACCACGACCAGGACCTCGTGGCGGCCGAGTTCGTGCGCGACTTCGTCGGGGCGGCCGACGTGCGAGACGAGGACGACCTGGTCGGGGTCGTCGTCCGGCCCGGGTGTCTCGAGCAGGAACGGGTAGTGCGACGCGACGATCCCGGCGTCGGTGTGCGACACGATCGTGGCCCACGGGTTGCCGGCGACGAGGCGCTTGACCTCGTCGACGTCCGTCATCAGGAAGTGGGGTGTGTGCCGCATGGTCCGAGCGTGGCACACGGCCCCGGTCGAGCGCGACACCTGTCGTTTCGCGAGTGTTTCAGAACGGTAAAAGTTTCAGAGTTCATTGAAAGAAGCATTGTGCCGGGTGCTCGAACAGGCCTAGCTTCACTCATCAACGACGACCCGAGGAGACCCCCATGCGACGCAGGACCATCGCCGCCCTGGCCACGGCAGCCACACTGGCGCTCGTGGTGACCGGCTGTTCGGCGAGCGGCACGGCCGACTCCGCCGGCGGATCGAGCCTGGTGTACGCCACCGGCGAGCCCGACCACCTGACGCCCGGACGACAGACCGTCGCGTTCGACCAGGTGCAGAGCCTGTTCGCGCCGCTGACGCAGACCGACGCGAAGGGCGAGCTCCACGACGTCGCCGCGAAGAGCGTCGAGAGCGACGACGCCACCACGTGGACCATCACCCTCCGGGACGGCTGGACGTTCCAGAACGGCGAGGCCGTCACCCCGGAGAGCTACGTGAAGGCCTGGAACCACGTCGCCTACGGTCCCAACGCGTGGGAGAACAGCGGGCAGCTCGCCGCGATCGTCGGGTACACCGACCTCAACCCGGCGAAGGGCACCCCGAAGACGAAGGAGATGTCGGGGCTGCAGGTCACCGGCAAGGACACCTTCACGGTGACGCTCACCCACGCCGACAGCCAGTTCCCGCTGCAGCTCAGCCAGGCCCAGACGGCGTTCTACCCGATGCCGTCGGCCGCCTACGAGGACCTGAAGGCGTACGACGAGAAGCCGATCGGGAACGGCCCTTACGAGATGCAGTCGGCGTGGAAGGCGGACAAGGAGTTCACCGTCACCGCGTGGAAGGACTACGAGGGCACGAAGCCGGTCACGAAGGACGTCACGTTCCGGAGCTACTCCGACATGAACACCGCCTACACCGACGTCCTCGCGGGCAACGCCGACGTGCTGTTCCTGCCGACCGACAAGATGACGAGCGCGAAGGCCGACTTCGGTGACCGCCTGCACTCCTTCGACGCCCCGGGCATCGACTACCTCGGCTTCCCGCTCTGGGACGACCGGTACTCCGACCCCGACGTCCGTCGCGCGATCTCGATGTCGATCGACCGCGACGAGGTGAACACGGCCATCTACGGCGGCCTGTACGAACCCGCCACCGCACTCACGCCCCCGTCGATGTCCGGCACCGAAGAAGGCATCTGCGGCGACGCGTGCGAGTTCGACCCCGCCGCGGCCAAGAAGCTCCTGGCGAAGTCCGGCGGCTTCGACGGCACGATCACGCTCGTCTACCCCGGCGGCAGCGGCCTCGACTCGCTCTACGAGGCGTACGCCAACCAGATCCGGCAGAACCTGGGCGTCGACACCGTCGCGAAGGCCACCACCGACTGGGCCTCGTACTACTCCGAGCTGACGGACAAGAAGGTCGCCGGCCCGCACTTCGGTCACTGGGGTGCGCTGTACATCAGCCAGCAGAACACCCTCCGCGCCCTGTTCACCCTGGCCGGCGGCTGCTCGCCCTGCACCGGGTACTACCAGTCCGACACCGTCGACGCGCTGCTGGCGAAGGCGGACTCGGCCGGCTCGCAGGACGAGGCGAACGAGTACTACACGAAGACGCAGGAGGCCGTGCTCGAGGACTTCCCCGTCGTGCCGACCTTCTTCGACAAGTACTCGTACGTCACGAGCGACAAGGTCACGAAGCTCCCCGCGGTCGCCGGCAGCCCGGTCGTCGCGCAGATCGCCGTGAAGTAGGGCACCACCACATGGACCAGCGCACCATCCTCCGCCTGGCGGCCGAGGTCCCCGACCACGACGGCTTCCCGCTCGTCGACGACCTGCACGCCCGGTTCGACGCGCTCGCAGCGTCCCACCCGGACCAGGTCACGGTCACCCGGATCGGCACCAGCCGCCTCGGCGAACCACTGCACTCCTACCGGATCGGCACCGGGTCGCACGCCGCCGTCGTGGTCGGCGGCGTGCACCCGAACGAACCGATCGGTTCGTGGACGGCCCTGCACCTCGCCGAGACGGTGCTCACCGACGACGACGCCCGTGCGCTCGACGTCACCTGGCACATCGTCCCGACGATCGACCCGGACGGCATGCGGCTCAACGAGGCGTGGTTCCACGACCCGCACGACCGGGTGTTCTACTCGCGGCACTTCTACCGCCCGGCACCGGACAGCCAGGTGGAGTGGACGTTCCCGAACAGCCACAAGTCGGTGTACTTCGACCAGGTGCTGCCGGAGACGCTCGCGTTCATGCGGCTCATCGACGACACCGAGCCGGACCTGCTGGTGTCGCTGCACAACGGCGAGATGGGCGGGGTCTACTACTACCTGTCCGAGGACCTGCCCGACGTCGTCGACACCCTGCACGCGATCCCCGCCGCGCTCGGGCTGCCGCTCGACACCGGGGAGCCCGAGTCACCGTTCCTGCGCGAACTCGCCCCCGCAGTGTTCGCGATGGACGGGATCGAGACCGCGTACGACTACCTCGAAGGACTCGGGGTCGACCCGGGCGAGCACATCCACGGTGCGTCGAGCGCGGCGTGGGCGATGCGGCACGGAGCACTGTGCATGGTGGCCGAACTGCCGTACTGGAGCCACCCGGACGCCGACGACCAGCGTCCGACCGACGAGTCGTACGCCGACCTGCTGCGGCGCTGCTCCGCCGAGCTCGGCGCCTCGGGCGAGGAACTCCAGCAGCTGCTCGACGAGGCGTCGCCGATGCTGTCGATCGAGTCGCCGTTCCTCGAGGCGTCGCGGGCCTTCGTGCCGATGCTCGTCGGCACGGCGGACACCGACCGCCGCCGGGCCGACCGCGAGCCGGTCGACCGGCGGGCCACCGTCGCGGAGCGCTTCGGCTGCGAGGACCTGGTCCGCTGCTTCCGGCTGCGCTACGGCGGCATGCTGCTCCGGGCGTTCGAGGCGGAGACCACCGCCGGTACGGCGTCCGCGCCGCTCCGGCGCCTGCGCGACCGCCTGGCGGAGCGCTACGCGCACTGGCAGGCCGACGCGGCCACCGAGGCGGACCCGATCCCGGTGCGGAAACTGGTGGGGGTGCAGTACGGGGCGATCCTCGCCTGCGCGGCGCACGTGGCGGACCCGACCCGTGCCTCCCGTCCGGTGTCGGCGGCCGTGTCGGGAGGCGCGTGATGCGTCCGACGCTCGCCGTCGGTCGCCGGCTCGGCGGCCTGGCCATCGTGTTCCTCGGGGTGACGTTCCTCATCTACGCGATGACGTTCGCGCTGCCCGGTGACCCGATCCGGGCGCTCGGCGGCGACCGGCCGCTCAGCGACGCGGTCGTCCGCACGCTCCGGGCCGAGTACCACCTGGACCAGCCGCTCTGGCTGCAGTACGTGCAGTACGTCGGCGGGCTGTTCCGCGGCGACTTCGGCACCGACTTCAACGGGCAGTCCGTCGGCGAGCAGATGGCCTCGCGGTGGCCCGTCACGATCACCCTGGCGCTCACCGCGTGGGCCCTCGAGATCGTCCTGGGCATCGGGCTCGGGGTGCTCTCCGCCCTGAAGCGCGGGACCGCCCTCGACAAGACGGTCCTGGTCGGCACCATCGTCGTCGGTGCGATCCCCGTGTTCGTCCTCGGCGTCGCCCTGCAGCTCGTGTTCTCGGTGCGACTGCACTGGTTCCCGGTCGCCGGCGTCACCGCAGGCTGGCCGACGGCGTACATCCTGCCGGCGTTCGTCATCGCGCTCTTCGGCCTCGCAGCGGTGTCCCGGCTCACCCGCACCTCGATGATCGAGACGCTCGACGCCGACTACGTCCGGACCGCACGGGCCAAGGGGCTCGCGCCCGGTCGGATCGTCGGCGTGCACGTGATGCGGAACTCGCTCATCCCCACCGCCACCTACCTCGCGACCGACCTCGGGTACCTGATGGGCGGCACCGTGATCATCGAGGGCATCTTCAACCTGCCCGGCGTCGGGAACCTTCTGTTCCAGGGCATCCGGTCGCACGAGGGCGCCGTCGTCGTCGGCATCTCGACCGCGCTCATCCTGGTGTTCCTCGTCACGAGCGTGCTCGTCGACCTGCTGCACGCCGCCCTCGACCCCCGCGTCCGGACCGGAGCAGCCGCATGACCACCTCAGCGCTCAGTGCCACCGTCGAACCCGTCGTCGGCGGCCGACGACGACCCCTGCTGGCCGCGGCCCGCACCCCGGGCTTCTGGGTGCCGGCATCGGTCCTGGTCGTCGTGCTGCTCATCGCGTCGTTCCCGCAGCTGTTCGCCGGACTGTTCGGCCACGGCGACCCCCGGGTGTGCGACCTCGGGCAGAGCGGCGCCTCGCCGACCAGCGGGCACCCGTTCGGCTTCGACCTGCAGGGCTGCGACGTGTACGCCAACGTCGTGTACGGCACCCGGTCGTCGATCGCCGTCGCAGTGCTCACCACCGTGCTCGCCGGCATGGTCGCCGTCGTCGTCGGGACGATCGCCGGCATGGTCGGCGGCTGGGTCGACGCCGTGCTCGCCCGCCTGACCGACGTGTTCCTCGGCTTCCCGTTCCTGCTCGGCGCCGTCGTGGTGCTCAACAGCGTGGGGGAGCGGTCCGTGCTGACGGTGTCGCTCGTGCTCGCGCTGTTCGGGTGGCCGACGATGGCCCGGCTCGTGCGGTCGAGCGTCCGCAGCGTGCGGAACGCCGAGTTCGTGCTCGCCGCCCGCACGATGGGGCTGTCCACCTGGCGGATCACCACCCGGTACGTGCTGCCGTCGTCGATCTCGCCGCTGCTCGTGCTCGCGACCATCACCGTCGGCGGCGTCATCGTGTCCGAGTCGTCGCTGACCTACCTCGGCATCGGGCTCGAGAGCCCGGCGATCTCGTGGGGGCTGCAGCTCTCCGCCGCGACGTCGCAGTTCCTCCGCGCCCCGCACATGCTCATCGCACCCGCGGCGTTCCTCGCCGTCACGGTGCTCTCCGTCATCGCGCTCGGCGACACGCTGCGCGCCGCGCTCGACCCGCGTCGGCGCTGACCTGCACGGTGCACGCCGCGTCGCGGTGGGCACCGTCGCGACCGACGCGCCAGACTCGAACCACCGCCCTTCGAAAGGACCACCGTGACCGACACCCTCTCCGCGTACCGGAAGACCCTGCCCTACATCCACGAGTGGGTGTCGTACAAGGTCTGGCAGCTGCGGGTGCCGGGCGTGCAGGTCGCCATCGGGTTCGGCGGCGAGGTGCTGTTCGACGAGGCCTGGGGCTACGCCGACGTCGAGGCCGGGCGCCGCCTGACCACCACCGACCTGTTCCGCATCGCCTCGCACTCGAAGACCTTCACCGCGACGGCACTGCTCCAGCTCGCCGAGCGCGGGTCGCTCCGGCTCGACGACACCGTCGGCACGTACATCCCGGCGCTGGTCGACGGCGGCTCCCCGCTCGCCGACGCCACGATCCGTGAGCTCATGGAGATGGGCGCCGGGGTCATCCGCGACGGCCACGACGGCGACTACTGGTCGCTCCTGCGCCCGTTCCCCGACGAGCAGGAGCTGCTGGCACTCGTGCTCGACCGCGGGCAGAAGGTCCCCACCGGATCGTCGTTCAACTACTCGAACCTCGGCTACTCGCTGCTCGGGCTCGTCATCGCCGCGGTCTCCGGGCAGTCCTACAACGACTTCGTCCGCGAGTCGATCACCGAACCCCTGGGCCTGCGGAACACCGGCCCCGACTGGGACCCCACGCGCGCCGACGACTTCGTGGTCGGGTACACCGGGTTCCACACCGCGCGGCAGCGGCAGCGCATCGACCACGTGGACACCCACGCCATGGCCGCCGCCACCGGGTTCCACGGCACCGCCTCCGACCTGGTCAAGTACTTCTCGCAGCACGTCATCGGGGCCGGCAGCCTGCTCGACGACCACTCGAAGCGACTCGCGCAGCGCAAGGCCTGGAGCGCCACCGACGACCCGGCCGCCCGCGGCTACGGCGCCGGGTTCATCGTCGACCGCATCGGAGGGCGCGACGTCCGCGGCCACTCGGGCGGGTTCCCCGGGCACATCACGCAGTCGCTGTTCGACCCGGCATCCGGACTCGTCGTGTCCGTCATGACGAGCGCCGCCGCCGGGCCCGCCACCCTCATCGCCACCGCCGTCGTGCAGATGCTCGACGCCGCGGCGGACACGTCCGCGCCGGGCACCACCGTGCCCGACGACGTCGACACCGCCGCGTACACCGGACGCTTCGCCAACCCGTGGGGCGTCAGCGACATCGCCCGCATCGGCGACCGGCTCGTCGAGGTCGACCCGTCCGGACCCGAACCGCTCGACACCCCGACCCGGCTCGAGGTCGTCGACGCGGACACGCTCCGGATGACGCACGGCAACCGCTTCGGCTCGGTCGACGAGGACATCACCTTCACGCGCGACGCCGACGGTACCGTCCGGTCGATCCGCGCCGGCGGTGGCATGACCGAGGAACCGTGGGCGATCCCGACCGAGTCGCCCGAGGTCGCGGCAGGGCTGGCACCGTGAGCGACGTCGACGGTCGGGGCGTCGGTGTCGGGCACGACGACGGTGTCGGGCACGACGACGTCGTGCTCGAACCCGAGCGTCAGGCGTTCGTCGAGGAGTTCGCCCTCATGCTCAACGACGGTGCGGGCATGGCGCTCACCGACGCCCGCGTGCTCGGCTACCTCATGATGACCCGCGCGCCGCACTCGTCGTCCGCCGATCTCCAACGCGCGCTCGGCGCCAGCTCGGGTTCGGTCTCGATGGCGACGCGCCGGCTCGTCGACTCCGGGTTCGTGAAGCGGCAGATCGTCGCCGGCGAGCGCAGCCACTACTTCCGCGCCGAGGCCGACGTCTGGGGCTCCTGGCTCGCCGGGGAACGGAAGTACCTCGACCGGCAGCGCGACATCATCGGACACGGCCTGGCGGTGGTCGAGCACGCCGGCCGCACCGGGGCGGGCGACGTCGACGCCGAGGTCCGCGAGCGCCTGCTCAACGGCCGCGACTACATGCAGTGGTTGCAGGGCCACCACCACAAGATGCTCGAGGACTGGGAGGCGTTCAAGGCCGCCCGCGACCGCACCGACCGCTCGGAGACCCCATGACCGACGTCCTGACCGTCGACCACCTGTCCGTGACCTTCGACGTCGACGGCGCCGAGGTCCGCGCGGTCGACGACGCCTCGTTCACCGTCGGCCGCGGCGAGGTCGTCGCCGTCGTCGGGGAGTCCGGATCCGGCAAGAGCATGACCGCGATGACGGCGATGGGGATCGCGCCGGACGGCGCGCGCTCCTCCGGCAGCATCCGGCTCGGCGACCTCGAGGTGCTCGGCACCGACGAACGCACCCTGCGCGGGGTCCGCGGCCGCAGCGTGTCGATGATCTTCCAGGACCCGTCGGCCGCGCTCAACCCGGTGTTCACGGTCGGGTTCCAGCTGGCCGAGGCCGTCCGCCGCGCCGACGCCTCGCACGACCGCGCCGCCGTCCGGCACCGTTCGCTCGAACTCCTGCGTGCCGTCGAGGTGCCGGAACCCGAACGCCGGCTCGGCCAGTACCCGCACGAGCTCTCCGGCGGACAGGCGCAGCGGGTGATGATCGCGATGGCGCTCGCCGCCGACCCCGACCTGCTCATCGCCGACGAGCCGACGACCGCACTCGACGTCACGGTGCAGGCCGAGGTGCTCGACGTCCTGCGTGCGCTGCGCGAACGCACCGGCACCGCGATCCTCCTCATCACCCACGACATGGGCGTCGTCGCCGACATCGCCGACCGCGTGGTCGTCATGCGCCGCGGTCGCGTCGTCGAGACGGGCACCGTCGCCGCGGTCTTCGCCGCACCGTCCGCCGACTACACCCGTGACCTGCTCGCTGCGGTCCCACGCATGGGCACCGAGGTCGGCCGGGAGGCGCGGGTCGACCCCGTCACGGAGGCTCCATCGATCGTCCTCGAAGTCCGGCACCTCGTGGTCGAGTACGGCGGTGCACTGCGCGGGCGGTTCCGCGCGGTCGACGACGTGTCGTTCACGGTCGGTCGCGGTGAGATCGTCGGACTCGTGGGCGAGTCCGGCAGCGGCAAGACCACCATCGGCCGCGCCGCCGTGGGGCTCGCACCGATCACGTCCGGTTCGGTCGTCGTCGAGGGCACCGACGTGGCAGTCGCCCGGCGAGCAGCTCGCCGGGAGATGCGGCGACACGTCGGCGTGGTCTTCCAGAACCCGCTCCGGTCGCTCAACCCGCGCTACACGGTCGGACAGACCGTCGCCGAGCCGCTCCGGCAGATCCTGCGCCTGCCGTCGGCCCAGATCGACGAACGGGTGGACCGGCTGCTCGCCGACGTCGGCCTGGACGGCGGGTACCGCGAGCGCTTCCCGCACGAGCTCTCCGGCGGCCAACGGCAGCGCGTCGCGATCGCCCGCGCCGTCGCACTCGACCCCGCACTGCTCATCGCCGACGAGCCGACGAGCGCCCTCGACGTCTCGGTGCAGGCGCGGGTGCTCGACGTCTTCCGTGAGCTGCAGCAACGCCTCGGCTTCGCGTGCCTGTTCGTCACCCACGACCTGGCCGTGGTCGACACGCTGTGCGACCGGGTCGTCGTGCTGCACGGCGGGAAGGTCGCCGAGCAGGGGAGTCGCGACGCCATCCTCCGGTCGCCGAAGGACCCCTACACGCGTCGACTCATCCAAGCCGCGCCTGTGCCGGACCCGGACGAGCAGGCAGTGCGCCGATCCGAGCGCCTGGCGGCACGGGCCGGCTGAGGGGCACTCGCTGGCTCAGCGGCCCTGCGGTCTCAGCGTCGTTGCGGAGTCAGCGCACCTCGGCCGAGGCCCAGAGCGCGTTCACGCCCCGGCCCACCGGACGCAGGAGCGGGACCGCGACGAGCACCGCCGCCGCCAGGTAGGCCACGGTCTGCAGCAGCCCCGGGACGGAGAACGCGATGCCGAGTGCCTCCTGCGGCAGCGCCGTGAGGAGCGCCGCGTTCGACAGCAGCGCGGTGACGAACCACAGCGACGCCGCCACGGTGACGACCCAGCCGAAGGCCCGCTGCACGCCGTCCTCGTTCCGGACGGTCAGCACGCCGAACGCCACGAGTGCACCCTGCGCGACGACGACGAGCACCGCGGTGGCCCAGCCCGGCGCGGGCCACAGGAGCGCGAACGCCAGGACGGACACCGCGAACGCGAGCGCCCGACGGTCCCGAGCGCGCACCGCGGCGACGAGCACGACCGCACCCGCCAGCCCGGCGAGCGCCGTGGCGACGAGGAGCAGCCCGTTCGGCAGGTCCCACGGCGCGAGCCAGATCGTCCCGACCAGTCCGCGCGCCCCGAACACGACCGCTGCGACGACCGCCGCGGCCGAGACCACCCGAACACCCGTGATGTTCTGCATGCCCGCACACTACGCGCAGCCCGCGCGGCGGGGAAAGCATGTTCTGTCCGGGCGGCTGACGGTCCTGGTTCGCGAACCGCGGGATTCGTGAACCAGAACCGTCAGAACCTCCGAGGGAGGTCGGTCTCCGGTGCGCGGACCCGCTGCAGCGCGCGTCGCATGGAGGCGGTGGTGCTGAAGCCGAAGCGGGCAGCGACCTCGGCGGGACGGTCACCCCGGGTGAGTGCACTCCGGACAGCGAGGCTCCGGAACCACCGCCCGAGCTGGGCCGGCGTGCAGCCCGTGGTCTCGGTGCACCGACGCTCGAGGGTGCGCGGAGACATGCCGACGCCGTCGAGCAGGTCCGCAGTCGAGTGCCCGCCCGCCGGGTCGAAGAGCCGGTCGAGGACCCTCGCCAGGCTGTTGTCGCGCAGCGAGGGCGGTGGGTTGTCGTGGAGCACGGTCGTGACCACGAGTCGCGCGAGCGCATCCTGCTGCACGCCGTGCCACCGGCCGCCGTCGAGGTGACCGACGTGACGCAGCGCCAGCACGACGTCCGCCGACGGGAAGTCCGCGGGCTGGGTGGTGGCGATCGACGGGAGCGCGAGGACCTCGGCAGCGAGTGGCCCCAGCGTCGCCGATCCGACGACGACGCCGGTGTCGGCGAACAGGGCCTCGTGCGGGAAGTCGTACGAAGGAGCAGTTCGAGGCGGACCGTGCCGCTCGGGGTCGGAGCCGATCGACGTCGTCGGGTGCTGCTCGACCAGTGCGGCTCCACCAGCCTCGATGAACACGAGTGCGTCGTCGCGGTGGAGCCAGACCGGCCGGTGCCGGGTCGCGACCCAGGCGTGCGTACCGTCCGGATCGAGATCGAGCGTCCAGCGGTCGTCGTCGGATCGGATCTCCTCGCCGGGGCCGACCTCGAGGCCGACGGCGTCGATCAGTGCTCGGAGTGCGTCGCCCATCACCACGAGCATGTCCTGCGGGCCGTCCCGCGACGATCGGCCTCGGGAGATCTGTGGAGAGGGGGGATAACCCCACCCGGGGTGGGGAGGGGGCAGGATGGGGGAACGGCCCCGTGATCGCGAGGCTGGAGTCATGACCGACACCGACCGCCTCGACCAGGCGCGAACCGTCCCGCTGGACGACGTCACGCCCTCGCCCGACCAGGCCCAGACCGTCCCGCTGGGCGACTCCGTCCCACCTGGAGCCACCAAGCCGATGCCGCAATACCCGCGACAGCACGACCAGCAGACGCCGCCGGCGTCGTGGGGAGCGACCCCGCCGAACGGATCGGCGCCGGGTGGCGGCCGGGGCGGCAGTGCGGGCTCGGGCATGACCGCCGGCGCGTTTTACCGCGAGTCGTGGAAGCGCCTGCCGCGCGACTTCGGCTACATGGCCCTGACCGGGGTGCTGCTCTGCACGCTCTACTTCGCGTTCCCCGCGGCGATCTTCGGCGGCGGCTTCCGCGACCTGTTCAACCCGTTCGTGCTGCTGATGTTCTTCATCGCGCTGTTCGTGGCGCGGTGGCTCGGACAGTTCGAGAAGCTCCGCATCGGATGGGCAGACCGGCGTCCGATCCGCCCGGTGGACTGGACGCCCCGCTGGCAGCAGAACTGGTGGACGCGCACCGGTTCCGCGGTCGCCAACCCGCACTACTGGCTCTACCTCCTGCACGCAGCGGTCGTGTACCCACTCGTCGCGCTCTTCACCGTGGGTGCCGGCGTCCTGCTGCTCGCCGGGTTCCTCTGGCCCGTCGGGCTCGCGGTGGTCGCGTTCGCGAACGGCCTGAGCGCGCAGTACTTCGGGTGGGACATGACCTCCGTCGTCGGGTTCGGGTTCCTCGGGTTGCTGTCGATGGCCGCCTCGGTCGTGCTGTTCCCGCTCTGGGCCCGTGGCTCGGTCATCGCGCACTACTGGGTGGACTTCGGTCTGCTCGGCGGGTTCCGTGCCGAGCAGCTCGAGCAGCGCGTCGCCGGACTCCAAGCCTCCCGTGCCGGTGCCGTGACCGCCGAGGGTCAGGCCCTGCGCCAGATCGAGCGCGACCTGCACGACGGCCCCCAGCAGCGCCTGGTGCGGCTCCGGATGGACCTGTCGGCAGCGGAACGCGCGTTCGAGAAGGACCCGCAGAAGGCGAAGCAGCTGATCGGCGAGGCCTCCGAGCACGCGCAGGACGCCCTCGACGAACTGCGTGCGCTGTCCCGCGGGTTCGCCCCGCCGATCCTGCTCGATCGCGGGCTCGTGGCGGCCCTCGAAGCGCTCGTCGCCCGCACCCCGATCCCGGTCGGCCTCGACGTCCGCCTGCCGGAGGGCCTCGAGCTCGCGACGGAGATCCAGCGCAACGTGTACTTCACGGTGAGTGAGCTCCTGACGAACACCATGAAGCACGCCGGTGCCACGACCGCCGGGGTGTACCTCGGCCTCGTGGTCGACGCCTCCGGGCTCTGGTACCTGACCGTCAGCGTGACCGACGACGGCCGCGGCGGAGCACGACCCCAGCAGGGCCACGGTATCGAGGGCCTGATCGGCCGGATGCGCGCGCTCGACGGCGACCTGGTCGTCGCGAGCCCCGAGGGCGGCCCGACCGAGGCAACAGCGCGGATCCCGCTCGGCGCCCTGAACGGCGTCCCCACGACGGCGAACCCGCGGTCGTGACCCCACGGGAGCGCCCGCGCTCCCACTAGGCTGGTCGGCATGACAGACGGCCCGGATGCAGCACGCATCCGGGCCGTCGTCGTCGACGACGCCGTCCTGCTGCGCGAGGGCCTGGCCCGCGTGCTCGACGAAGCCGGCATCGACGTCATCGGCCAGTACGCGGACGCCCGTGCGTTCCTCGCGACGCTGCCGGACGGCGCTCCCGACGTCGTCGTCATGGACGTCCGGATGCCGCCGACCTTCACCGACGAAGGCGTCCGCGCCGCCGTCGAGACCCGCCGGATCGCCCCGCGCACCGGGGTCCTGCTCCTCTCGCAGTACGTCGAGGCCACCTACGCCGAAGACGTCCTCGCCGCCGGTGCGACGGGCATCGGCTACCTGCTCAAGGACCGCGTCACCCGGCTCGAGGAGATCGACGACGCCGTTCGTCGGATCGCGGCCGGTGGCACCGTGCTCGACCCCGAGGTCGTCACGCAGCTGATGAGCCGACGGCGCGACCCACTCGCCGCGCTCACCCCGCGCGAACGCGACGTGCTCGGCCTGATGGCCGAGGGTCGCACGAACGCGGCCATCGCCCGCGCCCTCGTCATCGGCACCGGCGCCGTCGAGAAGCACGTGTCGAGCATCTTCGGCAAGCTCGCGCTCGAGGACACCGGCGAGGACCACCGCCGCGTCCTCGCCGTGCTCGCCTACCTCGGATGAGCCGGTCCCGCGGATGAACCAGGCCCGCGGTACCGACCGGATCCCGGCTCCGCTGCTCGCCCTCACCGCGATGGTGTCCGTCCAGCTCGGGGCCGCGATCGCGAAGACCCACTTCGACGACGTCGGCGCGGTCGGGGCCGCGACGCTCCGGCTCGTCATCGGCGCGGTGGTGCTCGCGCTGGTCGTCCGTCCTCGCATCGGGCACTGGACCCGCGCGCAGTGGCTCGGCGCGGTCGGCCTCGGGCTGGCGCTCGGCGGGATGAACGTCTTCATCTACCTGGCCTTCGCGACCATCCCGATCGGGGTCGCGGTGACGATCGAGTTCCTCGGTCCACTCGCCCTGTCCCTCGTGCACACCCGGCGGTGGCGGGACGCGCTCTGGGCCGCCCTGGCGCTCGCCGGCGTCGTGCTGCTCGGGGTCGGTCCGAGCGCCGTGACCGAGGTCGGCGGCGTGGTCTGGGCCGTGCTCGCGGCGGCGTGCTGGGCGGGCTACATCGTGATGAACCGGCACGTCGGCGCCGCGATCCCGGGTGTCGACGGCCTGGTGGTGTCGATGGTGGTCGCGATGCTCGTGTCGCTGCCGTTCGGGCTCCCGTCCGCGGTCGACGGCGTGGCCCGCGAACCCCTGCTCCTGCTCGTCTTCGGCGCGGTCGCGGTGCTGTCGAGCGTGCTGCCCTACGCCCTCGAGATGCTGGCGCTGCGGCGGATGCCGACGCGGGTGTTCGGCGTGCTGCAGAGTCTCGGCCCGGCGATCGCCGCGCTGGCCGGTCTCGTGGTGCTCAGCGAGGGGCTGTCCGTGCTGGAGACGGTGGCGCTGGTGTGCGTCACCGCTGCGAGCGTCGGCGTCACGCTGTCCGCGCGCCGCCGACGCCGCTGAACGACCGTCTACTCGTCGCCGAGGAAGTCGGCGTACGTGGGTTCCGTGTGCTCGCCCGACAGCAGGGCCGGATCGTTGACCCGGGCCTCGACGTAGGCGCTGATGACCTCGGGCGGGGTGAGCACGTGGGCGACCCAGGACGGCACCGCTGTGTTCTTCATGGTGCCTCCTCGTCCCGGAGCGACACTCGAACGAATGCCTCGATCAGTGAGTTACTTGCCGAACCGGTGTTCGACAAACCATCCTCGGGGTGCGAGCAGAAGTCAACGCGCTGCGTTCTGCGGACTCCGCATCGCGCGCTCCGCCTGGTCGGCGCGCAGGGTGCGGTGCTTCACGGCGGACCGCCACACCCACGCGTCCGCCTGCTGTCCGAACTGGGCCCACTCGACCATGACGGCATCGCGGGTCCAGCTCTTCGCGAAGGCCTTCACCCGGACGTGGAATGTCGGGAACTGGATCCACGCCCAGACCGGCACGGGGGTGACGGCGTGGCAGACGTCGGGCCCGCGGGCGTCCTCTGAGAGCGAGTAGGCGCGCGGACGTTCGACCTCCGGGTGCTCCGGGGGCTGCCACCGGTTCTCGCGACGCCGTCCCACGACGGTATTCGAACGTGTGTTCGAACGGGAGTCAAGTCCGCCGCGCGCCGTGGACGGACGCCGACGCGCCGCTCGGCGTGTCGGGGAGCGGTCAGGGCTGCGCGCGCGCCGTCGATTCCCGCACGCTCAAGGTCAGTGGTGGTCCGGGCCGTGACGCCAGCGGTGCAGTGGCGTCGATCTGCGCTCGCAGGAGTGTCGCCGCGCGCTGCCCGAGCTCCACGGTGTCGCGGGTCAGCGAGGTGATGGACGGCCGGACGAGCTGGATCATCGCCGAGTCGTCGAACGACACGATCGAGACGTCGGTCGGCACGGCGACGCCCATCTCGCTCGCGACCCCGAGTCCGGCGACCGCCAGGACGTCGTTGTCGTACACGATCGCCGTCGGTCGGCTGCTGCGGGACAGCAGGGTCCGGGTCGCACTTGCGCCGGCCTCGGCCGAGTAGTCGGTCGGGATCGACACGGCGTCCGTGAGCCCCTCGGTCGCCGCGAAGGCCCGGACGCGGCCGATCCGCATGGCGGTGTGCTCGAACTCGGGGCGCCCGGCGACGTGCGCGATGCGCCGGTGCCCGAGCGCGTGCAGGTACCGCAGGACCGTGTCGGTCGCGTCGCCGTCGTCGATCCACACGCTCGGTGCGGAGCCCTCGGGTGAGGGGTGGGAGCCGACGACGACCGTGGGCATGCCGAGTTCGGCGAGCAGGGTGAGCCGGTCGTCGTCGCGCCGCGGGTCGATGACGACGACGCCGTCGACCCGGTGCCCGCGCCACCAGGCCCGGTAGGTCTCGAGTTCCTCGGCCGCGTCGCGTGCCACGAGCAGGTTCATCCCGACGTGGGTGCCGGCGAGCCCGAGCTGGATGCCGGAGATCAGGTCGCCGAAGAACGACTCGGTGCCGAGCGTGCGGGCCGGCCGGTTCAGCACGAAGCCGATCGAGCCAGCCTTCGCGCCGCCCAGGGCGCGCGCTGCGGTGTGCGGTTGCCAGTCGAGTTCGCGAGCGATCGCGCGGACGCGTTCGCGGGTCTCGTCGGACACGCCGGGGCGGTCGTTGAGGGCGAACGAGACCGCGCTGACGGACACGCCGGCACGCGCGGCGATGTCGGAGATCGTCGTTCGACGGTTCGTGGCCACGGGCTTGACTATAGCGTTTTAGTCCTCCATAGTCACTGCCACAAGCGGGTTCAGGGACAGGAACTGAACCGGTTCAGCACGATGACCACGCAGGATGACGAGGGAGTCAGACGCCATGAGGACCACCACACGTGCGACGAGGAGCCGCGCCGCAGCGCTGCTCGCAGGAGCTGCCGCCACGGCACTCGTCCTGACCGGCTGCTCGAGCGGCGGCAACGCGGCCGACACCGGCAGCGGGGAGATCAGCGGGTCGATCACGCTGCAGACGTGGGCGCTCACGCCGACGTACACGGGCTACCTGAACGGGGTGATCGCCGACTTCGAGAAGGCCCACCCCGACGCGAAGGTCAAGCTGCAGGACCAGCCAGGCGACGGCTACGCCGACAAGGTGCTCAGCCAGGCGTCGTCGAACTCGCTGCCCGACGTCATCAACCTGCCGCCGGACATCGCCCTGCCGCTCGCGAAGCGCGGGTTCCTGCAGGACGTCGCGAAGGACGACACGAAGCTCGCGAGCACGTACCTCGCCGGCGCGCTCGATTCCTACAAGTACAAGGGCGTCGACGGCACGTTCGGCTACCCCTGGTACCTCAACACCGACGTCGACTACTGGAACGCGACGATGTTCGCGAAGTGCGGCCTCGACGCGAAGAACCCGCCGAAGACCACCGACGAGCTGTTCACGCAGGCGAAGACCATGCACGAGAACTGCCCGGCCGACTACCTGATGAGCCGGAAGCCCGGCCTCGGCGACTTCACCCTGGCCGGCGTGAAGGTCCTCAACGCGGACGGCACGAAGTTCACCTTCGCCGACTCGTCGAAGGCCGCCGACCTGATCGAGCGCTACAAGGACGCGTACCAGGACGGCTACATGCCCTCGAACGTGCTGAACAGCGACTACCTCGGCAACTCGACGCTGTTCACGCAGCAGAAGGTCGCCTGGACCACGGGCGGCGCGACCTCGCTCGCCGACTTCGAGAAGAACAACCCGTCACTCAAGGGCAAGGTGACGGTCAGCCCGGCGCTCGACACCCCGCCGCTGTACGTGCAGGGCCTGTCGGTGTCGGCCAAGTCGAAGCACCTCGCCACCGCCGAGGCGTTCGCGAAGTTCATGACGAACGCGGAGAACCAAGAGGCGTTCGCGCACAAGGTCAACATCTTCCCGTCGACCACGTCTTCGCAGTCCGACCCGTACTTCTCGAAGGACGACGGCACCGTCAACGGCGAGGCCCGTGTCCTGGCGAACGAGGCCCTGAAGACCGCGAAGGTCCTCAACCCGGTCGAGGCGAACTCCGCGATGACGGACTTCCTCGACCAGCAGATCGCCCTCGCCATGAAGGGCCAGGTCGCGCCGGAGAAGGCGCTGCAGACGGCTCAGACCAAGATGAACAGCCTGCTGGCCAACGGCTGATGCGCGCCAACCGCTGGTTCACGCCCTGGCTGCTCGTCCTGCCGGCCCTCGTCTGGCTCGTCGCGTTCAGCCTCTGGCCGTCGATCAACACCGTCCGGCTGTCGTTCACGAACGCGAGCCCGCTGGGGGGCGTGAGCCAGTGGGTCGGGCTCGAGAACTTCGAGACCCTGCTCGCCGATCCGCAGGTGTGGGAGGCGCTGCTCAACAGCGTCATCTACATGGCGATCTGCCTGCCCCTGCTGACCGTGCTGCCGCTGCTCATCGCGGTGCTCGTCCAGCAGAAGCTGCCGGGGATCGCGTTCTTCCGCACGGCGTTCTACACGCCGGTCATCGCGTCGGCCGTGGTCGTCGGGCTCATCTGGACCTGGATCCTCGACGACCGCGGCGTCATCAACGAGATGGCGCAGGCGCTCGGCGTCGTGCAGGGCAGCGTCCCGTTCCTGACCGACCGGTGGCTGCTGCTCCTCAGCGCGATCAGCCTGACGGTCTGGAAGGGCCTCGGCTACTACATGATCATCTTCCTCGCGGCTCTCGGGAACGTCGGCAAGGACCTGCACGAAGCGGCCGCCCTCGACGGCGCCGGGTCGGTGCGCCGGTTCTGGTCGGTCACCATGCCGGGGGTCCGGGGCACCATGACGCTCGTCGGGATCCTGGTGTGCGTCTCCGCGCTCCGGGTGTTCAGCGAGCTCTACATCCTCACCAACGGCACCGGTGGACCCGGCGGGCAGGACAACTCGCTCGTCATGCTCATCCAGCAGTACGCCCGCGGCTTCACCGGCAACCTCGGCTACGCGTCCGCCCTGAGCCTCCTGCTCTTCGTCGTGACGCTGATCCCGATGCTCGCCCTCGCGCGGATGAACAGCAAGGCGGACAAGTGACGAACACGACGACCACCGAACCCGCCCTGGGCGGGGCGCGCGGTGCAGCCAGCCCGACGCCGGACGTGACCGGCGCGACGGACGCGGGACGGGCCTCCCGGCCGAACGGACGAGACGGACGAGACGGACGAGACGGACGAGGCGGACGCAAGCGCCGTCGCGCGGTCTGGGGTGTCATGTCCACCCGCGAGAAGGTCGTGCGCTACGTCCTGCTCATCGTGGTGCTCTTCATCACGATCGGCCCGTTCCTGTGGCAGCTGTCCACCTCGCTCAAGGGCGCCGGCGAGGACATCTACACCGCGAACCCGTCGTTCATCCCGACCGAGCCGACCATCGAGAACTACCTCAAGGTGGCCGCCGCGATCCCGGTGTGGCGCTACATCGGGAACTCGCTGCTCGTCGCCGCGATCGACGTGTTCGGCAACATCGTCTTCGCGACGCTCGCCGGCTTCGCCCTCGCGCGGCTGCAGTGGCGGCACCGCAAGCTCGTGCTCGGACTGTTCCTCGCCACCCTCGTCCTGCCCGGCGAGGCGACGATCATCTCGCAGTTCGTCACCGTCAAGGACCTCGGCCTCGCCGACAACCTGGTCGGCGTCGCCCTACCCGGCATGATCGCCGCACTCAACGTGCTGCTCATGTTCAACGCGTTCCGGCAGATCCCCGAGGAGATCGACCAGGCCGCGGTGATGGACGGTGCGAACGCGATGCAGCGGCTGCGGTACATCTCGTTGCCCGCCGTGCAGGGGACGATCGCCGTCATCGCGATCTTCTCGTTCATCGGGGCGTGGGACGACTTCCTGTGGCCGCTCATCGTGCTGCAGTCGCCGGAGAACCTCACCCTGACCGTCGGGTTGCAGTACCTGCAGGGCACGTTCGCGACCGACCAGCGCATGATCGCCGCCGGCACCATGATCGCGTTCATCCCGATCGCCGTGATCTTCGCCGTCCTGCAACGCTTCTTCTTCAAGGGCGTCGAAGAGGGCGGTGTGAAGGGCTGATGCGCTTCGGGGTCAACTACACGCCCTCGGTCGGCTGGTTCCACTCGTGGCTCGACTTCTCACCGTCGGACACCGCCAGGGACCTCGAGGCGATCGCCTCGCTCGGCGCCGACCACGTGCGGATCTTCCCGCTCTGGCCGGTGGTGCAGCCGAACCGCACCCTCATCCGGGCGTCGGCACTGCAGGACGTCGCGACGGTCGTGGACATCGCCGGCTCGTTCGGGCTCGACGTCAACGTCGACGCCCTGCAGGGGCACCTGTCGAGCTTCGACTTCGTGCCCTCGTGGCTGGACAGCTGGCACCGTCGGAACATGTTCACCGACCCGGACGTCGTCGCGTCGACCGCGGCGTACGTCCGGGCCCTCGCCGCAGCGGTCGCGGAGAAGCCGAACCTGCTCGGCATCACCATCGGCAACGAGGTGAACCAGTTCGCGCACGCGCCGCACCCCGCCCCGCACGACATCACGGCGGAGCAGGGGCACGCGTGGGCGGCAGCGATGGTCGCGGCGGCACGGTCCGGGCTCGCGTCCGGTCCGCCCGGTTCGGCAGGTTCGGCAGGTTCGTCCGGCCTGGAGGCCCGGGTCGACTCGTCCGCGTCGGCTCCGTCCGGCAGTGGGTCGCGTCCACGGCCGCTGGTCACCGTCGCGCAGTACGACGCGGCCTGGTACGACGACGCGCAGCCGTTCGGACCGGAGCACGCGGCGGACCACGGTGACGCCACCGTCACGCACTCGTGGGTGTTCAACGGCTCGGCGGCCCTGCACGGCGCACTCGGACCGGGATCGGTGCGGCACGGCGAGTACCTGCTCCAGCTCGCCGCCGCGTGGAACCGCGACCCCGCACGGCCGAACTGGCTGCAGGAAGTCGGGGCGCCCACCAACGTCGTCGCCCCGGAGGACGCCGCCTCGTTCACCGAGCAGACCATCCGGCACGTGCTCGGGGCGCAGGAGGTGCTCGGTGTCACGTGGTGGTGCTCGCACGACGTCGCCAGGTCGCTCGCCGACTTCCCGGAGCTCGAGTACGACCTCGGGCTCTTCACGAACGACGGCCGGATCAAGCCCGCCGGCGAGGCCTTCGCGGCCGTCGCACGGTCCGGCGCCACCGACACCGCTGCTGCGCCGCCGGCCACGGCGCTCGTGCTCGACGACGTGCTGCCCGACGGCTCGGACCGACACGGGATGCGTGCCGACTGCGCCCCCGGCGGACGGTTCGCCGCCGCCTGGCTCGCGGTCGCGTCGGCGGAACCGGACGGTCGCGGCCCGCAGGTCGTCCTGCGGTCCCGACTCGGCGACACCGGGATGCTCGCCGCCCGTGGCATCGACCGCTGCGCCGACGTGCCCGCCGAGCTCGACTCCACCTCCATCCGCGTCGCGCACCCCGCGACCACGCGCTGACCCGCGACCACGCGCTGACCCGCGCCCACGCCCCGACCCTGGAAGGCCCCATGCACGACGACATCCCCCTCACCACCGGACGGGCCCGCCGGGTCCTCGACGAGCGCATCACGCCGGCGGTGCACGCCACCGCCGTGCCGTTGGAGACCGCCTGGCACGAGCTGCCGGGGGAGCCGATCCCGCCGGCGCAGGGACTCGCGCTCGAGTTCACGCCGTACGAGGTCGGCACACCCTGGGGTGCGGCCTGGGGGACGACGTGGTTCCGGCTGACCGGGACGGTGCCGAGCGAGTGGGCCGGACGTCGGGTCGAGGCCGTGATCGACCTCGGGTTCGACAAGAACATGCCGGGGTTCCAGTGCGAGGGCCTCGTGTACCTGGCCGACGGCACGCCGGTGAAGTCGATCAACCCGCGCAACCAGTGGGTGCTGCTGACGGAACGGGCCGAGGGCGGCGAGACGATCGAGCTCTTCGTCGAGGCGGCGTCGAACCCGGTCCTGCTCGACTACCACCCCTTCCTCGTCACGCACGAGGGCGACGTCCAGACCTCGTCGTCGAAGCGGCTCTACACCTCGCGCCGGATGGACCTCGCCGTGTTCGAGTCCGAGGTGCACGAACTCGCGCTCGACATCGACGTCCTGGTCGAACTGCAGGCCGAGCTGCCCGAGGGGCCACGACGGATGCGGATCCTGCAGGCCCTCGACGACGCCCTCGACGCGCTCGACCTGCAGCACATCCCGGAGACCGCCGGGGACGCCCGTGCGGCGCTCGCCGAGGTGCTCGCCGCTCCCGCCGAGGCCTCCGCGCACACGATCTCGGCCGTCGGGCACGCCCACATCGACTCCGCGTGGCTCTGGCCCGTGCGCGAGACGATCCGCAAGGTCGCCCGCACCACCTCGACGATGACCGAGCTCATCGACCAGACCGACGACTTCCTGTACGGCATGTCGAGCGCGCAGCAGTACGCCTGGATCAAGGAACACCGGCCCGAGGTCTACGCCCGGGTGCAGGCCGCCGTCGAGGCCGGACGGTTCCTGCCGATCGGCGGCATGTGGGTCGAGTCTGACACCGTGATGCCGACGGGCGAGAGCATCGTCCGCCAGTTCTCGCAGGGGCAGCGGTTCTTCGAGCGCGAGTTCGGCATCCGACCCAAGGGCGTCTGGCTGCCGGACAGCTTCGGGTACTCGCCGGCGCTGCCGCAGCTCATGCGCCGTGCGGGCTTCGAGTGGTTCTTCACGCAGAAGATCTCGTGGAACCAGGTCAACAAGTTCCCGCACCACACGTTCCTGTGGGAGGGCATCGACGGCTCACGGGTGTTCTCGCACTTCCCGTCGATGGACACCTACAACTCGCGCCTGTCCGGCAGCGAGGTCGCGAAGGCCTCCCGCCAGTTCCGTGAGAACCGGCTTGCCACGGGCTCGATCGCACCGGTCGGCTGGGGCGATGGCGGCGGCGGCACGACCCGCGAGATGACCGGCACGGCTTCACGCCTCGCCGACCTCGAGGGCAGCGCGAAGGTCCGGTGGGAGCACCCGGACACGTTCTTCGACCGCGCGAAGGCCGAACTGCCGGACCCGCCGGTGTGGGTGGGGGAGCTGTACCTCGAGCTGCACCGCGCCACCCTGACCAGCCAGCACGGCACCAAGCAGGGCAACCGCCGGTGCGAACAGCTCCTCATCGAGGCCGAGCTCTGGGCCACGACCGCCACCGCACGCAGCGACTTCGCCTACCCGTACGACGAGCTCGACGCCCTGTGGCAGCAGGTGCTGCTCCAGCAGTTCCACGACATCCTGCCGGGCACCTCGATCGCCTGGGTGCACCGCGAAGCCGAGGCGAAGTACGCCGAGACGGCCGCGGCGCTGACCGCGATCATCGGCCAGGCGCTCTCGGCGCTCGCCGGTGCCGGAGATGCGGCCGTCGTCGTCAACCCGGCCCCGTTCCTCCAGGCCGGCGCACCCGCGCAGGGCGCCGTCCTGGCGACCGACGTGGCGGAACCGACCGCTGTCACGCTGACGGAGCAGGACGGCGGGTACGTGCTGGCGAACGAGCTGGTGCGTGTCACGGTCACCGACCAGGGACTCGTCACGAGCGCCGTCGACCTGGCCAGCGGGCGCGAGGCGATCGCCGCCGGGCAGACCGCGAACCTGCTGCAGCTGCACCAGGACTTCCCGAACATGTGGGACGCGTGGGACGTCGACCGGTACTACCGGAACCGGGTCGAGGACCTCGTGGCGGTCACCGGGTTGACAGCGTCGGTGGACGACGCCGGTGTCGCCCGGGTCGTCGTGTCCCGGTCCTTCGGCGACTCGACCGTGCGGCAGGAGATCGTCCTCGCACCGGACTCCCGCACGCTCGAGTTCGACCAGACGACCGACTGGCACGAGACCGAGAAGTTCCTCAAGGTCGCGTTCCCGCTCGACGTCCGCGCCGAGCACACCGTCGCCGAGACGCAGTTCGGGGCGCAGAAGCGGGTGACCCACACGAACACCTCGTGGGAGGCCGCGAAGTTCGAGACGTCGATGCACCGCTACGTGCTGGTGTCCGAGCCGGGCTTCGGCGTCGCGCTCGTGAACGACTCGATCCACGGGTTCGACACCACCCGCGACGCCGTCGACGGGCACGTCACCACCACCGTGCGGCTGTCCCTGCTGCGCGCACCGCGGTTCCCCGACCCTGAGACCGACCAGGGCGTGCAGACACACCGGTACGGGATCGTCATCGGGACCGACCAGCTCGGGGCCACCGCGGCGGGCGTCCGGATGAACGCCGGCGGGCGGACCCTCATCGGGGCGCACGGGTTCGCGCCGCTCGTGCGGGTGTCCGGCGGGGTCGTGCTGTCGAGCGTCAAGCTCGCCGACGACCGCTCCGGCGACCTGGTCGTGCGGGTGTACGAGCCGGTGGGGCGGCGGGGGACCGGCGGGATCGAGGTCGACGGGCCGTTCGGACCGGCTGCCGAGGTCACCCTGCTCGAAGAGCCGTTGACCGACGCGGATGCGTCGTCGTTCGCCGTCGACGCGTACGAGGTGCGGACCTTCCGGTTCCCGCGCGTCTGAGACCCCGGTCGGCGACCGCCGGCCGGTTCATCACTCGAAGAGGAGTGTCATGAAGAAGTCCATGAAGTTCGGGATCGTGGCGGCAATCGCCGCGATGGTGGCGGCGCCACTGGTGCCGTCAGCCGCGACCGCAGCACCGACCGCTGCTGCAGCCGCCGCCGGCACTGCCGCCGCGACGAAGTCGGGGCCGACGAGCATCGCCTACGTCGAGGTCAACAACGACCAGCTCGCGAACGTCGGCCGCTACACGCTGTCCGGCGGTGCGAACGCCTTCGACGTCGCGATCATCTTCGCGGCGAACATCAACTGGAACGGCTCCAAGGCGGTTCTGGTCAACAACGACAAGGTGCAGGCGACCCTCGACAACGCCGCCACGCAGATCAAGCCGCTGCAGGCGAAGGGCATCAAGGTGTCGCTGTCGGTCCTCGGCAACCACCAGGGTGCGGGCATCGCCAACTTCCCGACCCAGGCCGCGGCGTCGGACTTCGCGTCCCAGATCGCCGCCACCGTGTCGAAGTACGGACTCGACGGCGTCGACCTCGACGACGAGTACTCCGATTACGGCGCGAACGGCACCCCGCAGCCGAACCAGCAGTCGATCGGCTGGCTCATCACCGCGCTGCGTGCCCAGATGCCCGGCAAGCTCATCTCGTTCTACGACATCGGCCCGGCCTCGTCCTCGCTGTCGTCGTCGAGCAGCACCGTCGGCTCGAAGCTCGACTACGCCTGGAACCCCTACTACGGCACGTACTCGGCGCCGTCGATCCCGGGGCTCGGCAAGGACCGGTTGTCCGCTGCGGCGGTGGACATCCAGAACACCTCGCAGTCGACGGCGGTGTCGCTCGCGCAGCGCACGAAGGCGGACGGGTACGGCGTCTTCATGACGTACAACCTGCCGGGAGGTGACAAGTCCGCCTACGTCTCCGCCCTGACGCAGCAGCTCTACGGTCAGGCCGCGACGTACCGCTGACGCGTTCGCGCTGACGGCAGCTCGCGCCCCGTGCTCCCCGGTTCCGGCCTGGAAACACGGGGCGCGTCCGTCCTCCACGTCCCGCTGGCTCCGAGGAGGCACCAGTTCCTCCTCGCGCTTGACGGTTCCGGTTCGCAGATCCCGGTGATCGTGAACCGGAACCGTCACGGACCGAGATCGGAACCCGGTCCGGCGCGCTCGACGACGCGGCCGTACGATCGCGGCATGGAGCTCGAGTTCCGCGGTGAGGTCATCGAGTGGCGCGGCCCTTCGCCGTTCTTCTTCGCCGTCGTGCCGCCGGACGCCGCCGAGGTCATCGCCGACCTCGCGCCGATGCTCACCTACGGGTGGGGTGTGATCCCCGCCCGGGTGACGATCGGCCCGGTGACCTGGACGACCTCGTTGTTCCCGAAGGACGGCGGGTACCTCGTGCCGCTCCGGGCGGCCGAGCGCAAGCGTGCGCACGTGGACCTCGGGGACGCCCCGCAGATCACGCTCGAGCTCGGCGGCCCCTGACCACGCACGGTGCGCGTGTTCGCTCCGTGCGAGGTTGATCGCTCGGTGCGCCGGAACAACCTCGCACCGAGCGTGTAACCGCGCACCAGCTGAAGCAAGAGAGGGGATGACGGGAATCGAACCCGCGTGGCCAGTTTGGAAGACTGGGGCTCTACCATTGAGCTACATCCCCGCGCTGCGCACGTGTCGCAGCCCGACCATCGTAGCGGACGAACGAGTACCGACATGCCACCCCGTGTGATGCTCCCGCCGACCGACGCCGATGCGCGGCGGATCAAGCGGTCGCGGGTGGTCTCGTACGCGCTGGTGGTCCTCGCCGCGATCGTGTTCTCGATGCGCCCGGAGCTGTTCGGCGATCCGCAGTCGCAGCCCGCGCACGCCCTGCTGCACGTGTGGCGGATCGTCGTCGGCATCGTGCTCGCTGTCGCGGCGCTCGGGGTCCAGGTGGTGGTCGGCGTGCGGTGGCGCAACGGCCTGCGACGCGCCGCAGCGGACGAGTGACGTCCCTCCCGGGAACCGCGCACCGGGGGACCGCTAGACTCATCGGCGTCGCATGCGCCCTTCGGCGCGCGCGGACACCCTGGCCCAGTCAAACGGGGCGTAGCTCAGCTTGGTAGAGCGCCCGCTTTGGGAGCGGGAGGTCGCAGGTTCAACTCCTGTCGCCCCGACCAGGTCCTCGAGAACCATCGACCACACGAACGTCAACCAACAGGAGAACATCCCGTGGCCACCAGCACCGTCGACAAGGTGAGCGACACCCGCGTCAAGCTCACCGTGAACGTGACGCCGGAAGATCTCAAGCCGAGCATCGACCACGCGTACAAGCACATCGCCGAGCAGATCAACATCCCCGGCTTCCGCAAGGGCAAGGTCCCGCCGGCGATCGTCGACCAGCGCGTCGGCCGTGGCGAGGTCCTGAACCACGCCGTCGGTGACGCCATCGACAACTTCTACCGCCAGGCGGTCGAAGAGCAGGAGCTGCGCATCCTCGGCCGTGCCGAGGCCGACGTCGCCGAACTGCCGAACCTCGCCGACTTCGCGGGCGACCTCGTCCTCACCTTCGAGGTCGACGTCCGTCCCGAGTTCGACCTGCCGGACTACTCCGCGTACGAGCTCACCGTCGACGCCGTCGAGGTGTCGGACGACGAGATCGAAGAGGAGCTGCAGAACCTGCGCACCCGCTTCGGCACGCTCGTGACCGTCGACCGTCCGGCGAAGACCGGCGACTTCGCGCAGATCGACCTGACCGCCAGCATCGGCGACGACGAGGTCGACTCGGCCACCGGCGTCTCCTACGAGATCGGCTCCGGCGACCTGCTCGAGGGCATCGACGAGGCGCTCGAGTCCCTGACCGCCGGCGAGTCGACGAACTTCGAGTCGAAGCTCGTCGGTGGCGACCGCGAGGGCGAGACCGCCCAGATCGCCGTCACCGTCACAGCCGTCAAGGAGCGCGAGCTCCCCGAGGCCGACGACGAGTTCGCCCAGATCGCCAGCCAGTTCGACACGATCGACGAGCTCAAGGCGGACCTGAAGGAGCAGATCGCGAAGTCCAAGACCTTCGGTCAGGGCGCCGCGGCTCGCGACAAGCTCGTCGAGAAGCTCATCGAGGACGTGAACATCCCGATCTCGGAGCAGCTCATCGAGGACGAGGTGCACCGTCACCTCGAGCAGGAGAACCGCCTCGAGGACGACGAGCACCGCAAGGAGGTCTCCGAGTCCAGCGAGAAGGCCTTCCGCTCGCAGATCCTCCTCGACTCCATCGCCGAGAAGGAGGAGATCCAGGTCTCCCAGGAGGAACTGACCCAGTACCTCATCCAGGCTGCTGCGCAGTACGGCATGGAGCCGGCCGAGTTCATCAAGGTCATCGACCAGAACGGCCAGATCCCGGGCATGGTCGGCGAGGTCGCCCGCTCGAAGGCGGTCGCGACCGTCCTGTCGAAGGTGACCGTCAAGGACACCAACGGCGACGCAGTCGACCTGTCCGCCTTCACGGCGGGCGTCGCGCAGGCCCCTGCTGAGGACGCCGAGTAACGAACTCGACGCCACCAGCGATACAGACGGGAGGCACGGTGCCAGCTGGCACCGTGCCTCCCGTCTCGTGTTTTCCGCACCACCGCATTGCTGTCGGCGAACACACGCGAAGTGGTGCGTTGCAACCGATAAGTTCGACAACAAGCGACAACTGAACGGGAGCTTTTCCATGGCCGAAGCAACACTGAACCCCAGTGTTTTTGACCGCCTTCTGAGAGACCGGATCGTGTGGCTCGGCTCCGAGGTCCGCGACGACAACTCGAACGAGATCGCAGCCAAGCTGCTGCTGCTCGCCGCCGAGGACCCTGAGAAGGACATCTACCTCTACATCAACTCGCCCGGTGGCTCGATCACCGCCGGCATGGCGATCTACGACACGATGCAGTTCGTCCCGAACGACATCGTCACCGTGGGCATCGGCCTGGCCGCGTCGATGGGACAGTTCCTGCTGTCCTCCGGCACGCCGGGCAAGCGCTACATCACGCCGAACGCCCGCGTCCTGCTGCACCAGCCGTCCGGCGGGTTCGGCGGCACCGCTGCCGACATCCAGACGCAGGCCAAGGTCATCCTCGACATGAAGCAGCGCATGGCGGAGCTCACGGCCGAGCAGACCGGCAAGTCGATCGAGCAGGTCCTCAAGGACAACGACCGCGACAACTGGTTCAGCGCGCAGGAAGCCCTCGAGTACGGCTTCGTCGACCACCTGCGTGCCTCGTCGGCCGAGGTCGTCGGCGGTGGTGGCACCGTCGGTGACGGCGCGACGCCGACCGCGGCTGCCGACCCCGACGCCCAGTCCTGACCCCCACCGAAGAAAAGGAAACGAGAATGCATCTCCCAATGCTCGGTGGCGCGCAGAACGTCCCGGCTCCCTCCGATCGGTACATCCTGCCGAGCTTCGAGGAGCGCACGGCCTACGGCTACAAGCGCCAGGACCCGTACGCGAAGCTCTTCGAGGACCGCATCGTGTTCCTCGGTGTCCAGGTCGACGACGCGTCGGCTGACGACGTCATGGCCCAGTTGCTCGTGCTCGAGTCGATGGACCCCGACCGCGACATCGTCATGTACATCAACTCGCCCGGTGGCTCGTTCACCGCGATGACGGCGATCTACGACACGATGCAGTACATCCGTCCGCAGATCCAGACGGTCTGCCTCGGTCAGGCCGCCTCGGCCGCGTCGGTGCTCCTCGCCGGTGGCACGCCGGGCAAGCGTCTGGCCCTGCCGAACGCCCGCGTGCTCATCCACCAGCCCGCTGTCCAGCAGGGTGGCGGACAGGCGTCGGACATCGAGATCCAGGCGGCGGAGATCCTCCGCATGCGCACCTGGCTCGAGGAGACGCTGTCGAAGCACTCCAACAAGACGCCGGCGGAGATCAACCACGACATCGAGCGCGACAAGATCATGTCCGCGCAGGAAGCCGTGGAGTACGGCCTGATCGACCAGGTCCTCACCAGCCGCAAGAACCTGCCGGCGCTCGTCAAGTAGCACCAGCAGGAACGACGAAGGCCCCGCACCGATCGGTGTGGGGCCTTCGTCGTGCAGCGGTGTCAGTCGTCGGTGTCGTCCGTCTCGGGCGCGGGGCGGCGCCGCAGGAGCAGCAGGACCGCGACGACCGCGGCGACGAGGACGACGCCGCCGGCGCCGATCCAGAGCGCGTCGGTCGCGGCCGAGTCGGTGTCACCCGAGGCGGTGCCGGTGGTGGCGGCCTCGGTGGAGTCGTCTCCCGCGGTGGCGCAGGTGGGCGGCGTGGTGGACCCCGAGGCCGCGGAGAAGCCGGACGGGGTCTTCCACGTGAAGGCGTACTCGTCGGAGACGGTGTGGCCGTCGGCGGAGACGATCTGCCACTCGACGGTGTACTTCCCCGAGTCGCCGAGCGCGGCGGGCGTGGTCATCGAGGGGCCGTCGATGTCGACGCAGCCGTCCTCGTAGTACTTCCCGTCCGGGCCCACGACCCGGAAGGCGAAGCCCGACCCGGAGTCGCCGATGTCGAGCAGCTTGTCGTTCGTGGTGATCTCGAACGCCTTCGGCAGGCTCGTGAGCGTGCCGCCGACCTCCGGGGTGGACGCGATCAGGTAGTTGTGCGCGCTGGCGGGGCCCGCGAGCCCGAGGACCGCACCGCCCGCGATCGCGACGGCCGCGGCGGACCCGGCCACGAGCCTCCAGGCAGAGGACCGCAGCCGAGCCCGACGCGAGCCGCGCTGTGTCACTTGGCGGAGCTCCGACGACGCGTGCCGGCGACGGCGACGACCAGGGCGACGGCGCCGAGCACCAGACCGCCCAGGCCGAGGAAGCGGCCGACCAGGTCGGGGTCCGCGGGGGTCGTCGAGCCGGCTGCGGCCTCGGCGGTCGGGGTGGTGGCGACCGGGTCACCGTCGTCGTCCGTGGCCTCGGCCGCGGTCAGCGTGATCGAGGGGGCCGGGTGCTCGGGCTCGGCCTCGCCGGCCTGCTGCTCCTGGTTCCACTCGACCGAGCCCTTCTCGCAGGTCTGGATCGCGGGGAACTCGACGAGGTCGCCGGCCTTGCCGTCCGGCAGTGAGAAGGAGAGGGCGAAGGTGTCGCGCTCGTCGGCGGGGAGTGGGGTCTTGGCGGTGTAGGTGATGCTCGTGACACGTTCGGCGGCGTCCTCGGCGTGCTCACCGTCGGCCGCGGCGGAGGGGCTCGTGTACGGCTCGGTCGCCTTCGTGATCTTCCAGTTCGGGTTCACGGTGGGGGTGACCTCGATGACGGACTCCGGCACCTGGAACTCGATCTTCGTGGTGGGGGAGCCGTCGCAGCCGTGCGGGACCGAGAAGGTCGCCGTGGTGTACGAGTTCGCGGCGGTCGAGGTGGCCGTCGCGGACACGTGCGCGCTGGCTGCGCCGGCGGTGCCGAGGACGATGACGGCCACGGCGCCGAGGGTGACGGCGCCGCCGGCGGCGAGACGCTTCTGCATGGGGATCCTTCGATGGTCGGGACGGTGTTTCTACAACTTGTAGAGAAGACTGGATCACGGTAGCAGGCCCGAACGCCCTGGGCGAACGCGCGCGCGAAATCCCGCGGCGCCGCACGGTCGGTGTCACCGGTTGCGGTTAGGCTCGTGTCCACGACGAGGTGCCCACCAGCAGCGGTGCACCAGCGGCCGGTGCGAGTGCGCGGGCCGGCACGTCCAACCAGGGAGGCACGGCAATGGCACGCATCGGAGAGAGCGGGGACCTCCTCAAGTGCTCCTTCTGCGGCAAGAGCCAGAAGCAGGTCCAGCAGTTGATCGCCGGTCCGGGTGTCTACATCTGCGACGAGTGCGTCGAGCTGTGCAACGAGATCATCGAGGAGCGTCTGGCGGAAGCCGGCGAGGACACCTCGAGCGGTGACTTCGAACTGCCGAAGCCGCGCGAGATCTTCGACTTCCTGCAGGAGTACGTCATCGGGCAGGACCCGGCGAAGCGCGCCCTCGCCGTGGCCGTCTACAACCACTACAAGCGCATCCGTGCGCAGGGGCAGATCACCGCTGCCGAAGACCGCGACGACATCGAGATCGCGAAGTCGAACATCCTGCTCATCGGCCCGACCGGCTGCGGCAAGACCTACCTGGCGCAGACCCTGGCGAAGCGCCTCAACGTGCCGTTCGCCGTCGCCGACGCCACCGCCCTGACCGAGGCCGGCTACGTTGGCGAAGACGTCGAGAACATCCTGCTCAAGCTGATCCAGGCCGCCGACTACGACGTCAAGCGCGCCGAGACCGGCATCATCTACATCGACGAGGTCGACAAGATCGCCCGCAAGGCCGAGAACCCGTCGATCACGCGCGACGTCTCCGGCGAAGGCGTGCAGCAGGCACTGCTCAAGATCCTCGAGGGCACCGTCGCGTCGGTCCCGCCGCAGGGTGGTCGCAAGCACCCGCACCAGGAGTTCATCCAGATCGACACGACGAACGTCCTGTTCATCGTGGCCGGTGCGTTCGCCGGGCTCGAGGACATCGTGTCCTCGCGCGTCGGCAAGCGGGGGATCGGCTTCGGGGCGCCGCTGCACAGTGCGACCGACCACCAGGACCTCTACTCCGAGGTCCTGCCGGAAGACCTGCACAAGTTCGGCCTGATCCCCGAGTTCATCGGTCGTCTGCCCGTCGTGACCACGGTGTCGCAGCTCGACCAGGCAGCCCTCATGCAGATCCTGACCGAGCCGAAGAACGCCCTGATCAAGCAGTACCAGCGGATGTTCCAGATCGACGGCGTCGAGCTCGAGTTCGACCAGGGTGCGCTCGAGGCGATCGCCGACCTGGCCGTGCTCCGCCAGACCGGAGCCCGTGGCCTGCGCGCCATCCTCGAAGAGGTCCTCGGCCCGGTGATGTTCGACGTCCCGTCCGACGACGACGTCGCCCGCGTGGTGATCACCCGCGAGTCCGTGCTCGAGAACGCAGCGCCGACCATCGTGCCCCGGCCGCGGGCGAAGCGCGTCGAGAAGTCGGCGTAGCGCTCCGCTCGCGACGAAGCCCCGCACCGGATCGGTGCGGGGCTTCGTCGTGGTGGGGCGGTCGGCGCGGCCGGCGGATCGACGTCTGGTTCTTCCCATGACGGCTGCGATGGAAAGTGAGATCGGGCGTACCTGGTCGGAAGTTCCGATCAGGTACGCCCGATTCGACGCGGTACGCCCGGAAGCGCCCGGTCCCGCAGCGCCCTACTCGAGCCCGCGGCGGCGCAGCAGCGGGCCGACCTCGGCGTCACGGCCGCGGAAGTCGCGGTACGCCTCGATCGGGTCCTTCGAGCCACCGACGCCCAGCAGTCGTTCCGCGAAGCGTCGACCGGCTGCGCGGTCCAGCCCGCCGTTGTCACGGAACCACTCGACCGTGTCGGCGTCGAGCACCTCGGACCAGATGTAGCCGTAGTACCCGGCGTCGTACCCGCCCGAGAACGTGTGGGCGAAGTACGTCGACGAGTAGCGCGGCGGCACGGCCTCGACGGCGATACCGGCGGCGGTGAGGGCGTTCCGCTCGAAGTCCTCGACGGACGTGACCGCAGCGGCGTCGGCGGAGGACAGCCGGTGCCACGCCTGGTCGAGCAACGCCGCGGCCAGGTACTCGGTGGTGCCGAAGCCCTCGTTGAAGCCCTCGGACTCGCTCAGGCCCAGGACGAGCTCGGGCGGCAGCGGGGCGCCGGTCTCGTGGTGCTTCGCGTAGTTCGCCAAGACCGACGGCCACGACACCCACATCTCGTTCACCTGGCTCGGGAACTCGACGAAGTCGCGCTCGACGTTCGTGCCAGAGAACCGGGGGTAGGTGGTGCGGGCGATGAGGCCGTGCAGCGCGTGGCCGAACTCGTGGAAGAGCGTCTCGACCTCGTCCTGGATGAGCAGCGTCGGCGACCCGGGGGCCGGCTTCGCGACGTTGAGGTTGTTCACCACGGCGGGGAGCGTGCCGAGCAGCTCGGACTGCTCGACCACGGGGTTCATCCACGCGCCGCCGCGCTTGCCGTCGCGCGTGTACAGGTCGAGCAGGTACAGGCCAACCGGTTCGTCGTCGTCGCCGGTGACCTCGAAGACACGGACCTCGTCGTTGTAGCCGTGCAGGTCCGGGCGCTCGGTGAAGGTCAGGCCGTAGAGGGCACCCGCGGCGTGGAAGACGCCGTCGTGCAGGACCCGGTCGGCCTCGAAGTACGGTCGGAGCGCCGAGCTGTCCGCGGCGAACTGCTCCCCGCGCAGGATCTCGGTGGCGTAGGCCCAGTCCCACGACTCGATGTCGAACCCGACCGTGCGGGACCGGACGGCCCGCTCGTCGTCGGCGTTCCGGGCTGCAGCGCCGACGAGCGACGACAGCAGGCCGTCGACGGCTTCGGGGGTCTTCGCCGTCTCGTCGGCCGTGACGACGGCGGCGTGGTTCGGGAACCCGAGCAGTTCTGCGCGCTCGGCACGGAGCCGCACGATGCGCAGCAGGACCTCGCGGTTGTCGTACTGGTTGCCGCGGCGGCCGCGAGCGAGCGAGGCGTGCATGATGCGCTCGCGCAGGTCGCGGTTCGCGAGCGACGGCAGCCACGGGTGGCCGGTGTAGAGCGGCAGGGTGATGAGCCAGCCCTCGAGGCCGCGGTCCGCAGCGGACCCGGCAGCGGCGGACTTCGCACCCCCGTCGAGCCCCTCGAGCTCGGCTTCGTCGGTGACGTGCACGGCGGAGTCGTTGGTGTCCTCGAGCAGGTTGCGCTCGAAGGTGGTGGTGAGCGTGGACAGCTCCTGGTTGATCGCGGTCAGGCGCTCCTTGCCGGCGTCGTCGAGCCCGGCGCCCGCCAGGGTCATCTCCGCGTGGGTGCGCTCGACCAGGCGGAGCGCTTCGCCCTCCAGCCCGGCGGCTGCGGCGCCGTCGAGCACGGACTGCACGCGGGCGTAGAGCCGGGAGTCCAGCGTGATCGCGTCGCGGTGGGCGGCGAGCAACGGCGAGACCTCGGCCTCGAGGTCGTGCAGCTCCGGCGTCGAGTCCGCCGACGACAGCGTGAAGAACACGTGGCTGACACGGGTCAGCAGCTGCCCGGAGCGCTCGAGGGCGATGAGGGTGTTCTCGACCGTCGGTGCGTGCGGATCGGTGGCGATGGCCTCGACCTCGGCGCGCTGCTCGGCCATGCCGGCCTCGAAGGCCGGTCGGTAGTGCTCGAGTCGCACGTCGCCGAAGGGCGGCAGGGCGTAGGGGAGGGTGCTCGGGACGTCGAACGGGGTTGCCATGGCAACCACCCTACGGACGTCGCGCCGCGACGGGGCGGACGGGAGGCCCGTGGCGGCCCCGCCCCGCGCCTCCCGACCGCCCTGTGGTCGCGTTCCTTCCCATCGCGACCGGACTGGAAAGCGGAATCGGGCGTACCTGGTCGGAAGAACCGACCAGGTACGCCCGGAACGACCAAGTACGCCCGGAACGGCCAGGTCAGCGGGACGGCCCCGTGGCGGCGTCGATCAGTGTCGACGCGGCACGGCGGGCGTGCGCCGCGGGCTCCGTGGTGCCGGCGATGGCGGCCGTGGTCTGCGCGCCCTCGGCGAGCAGGGCGAGCTGTGCGGCGAGTTCCTCGGCACGGTCCGGATCGGTGACGACCTCGGCGGTGAGCTCCTGCACGAACCGCTGGAACGAGTCCTTGTGGTCGCGGGCGATCTCGGCGACCGCGGGCGAGGTCGCGCCGAGCTCCCCGAAGGCGTTGATGAACCCGCAGCCGCGGAACGTGTCGTCGCCGAACCACGACTCGAGGAAGTCGTACACGGCGAGCAGCTTGTCGCGCGGGGTCGTGGCCGCCTCGACCGCACCGTGCACGCCGCGCTCCCAGATGTCGTGGCGCCCGGACAGGACGGCCGCGATGAGCTGCTCCTTGCCCGGGAAGGCCGCGTAGAGCTTCTTCAGGGAGACGCCTGCGCCGGTGCGGATCTCGTCCATCCCGACGGACTGGATGCCGCGCGCGTAGAACAGCTCGTCGGCGACGTCCACGATGTGTGCGCGGACGTCGGCGCCGACCGTGCTGATGGTGCTGGTTGCCATGACGTACCCCGTTCGCTGCGTGTTCACCGTTCCCGAGTTGCGCCGGGAACGATCGTTCTCTAGTGTAAGGCACATCGACGGAGAACGGACGTTCTCCGCGAGGCTCAGGGAAGGAAACGATCATGGGTGCCATCACCGTCGGAACCGAGAACAGCGTCGACATCGAACTCCACTACGAGGACAAGGGAACCGGTCAGCCGATCGTGCTGATCCACGGCTTCCCCCTCGACGGCAACTCGTGGGAGGGCCAGACCCCGGCCCTGCTCGAGGCCGGCTACCGCGTGATCACGTACGACCGCCGCGGCTTCGGGCAGTCCTCGCAGCCGAGCACCGGCTACGACTACGACACCTTCGCCGACGACCTGCACACCGTCCTCGAGACCCTCGACCTGCGCGACGTGATCCTGGTCGGCTTCTCGATGGGTACCGGCGAGATCGCCCGCTACATCGGCCGCCACGGACAGGACCGGATCGCCAAGGTCGCGTTCCTCGCCTCGCTCGAGCCCTTCCTGGCCATCACCGACGACAACCCCGACGGCGCCGGCCCGATGTCGTTCTTCGAGGGCATCGCCGCCGACGTCAAGAAGGACCGGTACGCGTACTTCACGAACTTCTACCAGGACTTCTTCAACCTGTCGGAGAACCTCGGCTCGCGCATCTCTGAAGAGGCCGTCCGCAACGCCTGGAACATCGCCGCCGGCTCGGGTGCGATCGCGTCCGCCGCAGCACCTCTGACGTGGCCGACCGACTTCCGTCAGGACATCCCGAAGGTGACCGTCCCGGCGCTCATCGTGCACGGCACGGCGGACAACATCCTGCCGATCGACGCCACCGGTCGCCGCTTCACCAAGGCGCTGCCGGCCGCGAAGTACGTCGAGATCGAGGGCGCCCCGCACGGCCTGCTCACCACGCACACCGCCGAGGTGAACGAGGTCCTGCTCACCTGGCTCGCCGAGTAGCCGCTCGCATCGTGAGCAGAAATGGTCGGGTTCCCACCGGGGACCCGACCATTTCTGCTCACCGAGCGAACGCGCCCCGCGTCAGTCCTCTTCCGCGGCGTCGTCGGGGTTCGTGACCTGGGCGTGCCCGGCATCGTCGAGGTGGATCGAGGTGCCGTCGTCGAGCTCGACGATCGGCTTGCCCTCGAGGAACGTCAGGGTCCAGCCCCAGGTCCCCGTGTCGACCGACTCGGCCGCCAGTTCGTCCTCGACCCCGCGCACGGCGACGACCATCGCCTCGGGCAGTCGCGCAGGCGACTCCCCACCCACGCTCCATCGTGTGCCCAACTGCATCCGTGCCTCCTGTCCGGTGGTGGACGGGCCGGGTCGCAGACGCGACCCGGCCCGGACGACCGACGTTACGCCTGCTGTTCCGCCAGCTCGATCTCGGTGACGGCGAGCTCGTCGCCGTCGACGAACGACAGGTTCTCGATGCGGCCGACGGCCGCCAGGTCGACCGCCGCGCGCTCGATGAGCGCCCGCGTCTCGGCCGGCGCGGCGACGATGGCACGCGTGACGGGCGTCTTCTGGGACGCCTTCGCCGACGTCTTCGCGCCGCGGATCCCGATGAGCGCCTGTCCGACGGCCGCGAGCAGCCCGGTGGGGGCCGCGTCGGTGGGCAGGTCGGCCGCGGTCGGCCAGGAGGCCCGGTGCACGCTGGTCTCGTGGGTCCAGGCCCACACCTCTTCCGTCGCGTACGGGAGGAACGGTGCCAGCAGTCGGAGCAGCACGTCGATCGCGCCGCGCAGCGCCAGGACCGCGCTCGCCTGGGTCTCGTGCGTCGCGTCGGCGGCCGTGCCGTAGGCACGTTCCTTCACGAGCTCGAGGTAGTCGTCGCAGAAGGTCCAGAAGAACCGCTCCGTGATCTCGAGCGCGCGGGCGTGGTCGAAGCCGTCGAACGCGGCGGTGGCCTGCTCGACGACCGCACCGAGCTCGGCGAGCATGTCGACGTCGAGTGCCTCGGTCACGCTCGTGGCGCCCTCGGGCAGCGGGAAGCCGTAGACGAACTTCGCGGCGTTCAGGACCTTGATCGCCAGACGACGACCGACCTTGATCTGCTTCGGGTTCTGCGGGTCGAACGCCGCATCGGTGCCGAGCTTGGACGAGGCCGCCCAGTAGCGGACCGCGTCGGCACCGTGCTGCTCGAGGATCGACAGGGGCGTGACGACGTTGCCCTTCGACTTCGACATCTTCTTGCGGTCGGGGTCGACGATGAAGCCGGAGATGCTGGCGTGCTTCCACGGCACGGTGTCCGCTTCGAGCTGGCTGCGGAGCACCGTCGTGAAGAGCCACGTGCGGATGATGTCCTGCGCCTGCGGTCGGACGTCGTACGGGTACACCAGGTCGTACAGCGCCGGGTCGGTCTCCCACTTGCCCGCGAGCTGCGGGGTGAGCGACGACGTGGCCCAGGTGTCCATGACGTCGAGCTCGCCCTGGAACCCGCCGGCGACGCCGCGCTGGTCCTCGGAGTAGCCGGGTGCCGGGTCGGACGACGGGTCGACGGGCAGCTGCGCCTCGGTCGGGACGATCGGCTGGTCGAACACCGGGTTGCCGTCGGCGTCGAGCGGGTACCAGACCGGGATCGGCACGCCGAAGAACCGCTGGCGCGAGATGAGCCAGTCGCCGGACAGGCCACCGACCCAGTTGTCGTAGCGGACGCGCATGAAGTCCGGGTGGAACGCGATCTCCTCGCCGCGGGCGCGGAGCGTCGTCTTCAGGGCTTCGTCGCGGGCGCCGTTGACGATGTACCACTGGCGGGTCGAGACGATCTCGAGGGGCTTGTCGCCCTTCTCGAAGAACTTCACCGGGTGGTTGATCGTCTTGACGTCGCCGACGAGCTCGCCGGACTCGGTCAGGGCGTCCACGACGACCTTCTTCGCCGAGAACACGGTCTTGCCGGCCATCTCGGCGTAGAGCGCCTTGCCGGTCGCCGACTCGATCCACGCGGGCTCGTCGGAACGGACACGGCCGTCGAAGCCGAGGATCGCGCGGTTCGGTAGCTGCAGCTCGCGCCACCAGACCACGTCGGTGGTGTCGCCGAAGGTGCAGACCATCGCGATGCCGGCGCCCTTGTCCTTCTGCGCCAGGTGGTGCGCGAGCACCGGGACCTCGACGTCGAACAGGGGCGAGCGGACCGTGGTGCCGAACAGGTCCTGGAACCGCTCGTCGTCGGGGTGTGCGACGAGGGCGACGCACGCCGGCAGCAGCTCGGGACGGGTCGTCTGGATCACGACGTCGTCGCCGCCGTCCGCACGGTGGAACGCGATGCCGTGGTACGCGCCGGGCATCTCCTTGTCCTCGAGCTCGGCCTGCGCGACCGCGGTGCGGAACGTGACGTCCCACAGGGTCGGGGCGTCGGCCTGGTAGGCCTCGCCGCGCGCGAGGTTGCGGAGGAAGGCACGCTGCGCGCTCGCCCGCGAGGTGTCGTCGATGGTGCGGTACGACTGGGTCCAGTCCACCGACAGGCCAAGGGTGCGGAAGAGCTCCTCGAACTGCTGCTCGTCCTGCACCGTGAGCTGGTCGCACAGCGCGATGAAGTTGCGGCGCGAGATCGGCAGCTGGTCGGCGGCCTTCGACGACTTGCCGTCGCCGCCCTCGAACGGCGGCGTGAAGTCGGGGTCGTAGGGGAGCGTCGGGTCGCAGCGGACGCCGTAGTAGTTCTGCACGCGGCGCTCGGTCGGCAGGCCGTTGTCGTCCCAGCCCATCGGGTAGAAGACGTGCTTGCCCCGCATGCGCTCGAACCGCGCCTTGAGGTCGGTGTGCGTGTACGAGAAGACGTGCCCGATGTGCAGCGACCCCGAGGCGGTCGGCGGCGGGGTGTCGATCGAGTAGACGGCGTCGCGGTGGCCGGCGGCGTCACGGTCGAAGCGGTAGGTGCCGTCCTGCTCCCAGACCGGCCCCCAGACCTGCTCGAGTCCGTCGACGCTGGGCTTCTCGGGCATGGGCTTGGTCATGGCTGCGCCTTCCGTGCGTGTGTGCGGCACCGAGTCCGTGATGAGGTGCCTGAGTGTCCACGCCTGGTGCGTGGTGTCCCAAGGTTACCCGGTGCCGGAGACCCGGAGTCGACCGCGGGAATGCTGGATGGGGAATTCTTTCGGCGGAAATACGCAAATGCCGCACGAATGCAATTGTTTGCATTGATCGGAAATGCTCGTAGGGTGCAATCCGTGAATACCTTCGAGAAAGTCGCGACCGCCTTCGTCGGTGTGGCCGCGCTGCTCCTGCCGATGTCCCCGCCGGTGCCGGCTGCGGCCGCGGCCGCGGCTGCGGCCGCGACCGGTTCGGCTCGGTTCGGGATCGGTTCCGGCATCGACACCACGGCGGACGGCGCGAAGGTGGCCCTCGCGGCGGGGCTCGGCGTGGGGACCGCTCGGGTCGACCTGTGGTGGACGGGCGTCGAGAAGGCCCGGGACGAACTCGTCATGCCCGCGTCGTACCGGAAGTCCGTCGACCGTCTCCGCGCGGCGGGGATCCGACCGCTCATCGTCCTCGACTACGGCAATCCCCACCACGACGGCGGTGGTGGTCCGACCACAGCCGCCGGCATCGCCGCGTTCGCGCGGTACGCGGGGTTCGTCGCCGCGACGTTCGGCCCGGACGTGGCGGGGTACGAGATCTGGAACGAGTGGCCGAACACCGTCGCGCCGGAGGCCCGCAGTGCTGCACGCTACGTCGCACTGACCCGGGCGGCGTCCGCGGCCGTCCACGCCGCGGCGCCGGGCTCCGTGGTGGCGGGTCCCGCCATGAGCCTGCTCGGGGTGGACGGCCTGCACCCGTGGCTCCGGCAGTGGCTCGCCGCAGGTGGTCCGGCGACGGTCGACGCGGTGTCGGTCCACGCGTACACCGGGACACGACCGCCGGAGACGACTCTGGGGCCCGCGATGCGGGAGCTCCGGACGGCCCTCACGGCGCAACACCGCTCCGTCCCGGTCTGGTGGACCGAAGGCGGCTGGCAGGCCGGTCCGCCGGGGCAGGCGGGTACCGTCACCCCCGCAGTGCAGTCCGCCTGGCTGGTGCGCTGGGGAGCGCTCGCCGCGCACCTCGGTGTCACGCTCGTCGTGCCGTTCACCCTGAACGACGCGGGGTCGACACCGACCGGGTACGGCCTGTACGGCTCCGCCAGTGGTGGGTACACGGCGCGGCGGGCTGCCGCGGCCTACGCGGTCCTCGTGCGCACCGTCGGTGATCGCCGGTTCGTGGCGGTCGAACGGGCCGGCACGGGCGGGGTCTGGATCGTCAGGTACGGCTCGGGCGGGGACGTGGTCCGCGTCGTCTGGTCGACGTCGGGAGTCCGCACGACGTCGGTCGGCGTGCCGGGCGGCTCCTCGCTGGTCTCGGCGACCGGGGCG
This sequence comes from Curtobacterium sp. PhB128, assembly GCF_004340725.1. NCBI lineage: Bacteria > Bacillati > Actinomycetota > Actinomycetes > Micrococcales > Microbacteriaceae > Curtobacterium > Curtobacterium sp. PhB128. Next base: position 264,902 of record NZ_SLUR01000005.1, read on the forward strand.
ACGAGCCGGCTGACCGTGGTCCGCGGTGCGGCATCGGTGCGGGTCCGGGCGGCCCCGGTGTTCCTCCGCTCCGATCGGTGACGCGTCGGAGCGGCGATTACCACACCGACCTGTCGGACACGCCGGAGACCTGGTAGTCTGTCGGAGTTTGTCCGGCGAGCGCGGGTTCGCAGGAACTGCACCGTTGCCGTCCGCCGGACGCCCGAAGGACGCACCGCACACCGGAGGAACGACTTGGCACCGAACGACGCACCCCACCCGCACGGCGATCGGCCGTTGCCGCACGGCGACCGACCGCTGCGCTCGAAGGGCGCTGCGAAGCGCGCTCGGCGCAAGCTGACGAAGGACGACGTCACCGTCGTCGAGGAGTCGCTGCTCAAGCGCGCCGTGGCGGCCGCCGCCCTCGGCAACGCGATGGAGTGGTTCGACTTCGGCATCTTCGCGTACCTGACCGTCACGATCTCGCAGGTATTCCTGCCGCAGGGCGACCCGGCCGCGAACATCGTCGCGACCTTCGGGTTCTTCGCCGCGGCGTTCATCGTCCGACCGATCGGTGGCGCCGTCTTCGGCCCGATCGGCGACCGGATCGGCCGGCAGAAGGTCCTCGCGCTGACGATGATCCTGATGGCCGCCGGCACGCTGATGATCGGCCTGATCCCGTCGTACGACTCGATCGGCTTCTGGGCCCCGGTCCTGCTGCTCGTGGCCCGCTTCGTGCAGGGCTTCTCGACCGGCGGTGAGTACGGCGGCGCCGCGACCTTCATCGCCGAGTACTCGCCCGACAAGCGCCGTGGGTTCATGGGCTCGTGGCTCGAGTTCGGCACCCTGGCCGGCTACGTGCTCGGCGCGTCGATCGTCACCGGCCTGCAGTTCGGCCTGTCCGAGGACGCCCTGCTCAGCTGGGGCTGGCGCATCCCGTTCATCATCGCGGGCCCGCTCGGCCTGATCGGGCTGTACCTGCGCCTCAAGCTCGAGGAGACCCCGGCCTTCCAGAAGCAGCAGGAGCAGGCCGCCGAGCGCGAGGGGCAGAAGACCCCGTTCCTCAAGCTCTTCGCCGAGAACTGGCGCGCGCTCATCATCTGCATCGGCCTGGTCCTGGTCTTCAACGTGACCGACTACATGCTGCTGTCGTACATGCCGACCTACCTCGAGCAGAACCTCGGCCAGAACGCCACGTTCGGCCTCATCCTGATCGTCGTCGTGATGCTGCTCATGATGGTCGTCATCACGTTCGGTGGCCGGCTGTCCGACAAGTTCGGTCGTCGCCCGGTGCTCGCCGCCGGCTGCATCGGCTTCATCCTGCTGTCCTGGCCGGCCCTCAAGCTCGTCCAGACCGGCACGGGCGTCGGGGTGTTCTCCGGCCTGCTCATCCTCGGTGTCGTGCTCGTCACGTTCACCTCGACCATGCCGTCGACGCTGCCCGCGCTGTTCCCGACGATCATCCGCTACGGCGCGCTCGCGATCGCGTTCAACGTCTCGGTGTCGCTGTTCGGTGGCACGACCCCGCTCGCGACCTCGGCGCTCATCAACGCCGCGAAGGACGCCGGCTACGGCTGGGCCGAGGACATCCCGGCCTTCTACCTGATGCTCGCCGCCGTCATCGGGCTCGTCGCGGTGTACTTCACCAAGGAGACCGCCGCCACCCCGCTCATGGGCTCCGGCCCGACGGTCGGTTCCGAGGACGAGGTCGCCGGCGTGATCGACGACTACAACGACCCGAACTCGGAGTTCGCGCAGTCCGACTGGGCGAAGGAGTTCGCGACGAGTGAGATCCCGATCATCTCGGGTGACGCTGCGAAGAAGGAGTCCGCCGACTCCTGACCCCGGGGCCGCCCCGCGGCAACCCGCCCTGGAGGCCCGGTGCACGTCCGCCACGGACGCACACCGGGCCTCCGGTCACGTTCAGGGCACGTGGCCGCCGGCCACGAGACTCGGCGTCAGCGACCGGCCTCGCGGCCGGCGGCCCGAGGCTGGTCGCCCTGCGCGAGACTCGGGCCGGCGGCGAGCCGCTCCGCGGCCTGCAGCAGGTGCGCGGTCACGGGGTGCGCCGGGCGCGCGAACACCGTCGCGGCGGGGCCGTGCTCGACGACCGCGCCCCGGTGCACGACCAGCACGTCGTCGGCCATCCGGCGCACGGCCCGCAGGTCGTGCGACACGAACACCATCGCCACGCCGGTGTCGTCGCGGAGCCGCTCGAGCAGGGTCAGCACGGCGTCCTGCACGGTGGCGTCGAGGGCGGTGACCGGCTCGTCGAGGACGATCACCTCGGGGTCGGTGGCGAGTGCCCGGGCGATCGCGAGTCGCTGCCGTTGCCCACCGGACAGGGTCAGCGGCGACCGCGGCCGGAGCGCCGGGTCGAGGTCCACCTGCCGCAGGGCTGCGTCCACCCGGGCGGCGAGGGAGCCACGGGCGCGGCGGTCGTCGCCCCGCGAGAACGCGTCGGCGAGGACCCGCTCGACCGACCACCGCTCGTCGAACGTGGCGCCGGGGTCCTGCACGACGGCCGCGACCCGGTGGCGTCGGGGTCGTCGGTCGTGTTCGGGGAGCGGTACCCAGGGGGCTCCGTCGAGCGAGACCGTGCCGGCGTCGGGCGTCTCGAGCCCGAGGAGCATCCGCGCCAGGGTGGTCTTGCCCGACCCCGAGGCGCCGATCACCCCGAGCACTCGCCCGCGGTCGAGCCCGAACGACACGTCGTCGACGGCGCGGACGCCCTCGTAGTCGCGCGCGAGCCCCGTGGCGACGAGGACGCCAGCCCTTCCGCCAGCCCTCCCGCCGTGCCCCGTGCGAGGTTGATCACTCCGTGCGTCGTCGGAAGCTCGCACGGAGTGATCTACCTCGCACCGAGCGCCAGTGGCCGCGCGCACCAGGGCCTGCGTCGCGGCGTGCTGCGGATCCTGCAACACCGAGGCGACCGGGCCCTGCTCGACGATCCGGCCCTCGTGCATGACGGCCACCCGGTCGGCCCACCCCGCGACGAGCCCGAGGTCGTGCGTGATGACGAGCAGCCCCGCCCCACGCTGCTGCGCCACCCGCAGCTGCTCCATCACGGTGACCGCGACCCCGGCGTCCAGCGCGGTCGTGGGCTCGTCGGCGACCACGAGCGCCGGCGACCCGATGGTGGCCGCGGCGATGAGGGCTCGCTGCCGCATCCCGCCCGACAGCGTGCCGGCGAGTCGGCCGTCGGTCGCGATGTCCGGGTCGAGGCCCACCGCCCGCAGGGCATCGCGCACGGCGTCCACGCGCTCGGCCGCACCCATCTCGGTGTGCAGGCGGAGGCTGTCGGCGACCTCGCGTCCGACGGGACGCAGCGGGTCCAACGCGCCCAGGGCCTCCTGGCCGACGTAGCCGACCCGAGACCCGCGCACCTGGCGCCACCGACGATCGGAGAACGCGCGGACGTCGAGGCCGGCGACGGTGAAGGCGTCGGCGCGGACGGCGGAGCCGGGCGCGGACAGGCCGAGTGCGGCGCGGGCGGTGACGGTCTTGCCGGAGCCGGAGGCGCCGACCAGGGCGACGCACTCACCGGCGTCGACCCGCAGCGCGACGTCGTGCACGATCGGTGTGCCCGCGATGGCGACGTGCAGCGCCTGGACCTCGAGGACGGTGGTCATCGGACGACTCCTGTTCGGCGGATCGCGCGACCGAGCACGGTGACGGCGGTCGCGAGCACCACGATGGCGAGCCCGGGGAAGGTGCTCATCCACGGTGCGGTCTGCAGGTAGGTCCGGCCGTCGGCGAGCATCGCGCCCCACTCCGGAGCCGGGGGTGGTGTGCCGACGCCGAGGTAGCTCAGCGCCGAGGCCCAGACGATCGCCTGGCCGACGCCGAGCGTGGCGACCGCGACGACGGGCCAGAGTGCGGTGGGCAGGACGTGCCGGACCACGATGCGGACGGGGGAGCGGCCGAGCAGCACGGCGGTCTCGACGACCTGCGACGACCGGGCCGCGCGGACCAGGCCACGGACGATGCGGGCGTAGCCGGGGGCGGTGGCGAAGCCGACGGCGAGCACGGCGGGGACCGGGCCGGGGCCGGTGACGGCGATGACCACCAGGGCGACGAGCAGCAGCGGCAGGGCGAACGCGACCTCGGTGACGCGGCCGATCACGGCGTCGAGCAGTCGGCCGATGCGCCCGGCGCCGGCGCCCAGTCCGGCGACGACCCCGAGCACGACGCCGGTCCCGCCGCCGATCAGGGTCGCGGCGACACCGACCACGAGCGAGGCCCGCGTGCCGGCGACGACCCGCGACAGGACGTCGCGTCCGGATTCGTCGGTGCCGAACGGGTGGGCGCCGCTCGGTGCGAGCAGCGCCTCCGACGGGTGCACCGCGAGCGGGTCCGCGCCGCCGAGCGGCGCCGGCCACGCGGCCGCCACGACGGCGAGCAGGACCACGGCACCCGCGACGGCTCCGGGGACGCCGAGGCCCCGCCGCCGCCGGCGTGCTGCTGCCGGTCGTCCGTCGACCGGTTCACCGGCCAGGAGGCTCGGCTCGGCGATGCCGCTCACCGCGCCGCCGCCTCGGGGCCGGGTCCACGGCGTCGCGCGGCTCGCGGGGCGCGGGTGCGCGGGCCTCCGGCGCGCGGGGCGCCGGTGCGCCGACCTCCGGTGCGCGGGTCGACGACGCGCTCGACGAGGTCCGCGACCGCGAGCACCACGACGTAGGCGGCGGCGGACACCAGCGCGATGCCGGCGACGAGCGGCATGTCCCGCTGCGTCACCGCGGTCACCAGGGCGCGACCGATGCCGGGCAACGCGAACACGGACTCGACCACGACGGCGCCGGACACGAGCGACCCGAAGGCCCAGGCGGACAGGGCGATCCCGGGCAGCGCCGCGTGGCGGAGCAGGTGCCGGGCGAACAGCCCGAGGCGGGTCTCACCACGGCCCCGGGCGGCGAGGGCGAACGCGGACCGTTGCGCGTCGACGACCCCGTCGCGCACGGTCTCGGCCAGGTACCCGGCGACCGGCACGGCCACCGTCAGCACCGGGAGCACCCAGCCGCGCACCGTGCCGTCGCTGACCGCGGGCACCCAACCGAGGGCGCTCGCGAACACCACGATGAGCACGCTGCCGAGCCAGAAGTGCGGCATCACGCTCGCGGTGACGCTCAGCGCGCTCGTCAGCCCGGCCGCGAACCGACCGCGCTGCGTCGACCACCAGGCCGCGAGGATCGCCAGGACCCAGGCGGCGACCAGGCCGGCCACCGCCAGGGTGAGCGTGACGGGCAGCTGCTGGCCGAGCAGCGTCGCGACCGGGGTGCGGAAGGCGTACGAGTCACCGAGCTGCAGGGTGGCGAGGCGTCCGAGGAACACCGCGTACTGCACGAGCACCGGATGGTCGAGGCCGTACTCGTGCCGGACCTGGGCGACGGCCTCGGCGGAGGCCTGCGAGCCCGGACCACCGAGGATCGCGAGTGCGGGGTCGCCGGGGATGAGCCGGATCGCGACGAACACGATCGTCGCGACGGCCCAGAGCACGCCGATCCCGCCCGCGAGCCGTCGGACGGCCCACCACACCCAGGGCATCCGCGTCAGCGGTCGATCCAGGCCGTGCCGAACCAGGGTGTGGACACCGAGGTCGTCTGGATGCCGTGCACGGCCGAGCGCACCAGGAAGTGGTTCTGCTGGTCGTAGAGGGGCAGCACGGTGTCGCTCGCCAGGATCGTCTTCTGCGCCTGCTCGTACAGGTCGGCGCGCTCGTCGGCGTCCGAGGTGCGGGCCGCCTGCTCGAGCAGGGTGTCGAGCGCGGGGTCGTCGAGCTGCGCGAGGTTCGCGAAGTACCCGGACGGTGCCGGCTCGATGCTCGCGCTGTCGTACAGGATCCGCAGGACGTCGGGGCCGACCTTCGTGTACGGGGCGCTGACCACGTCGTACTCGTTCGCAGCCAGCGCCGCGTACCAGCTGGAGAGGTCGAGTTCGTCGAGCACGACCTTGAACCCGACGGCCTTCTCGGACGCCTGGATCTGCTGGAACAGGCTGCGCTCGGCCGGCACCGACTGGTTCGTCGACACCGGGAACGTCACGGTGAGCTGCTGGCCGTCCTTGACGCGGATGCCGTCCGACCCGACCTTCCAACCGGCGTCGTCGAGCAGCTGCTTCGCCTTCGACGGCGAGTAGTCGAACCGGCTCTTCTCCGAGTACGCCAGCGGTTCGGCACTCGAGAGCACGGAGTACGAGCGCTTCGCGGTGCCGAGGAACAGCGACTGCAGGCCGGGGTCGATCTCGGCACCAGCGATGAACGCCTGCCGCACGGCCTCGTCACGGAACACGCCGTGGCCGGAGTTCAGCTCGAGGCGGTTCGAGGCACCGGGGCGCGGGGCGTCGAGGTCGCGGATGGCGCCCTTCGCCGACGCTGCCTTGAGCTGGTCGGGCTGCGCGTTGTCGATGACGTCGACCTGGCCGGACTGCAGCGCCGCGTAGCGCGACGTCGAGTCGGGCAGGAACCGCCACGTGATGCCGGACAGGCGCGGCTTCGTCGTGCCCCAGTAGTCGCTGTTCTTCGTCAGGGTGACGCGGTCGCCGTGCTTCCATCCGGTGACCTCGAACGGGCCGGTGCCGACGGGCGACTCGCAGTTCGTCGCCTGCTTGCGTTCGAGCGCCTTCGGGGACTCCATGCCGACCCACGGCTGCGAGAAGGACTCGAGCAGCGCGCTGTCCGGACGGCTCAGCGAGAGCGTCACGGTGTGGTCGTCGGTGGCCGTCGCCTTCGTGATGGACTGCAGCGCGAGGTACCCGGTGCTCGACGCGGTGGCCGGGTCCTGCACGTGCTCGATGTTCGCCACGACGGCGGCGGCGTCGAACGGGGTGCCGTCGGTGAAGGTGACGTCGTCGCGCAGCGTGAAGGTGAGGGTCTTGCCGTCGTCGCTCGTGGTCCACTTCGTCGCGAGCTCGGGCGTCGGCTCGCCGTCCTCGAGCCCGACGAGCTCCTCGATGTACTGCGTCGCCAGGAGCGCCTGCGGGTAGTTGCCGCCGACGTGCGGGTCGAGGCAGGTGGGCTCGGCGTCGCCGGAGGCGTACGTCAGGGTCCCGCCGCTCACCGGCTTGCTGCTCGTGGTGCTCGTCCCGGCGCCGCTGCACCCCGCGAGGACGAGGACGACGGCGGTGGCGCTCGCGACGGCGGCGACGGTTTTCTGTACTGAGTCCAAGATCATGGCTGAACGAGTCTAGCGGTTTACTGGGGCCCATGGACGAACCGATCCGCCGCGGTGGCCGGCCCCGACGCTCGAGCGCCGAGGTCCTCGCGGACGCCGCTGCCGAGCTGTTCCTCGAGCAGGGGTACGCACGCACCACGGTCGACCAGATCGCCGTGCGTGCGGGGGTCAGTCGCGCGACGTTCTTCAACTACTTCACGGCGAAGTCGGACGTGATGTGGCTCGAGCTCGACGCCGCGGTCGCGGGGCTGCCCGGGTACCTGGCGGCCTCGACCGAACCCAGTCCGGTGCGTGCGGTGGAGCAGGCCCTGCTCGCCGCGGCCCGGGCCCACGACCCCGAGCGGGTGCCGTGGGCGGTCGCGCAGGCCGAGGTGATGGGCATCGGCTCCGAGCTCGTCGCCGGGGTCGCCGTCCGGGTGATGGCGCAGCACGGGGCCGTCGCGGCCTTCGTGGCCGGGCGCACGGGGGAGCAACCGGGGTCGCTCTGGCCGCAGACGGTCTCGGGCGCGGTGCTCGGGGCGGCTGCTGCGGCGTTCGGGGTGTGGGTCGCCGACGGGGTGGCCCGACGACCGCTCGTCGAGTACGTCGCGGCGGCGCTGACCCCGGTGGTCGCCGGCCTCGACGCCCGCTGACGCCGACGACGCTCGCCCGCGCGTCAGTCGGTGCGCAGCGTCCCGGCGCCGCCGGCGGCCACGTCCGAGGCCGTCCCGTCGCGCACCACCTCGGGCACCTCGTCGCTCGTCGGCCGCAGCGAGGCGTCGCCCGGGTAGCTCAGCGTCAGCACGGCTTCCTCGATGTACGGGCTGTCCTCGAGCGACTTCTCGACGTCGCGCAACCGGACCGCGACGTGCTCCTCGTTCTCGTTGCCCGTCAGGTCGACGGCGGCGACGAGGTACACCCGCGACGGTCCGACGAACTCCAGGTGCAGGTAGGTGACACGTTCGATCTGCGAGCGGCCGAGCAGCTCGACGAGCACGGCGTTCTCGAGCTCGGGCGACGTGCTCTCGCCGAGCAGGAAGCGGCGGTTGCGGTCGATGAGGATGATCGCCACGACCCCGAGCAGCAGGCCGATCGCGATGGACCCGATCGCGTCGAAGATCGCCAGGCCGGTGACCTGGTGCAGGAACACCCCGAGGAACGCGACGACGAGGCCGATGAGCGCAGCGGCGTCCTCGGCGAACACGGCCCGCAGCGTCGGGTTCGAGGACTGCAGCACGTGGCGCAGCACCGGCACCTTGCGCTTCGTCGCCGCCCCGTGCGCCTGGCGGTAGGCCTGCAGGAAGCTCGTGCCCTCGAGGCAGAACGACAGTGCGAGCACGATGTAGTTGAGCAGGACGTCCTCGGCCGGACCCGTCTCGCCGAGCTCGGAGATGCCGTGGTAGATCGACACGATGGCGCCGGCGGTGAACAGCCCGAACGCGGCGAACATCGACCAGATGTAGGTCTCGCGTCCGTACCCGAGCGGGTGTGCGGTGTCGCGCTTCCGCGCGCCCCGTCGTTCGGCGACGAGCAGGAAGATCTCGTTGCCGGTGTCCGCCCACGAGTGCGCCGCCTCGGCCACCATCGAGGCCGAACCCGAGATGAGCGACGCGATGGTCTTCGCGATCGCGACGAGCAGGTTCGCGCCGAAGGCGATGATGACGGTGAGGGAGGACTCCGGGCGTTCGCCGGAGGCAGAGTCGTCGGGCATCCCTCCAGCATGCTCCCGTCCGCTAAACTCGTGTCACACGAGCGTCGATCCGGCCATCACCGGGGAGCTCCCGGAAGAACGCGGTCCGCGCGAGCGGCTCGTCAGTAGAACCGGGCGGACCGGGCCGCACCGAACCCGAACACGAGCGGTCGTGACGTGCGGACAGCACGGCGTGGCAAGCGAGGTGGTACCGCGGAGCGTGCTCCGTCCTCGTGGAGATCGAGCGAACCCACAAGGAGTCCCGGTGCCGTACCCGCTGAACGCCGATGCCGATGGCGTCGTCCCCTCGCCGTCCTTCCCCGCCGTCGAGCGGGGGATCCTCGCCTTCTGGAAGGGCGACGACACGTTCCAGGCGTCCATCGACCAGCGCCAGGGCTGCGACGAGTGGACCTTCTACGACGGCCCGCCGTTCGCGAACGGCCTGCCGCACTACGGTCACCTGCTGACTGGGTACGCCAAGGACGTCTTCCCGCGCTACCAGACCATGCGCGGCAAGCAGGTGCACCGCCGCTTCGGCTGGGACACCCACGGGCTGCCCGCCGAGCTCGAGGCGATGCGCCAGCTCGGCATCACCGAGAAGCACGAGATCGACGAGATGGGCGTCGACGTGTTCAACGCCGCCGCCAAGAAGTCCGTGCTGCAGTACACCGACGAGTGGCAGCAGTACGTCACCCGCCAGGCGCGCTGGGTCGACTTCGAGGACGACTACAAGACGCTCGACACGACGTTCATGGAGAGCGTGTTGTGGGCGTGGAAGCAGCTCTGGGACAAGGGCCTGGCGTACGAGGGCTTCCGGGTCCTGCCGTACTGCTGGAACGACCAGACGCCGCTGTCGAACCACGAGCTGCGCATGGACGACGACGTCTACAAGATGCGCCAGGACCAGTCCGTCACGGTGTCGTTCCCGCTGCAGGGTGCGCGCGCCGAGTCGCTCGGGCTGGCCGGCGTGCGTGCGCTCGCCTGGACGACGACCCCCTGGACCCTGCCCACGAACGCCGCGTTGGCCGTCGGGCCTGCGGTCTCGTACGTGGTGCTCCCTGCGGGGCCGGGAGGCGCAGCTGACGGCGCCGACGCCGGTTCCGTCTCGTACCTGTTGGCTTCGGACACCGTGGCCGCCTACGCGAAGGACCTCGGCTACGAGACGGCCGAGGACGCCGCTGCCGCGGTCGTCCGCACCCTGACGGGTGCGGAGCTCGACGGCGTCGAGTACGAGCGCCTGTTCGACTTCCTCGCCGAAGCCGAGGGCATGGAGCACGCCTGGCGCATCCTGGTCGCCGACTACGTCGAGACCGGCGAGGGCACCGGCATCGTGCACCAGGCCCCGGCCTACGGTGCCGACGACCAGGTGGTCTGTGCTGCCGCCGGCATCCCCGTGGTGCTCTCCCTCGACGAGGGCGGGGTCTTCACCTCCCAGTTCGGCGAGGTCGCCGGCATGCTCTGGTCCGACGCGAACAAGCCCCTCACCAAGGCCGTCCGGGACGCCGGTCGTCTGCTCCGCCAGGCGTCCTACGAGCACAGCTACCCGCACTGCTGGCGGTGCCGGAAGCCCCTCATCTACAAGGCCGTGTCGTCGTGGTTCGTGCGGGTCACCGACTTCCGCGACCGCATGGGCGAGCTCAACCAGGACATCAACTGGGTGCCGGAGAACGTCAAGGACGGCCAGTTCGGCAAGTGGGTCGGCAACGCCATCGACTGGTCGGTGTCGCGCAACCGCTACTTCGGCACGCCGATCCCGGTGTGGCAGTCCGACGACCCCGAGTACCCGCGCACCGACGTGTACGGCTCGCTCGAGGACATCGAGCGCGATTTCGGCCGCCTGCCGCTGAACGCCGACGGCGAGGTCGACCTGCACCGCCCGTTCATCGACGACCTGACCCGTCCGAACCCCGACGACCCCACGGGGAACTCGACGATGCGCCGGATCACCGACGTGTTCGACGTCTGGTTCGACTCCGGGTCGATGCCGTACGCCCAGGTGCACTACCCGTTCGAGAACCGGGAGTGGTTCGAGTCGCACAACCCGGCCGACTTCATCGTCGAGTACATCGGGCAGACCCGCGGCTGGTTCTACGTCATGCACGTGCTGTCCACGGCACTGTTCGACCGGCCTGCTTTCAAGAACGTCATCAGCCACGGCATCGTCCTCGGCTCGGACGGTCAGAAGATGTCGAAGTCGCTGCGGAACTACCCGGACGTCTCCGAGGTGTTCGACCGCGACGGCGCCGACGCCATGCGCTGGTTCCTGATGTCCTCGTCGGTGATCCGCGGCGGCAACCTCGTCGTCACCGAGGAGGGCATCCGCCAGGGCGTCCGCGAGTTCATGCTCCCGCTGTGGTCGACGTACTACTTCTTCACCCTGTACGCGAACGCATCGGGGGAGTCGGGGTACCAGGCCACCCGTCGAACGGACAGCACCGACGTCCTCGACCGGTACCTGCTCGCGAAGACCCGGGTGCTCGTGTCCGACGTGCAGCAGCACCTCGACGCGCTCGACACCCCGCTCGCGGCCCAGGCCGTCCGCGACTTCGCCGACGTGCTGACGAACTGGTACGTCCGCCGGTCGCGCGACAAGTTCTGGACCGGGGCCGATGGTGCGGCAGGGGACGACGCCCGTGCGGCCTTCGACACCCTGTACACGGTGCTCGAGACCCTGACCCGCGTCGCGGCCCCGCTCGCCCCGCTCGTCACCGAGGAGATCTGGAAGGGCCTGACCGGTGGTCGGAGCGTGCACCTGACGGACTTCCCCGACGCGGCCGAGTTCCCCGCCGACGACGCCCTCGTCGCGGCGATGGACCGCGTGCGCGACGTCGCCTCGAAGGGCCTCGCGCTCCGCAAGGCGACCGGCAAGCGCGTCCGGCTGCCGCTCGCCACGCTCACCCTCGTGGTGCCGGACCCGGCGGCGGTCGAACCGTTCGCCGACATCCTGCGCGACGAGCTGAACGTCAAGCGGGTCGTGCTCGAGGCGCAGGCCGAGGAGTCACTGGCGCAGTACGGCATCGAGCGGAAGCTGACCGTCAACGCCCGCGTCGCCGGCCCGCGCATCGGCAAGGCCGTGCAGCAGGTGATCCCGGCCGCGAAGAAGGGCGACTGGACCGCGACCGAGTCCGGCGTGACCGTCGGCGGTGTCGACCTGGTCGAGGGCGAGTACACGCTCGACCTCACCGTCGCCGACCCGTCGGTCGCCGTGGCGTTCCTCGACGAGGGCGGCTTCGTGGTGCTCGACACCGTGACCACGCCCGAGCTCGAGGCCGAGGGGCTCGCCCGCGACGTCGTCCGTGCCGTCCAGCAGGCCCGGCGCGACGCCGACCTGGACGTCAGCGACCGCATCGTCCTGACCCTCGGGGTCGACGAGGCCGGCGACGCGTCGGTGCGCACCCACCAGCAGCTCATCGCGGGGGAGACCCTGGCGACGAGCGTCGAGATCGTGCCCCTCGGGGCAGGCGCCACCACCGATGTCGGTGACGGCGCGAAGGTGACCGTGGAGGTGTCACGCGCATGAGCGACGACGACCAGTACGACGAGCGCGACCAGCACGACCAGCACGACGAGGACGGCATCCGGATCCCGGTGGGGCCGTCCGGAGACGCTCCGGTCGAGGCCGTGCCGTACGGCGGTGACGACGACGAGGTCAAGCGCGTCGAGGCCGCCCTGTACGCCCGGATCGGTGAGCAGTCGCCCGAGCACCGCCTGACCGCGACCCGTCGCGCCGTCGAGCTGCTCGGGGACCCACACCTGGCGTACCCGGTGATCCACATCACCGGCACGAACGGCAAGACGTCCACCGCGCGCACGACCGAGAGCATCGTCCGTGCCCACGGTCTGCGCACCGGCCTGATGACGAGCCCGCACCTGGTGTCGATCCGGGAGCGCATCGTCATCGACGGGCAGCCGATCGAGCCGAGCCGGCTCGTCGAGAACTGGGACGACATCGCCCCGGTCCTCGAACTGACCGACCAGGAGCTCACCGCGAAGGGCGAGCTCCCGCTCACCTTCTTCGAGGCACTGACCGTCCTGGCCTTGGCGTGCTTCGCCGAGGCGCCGGTCGACGTCGCCGTGATCGAGGTCGGCATGGGCGGCGAGTGGGACTCCACCAACGTCGTGCAGAGCCAGGTCGCGGTGTTCACGCCGATCGCCATCGACCACGCGAAGCAGCTCGGCAGCACCGTGGCGGAGATCGCGCGGACCAAGTCCGGGATCATCAAGCCGTCGTCCGCCGTGGTGTCGAGCGAGCAGGTCCCCGAGGCACTCGTCGAACTCGAGCGTGCCGCCGAGCTCACCGAGTCGACCCTGGCCGTCGAGGGCACCGGTTTCAGCGTCGTGGACGTCACGCCGGCGGTGGGCGGTCAGCTCATCACCGTGCAGGGGATCGCCGGCCGCTACGACGACCTGTTCCTGCCGCTGTTCGGTCGGCACCAGGCGCACAACGCGGCCGTGGCGATCGCCGCGGTCGAGTCGTTCCTCGGTCGGGGCACCCAGGCGCTCGACGAGGACGTCCTGTCCGAGGGCCTCGCCGGTGCCACCAGCCCGGGTCGCCTCCAGCCGATCGCCACCGACCCGACCGTCGTGGTCGACGCGGCGCACAACCCGCACGGCGCCAAGGCCCTGGCCGAGGCCTTGCCGGTGGCCTTCCCGTCCGAGCACGTCGTCGGCGTCGTCGGGATCCTCGGCGACAAGGACGCCCGCGGGTTCGTCCGCGCGCTGAAGGGCACCGTCGAGACCTTCGTCGTCACGCAGCCCCCGGGGGAGCGTGCCCTCGACGCGGACGCCTTCGCGAAGGTCGTCGTGGACGAGGTCGGCGCGGACCGTGTCGTCGTCGAACCGTCGCTCGCCGCCGCGCTGCAGCAGGCACGCGACCTGGCGGACGAGGCGGACGCCGAGGACGCCCTCGTGCTCGTCGCGGGCTCCATCGTGATGGTGGGTGCGGTCATGGACCTGGTCCACCGGGAAGGCGAGACGAAGTGACGAACGCACCACGTGCCTCCCGGCCGGGGCGCGCACCGCGCACCCGGAAGCCGCGACGCGACCGCGGGGCGCAGGAGAGCCTGCTGTCGATCGCGCTCGTGCTCGAGGCGATCATGTTCTTCTTCCCGATGCTCGTCGTGTTCGGCAAGGGGACCCTGCCGCCGGCTGTGGCGTTCGGCGGTGGCATCGGCGCGATGGTCGTGCTGGCGCTGGCCTCACGCCTGACCGGCAACCCCGCCGGTGTAGGGTTCGGGTGGCTGCTGCAGGCGGCCATCCTCGCCACCGGGTTCATCGAACCGTTCATGTTCGCGGTCGCCGTGGTGTTCCTGGCGCTGTGGGTCTTCTGCTTCGTCAAGGGCGGTCAGCTCGACCGCCAGAACGCTGCGCGCCGGGCCGCCATGGGCGAGGACTGACCACCCCTCCGATCCCGCGAACACACTAGGAGTACTGCGTGTCCGACCTCGAAGAGACCCTCGTCCTCGTCAAGCCCGACGGCGTCGCCCGCCAGCTCACCGGTGAGATCCTCCGCCGCATCGAGTCGAAGGGCTACGAGATCGTCGACCTGAAGATGCTCACCGCGCCGCGCGACCTGTTGGACGCGCACTACGAGGAGCACCAGGGCAAGCCGTTCTTCGAGCCGCTCGTCGAGTTCATGCAGTCCGGTCCGGTCGTCGCCGTGCGCGTCGCCGGCAACGGCGTGATCGCCGGCTTCCGGTCGCTCGCCGGCACCACCGACCCCACCAGCGCCGCGCCCGGCACCATCCGTGGCGACCTCGGTCGCGACTGGGGCCTCAAGGTGCAGCAGAACCTGGTGCACGGGTCGGACAGCACCGAGTCGTCGGCGCGCGAGCTCGCGCTCTGGTTCGCCTGAGACGCCGGGGGAACGACTCGTGACGAACAACGACCGACCCACCAAGAACGAGCGTCGCCAGCACGCGCGTGAGGTCTCGCGCCAGCGCGCCGACGCCGAGAAGCGTCGCAAGCGCCGCAACAAGTGGTTCCTGCAGGGCGGTATCGGCCTGGGCATCATCGCGATCGCCGCGATCATCACGCTCGTCGTGGTGAACGTGAACAACGCGCCCGCCGTGTCCGCTGCCGGGCCGAAGAACATGGCCACCGGCGCGATCCAGTTCACCGGCGAGGGCGGCGAGGTCACCCCGGTGACCACGAAGGCCGTCACCGCGAAGGGAACCCCGTCGGCAGTCCCGACGTCGAACACCGACGGTGCGGTCGCGGTCACCGAGTACGTCGACTGGGCCTGCCCGGTCTGCAAGCAGTTCGAGGCCGCCTACGCCGACCAGATCCTGGACAAGGTGAAGTCGGGCGACGCGACGCTGGCCATCCAGCCGGTGTCGATCCTCGACCGCAGCTACCAGAGCTCGCGCTACGCCAGCCGGGCCGCGAACGCCGCGATGTGCGTCGCGAACTACGCGCCGGACAAGTTCCTGGACGTCCAGACGCAGTTCTTCGACAACCAGCCCACCGAGGGCACCTCGGGCCTGACGAACGCCGAGATCGCGAAGCTCGTGAAGGCGGGCGGCGCGACCGGGTCGAACGTCTCCGAGTGCCTGTCGACCGAGCAGTTCAAGGGCTGGGTGACCAAGTCCACGAAGCTCGTCACCGCGGACGAGGCGCTGCAGGGCACGCAGGGCTTCGGCACGCCGACCGTGGTCGTCAACGGCAAGCGTCTCGACGACCTCAGCACGGTCATCACCGCGATCGACGCCGCGGCGAAGTAGCACCACCCGCACGAGCGAAGGCCCCCGCTTCCATCCGGAAGCGGGGGCCTTCGTCGTCGCGCTGCCTCGTGCCTACGCGGCGCCGCCGTTCTGCTCGACGAACGACGCGAAGGCGTCGGTGTCGGTCAGGGAGCCGGTGAACTGCTTGCCGTTCACGATGATCGTCGGGGTGCTCGTCACCTTGTCGAGTGACGAGTTCGGGATCGGGTCGTTCATCACCCGGTTCGTGGCGTCGGCGACCCACCCGGCGAAGTGCTGCCCGGTGATGCACGAGGTGACCTTGCTGTTCGTCGCGCCGGCGTCCTTCGCCAGGGACGCCAGCTCGTCGTTCGTCAGGCCCTTGGTGCTCTCGGACGGCTGGTTCTCGTAGAGCGACGTGTTGTACGCCAGGAACGCGTCGGGGTCGTAGTTCGCCACACAGGCGGCCGCGGCGGCGGAGCGGGTGGAGTACTTCGACCCGAGCGACACCCGGTCGAGCAGGTTGAACGGGTGCAGTTCGAGCGTCGCGGACCCGGCCTTCACCCACTGCTCGATCTGGTCCATCTGCGCCGTCTCGAACTGGTTGCAGTACGGGCACATGTAGTCCGAGTACACGGTGATGTTCGCCACCGAGTTGTCCTGCTCCGTCGCCGTCGGGGTCCCACCGTCGGGTGTCGCCTTCGTCTCGACGGGCACGATCTCGCCGCTCTGGCCGGTGAACAGGATGCCGTCGCTCGCCATGTTGCGCGGTCCGGGCCCCGCGGGTTGCACCGAGTTCGCGATCACCAGGACGACCACGGCGACGACCGCCAGGCTGCCGACGATGATGCCGCTGATCCCGAGCGTCTTGTTGCGGCGACGTCGCGCCTGCTCCTGCACCCGGGCTTCGCGAGCGCGCTCTCGGGCGGCGTCGCGACGGACCTTCTTGCTCTCGTTCTCGCTCATCGAGATCGAGCGTAGGTGCTGCCCGGAGGTCGATCGGGCGTCCTGCCTGGGAAGCCCCCAGGAATTCGGTGACGCGTCATCGAAGCGTCATGGGCGCCGCATCGGGGACGCCCAGCAGCGGATCAGAAGACCGTCAGGATGGTCGGGAACTTGATGATGATCGTCACGACGATGAACAGGTAGTTCGCCAGCGGGAACGCCCAGCAGAACGGGAGCAGTGCCCGGCCGACCCGCTGGGTGCGGGCACCGAAGCGGCCCTGCGCGGCGTTCCAGATCGTGAACACCCAGAACATCGGGATCGTCATCGACCACACGAGCATGCACCACGGGCACAGCGCGCCGATGAACCAGACGGTCTGGGTGAAGAGCCATGTCACGAAGACCCACGCCAGGAACACGCCGGCGTTGAACGCGATCCAGAACCACCGCGAACCGTTGCGGAAGCCCGCGAGCATCATCACCGCGACGGCGATCGGCGCCACGAAGCCCATCACGCCGAGCAGTGGGTTCGGGAACCCGAACAGGTGGCCCTGCCAGCTCGCCATCACGTCCGAGCAGCTGATGAACGGGTTCACGTCGCACGAGAGCACCGTGTCGGGGTCGGCGTACTTCTTGAACTCGTCGAGCACCAGGGAGAAGGACCCGTACAGGCCGACGAACCCGGTGATCAAGAGGAAGACGGCCATCGCGATCGGACGACGGGGGGCAGGCGCTGACGTGCTCACGCCGTCATCATCGCATGTGGCTTCCGGTCCTTTCCGGGAGCGGCGTGCGATACTGGCCGGAGGTCGTGCGGGCAACCGCAGACCGAAGAGAGCTTTCCGGGCAGTGCCCCACGGGGCAGTGTCCGGACGATCAGGTGCGGTGAGAGCGCACCGTGGTCGGGACAGCGTCACTCCGACGCCGAGCCGACCCGGGCCGGGTGCCCGGACCGGAACGGCAGCGGACGCAACGAGAAGTTGACGCAGACCGATCACGAAGACAGCGAGCGCGGGGCGTCGACGCCACCGCCACAACCAAAGAATTCCCGCCGCCTGACAAGGGTGCGAGTGGGGCCGAGGAGTGCGCCAGTCCATGGTGGAGCAGAACAACGACAACACGACCAACGACGAGAACGCCCCGAAGCGTCGGACCCGCCTGTTCGGCGGACGCCGCGCCCGGTCGTCCGGCCAGCAGGTCGCGGCCGACGCCGTGCAGGTGCCGGCCGTCGACGAGTCCCTCGCACTGAGGGACGGGGCACCGGCGGACGGGGCACCGGCAGAAGCCGTGTCCGTCGCGGTCGAGGCCGTCTCCGCGCAGAGCGCCGAGCCGGACGACGTGAGCACGCTGACCGGCGACCTGCCGGTGGTCACGGCCGAGCCGACCGAGCCCGCAGCCGACGTGGCGGAGCCGAGTGGTGCCTCCCGTCCGACCGAGACCGAGCCGACGGCCGAGGCGAGCGAACCCGCCGCCCCAGCCGAGCCGTTCGTCCCGAAGGCGACGAGCACACTCAGCCTGATCTTCCACGCCCCCGTCCTGCCGGAGCTGCCGCGCCGTGCCGCGCGGTACGAACGCGACGAGGACGACCGAGACGACCGCTACGAGCGCTCCGAGCGCTCGGAGCGGGAGGACCGGTTCGACCGCGATGACCGGTACGACACCGACGAGCGTGAGGAGCAGGGCGGATCCCGCCGACGCTCGCGTCGTCGGGGGAGCAGCGCCGACCGCGAGGCCCGTGCGCCCCGCGAGCCGCGCGACCACCAGGAGCCCCGCCGCCGCGAACCCGAGCTCATCACCGAGCCGCAGCGCATCAAGGGCTCGACCCGGCTCGAGGCGAAGAAGCAGCGTCGCCGCGACGGCCGTGACGCCGGACGCCGCCGCCAGGTCGTGAGCGAGGACGAGTTCCTCGCCCGCCGCGAGAGCG
Source organism: Curtobacterium sp. PhB128 (assembly GCF_004340725.1). Lineage (NCBI taxonomy): Bacteria > Bacillati > Actinomycetota > Actinomycetes > Micrococcales > Microbacteriaceae > Curtobacterium > Curtobacterium sp. PhB128. The sequence goes on from NZ_SLUR01000005.1 coordinate 283,268, forward strand.
TCGACCGCCAGATGATCGTGCGCTCCAGCTCGTCGACCATCGAGATCGGCGTGCTCGAGGACGGCATCCTCGCCGAGCACTACATCACCAAGTCCGAGAACGTGTCGCTGATCGGCAACGTCTACCTCGGCAAGGTGCAGAACGTCCTGCCCTCGATGGAGGCCGCCTTCGTCGACATCGGCCGCGGCCGCAACGCCGTGCTGTACGCCGGCGAGGTCGACTGGAACTCGGTCGACACCAGCCACGGCCGTCGCATCGAGGCCGCGCTCAAGCCGGGCGACAAGGTCCTGGTCCAGGTCACGAAGGACCCCGTCGGCCACAAGGGCGCCCGCCTGACCAGCCAGGTCTCGCTGCCCGGTCGCTACCTGGTCTACGTGCCGAACGGCTCGATGAACGGGATCTCGCGCAAGCTGCCCGACACCGAGCGTGCGCGCCTGAAGAAGATCCTGAAAGAGGTCCTGCCGGAGCACGCGGGCGTCATCGTGCGCACCGCTGCCGAAGGTGCGACGGAGGAGCAGCTCACCCGCGACGTCCAGCGCCTGACCAGCCAGTGGGAGGCCATCCAGAAGAAGGTCGCCGGTGGCCAGGCCCCGGTGATGCTGCACTCGGAGCCGGACCTGCTCGTCAAGATCGTGCGTGACGTCTTCAACGAGGACTTCACGAAGCTCATCATCGACGGCGAGGCCGCCGGCGGCACCATCGACGAGTACCTGTCGGCCGTCGCGCCCGACCTGAAGGACCGCGTCGTCCGCTACGAGGGCCCGGACTCCTTCGAGGAGTACCGCCTGAACGAGCAGATCGACAAGGCGCTCGACCGCAAGGTCTGGCTGCCCTCCGGTGGTTCGCTCGTCATCGACCGCACCGAGGCCATGACGGTCGTCGACGTCAACACGGGCAAGTTCGTCGGCTCCGGGGGCAACCTCGAGGAGACGGTCACGAAGAACAACCTCGAGGCCGCCGAGGAACTCGTCCGCCAGCTCCGCCTGCGCGACATCGGCGGCATCATCGTCGTCGACTTCATCGACATGGTGCTCGAGGAGAACCGCGACCTCGTGCTCCGCCGCCTGATCGAGTGCCTGAGCCGCGACCGCACGAAGCACCAGGTCGCCGAGGTCACCTCGCTCGGCCTCGTGCAGATGACCCGCAAGAAGATCGGCGTCGGCCTGCGCGAGTCGCTCGACGAGGTCAACGCGAAGGTCAACGACAACAACGCCGACCCGGGCCCGAGCAAGGGGCGTCGCAAGGGGCGCAGCGGTGCCGGCGGCAACGGCAACGGCAGCAACGGCAACGGTGGCAACGGGCACGGCAACGGCGGGGGCAACTCCGGCGGTGGCTCGGGTTCCGGTTCGTCGAACGGGCAGTCGAGCCAGGCGCACCAGATCACCGACGACGTGAAGAGCGCGCTGTCGCGGATCGCCGCCTCGACGATCCCGCACGAGGACTCGCCGGCTTCGCCGACCTCGGCGGAGGCACCGGCCTCGGCTGACGTCCCCGCAGCGACGTCCGCGTCCGACGACTCCGGAGCGGGCGAACAGCCCACCGGGTCGAAGCGTCGGCGCCGTGGCGGCCGTGGTGGACGGAGCGGTGAGCAGTCGAACGCTGCCGCGACCGAAGCCACCGAGGTCGCTGAGTCGGTGCCCGTCGCAGTCGAGGCGGAGGCCGCTGTCGAGCCGAAGCGCGACGAGCCGAAGCGCGACGAGCCGAAGCAGGCTGCGCCGAAGCGGGCGGTCGCCGAGGCTGCTGCTCCTGCCGCCGAACCGAAGGCCAAGGCCCCGGCCCGCCGTCGGGTCAGCTCCAGCGCGACGGTGACCCCGACCGACAACACGGTCGCGATCCTGGACATCCCGCTCAACGCGGCCCCGAAGCGCGAGCCGCGCCAGGTCGCCCCGGACGCCGAGTCGCTGTTGGACTCCGTGCTCCAGGCGTTGCCCGAGCCGAAGCAGCCGGGTCAGGGTCGTTCGCGGTCCCGCCGGGTGTCGTCGCCGAGCATCAGTGCGCCGGCCACGACCGAGAGTGCATCCGGCGAGGACACCGACGGCTCCGTCATCCTGGGGAACTGAGCGTGACGAACCCCGGTGACCCGCAGCAGGATCGTGGGTACTACGGTGCGGGCTGGCAGCAGCCCGCACCGCCCGGACCCGGGGGAGCCGGCGGTTCCGCGCCGCCGTACGGTGGGCAGCCTGGTGGGCAGCCGCCGTACGGTGGGCAACCTGGCGGGCAGCCTGTTGGGCAGCCGCCGCACGGCGTCCAGCCCACTGCCGGGGTGCCCTACGCCCCGCCGCGACCGCCCCGTGCGCCGGCCGATCCGCGTCGGGCCTTCGCGCCCGGCGCCTCGGTGAACAACACCGCCGGGGCGCTCATCGCCGTGGTGTCCCTCGTGCTGGTCGAGTTCGTGTCCGGCATCGTCGGGCTCATCGGGACGTCCCTCGTCGTCAGCCCGTTCGCGCACTACGGCGCGGGTGCCAGCCTGGTCGGCAGCTTCATCGCCTCGGTGTTCCTGGCGCCGTTCCCGTTCTACGCGGGGGCGTTCCTGGCGCTGGCGTTCCTGACCCCGATCGCCCGCCGCAGCCCGCTGCCGACCGTGCTGCTCCGCGCCGTGCTCGCCGGGGCTGCCGGGACGATCGCCCTCGCGCTCGTCGGTGTCTTCACGGGCGCGTTCGGGGCGATCACCTCGGGAGGTTCCCGACTCGTGATCGACGTCGTCACGAACCCGCTCCGCAACGGCGTGCCGTTCACGGTGATGCTCCTGGCGAGTGCGACCGCGGCGTGGCTGTGGCTCGGGCGCCCGCGACGGAACCGTGGCCCCGCGCCGACGTCCGGCCTGCCGGGGACGGTACGGCCCGCCGACGCCGTCCCGCCCGCGACCGTGCAGCCGGGGCCGCAGCAGCCGCAGCAGGGCCCGTACGGACAGGGTCTGGTCCAGCCGGACCCCCACGGGCAGTACGGCGGCCAGTACGGCGCACAGCCCCGTCCGGACCAGCAGCAGCCGCCGGCAGCCCCCTGGGGTGGTCCAGCGCCGCGCTGAACTCGCTTCGTCGCTCGTGCGGTCGTGTGGGCGGTCGTGTGGGCGCTGCACGGTGCGAGGTTGACCACATGGTGCGGCCTTCGTACCTCGCACCATGTGGGCAACCTCGCACGGTGCGCACGTGCCCGAGCCGCGACCGCGGTCATGCACGGTCCTGCGCGGTGCGGCGTCCGCCTGTCGCCGCACCGTGCGAGGTTCACCGGGCGGTGCAGCGGCCGCGGCACGGTGCGAGCCTCTGGCGACGCACCGTGCTGCCGACCTCGCACGCTGTGGGCAACCTCGCACGGTGCGCACGTGCCCGAGACGCGGCCGCGCACCATGCGACAGGACGGACGTGGCGGGGGTGCGCCGGGCCTCCCGTCCGCACCGTGCGAGGTTCCGGACGCCGTGCGAGCCGGCGTGCCCGGCACCGAGTCGGGAACCTCGCACCGTGCGTGCCGGACGCACGCGCGGCGAGTCAGTGGGCGCGCTTGTCGCGCTGCGCCACGCGCAGACCGCTGCGGATGAGCCGCAGCACGAGCTCCCGGCCGGACACCGCAGAGGCCCCCGCGGCGACCAGTTCGTCGTACTTCGCGAGCGGCACGTCGTAGTGGTCGTGGTCGAACGCACGACGCGGCACACCGGCGCGTGCAGCGAACGCGTGGAGTTCCGCGTAGGATTCATCACTGACGAGGTGCGACCACAGAGTGTCGTGAGCGGGCCACGTCGGTGGGTCGATCAACACGGTCACCGTGCAATCGTACGTGTGTCGCCGTTTGACCGGACCCATGGGGATCGAGTATTCTCGATCCCTGGTGTCAGCGGGCCGTTCTGCCTGCGTCGCCGATCGGGCCCGGCCTTCCGGGAGCCGCTCGTGCAGAAGTGGGCACCCGAGACTTCCCTCAAGCAGAGTTACGTAAGGATTTCCACGTGGTTTACGCAGTAGTGCGCGCCGGCGGCCGTCAGGAAAAGGTCGAGGTCGGCACCATCCTGACCGTCGACCGTGTCAAGGCGGACGACAAGGGCAACATCGACCTCGCCCCCGTGCTCCTCGTGGACGGTGACAAGATCACGTCGGCGGCTTCCGAGCTCGTCAACGTGACCGTCACCGCCGAGGTGCTCGACGACCTGCGCGGTCCGAAGGTCATCATCCAGAAGTTCAAGAACAAGACCGGGTACAAGAAGCGCCAGGGTTTCCGCGCTGAACTGACCCGCGTCAAGATCACCAAGATCGCGTAAGGGAGTCAGCTCATGGCACACAAGAAGGGTGCGAGTTCCACTCGCAACGGTCGTGACTCGAACGCTCAGCGCCTCGGCGTGAAGCGCTTCGGTGGCGAGGTCGTCAACGCCGGTGAGATCATCATCCGCCAGCGTGGCACCCACTTCCACCCGGGCGCCAACGTCGGCCGCGGTGGCGACGACACGCTGTTCGCCCTCTCGGCCGGTTCGGTCGAGTTCGGCACCAAGGGTGGCCGCAAGGTCATCAACATCGTCAACGCGTAGTCGCGACGATCAGCTTCAGCGGGAGGGGCGGGCCGAGTGCCCGCCCCTCCTTCGCTTTTCCCGCCGACGGATCACGTCGGCACAACGCGCTGACGGACCCCGTCGGCGCAACGATCTTCCAGGAGTGGAACCATGGCGACCTTCGTCGACCGCGTGACCCTGCACCTCAGCGCGGGGAAGGGCGGCAACGGTTGCGTCTCGGTCCGCCGTGAGAAGTTCAAGCCCCTCGCCGGGCCCGACGGTGGCAACGGCGGTGACGGCGGCGACATCGTGCTCGTGGCCGACCCGCAGGTCACCACGTTGCTCGGCTACCACCGCTCTCCGCACCGTTCGTCCAAGAACGGTCAGCCGGGCATGGGCGACCACCGCAGCGGCGTCAGCGGCGAGGTCCAGGAGCTCCCGCTCCCGATCGGCACCGTCGTGTACGACGAGGCCGGCGAGGTCATCGCCGACCTGACCGAGCCCGGCACGCGCGTCGTCGTGGCCCCCGGTGGCCAGGGCGGCCTCGGCAACGCGGCGCTCTCCACCACCAAGCGCAAGGCCCCCGGCTTCGCGCTCCTCGGCACCGAGGGCTGGGCGGGTGACATCAGCCTCGAGCTGAAGACCATCGCCGACGTCGCCCTCGTCGGGTTCCCGAGCGCCGGCAAGTCCTCGCTCATCGCCGCGATCTCGGCCGCGAAGCCGAAGATCGCCGACTACCCCTTCACCACGCTCACCCCGAACCTCGGCGTCGTCGAGTCGGGCGAGAGCCGCTTCACGGTCGCGGACGTCCCCGGGCTGATCGAGGGCGCGTCGGAGGGCAAGGGCCTCGGCCTCGAGTTCCTGCGGCACGTCGAGCGCTGCGAAGCCCTGCTGCACGTCATCGACTGCGCGACGATGGACCCGGGCCGCGACCCGATCAGCGACCTCGACGTCATCCTCGGCGAGCTCGAGCGTTACCCGGTTCCGGAGGGCCAGGTGCCGCTGCTCGAGCGTCCGCAGCTCATCGCGCTCAACAAGATCGACGTGCCGGACGCCGCCGAGCTCGCCGAGTTCGTCACCGCCGAGCTCGAGGGCCGTGGCTACCGCGTGTTCCCGATCTCCACGGCGTCGCACAAGGGTCTGCGTGAGCTGACCTTCGCGTTGGCCGAGGTCGTCGAGCAGGGTCGTGCCAAGCGCGCGGCCGAGCCCGTCGTCGAGCGCATCGTCATCCGCCCCCGTGCGGTCAACGACCAGGGCTTCACGGTCCGTGCCGAGGGCGGCGAGGAGCACCGCTTCTTCCGCGTCCGCGGCGCGAAGCCGGAGCGCTGGATCCAGCAGACCGACTTCACCAACGAGGAGGCGATCGGCTTCCTGGCCGATCGGCTCGCGAAGCTCGGCGTCGAGGACGGCCTGTTCAAGGCCGGCGCGGTGGCCGGCTCGACCGTCGTGATCGGTGGCGACGGCGGCATGGTCTTCGACTGGGAGCCGACGCTCACGTCCACCGCGGAGCTCATCACGAGCGCGCGCGGGACCGACGCCCGCATCGGTGCGACCTCGCGTCCGACCCGCAACGAGCGTCGCGAGGAGTACTTCGAGCGGATGGACGCCAAGGCGGCCGCCCGTGCCGAGCTCGAGCAGGAGCGTGTCTCCGGTCTCTGGGTGAACGACGAGGTCGTCACCAGCGACGACCCCGAGACCGGCGACCCCGAGACCGGCGTCGAGACCGGCGACTTCGAGACCAGCGACCAGAAGGACTGACCGCGGCATGACCGACACGACCGCCCGCACCGACCTCGGACCCGTCACCCGGCGAGAGGACATCCCGCGTGCGCGGCGGATCGTGGTCAAGGTCGGCTCGTCCTCGGTCAGCGGTGACGCCGCCGGCCAGATCGGTCCGCTGGTGGACGCCCTGGCCAGCGCCTACGGCCGTGGCACCGAGGTCGTGCTCGTGTCGTCCGGTGCGATCGCGACCGGGTTCCCGTTCCTCGGGCTCGAGGGCCGTCCCGACGACCTCGCCACGCAGCAGGCCGCCGCGGCCACCGGCCAGAACGTCCTGATGTTCCGGTACCAGAAGGAACTCGACCGGCACCGGGTCGTCGCGGCGCAGATCCTGCTGACCGCCGGCGACCTGCAGAACCCCACGCACCGGGTCAACGCGCAGCGCGCCATCGACCGGCTGCTCGCCCTGCGGGTGCTGCCGATCGTGAACGAGAACGACACGGTCGCCACACACGAGATCCGCTTCGGCGACAACGACCGGCTCGCCGCCCTGGTGGCTCGGTTGCTCGGTGCCGACGCGCTGGTGCTGCTGTCGGACGTCGAGGCCCTGTACACGAAGCCGCCGGAGCAGCCCGGCGCCGAGCGCATCGACGAGGTACCGTTCGGCGACGAGCTCGCGGGCGTCACCTTCGGCTCCGTCGGCAAGTCCGGCGTGGGGACCGGGGGAGCAGGCACCAAGGTCGCGGCTGCACGGCTCGCGGCCGAGGCGGGCACGTCGGTCCTGGTGACCGCCACGGCCCTCGTCGACCGCGCCCTGTCGGGCGAGCACGTCGGCACCTGGTTCCACGCCGCGCCGCGTCCCTGACACGGGTCGGACCGCGCCCGGAGCGGTCACGACTCGCTGCTGGGACGGCGCCGACCGGTCAGGGACCGTCGGTGCGGGGGTCGCGGAGCGACGGTCTGCGACCGCTCGCGTGGCGCCGGACGACGTGTCGTGACCGGTCGGCGTGGTGAACGCGACCGCCTGGAGGCCCGGCGCGGGTCCCGGGGACCGTTGCCGGGCCTCCAGGCGGTCACGACGCACCGACGGACCGCGTCGAACGGTCGGGACCGGTCGACGGGGTCGGCGCGGAGCGACGATCGGCGACCGCTCGCGTGGCGCAGGACGACGTGTCGTGACCGGTCGGCCGGCGAGACGCCGTCACGCCCGTCACGGGCCGACGAGCGGACCTAGAATCGTTCCATGTCGTCGATCGCGCCCGCCCCGACCCTGACCGACACGCTCGTGGCTGCCCGGACCGCCTCGTCGGCGCTGGCGACCGCGACGACGGCGGTCAAGGACGCCGCCCTGGTGGCGATCGCCGCCGGGGTCCGCGCCGCCACCGACGAGATCGTCGCCGCGAACCACGGTGACCTGGTCGCGGGCGAGGAGAGCGGTCTGTCCTCCGGCCTCGTCGACCGCCTCCGGCTCGACCCCGCACGCGTCGAGGCGCTGGCCACCGCGGTCGAGGACGTCGTCGGCCTGCAGGACCCGGTGGGGGAGCACCTGCGGGGCTCGTCGCTGCCGAACGGCCTGCAGCTCACCCAGGTGCGGGTGCCGTTCGGGGTCGTCGGCGCCATCTACGAGGCACGACCGAACGTCACGGTCGACATCGCCTCGCTCGCGCTGAAGTCCGGCAACGCGGTCGTGCTCCGCGGGGGTTCGGCGGCCCAGCGGACGAACGCCGTGCTCGTGGCGCGCATCCAGGACGCCGTCGAGTCGGTCGGCCTGCCGCGCGAGCTCGTGCAGACCATCGACGAGTTCGGCCGTGCCGGCGCCACCGAGCTCATGCGCGCCCGCGGCCTGGTCGACGTGCTCATCCCGCGCGGCAGCGCCTCGCTCATCCAGACCGTCGTCACCGAGTCGCAGGTCCCCGTGATCGAGACCGGTGCCGGCGTGGTGCACGTGTTCCTCGACGCATCGGCGCCCGAGCAGCGCGCCGTCGACATCGTCCTGAACAGCAAGGTGCAGCGGCCGAGCGTCTGCAACGCCCTCGAGACCCTCCTGGTGCACGAGCAGGCGGCCGAGCGGCTGCTGCCCGTGCTCGCGGACCGGCTCCGCGCCTCCGGTGTCACGCTGCGTGGCGACGACGCCACGCGGGCGATCGTGCCGGGCGTGCTGCGCGCCACCGACGAGGACTGGGCGACCGAGTCGATGGACCTCGACCTGTCGATCCGCGTCGTGCCGGACGTCGACGCCGCGATGGCGCACATCGCGCGCTGGTCCACCCACCACACCGAGTCGATCGTCACGAACGACGTCGACACGGCCGAGCGGTTCCTGGCGACGGTCGACTCGGCGGTCGTGATGGTGAACGCGTCGACGCGCTTCACCGACGGCGGGGAGTTCGGCTTCGGCGCCGAGGTGGGCATCTCGACGCAGAAGCTGCACGCGCGTGGCCCGATGGGGCTGCCGGAGCTCACGAGCACCAAGTGGATCGTGCGCGGGAACGGCCAGATCCGCGGCTAGACTGAACGGCGTCTTTCCCCGACCGAACGGAGCACCGAACGATGACCTTCCTCGCAGAAGCTGCGGAGCACGCCTCCGGGGCCCCGGCGTTCGTGTTCCCGCTCGTCGGCGCGCTGTTCTTCATCTTCCTGGGCTTCGTCACCTGGAGCTTCCGCGACGTGGCCTACCGCCACTCGCAGAAGTTCGAGGCCACCCGCCACCACGAGACGGGTGTCGACGAGTTCGGTCACACCAAGAGCTGATCTGCACCCGATGCTCGAGAGCACCGGACGACCGCGCATCGGGGTGATGGGCGGCACGTTCGACCCCATCCACCACGGTCACCTCGTCGCGGCGTCCGAGGTCGCTCGGGCGTTCGACCTGGACGAGGTCGTGTTCGTCCCCACCGGTCAGCCGTACATGAAGTCCGGCGTCACGGATGCCGAGCACCGCTACCTGATGACGGTCATCGCGACCGCGTCCAACCCGATGTTCACGGTGAGCCGCGTCGACATCGACCGCCCCGGCCCGACGTACACGGTCGACACGCTCCGCGACCTGCACGAACAGCGGCCCGACGCGCAGCTCGTCTTCATCTCGGGCGCAGACGCCGTTCAGCAGATTGTCGACTGGAAAGACCATGATGGTCTCTGGGACCTCGCGCACTTCGTCGCCGTGACGCGTCCGGGACACGACCTGAGCATCAGCGGACTCCCCGAGCGAGACGTAAGCTTGCTCGAAGTCCCCGCACTGGCCATCTCGTCGACCGACTGCCGCGACCGGGTGAGACGTGGTTCCCCCGTCTGGTACCTGGTCCCCGACGGGGTCGTCCAGTACATCTCCAAGCACCACCTGTATCGGAGCGTTGCATGAGTTCGTCCGACGCGCAGCCGCCCCTGTCGCGGCGCCAGGCGCGCGAGCGGGAGCGTGCCGCAGCAGCCGGTTCGCAGCCCGCGACGCCGCCGCCGACCGTCGCCGCACCCGCCGAGTCGACGGAACCCCGTCCTCGGCCCGGTTCGCACGTGGCACCCGCTCCCGGCGGTCCGGCCCAGTCCTCCGCTCCGGCGTCCGCCGCGACAGCGACGACGGGCACGCCGGCCTCGGCGCCCTCCGTGCCCGTGACCTCCGTTCCCGCGGCCGGGGTGTCCCCGTTCCCGCCCGCCTCGGCGACCGAGATCGTGCCCGGAAGCGGTGGTCTGACCCGCCGCCAGATCCGCCAGCAGCGCGCCGCCGAGAACCAGGCGGTCCTGCCGGTCCCGCTGCAGAACCCCACGCCGCAGTCCTCCGACCGCACCGTCGAGGACGTCCTCGGCTCGGTCGACACCATCGAGCCGACCTCGGCGCCGCGCGCCGCGGACGAGCCGTCCGGTTCCGAGACCCCCACGGTGCTCGACGAGGCAGCGGTCGCCCAGGCCACCGAGGCGGACGGGTCGCCCGACGCCCTCGAGCCGCTCGACGAAGCCGCTGCGCACGCCGAGGAGCCCCGGCGCCACCGGTCGACCTGGTCGCCGCCCGCCGACGACGCTTCCGACGCACAGCCCGAAGCCGGGGCCGCGGACGACAGCCCCGCCGCGGACGACAGCCCCGCAGAGGCTTCCAGCGACCAGCCGCGCACCGACGAGACGAACACCGACGAGACGGGCACTCACGAGACGGGTACCGACGAGACGCCGGCCGATGCGGACGCATCGGTCGACGCCGCCGCACCCGAGCACCCCACGGCCACGCCGCTCCCGGGGATCCCGGACGGTGCTCCGTCGACCCCGGCGGTGTTCCCGTTGTCCCTCGACCCCGAGGACGACGACACCAACGAGGTCCCGATCCCGGAGCCCGCACGGACCGAGCCCCCGAAGGTCCCCGCGTCCTTCCAGCGGCCGGCCGAGCCGAAGCCGATGACGACGGCCTTCGAGCCGCCCGTCGGGCACTGGTCGCAGCAGGCGCACGGCTCGAACGACGCCGAGGTGCACGACGACTCGACCGGCACCCGCCGGATCGCGGTCACCGACACCAACGCGATCATCCTGCCGAACTCGGCCCTGGCCGACCCGACCGGAGCACTGAACGCGACGGGCGAGGTGATCCTCACCGGGTCCATCGACCTGCCCGCGTCGCTGTCCTCCACGGGGTCGCACCGACCGATCGACGGTGCCGAGGTCGACCGCCTGCTCGAGCAGCACGACGAGCAGCCCGAGACCGACGCCAGCCCGGTGCGCGCCAGCCGCGCGGTGTCCAGCCACACCTCGACCCGCCAGGTCGTCCTCGCCGCCGCGAAGCCGAAGGAGTCGCGCACGCCGCTCATCCTCGGTGTCACGGTCGGCGCCGTCGGTGTCGCCGCAGCCGCGGTCATCATCGTCGCGCTCGTCACGACCCACACCTTCGGCGGCTGACGCCCCGACCCGAACCACCGATCCCGACACCTGCGTCGGCCGCGGCCTGGCCGTGCGTCGGCGGGGTGGCTTATGATCGTGACCCATCAAGCGATCCGGCTCCCTGCCGGGTCGACGACCGGAAGGAATCCGTGACCGCCTCCACTCGCGCACTGGAACTCGTGCAGGCCGCCGCTCTCGCGGCGGACGCCAAGCAGGCCGAGGACCTCGTCGCGCTCGATGTGACCGGGCCGTTGCAGCTCACGGACGTGTTCCTGCTCGCAACCGGTCGGAACGAGCGCAACGTGCAGTCCATCGCCGATGCGGTCGAGGAGCGCCTCCTCGAGCTCGGCGCCAAGACCCTCCGCCGCGAGGGCCGGAGCGAGGGCCGCTGGGTCCTCATCGACGTCGGCGACATCGTGGTCCACGTCTTCCACGACGAGGACCGTCAGTACTACTCGCTCGAGCGGCTCTGGGCAGACTGCCCGACCATCCCGCTCGCGCTCCCGGTGGACCACACCGCCTGATCAGCGACGCGCCCGGGTGACGGCTTCGATTTCGTTGCCCGGCGTTCGCATGGTGTACGCTTCTATGGTGCCTCCGGGGAACTGGTCGGCACGGAAGCAACACAATCTGGGTCTGTGGCGCAGCTGGTAGCGCACCTGCATGGCATGCAGGGGGTCAGGGGTTCGAGTCCCCTCAGATCCACCAACAACCCCCGTCGTTCCCCGGAACGGCGGGGGTTTCTTCGTGGTGCGGGTGGCCGCACGTGCCCGATACGCTGAGCGCATGAGCAACGATGCGCCGCTGTCCGGAACCCCGCTGACGATCTCCGCCGCCGGGTACACGGCCGACATCGCCACGGTCGGTGCGACGCTGCGGACCCTGCGGCACGAAGGTCGCGACCTGATCGTGCCGTTCGCCGCCGACGAGGTCCGGCCGGCGTTCCGCGGTGCCGTCCTCGCTCCGTGGCCGAACCGCGTCGTCGACGGCGAGTACTCGTTCGGCGGTGTCGACCACGAGCTCGCGCTCACCGAACCGGCACGGCACCACGCCCTGCACGGGCTGGTCGCCTGGACCGACTTCCGGGTCGAGGCGCAGGAGTCCGACCGCGTGGTGCTCGCCACCACCGTGCAGGCCCAGGCGGGCTACCCGTACCGCGTCGAGGTCCTGGTCGAGTACCGGCTGGACGACGCCGGGCTGCACACGACGATCACCGGCACGAACTCCGGCGCGGACGACGCCCCGTGGGGGACCGGCCCGCACCCGTACCTGGTCGCCGGCGCCGGCACGGTCGACGACTGGACCCTCACCCTGCCCGCGGCCGAGGTGCTCGAGGTCACGCCGGACCGGCTGATCCCGACCGACCTGGTCCCCGTGCACGACGAGTTCGACCTGCGCACCGCCACACGCATCGGCGACCGGTTCATCGACCACGCCTTCACCGGCTTCGACCGCGACGCCGACGGGGTCGCGACCATCGCCCTGACCGCAGCGGACGGCCGGGGTGTCCGCGCGACCTTCGGTCCGGTGTGCCCGTGGGTGCAGGTGCACACGGCCGACCACGTGGTCCCCGAGTACCACCGCGCCGGCCTGGCGGTCGAGCCGATGACGTGCGCCCCGGACGCCTTCAACGACGGTGTCGACCGCGGTCTCGTGGTGCTCGCCCCCGGTGCGTCCCACGCCGCCGCATGGACGATCTCCGCGATCTGACCGGTCCGTCGGCCGGCGCCCGCATCGAGGTCCGCCAGCTCGATCCGGTCCCCGACCTCGGCGCACTGGCCGCCGCGGCCGACGGCGACCTCGTGTGGCTCGACTCCGCGCTGCCGGACGGCGCACCGGAGGCCGCTCGACCACGGGCGCGATGGTCGGTGCTCACGTGGGCGGATGGGCCGTTCGGGGCCCGGTTCCGCCACCAGGACCGGCAGGCGTCCGTCGAGGTCGCCGCGCCCGCTGCCGGCTGGTTCGGCTCGTCGTCCTCCGACGACCGTCCGGCCTTCACCGTGCTGGCCGACCTCCTCGCGCGGACGCCGCAGCTGCCCGAGCCGATCGCCGGCTGCGGCTTCGCACTCGGCTGGGTCGGGTTCCTCGGGTACGAGCTCGGTCGCGAGTCCGGCGGCCCGGACCGCACCGCCGACGGCCACGCCGACGCCGACCTGCGGTTCGTGGACCGTGCCGTGGTCGTCGACCACACCGGCGATGCCTGGGCGCTGACGCTCGTCGCCGACGCGGAACCGGCGGCCAGCGCGCAGAACCGGGCGTGGCTCGAGACGGTGACCGGGTCGCCGTCGCCGGCCGACGTGGCGGACGCGGCCACGGGCCTCCCGGCCGGGGTGTCGTCAGCGGTCGGACGCACGTCGCGAGCCGACCACGAACGCGCCGTCGACGCGTGCCGCGCCGAGATCCGCGAGGGCAACGCGTTCCAGGTCTGTCTCACCACCTCCTTCTCCGTGCCGGGCAGGGGCCGGGAGGCCCGGGTCGGCCCCGGCACGGACCCGCACCTGTCCGACCCGCACCTGTCCGACCCGCACCTGTCCGACCCGCATCTGTACGACCCGCACCTGTACGACTACATCCGGATGCGGGCGTCGGACCCCGTCCCGTTCGGTGCGTACCTGCGGCTCGGCCCGCTGCGCGTGGCGAGCCGGTCGCCGGAGCGGTTCCTGCGGATCGCCGCGGACCGCACCGTGCTGGCGGAACCGATCAAGGGCACGCGGCGACGACTCGCCGACGCTGCCGCCGACGCGGCCGTGCGGGACGAACTCGCGGCGAGCGCCAAGGACCGTGCCGAGAACGTGATGATCGTGGACCTGCTGCGGAACGACCTGCTGCGGACGGCGATCCCCGGGTCGGTGCACGTCGAACGGCTGTGCGCGGTCGAGACCTACGCGAGCGTGCACCAGATGGTGTCGACGATCGGTGCCGTGCTGCCGTCGGGGACGGCGCCGGCGGACGTGGTGCGGGCGGCGTTCCCACCGGGGTCGATGACCGGCGCGCCGAAGATCAGCGCGATGGCGATCGCCGACCGGCTCGAGGGCGCGCCGCGCGGAGTGTACTCGGGGACGATCGGGTACTTCTCGGCGAGCGGGGCGGTCGACCTGTCGGTGGTCATCCGGACACTGGTGACGGTGGTGGACGCCCCGGGCGGCGGGGTGGGTCCGGTCGAGGTCCGGTCGCGGACGCTCGGGGCCGGGGGAGCGGTGACGTGGTCGTCGGTGGCGGCGGACGAGGCGGACGAGGTCGAGACGAAGACGCGGTCGGTGCTCGGCGCGGTCGGAGCGGTGGCGACGTGGTGAGCTGACCGAACACGCGTTCGACCCGATTGTCCACGGATGTCGGACGCGATTGACATCATCGAACACATGTTCGAATATGAGGGCATGCAGACAGCGGCGGCACTCCGGTCGCCCGGCCCGGACCGGGTCGGGCGGGGCGGTGCTGCGCGCGGGGGTTCGGGTGCTGCGCGCGCGGGCGCAGGTGCTGCGCGTGGGGGCGGCGCGGGCGCTGCGGACCACCTCGGTGACGCCCGGGCGGCGCTCGACCGCATCACGTCCCTGCGGTCCCGGGTCACCGACATGGAGTCCACCCGTGTCGACACCGCTGGGCTCCCGACCGCCTCCGCTCTCGAACCCCTGCTGCCCGGCGGTGCGATCCGGGTCGGCGGCACCTACGCCGTCCCCGAGTCGGTGCTGCTCGCGATCACCATGCTGCAGGCGGCCTCGGCGTCCGGTGCGTGGTGCGCGGTCGTCGGGGTGCCGTCCTTCGGGATCGAGGCCGCGGCCGCCGCGGGGATCGACCTCGAGCGGCTCGTGCTCGTCCCCGATCCGGGCGACCAGTGGCTCGCGGTGACCGCGGCGATGGCCGACGTCGCCCAGATCGTCCTCACCCGGCCGCTCGGCCGGGTGGTGCCGGGCGACGTCGCCCGCCTGTCGGCCCGGCTCCGGCAACGCGGCGGGGCCCTCGTCGCGCTCGGGTCCTGGCCGGGAGCGGACGTCACGCTGCGGATCACGTCGTCGGTGTGGAGCGGCATCGGGCAGGGCCACGGGCACCTGACCGAGCGTCGCGCCACCGTGACGGCGACCGGTCGTGCGGGTGCCGTGCGCCCCACGAGCGCCGAACTGCTCCTGCCCGCGGCCGACGGCACGGTCCGGACGGCGACCCCCGTGCCGTCGGTGGGGTCCGGCGACACCCGGGTGCTGCGGCCCGTGGCGGTGGCGTCGTGATCGCCGGGGTGCTGCTGGGCGTGGCGGTGGCGTCGTGATCGCGCCGGGGCGTGTCCGTGCCGACGCGATCGCCCGCGGCGGGGCGCTGCCCGAGCCACCGCCGACCCGCACCATCGTGCTCTGGTGCCCGGACTGGCCGGTGATCGCGGCGGCCCGCGCGGCCGGGGCGCCGCCGGAGCAACCCTTCGCCGTGGTCGCGAAGGGTCTGGTGTTCGCGAGCTCCGCGTCCGCACGGCAGCACGGCGTCGTCCGGGGCCTCCGGGTGCGCGAGGCACAGGCGCGCTGTCCGGAGCTCGTCGTGCACCCCTACGACGACGCCCTCGACCACCGCGCGTTCGAACCCGTCATCCGCGCGGTCGAGGCGGCCGTCCCCGGGGTCGAGGTACTGCGGCCCGGCACCCTCGCCCTGCGTGCCCGGGGGCCGGCGCGGTACTACGGCGGCGAGCGGGCGGCCGCGGCGACCCTGGCGGGGATCGCGGCCGACCACGGCGCCCCGGCGGTGCGGGCCGGTGTGGCGGACACCCCGTTTGCGGCGGAGCAGGCGGCACGGGCCCGGCCGGTGCGTCCCGGCGAACGGGTACGGATCGTGCCGGTCTCCGGCTCGTCGGACTTCCTGGCGGCCCTGCCCCTCGGTGTGCTCGGCGACCCCGAGCTCGCGACGGTGCTCGACCGGCTCGGCATCACCACGCTGGGCGATTTCGCGTCGCTCAGTGACGAGCAGGTCCGCGACCGGTTCGGGGTCGCCGGGGCGTTCCTGCACCGGCTGGCCGGCGGACGCGACCCGCGGGAGATCTCGGCACGCGCGATCCCGCCCGAGCTCCGGATCGAGGCCGCCTTCGAGCCCCCGCTCGACCGTGCCGACCAGATCGCGTTCGCGTTCCGGCGCTCCGCCGACGACTTCGCCGCACGCCTCCGCGCCGCGGGGCTGGTCGCGACGACCATCCGGGTGGGGATCGTTGACGAGCGGGACATCCTGCTCGAACGCACGTGGGCGCACCCCCGGTGGTTCGACGCCGCCGACGTCGTCGACCGGGTGCGGTGGCAGCTCGCCGGCGGGGTCGACCCGACCGGGCTCGAGGCCCCCGTCACCTCGGTCGTGCTCGAGCCGGTCGCCGTCGACGACATGGCGAACCACGAACGCGGACTCTGGGGCTCCGGACCGGACGAGCGCGTGCACCACGGGCTGGCCCGGATCCAGGGCATGGTCGGGCACGACGGGGTGGTGAGCCCGCGGGTCGGTGGTGGCCGGACCCTGTCCGAGCGGGTGGTGCTCGTGCCGTGGGGCGACGCCCCGCCCGGCGGCGAGCGTGCCCTGGCCACCGTGCGCGACCGCCCGTGGCCCGGCAAACTGCCCGGGCCGCCGCCCGCCACCGTCCTCGAGCGTCCCCGGCCGGTCGACGTGGTCTCCGGCGACGGCGCGAGCGTCGACGTCGACGACCGCGGCGTGCTGTCCGGCGCACCCGAACGGTTCCGCGCCGAGGGGGACCGGGGCGGCGGGTTCGCACCCGTCACGGCCTGGGCGGGCCCCTGGCCGCTCGTCGTGCGGTGGTGGGAGTCCGGCGGCCGACGACTGCACCGGCTGCAGCTCGTCGACGCCGAGGGCCGTGCCTGGTACCTGGTGCTGGCGGACCACCGGTGGTGGGCGGAGGCGATCGCCACGTGAACCGATCCAGGAGCAGGACCTGATGGGCTACAGCAACCCACCCGTGCCGTGGTCGCAGTTCGAACGCGCCCTGTCGGACAAGCGCAGTCCGGGGACGGCGAAGGCCGGCGACGGCGGGGACAGCCCGGCGTGGTCGCGGAAGCGCGAGCCGTACGTCCCCACGGACCAGCCGGCGGCTGCGGACGACGGCCCTCCGGTCGTGCCGTACGCCGAGCTGCACGCGCACTCGGCCTTCAGCTTCCTCGACGGTGCCAGCCAGCCCGAGCAGCTGTTCGAGGAAGCCGCACGGCTGCGCCTGCACGCCCTCGCCCTCACCGACCACGACGGCTTCTACGGTGCCGCCCGGATGGCCGAGGTCGCCGAGGCGTACCCGCAGGTCGGCACCGTCTACGGCACCGAGCTCTCGCTGGGCCTGACCGAACCGCAGAACGGCGTCCCCGATCCCGAGGGCTCCCACCTGCTCCTGCTCGCCGACGGGCAGGACGGCTACCACCGGCTCGCAGGCGCGGTGACGAGTGCGCACCTCGCGGCCGGGTCCGAGAAGGGCAGCCCGCGCTACGACCTCGACGAGCTCGCGGGACGGGCCGACGGACACTGGCGGGTGCTCACCGGGTGCCGGAAGGGCACCGTCCGGCAGGCGCTCGAGCAGGGCGGGGAGTCCGCGGCGGAGACCGCGCTGCGCGTGCTGCTCGACCGCTTCGGGCGCAGCAACGTCGTGGTGGAGCTCCTCGACCACGGCGACCCGCTCGACAGTGCGCGGAACGACGTGCTCGCGACCCTCGCCGAGCGGTACACGCTGCCCCTGGTCGCGACCGGCAACGTCCACTACGCCACCCCGGACCGGTTCCCGGTGGCGACGGCGCTGGCCGCGGTCCGGGCCCGGCGCAGCCTCGACGAGATCGACGGGTGGCTGCCGGCCGCCGACACCGCGCACCTGCGCTCCGGCGCCGAGATGACCCGGCGGTTCGGGCGGTACCCGGGGGCGATCGGGAACACCGTCGCGCTGGCCGACGAACTCGGGTTCCGCCTGCGCACGGTCAAGCCCGGGCTGCCCGACCTCGACGTGCCGGACGGCCACACCGCGATGTCCTGGTTGCGGGAGCTCACCTGGACGGGTGCCCGTCGGCTCTACCCCGGCAGCGCCGACGGCGTGGACCCGCAGAAGCGCGAGCGCATCGAACGCGAGCTCGCGGTGATCGAGGACAAGAACTTCCCCGGCTACTTCCTGATCGTGCGCGACATGGTGCAGTACGCCCGCGGCCGGGGGATCCTCTGCCAGGGGCGGGGTTCCGCCGCGAACTCCGCGGTCTGCTACCTGCTCGAGATCACCGCGGTGGACTCGATCCGCTACGGCCTGCCGTTCGAGCGGTTCCTGTCGGCGATGCGCGACGAAGAGCCCGACATCGACGTCGACTTCGACTCGGACCGCCGCGAAGAGGTGATCCAGTACGTCTACGAGAAGTACGGCCGGTACAACGCCGCCCAGGTCGCGAACGTCATCACGTACCGCCCGAAGGGTGCCGTCCGCGACATGGCGAAGGCCCTCGGCCACAGCCCGGGGCAGCAGGACGCCTGGTCGAAGCAGGTCGAACGGTGGGGCTCGGTGACCGAGAGCCAGGACCACGACATCCCGCCGGCCGTCGTCGGGCTGGCGAGCGACGTCCTGGGCTTCCCGCGCCACCTCGGCATCCACTCGGGCGGCATGGTGCTCACCGACCGGCCGGTGGGCGAGGTCGTGCCGATCGAGCACGCGCGGATGGACGGCCGCACCGTGCTGCAGTGGGACAAGGACGACTGCGCCTTCATGGGGCTCGTGAAGTTCGACATGCTCGGCCTCGGCATGCTCGCGGCGCTGCAGTACTCGTTCGACCTGGCGGCGGAGCACTGCGGTGAGCGCTGGGAGATGCACTCCATGCCGAAGGAGGAACAGGGCGTCTACGACCAGCTCTGCCGAGCCGACACCATCGGGGTGTTCCAGGTGGAGTCCCGCGCGCAGATGGGCACCCTGCCCCGGCTGCTCCCACGGCGGTTCTACGACCTGGTGATCGAGGTCGCCCTCGTCCGCCCCGGCCCGATCCAGGGCGGTGCCGTGCACCCCTACATCCGGCGTCGGACCGGCGAGGAACCGATCACGTACATCCACCCGTCGCTCGAACCGGTGCTCGAACGCACCCTCGGGGTGCCGCTGTTCCAGGAGCAGCTCATGCAGATGGCGATCGCGGTCGGCAACTGCTCGGGCGACGACGCCGACCTGCTCCGGCGGGCGATGGGGTCGAAGCGCGGCCACGAGAAGATCGACCGGCTGCGCGACAAGCTCTACGCGGGCATGTCGGACAACGGCATCCACGGCGAGGACGCCGACGCGATCTACGCGAAGATCCAGGCGTTCGCGAACTTCGGCTTCGCGGAGAGCCACTCGATCAGCTTCGCCCTGATCGTCTACGCGAGCGCCTGGATGCGCCTGCACTACCCGGGGGCGTTCCTGGCCGCGCTGCTCCGCGCGCAGCCGATGGGGTTCTACTCACCGCAGACCCTGGTCGCCGACGCCCGTCGGCACGGCGTCCAGGTGCTCCGACCGGACATCCTGCGCTCGGGTGTCGACGCGACGCTCGAACCGCTCGGCGACGACCAGGTGGTGCCCCCGTGCGGTGACGACGCCTGCCTGCACACCGAGCAGCCGCCGGTGCTGCCCTTCGACAAGGCACTGCCCGACGACACCGCACGGCACCGCCGCGACGGCGCGTTCGCGGTCCGGCTCGGACTCGCCGAGGTCGCCTCGCTCAGCCGGAAGAGCGCCGAGAAGATCGTCGCCGAGCGTGACGCGAACGGCCCCTTCGTCGACATGTCCGACCTGGCCCGCCGGGTGGGGCTGACGACGGCGCAGCTCGAGGCGCTCGCCGCTGCCGACGCCTTCGCCCCGTTCGACATCGACCGCCGCGGTGCGATGTGGTCGGCGGCCCAGGCCGCTGCGGAGCGCGCCGATCAGCTGCCCGACACGCAGGTCGTCGTCCAACCGCCGCTGTTCGGGCAGATGACGAGCGGCGACGTCCTGATCGCCGACATGTGGTCGACGGGCATGACGACCGACGACCACCCCGTCCGGCACGTGCGCGACCGGCTCGCCGCCCGCCGGGTGCTCAGCGTGCAGGACACCGCGACAGCCGAGACCGGGCGGCGGGTCGAGATCGGCGGGATCGTCACGCACCGGCAGCGTCCGGCGACGGCATCGGGTATCACGTTCATGAACGTCGAGGACGAGACCGGGCTGGTCAACGTCATCTGCAGCGTCGGGGTGTGGGGCCGCTACCGCCGGGTCGCCCGGGAATCCCCGGCGGTGATCGTCCGCGGCATCCTCGAGCGGTCGCCCGACGGCGTGGTCAACCTGGTGGCGGACCGGATCGAGCACCTGTCGCTGTCCGTGCGCACGCGGTCGCGGGACTTCCAGTGAGTGGTCGCGGGCAGCGGTCCGCGCGCGGCGGGCGCGGAGGAGGCGCGCGGCTACTCGACCTCGGGCAGTCGCACCGTGACCTCGAGTCCGCCGGAGCGCACGTTCCGCAGCGATGCCGTCCCGCCGGCGCGTTCGGCCACCGCACGGACGATCGCGAGCCCCAGCCCGGATCCACCCGGCAGGGCGATCGCACCGGTGGCCGGATCAGGGTTCGGGCGCGACTTCCGGGCCTCGTCCGGTCGGGTGAACCGGTCGAACGCCACCGGGATGAACGACTCGGGGACACCGGGGCCGTCGTCGGTGACCTGCAGGACGCCCTCGCCGCCGGTGCTGCGCCAGGACACGAAGATGCCGCCGCCGCGGGGGAGCGCCGACACCGCGTTGCCCGCGATGTTCGTGACGAGCTGTGCCATGCCGCCGGTGTCGAGCCGGTAGCGGGGCTCGTGGGTCCCACCGCCGATGCCGGGCCCGGAGCCACCGACGGCCACCGGGGCCTCGAGGTCGAAGTCGACGGTGACGTCCTTGGCCGACGCGATGAGCCGGACCCGGTCGACGGCCGCCATGACCTCGTCGCCGAGGTCGGACCAGGCGGTCTCCGGGCGCTGGTCGCCGTCCTGTTCCCGCCGTTCGGACTCCTCGATCCGCGACAACGCGAGCAGGTCGTTCGCCAACCGGGAGAGCCGGGCGACGCTGTGCTTGGCGCGCTCGATGTGGGCAGCCAGGGCGGCGGCGTCGTCACCGTCGAGCGACGCCAGGTCGAGCTGGGTGGTCAGGATGGCGAGCGGTGTGCGGAGCTCGTGGCTGGCGTCGGACACCATCTGCCGTTCCCGCTCGGTGGCCTGGCGCGTGCGGGCGAGGAAGGCGTTGAGGGTCGTGGCCAGGGACGCGAGTTCGTCCTGCGCGGGGCCGACGGGCAGCTCGGCCCGTTCGGGCGCGACGGACAGCCGCTCGGCCTCTCGGCGCATGCGGTTGACGGGACGGAGTGCCGCGGTCGCCAGGATCCACGAAGCGACGCCGAAGGCGAGCAGGATCGCGACGCCGGTGAGCGACAGGGTCGAGGTGAGGTCGTCGACCACGATCGCCTCGGCCTGCGAGTTCCGGGCGGCGACGACCGTCCACCGGCCGGCCTGGTTCACGGGGTGTTCGACGACCACGCGGTACTCGGACCCGGACACCCGGATGATCGAGGTGCCGGCCGGAGTGGAGGTCAGGCTGCCGAGAGCGCTCTCCACCCGGGTGGGCATCGTCGAGAGCACGATGTCGCCGGACGGTGAGACCACGGCGACGAGCTGCGCGTTGCCCGGCGGGGACAGGTCGGGATCGCTGTCCACCTCGAGCGTGGCGACGTACGGGTCGGCGTCGGCGTCCAACAGGGTGCGGGTCGCACTCGCGACGACGCTGACCACCTGGAACCGCATCACCAGCACGAGCAGCACGATCACGACCGCGGCGATCGCCGTCGAGCCGATCGTGATCCGTGCCCGCAGGGACAGCAGGCGCAGGGGGCGGACCAGACCGCGTCGTGGGCGGTCCGGCCCCGGGCGAGCGGAGGCCCCGCTCACGCCCCGAGCAGATCCAGGCGGTACCCGCGGCCGCGCACGGTGGCGATCGCGACGGTGGCCTCGTGGGCGACGAGCTTCTTGCGGAGGTACGAGATGTACTGCTCGACGACGTTCGGGTCGACGTGCTGCGAGCCGTCCCAGACCTCTTCGAGGATCTTCGGCCGGTCGACCACGCTGCCGGCGGAGCGAGCCAGCAGGCGGAGCAGCGCGAACTCGGTCGGGCTGACGGCGACGCGCTGGCCCTTGATCGAGATGCGACGGGCCTCGGAGTCGATCGAGACGTCGCCGACCTCGATCGTGCGGGGTGCCCCGGCGGACTCGCGGCGACCGAGGGCGCGGAGCCGGGCGGTGAGCTCGGCGAACGCGAACGGCTTGGTGAGGTAGTCGTCCGCGCCGGCGTCGAGGCCGAACACGCGGTCGTCCACGGCGTCGCGCGCGGTGACGAGCAGGATCCGCACGGGGTCCTCGCGCTCGCGGATGCGTCGTGCGAGCTCGAACCCGGACATGCCGGGCATCATCACGTCCACGACGGCCAGGTCGAACGCCTGCTCGCCGAGGGCGATGAGCGCCTCGACCCCGTTCTCCACCGCCGTCACGCGGTACCCCTCGGCAGCGAGACCGCGCTCCATCAGGGCACGCATCTCGTCGTCGTCCTCGACCACCAACAGCCGCATAGTGGACCTCCTCGGACCCATCGTGGCATCGAACGGGCGCGGAGGGTCGATGCCCGGGCCGAACTCACTGAATCTCGTCACAGGAGCGGGTACCGTGGCTGCCAGGCCACCGGGCAGAACGGTCTGTCCCGCGTTCTAGGGACATGAGGACTTCTTGCTTCATTGGTAGGATCACCTGGCGGACAGCGCTTACCCGAAGGGCGGTCCGTTGCACCAGGGGGCACCATGAACGACCCGATCGACCACGCGTCCGTCGACCACCCGTCCGTCGACCACCCGGCCATCGTCCGTCTCCGCGCGGAGCTCGATGCCGCGTGGAAGGGCATCGGCGCACTCGGCCAGATGGAGGGCGTCCGCCGCGACCGCGTGGTCGCCGAACTGCGGACGGCCGTCCCCGACGTGGCGAGCCGCGCGGCGCGCGAAGTCGGCACCGAGGCCGTCGTCGCGGAGATCAGCCGGTTCGCCGACGTGGGCGTGCCCGGCACCGATCCCGCCGTGCCGGCCGCGGTGATCTGGGACGACGTCGTGCAGACGGCGGCCGAAGCCGCGCGCGCCACGCGCTGACCGGCACCGGCACGCCGCGCCCGAGCGGCGCCGGCACTGGCACGCCGCGACCGACCGGCGTCAGTCGTCCTCGCCGAGCAGCTCCTCGCGCACGCGTCGGACGTCCTCGAGCAGGGCGCCGATGAGCACCCAGTGCCGTGAGTTCGGTCGCACGATCTCCATCGGCGCGGTCAGCGCGGGTTCGGCGGTCGCCACCCCGGCATCGTCCCCACCGGCGCCCGCGGCGAACGACGGGTCCAGCTGTGTCGACTCGACCCGGGCGCTCAGCGCGCGGACGTCCGATCCGATCCGGGCCACCTCGGTCGCGATGCCGCCGACCACCGGATCGGCGCGCAGGTCTGGTGCGGTGTTGTCGTGGATCGCCCGGGTCATGCCGGTGACGCGCGTGACCAGGACGCGCAGGTGCTCGGTGATGGCGACGTCGCGGTCGAGGATCGTGCGGTGCCGGCCGCCACGCGGGTTCATCGTCAGGGACTCGCGGGCCGCGTTCAGTGATGCCTCGGTCTTCGCGTGCTGCTGCCGGAGCGCGCGGGCCCGCACCAGGGCGTCCTGCCACCGGTCGCGGTCCCACCCCTCGGTCAGGCCGATCGCGACGCGTTCGAAGGCCACGGCGGTGTCGCGGGCGAGTCGGGCGACGGCGAGGTGCGCCGGCTCGAGCAGGACCGGCGGGATGATCAGGGCGTTCACGACGAGGGCGACGACCGCACCGATCACGGTCTCGAGGATCCGGTCGGCCGAGTAGTTCGGCGTGACGACCCCCGCGGTGAGCACGAGCATCCCGCTGATGCTCACCTGGGTGGCCGAGGTCGGGGTCAGCCGGAGCACCCAGGCGATGAGGATGGCGAGCACGACCACGAGCAGGACGACCCACACCGAGTCGCCGAGCAGCAGGTGGAACCCGGTGGCGAGCAGCACGCCGAGCACGACACCGGCGCTCCGCTCGAGGCCCTTGACGAACGACTGGTTGATGCTCGGCTGCACGACGAGCAGCGCGGCGATCGCGGCGAAGGTCGGGAACGGTCCCTGGATCAGCAGCCGGCACAGCAGCACCGCCGCGACGACCGCGACCGCGGTCTTCACGACCTGCAGGAACGGCGTGCGACTGGAGCTGCGGAGACGCGCGACCGGGTTCACCCCGACCACGCTAGCCACCGCCCGCACGCCGAGCCGTGCACGAACGCGACGAAAACGTCCGGACACGGTTGACTGATGTCGTGTGGCCCAACCATGAGCGCGTCATCCCGCAGGCCTTCGCCGGCTCCGGGACCTCCGTCGTGGCCGCACGGGCGCACTCCGTCGAGCCCTCGGGCAACGGCTACCTGTACGGCTACGAGGTCGACACCGTCGACCGGAACGGCCAGCGCGCCACCGTCCTGACGTACGTCGACACCGGCGGCGCGCACGACCAGAACAGTGCGATCGTCACCGACCCCGCGACCGGCGAACCCGTCTCGGTGTGGGCGTACCCGAACGACCCGGGTCTGCCGGTGCTGCCGCAGGTGACCTACCGCGACGCGGTCGCCGAGCTCCTGACGACGCTCGGCATGCCGGTCACCGACCCGGTGCTCACGGTGGCCGCGTACCGACCGGGCAAGCGTGCGGTGGTGCGGGTGGACGCCCCCGAGCGCACCCTGTTCCTGAAGATCGTCCGTCCGCACCGGGTCGCGCCGATCGTGAAGTCGCACGAGCAGTTCGTGGCGGCGGGCCTGCCGGTGCCCCGCGTGCTGTCCAGCCGCGGCGACGGGCTCCTCGTACTCGAGCGGATCCGCGGCGTGCCGGCCGGCAGCCGCATCCTCGACATCGCCGACGACCCGCGGTTCGTCGCGTCGCTGGCCGCCCTGAGCGGTCGGGTCGCGACCGTCCCGATGACCCAGCAGGCCCGTGCCGACGCGATGGACCACGCCGACTGGCACCGCCGCACGCTCATCGCCGCGTTGCCGCAGGACGCCGACGAGATCGACCGCCTGTACGACGCCATCGGCCGCCGGTCGATCGGCTGGACGAGCGCGACGAAGCAGGTCGTGCACGGCGACCTGCACCTCGAGCAGGTCTTCGTCGACGAGGACGAGCCCTGGCGCATCTCCGGCCTGCTGGACATCGACACCGCGGGGTGGGGCTTCCCGGTCCGTGACATCGGGGCGGTCGTCGCCCACCTGGTCGTCACCGGCCTCTGGCACCGATCGCGCGGAGACGCCGACCGCGGAGCCGCGGCCGAGCGCCTCGCCGACGCGATCGCTCGCGACTGGGTCGCCCGCAACCCGCGCGAGGCCGACCGCATCGGGCCCGCCATCGGTGCCCAGCTGCTCGCCCACGCCGGCGGCCAGGCGACCACCGGCTCCGCGAACGGCATCCAGACCGCCGAGCAGCTCCTCGCGGCGACGCGGGCCGCGTTGGCCGAGGCTGCTCCGGTCCTGCCGGCGGCCGGCCTGGTCCGCCCGCGGTCCGCGCCCCGCGTCTGACGGCTCGCGGCCCCCGTCGCGAAAACGACAGATCTGCGCGGAACGTTGGCGGCAATCTGTCGCTTTGGCGGGGTGGTCGGCGTGGGGATCCGGGATCCGTCGCTTTGGCGGGGTGGTCGGCGTGGGGACCCGGGATCTGTCGCGTCGGCGGGGTGGACGCGACCGGCGTCGGACGGGAGGCGCGTGGCGGGCCCGCACCGTGCCTCCCGGCCGGCACACGGGGCATTCCAGGAGGCGCGACGCGCGCGGGCGACGAGGAGTCGCCTCTGTCGGGGGTCGGGGAGTAAACTGAGCGCGCACGCACCGCGTTCCCGCGTGCCGCGTCGATTCCGGACGCAGCCGTCGATCACTTGATCGACGCGGGAACCGGGCCGTGACCGCCCCGCGGGGGCGTCACGTGCGTGCGACGACGCCGGATCCCGGCGCGGACCGTCGCACCCGGCGCCGAGCAGGCGCTCGCGGTGGAACGGTCCGCGGGACTCCACCGGACGTCCCGAAGCGGGGACCGGCGATGCGGTGGGCCACGGTGGCCCGCAGCCGAACCGGAGCCGTGTCAGGCCCCGGTGCAGGACTTCCGCCCCACGGGCGGCTCGCCCCGATGCGTGGGCGGAACAGGAGGAGCGTTGGCTCGATCAGGCACCCGGCGAGCTGCCGGCGGGACGCGGACCGCGTCACGTCGGACGAGGCCGCTGGACAACGACGGCGTGATCCCCGTCCTCGCCCGCGCGGTGCGCGAGGTCGAGGCGGCGGCGCAGCGTGGACCGCTCAAGGCGACGAACCGGACGAAGTTCCAAGCCGTCGCACTGCTCATGCGCGAAGAGCGCGCACGGGTGAAGGGCGACACCGACCTCACCGACTCGCAGCGCGCCGAGCAGCTCAAGCGGCTCGACGGCGTGGCGACGATCCTCGCGAAGACCGCGGCCCGCGACACCAGCGTCATCCAGCTGCTGGCAGAAGAGGTGCAGGTCTCCGAGGCGACCCGCGCCGTCAAGCGCGACATGATGATCGCCGGCGGCATGGAGCTGCAGCCGGAGGACCTCGTCATCGCGGCCGAGCCCACCCCGGTCGCCGAGACCCCGGTGCGCGCGGTCACCCCGCAGGCGGTCGTGCAGCGTCAGCTCGCCAACCCGTTCCTGCCGCCGGACTTCGCACTCGCCGACCAGCCGGTCGCGCACCCGCGTCGCCTGGCGAACTGGGAGCTCTTCGGTCCGCTGTTCAAGTCGTTCGAGTACGGCGCAGGCGGGGGAGCGGCGACGATGCCGCTGCCCGAGCCGACCTCGCTGCACTCCCGCTCCGGCACCACGCTGATGAAGCACCAGGCCGAACTGGTCGCCGCCGCGTCGCAGGGGCACCGCACGTTCCTGCTCGCCGACGAGCCGGGCCTCGGCAAGACGGCGCAGTCGCTGCTCGCCGCCGACGCCGCGAACGCGTTCCCGCTGCTCGTCGTCGTGCCGAACGTCGTCAAGACGAACTGGGCGCGCGAAGCCGAGCGCTGGGTGCCGAACCACCGCGCCACCGTCATCCACGGGGACGGCAACGACCTCGACGGGTTCGCCGACATCATCATCGTGAACTACGAGATCCTCGACCGGCACGCCGGCTGGCTCGGGGGCTTCGGCTTCAAGGGCATGGTCGTCGACGAGGCGCACTTCATCAAGAACAAGGACTCGCAGCGGGCACGGTTCGTGCTGCAGATCGCCGACCGCATCCGGCAGCGCACCGCAGCACCGCTGCTCATGGCGCTGACGGGCACCCCGCTCATCAACTCGGTCGAGGACTTCCGCACCATCTGGGAGTACCTCGGCTGGATCGACGACAAGAAGCCCCGCGCGAAGCTCATGAACGAGCTCGAGGAGATCGGGCTGACCCCCGCCGACCAGGGCTTCTTCGTCGAGGCCCGTCGTGCCGTCATCGACCAGGGCATCGTCCGACGCCGCAAGGTCGACGTCGCCGCGGACATCCCGGCCCGCCGGATCGCCGACATCCCCGTCGAGCTCGACGGCGACGAGGGCCGCTCCATCCGCGACGCCGAGCGCGAGCTCACCGCGAAGCTCGTCCGCCGGTACCACCAGGCGCTCGACGCCCGCACCGGGCAGGACCCGGTCGTCGGCATCGACCACAAGCTCGTCCGGCAGGTCGCGCGCTGGGAGCTCGAGGACCAGGACGCGTCGTCGACCGGCGAGAACGTGTTCTCGATGGTCCGACGTATCGGTCGCGCCAAGGCCCAGCTCGCAGCGGACTACGCCGCGCAACTCGCGTCGAACGTCGGCAAGGTCGTGTTCTTCGCGAAGCACCTCGACGTGATGGACCAGGCGGAAGAGGTCTTCGCTCGACGTGGCCTGCGCACCGCCACGATCCGCGGCGACCAGACGGCCACGCAGCGCACGGCGCAGATCGACTCGTTCGTGAACGACCCTGACGTCGCCGTGATCGTCTGCTCGCTCACCGCGGCCGGCGTGGGCCTGAACCTGCAGGTGGCGTCCAACGTCGTGCTCGCCGAGCTGTCGTGGACGAGCGCTGAGCAGACCCAGGCAATCGACCGCGTGCACCGCATCGGGCAGGAAGAGCCCGTCACTGCGTGGCGCATCATCGCCGCGCAGACGATCGACACCAAGATCGCCGAGCTCATCGACTCGAAGGCGTCCCTGGCCGCTCGCGCGCTCGACGGTTCGGACGAGGAACTCGTCGACTCCGGCGACATCCAGCTCGACGCCATGGCCGCGCTGCTGACCGAGGCGCTCGGGGGCTAGGGACCGCGTCGCGCGGCGCGCATCAGTTCAGCACGACCAAAGTCCGTCCGAACCACGTGATCACGCGGTTCGGACGGACTTCGGTCGTGCGGGGGTCCGCGCCAGGGGGGCGCCGCTCAGATGCGGGACTGCACCTCGGCCAGCGAGGGGTTCGTCGCGGTGCTGCCGTCGGGGAACACCAGCGTCGGGACGGTCTGGTTGCCGCCGTTGACCTCGGCGACGAGTTCCGCCGTGCCCGGGGTCTGCTCGATGTCGACCTCGGTGAAGGGCACGCCGGCCTTCGTCATCTGGTTCTTCAACCGGGCGCAGTAGCCGCACCACGTGGTCGTGAACATCGTGACGCCGCCGGCTTCGGGGGTGAACTGCTCGCGGGTGATCGTGTCGCTCATGGCGTCAGGCTAACCCCGCTTTCTGGACGCCCTTGACGTGCTTATCCGATATAGCTAGGTTAAGCCGCATGGATCCGATCCAACGCATCACCGCCCCGACGCTCGACGTGCTCGACGCACTGCTGACCGTCGACGGTCCGGCATGGGGGCTGCTCGTCATCAAGGCCACCGGGCGCCAGGCCGGCACCGTCTACCCGATCCTCGAGCGACTCGAGCGGCAGGGGTGGATCACGTCGTCGTGGGACGACGAGACCAGCCGGCCGGGGCCGCGTCGTCGGCTCTACGAGTTCACGCCCGACGGGGTCGACGCCGCACGCGACCTCGTCGCCGCGCGTCCGTCCGCCGCGACGCCCGCTCGTCCGGCTCGCTCGGCCCACCGGCCGGTGACCTCGTGAGCGCGCTCGACCGGGCGCTCGTGGGGGTCGCCGTCGCGGTCTCACCCGCGGCACACCGCGCTGCCCGCCGCGAGCAGTGGCTCGCCGACGTCCGCGATGCCCACGAACTCGACCTCTCGCCGACCGCACTCGCGTTCGGCGCGTTCACCACGGCGCTGTTCCACCGACGCGCCGGCCACCGTTCCACCTGGGGGGACACCATGACCGCACTGCCGACGCCCGTCCGTTCTGCACCGCACACCATCCGCACGATCCCGGTGCTCGTCGCGTTCGCAGTGCTGTCCTTCGTCGTCTCGGTGGGCGTCCTCGCGCTCCTGCAGCGGTACAACGGCCTGCCGGAGGCGCGTCCTGTCTTCGACATGGTCGGGATCGGGCTCGCGGTGGTGCCGGGCGTCGCCGTCGCGACGAGCGTCCTGCTGGTGTCGGACGTCGCACGCCGCCGCCGGGTCCTCGGTGCCGTTGCCGTGTTCGCCATCGCCGCAGTGTGGTGGGCGATCACGAGCGGTTCGCTCAACGTCCCCGTGTACGTCCCGGTCCAGGTCGGCGTCATCGCGGCTGGGCTGCTCGCGGTCTGGCTCGTGGTGCTCCGCCGACCGGTGTGGACGTACTCGCTCCTCGTCCTGCCCGTCGTCGCTGCCGTACTGGTGTTCCCGCTCGCAGAAGCAGCGAACGGCTCGGGGATCCCGTACTCCGCGATGGCGCTGGTGTCGTGGATCGGGCAGCTCGTCCCGTTCCTGGTCGCCGTCGTCGGAGCCGTGGTGGCGTCACGGTTCTCCACCGATGCGCCCGCGGTGGTCGAGGCGCACGGTGAAGCCCTGGTAGACAAGACCGTGTGAGTGACACCCACCTCGAGATCGAGCGCACCTACGACCTGCCAGAGGGCGGTGCCCTGCCCGACCTCGTCGGTGCCGGTGGCATCCTCCGCACCGAGCACCAGGAGCCGTTCGAGCTCGATGCGACGTACTGGGACACCGAGCGGTACGACCTGGTGGCGGCGCGGGTCACGGTCCGCCGGCGGACCGGTGGCCCCGACGCCGGGTGGCACATCAAGCGCTCCGAGTCGGACACGGTCCGCCACGAGCAGCACTTCCCGCTGACCGACGACGCCGACACGGTGCCGACCGAGGTCCTCGCGGCGCTCTTCACCGAGCGCCGCGGCCGTGGCCTGCGCCCCGTGGTCCGCATCTCGACCACCCGCACCGTGACCCGCCTGCTCGACGAGGACGGCGACCAGGTCGCCGAGCTCGCCGACGACCAGGTGACCGCGCAGCGCCTCGACGACGACGCTCCCGAAACGCCGCGCACCTGGCGCGAGGTCGAGGTCGAGGCCGTCGCCGACGTCGACCCGCAGGTCGCGCACGAGCTCTTCGCGGTCCTCGACGCGCGCTTCGCGGCCGTCGGCGCCGGCCCCGCCGCCGTCGCGTCCAAGCTGGCACGCGGGCTGGCAGGAGCACCGGCACCGCGCCTCCAGACCGAGGAGAAGCCGGACAAGGGCACGACCGCACGCGTCCTCGTGAAGCGACTGCGGAAGCTGCGCGCTGCGCTGCTCGGCCAGGAATCGCGGCTCCGCTCCGGCGACGCGGCCGACCTCCGGCAGACGGCTGAGACCGCCCTCGAGATCGCGTCGATCCTCGGCGCCTACCGTCCGGCGTTCGCCGCCGGCGACACCGTCGACCGCGCCGCCGAGGCGGCCGACGGCCTGGCTGCCGTGACCGCGCGCGCAGCACTCAACGAGTACCTCATCGACCGGTTGCCGCGCGCGTCGACCCCGGCGCAGGACGACCTGGTCGACTCCATGACCCGCGAACGCATCCTGGCCTCGACCCGTGAACGCCGCGACCAGTCGGTGCGGGACGTCGTCGCGTTCGTGCACGGTGAGCCGTTCCTCGAGCTGCTCGACGCGCTCGACGACGCCGTCGAACGGCCGACCCCGACCGAGTGGTCGCTCCGATCGCCGAAGAAGGTCGCGCAGGACGTCGGCGCCGTCGTGAAGCCGCACATCCGCGAGCTCGTCCGGGCCGCGGTCGCCGACGACACCTCGGACACCGCCGCCGAGCGCGAGGCCGCCGACCGTGCGACCACCGAAGCCGCCTGGCAGGGCACGATGCGGGCGCGGATGGCGATGGACGTCCTCGGCGACGACGCGTTCCCGCACGCGCTCTGGAAGCGGATCGGCAGCGCGGCCGACGTACTGACCGAGCGGGTCCGATCGCTGCACGCCCTCGACGCGCTGCGGACCAACGCGGCGATCGCCGAACGCGGTGGCGAGGGGACGTTCGGCTACGGCGTGCTCGCGGGGGACCGGGTGCGCCTGGCCGAGGAGTCCTACGACGAGGCGGTGCACGCGCTCAACCGCGTGTGAGCCGCACGCCGCGGGCGCGGGCGCGGGCGCGGGCGCGGGCGCTCGCTTCGTGAGCAGAAATGGTCGGGTGCCTGAGGGCAACCCGACCATTTCTGCTCACCAAGTCATCAGGCGGCGGGCGCCTCGTCGGCCAGCCCGAGCACGTCGAGCAGCCAAGCGAGCTCGAACGCTCGCTCCTTCCACGAGGCGTACCGACCGCTCACGCCACCGTGGCCCGCGGACATCTCGGTCTTCAGCAGCACCGGCGCCCCGACCTCACGCAGCTTCGCGGTCCACTTCGCTGGCTCGACGTAGAGCACACGGGTGTCGTTGATCGACGTCACGGCGAGGATCCGCGGGTACTGCACGTCGTCGCGGACGTTCTCGTACGGGGTGTACTCGCTCATGTAGCGGTAGACCTCGGCGTCGTGCAGCGGGTCGCCCCACTCGTCCCACTCGATGACGGTCAGCGGCAGGTCGGGGTCGAGGATGCTCGTGAGTGCGTCGACGAACGGCACCGCGGCGACGATCCCGGCGAACCGGTCCGGTGCGATGTTCGCCACCGCACCCATCAGGAGCCCGCCGGCGCTGCCGCCCTCGGCCACGAGCCGGTCCGCGGTGGTGCGGCCGGACTCGATCAGGTGGTCGGCGACCGCGACGAAGTCGGTGAACGTGTTCTTCTTCGTCAGGGTCCTGCCGTTCTCGTACCAGTGGCGGCCCATCTCGCCGCCACCGCGCACGTGGGCGACCGCGAAGACGACGCCGCGGTCGAGCATCGACAGGCGCATGACGCTGAAGCCCGGGTCGATCGAGTGCTCGTACGAGCCGTAGCCGTACAGGTGGAGCGGCGAGGGGGTGTCCGCGTCGACGGCGTCGCGGCGCCAGACGAGCGAGATCGGCACGCGGGTGCCGTCCGACGCGGTGGCCCAGTCACGCTCCTGCGCGTAGTCGGCGGGGTCGTAGCCGCCGAGCACCGGCTGGCGCTTCAGGACCGTCACCTGGCCGGTCGCCAGGTCCAGGTCGCTGACCTCGGACGGGGTGACGAACGAGGTGAACCCGATGCGGAGCGTCGGCTGGTCCCACTCGGGGTTGCCGCCGAGCCCGGCCGAGAACAGCGCTTCGTCGAAGGGGACCTCGTGCGCGTCGCCGTACCCGTCGCCCTCGATGGGGATGATCGCGATGCGGGGGAGCGCCTCGGAGCGGTACTCGAGCGCGAGGTGCCCGGCGAAGGCGTCGACGGACTCGATGCGGCGCTCGGTGTGGTGCGCCACGACGACCCGGCGGTCGCGCTCGGACGTGGGGTCGTCGGCGGGGACGTCGACGAGCTCGAAGTTCTCGGCACCGTCGTTGTGCAGCACCAGGAACCGGTCGCTGCCGCCGACGATGGCGTGCTCGATCTCGTACTCGACGCCGTCGCGTCGCGGCCACACGACCTGGAACTCGCCGGTCGGGTCGGCGGCGTCGAGCACCAGGGCCTCGGACGTGATCTTCGACCCGAGCTCGATGACGATGTACTGCGACGACCGGGTGACGCCGACGCCGACCCAGTAGCGGTCGTCGGGCTCCTCGAAGACCAGGACGTCGTCGGACGCTGCCGTGCCGACGGCGTGCCGCCAGATCTTGTCCGGACGCCACGACTCGTCGACCGTCGGGTAGAAGACGTAGCGGCCGGCCGGGTCGAAGGTCGCGCCCGCCCCGGTGTTCGGGATGGCGTCGCCCAGGTCGGTGCCGGAGGCCAGGTCGCGCACGTGCAGGGTGTACCGCTCGTCGCCCTCGACGTCGATGCCGTAGACGAGGCGGGTGCCGTCGTCGCTGATGTCGTAGGTGCCGAGGGAGAAGAACTCGTGGCCGTCGGCCAGCGCGTTGCCGTCGAGGACGACCTGCTCGCCAGGGAGGGTCGACTCGCCCTCGACGACGGCAGGCGGGGTCCAGTCGTCCGGACCGGCGATCGGCGCACGGCAGTGCACGCCGTACTGGCTGCCCTCGGCCGTGCGGGTGAAGTACCACCAGTCGCCCATGCGCACCGGCACCGAGAGGTCGGTCTCCTGCACACGGTTCTTGACCTCGGCGAAGACGCGGTCGCGCAGCGGGGCGAGGTGGTCGGTGGCGGCATCGGTGTAGGCGTTCTCGGCCTCGAGGTAGGCGAGGGTGTCCGGCGACTCCTTGTCACGCAGCCACTCGTAGTCGTCGACGAAGTCGATGCCGTGGTGGGTCCGCGTCACGGGCCGCTTGGCGGCGGTGGGCGGGGTGGCCTGGGAGTGCTCGGTGCTCACCGTCCCACCCTATGCGCACGGCCCCGTGGCGAGCCGGGCGTCACGCCGCCGCCCCGAACCGGTCGGACCGCGTCCGCCCCGCCACCCCCGCGCGGACCCGCTGCTCGAAGGCCTCGAGCTCGTCCACGACAGCCGGTGCGACCCAGGCACGGTCACGCCGCCGCTCGGTGACCGGACGCAGCACTCCGGCGCGCACGAGGTCTGCGGCCACGGAGCCGGCCAGGTCGTCGTCGACCGGCCCGTCGTCGACACCGGCGAGGAGGTCCTGCAGTCGGGCCTCGGTCAGGACCGGGTCGTCGGAGAGCGCCCGTCCGACGACGGCGTGGGCTCTCGTGGCACACGGACCCGCCATCCGGTCGGCCGCGTGCTCGTCGAGCAGCAGGGCGGTCACGGTCGCCTCGTCGCACACGGTGCCGATGGCGCTCGCGACGTCTGTCACGAGGGCGTCCACGACCCCGTCGCGGTACCGCGCGAGGTGCCGGAAGTACCGGCCCCGATCCGCTGCGAGCGCGGTGGCGATCGGCGCGGTCACCGTCGTCGTGACGCCCCGGCGTCGCAGCACGGCGCTGATCAGCGCACGTCCGATCCGGCCGTTGCCGTCGGTGAACGGGTGGATGGACTCGAACTGGGCGTGCCCGATCGCGGCCTGGGCGATCGGGTGCAGGTCCGTCCGGTGCAGGAACGCGAACAGGTCGGCCATGAGGGGCGCGACGAGCTCCGGCGGCGGCGGGACGTACGTCGCCAGCCGCGGGGTGTCACCGCCACCGATCCAGTTCTGGACGCTGCGGTAGCGCCCGGCGTACCGCCCGTCGACCGGGTCGTCGCGCATGAGCAGCCGGTGCGCCTCGAGCAGCGCGGCCTCGGTGATCACGCCCGTGTCCGCTGCCGCGACCAACCCCTCGATCGCTCCGGCGGCGCGGACGACGACGGTCGCACTCGGGTTCGCGCGGATGCCCACGAGGGCTCGGGCGCAGTCGTCGAGCGACGCGGACTCGTCCTCGATCCGCGACGAGGCGACGGCCTCGGTCCGACCGATCACCGACCCGAGCGGCGCGAGCCGGGAACCGTGGTGGACGTCGAGCGACCGGAGCGCCGCGGCTGCGCGGTCGAGCAGCGCCTCGGTCCGGGCGTCGGGCACCCACCGAGCACGAGCGATCCGCGGCGGCAGCGACACGCGGACGGACGTGGTCATCCGGTCGGCGCGGGAACCCCGGCGGGCGCTGCGCCACGGACGCTCCGCGCTGCCGTGCACGGGCCATCCGCGGTGCACGAGCACGCCGCCGTGCGCGGTTTGGCCCCCGAGCGCGGTCGAGCCGTCGTGGACGTCCGGGGTCTCGTTCCGATGCACCATGCCGGGAGCGTAGGGACCCCCGGACGCCCGACGCCAGGAATTCGTATTTCGCCGGTCCGCGTAGCGTTGGTGGCATGAGCAACTCCTTCGCGATCACCGGTGCCCACGTCGTCCCCGTCTCCGCCCCCGCCTTCGACGGCGGCGCGGTCGTCGTCGAGGACGGCCGCATCACCGCGATCGGCCCGGACGTCACACCGCCCCCGGGGATCACCGTCGTGGACGCCGCCGGTGCGTGGCTCGTCCCCGGGTTCGTCGAGTCGCACGGCCACGTCGGCATCCACGAGGAGGCGAACGGCGAGGCCGGCAACGACACGAACGAGATGACCGGCCCGAACATGGCCGGGGTCCGTGCGATCGACGCGATCGACATCGACGACGAGGGCTTCCGCGACGCGCTCGCCGGGGGCATCACGAGCATCGTCGTGAAGCCGGGGTCCGGCAACCCGATCGGCGGCCAGACCGTCGCCATCAAGACCTGGGGCGGGCGCACCGTCGACGAACAGCTGATCTCGGACTCGGTGAGCATCAAGAGCGCGCTCGGCGAGAACCCGAAGCGGGTGTACGGCGGCAAGGGCCAGACGCCGTCGACGCGCCTGGGCGTCGCGAAGATCATCCGTGACGCCTTCGTCGAGGCCCAGAACTACCGTGCCGCCCGTGACGCCGCCGCCGCGAAGGGTGAGCCGTTCGCGCGTGACCTGACGAAGGAGGCGCTCGTCCGGGTCCTCGACGGCGAACTCGTCTGGGACCAGCACACCCACCGCCACGACGACATCGCGACCGCCATCCGGCTGTCCGAGGAGTTCGGGTACCGACTCGTCGTGAACCACGGCACCGAGGCGCACAAGATCGCCAGCCTGCTCGCCGAGAAGGACATCCCGGTCATCTACGGCCCGCTGTTCACGAGCCGCTCGAAGGTGGAGCTCCGTGACCGCGGCATCCCGAACCTCGCCACCATCGCCGCCGCCGGCGTCCGGGTCGCGATCACCACCGACGCCCCCGTCGTGCCGATCGGCATGCTCGTCGACCAGGCCACCGCCGCGGTGAAGGAGGGCCTGCCCGCCCAGACCGCGCTCGAGGCGCTCACCGTCAACCCGGCCGAGTTCCTGGGCTTCGGTGACCGTGTCGGTCGGCTGGCCGTGGGCCACGACGCCGACCTCGTGCTCTGGGACGGCGACCCCCTCGACGCGACCAGTCGCGCGACGCGCGTCTGGATCGACGGCCGGCAGGTCTTCGAGTGGGCGAACGGCGAGGGCGTCACCACCCCGCGCTGGTAGCGGGGGAGAGCCGGGAGGCCCGGATCGCGACGTGCCCGCACGTCGCGATCCGGGCCTCCCGTCCGTGGCGCCGGGGGCGCTGGGCGGTGACGGCCGGCGGACCTGGCCGGCTCAGACCTCGCGCGCCAGCAGGAACTCGTTGATGCGGTCCGTCAGGTCCGCGTTGACCGCACGGGCGTCGCCGTTCACGGAGCGGATCGGCGCCGCCTGCCGGACGCTCGACACGAGCCAGAGTGCGTCGGCGGCCTGCAGGTCGGCGAGCGTGACGAGTTCGTAGGCGGTCTCGATGCCCTCCTGCTCGGCGAAGCGGAAGACGTCGGCCTGCGTCGTGCCGGCCAGGATCCCGATGTCGGTGCGCGGCGTGACGAGCCGGTCGCCGACCTTCAGGATCAGGTTCGCGCGCGTGCCCTCGAGCACGTAGCCGTCGCTCGACACGAACAGGGCGTCGTCGGCACCGCGCCGGGCGGCCTCGCGCAGGGCGGCCATGTTGACCGCGTACGACAGGGTCTTCGCGCCCTGCAGCAGCCACGGCGAGGTGCGCTCGACGTCGTGTCGGTAGCCGCGGTCCAGCACGACGACGGAGATGCCCTCGGTGCGCGCGGCGGTCGAGTCGACGGACGGTGCGGCGTAGACCCAGCCGGTGGGTCGGTCGGTGCCCTCGACGCCACGGGTCAGGACGGTCTTCGCGAAGGCCTCGCGGACCGGGTCGAGCCGGGCGCAGACGGCCTCGATCGCCTGCCGCCAGGCGTCGGGGTCCGGCGCGGGCAGGTCGAGCATCGCGGCGGAGCGGCCGAACCGGTCGAGGTGCGCCTCGAGGGCCTGCGGACGACCGTCGACCACCGTGATCGTCTCGAACACGCCGTCGCCCCGGGTGACGCCGAGGTCCTGCACCTGCAGGTGCTCCTCGAGCGGCTTCGCCCAGGTGAAGGCGTCCGCTGCGGGGTCGTGCGGCGCGGCGTCGCGGGAGGGCTGGTTGAGGATCGCGAGCACGGTTTCGGTCATGCGCCCATCCAACCGCACGCGCGTCCGCGCACGTTGTGCGTGGGCGCGCTTCGTGCGTAGACGCGCTTTGTACGTGCGCGTCAGCTCGCGTCGGGCAGGGCTCCCATGAGCTTCCACACCGCCTGGGTGAGCTCGGGGTGCTGCAGCGCGATCCGGCGCAACCGGTGGTACTCCTCGCCGAGCGCGGTGCCCTGGCCGGACGCGGGGTGCATCGACCACTGGGCGTGCCGCTTGCCGATCGCGGCGTCGAGGTCGACCGCGTCGGCCCGGAGGATGAGCACGACCTGCTCGTCCACCGTGGGGAGCGTCGGCATGAACTCCCACGGGTCCTCGCCCTGACGGCTCCGGTGCTCGACGAGCATCGAGATCTCCTCCGCCGCCTCGGCGCGCAGCACTTCGAGGCTGCGCCCGGTCCTGCGGGGCTCAGCCATGGTGCCCCCGCAGCACGCCTGCCATGGGAAGAGCGTACGACACATCTTCGGCCAGACTGGACGGGTGACCCCGCGCGACGAGAGCAAGTCCCAACACCCCCGAGTGGTCGTCGTCTACCTGCTGCGCGACGGCGCGAGCGGGCCCGAGGTCCTGCTCGGGGAGAAGCGCCGCGGCCTCGGCACCGGCCGGCTGGTCGGCCCGGGCGGCAAGCGGGAGCCCGGTGAGACGGCGGTCGAGACCGCCGTGCGCGAGGTGCGCGAAGAGGTCGGCCTGCGTCTCGAGACGGTCGACCTGGAGGCCCGTGGCACGTTGGACTACCGGTTCCCGTACCGGCCGTCCTGGTCCCAGGTCTCGGACGTCTTCGTGTGCCGCCGCTGGCAGGGCAGCCCGTCGGGCTCCGACGAGCTCGAGCCGCGGTGGATCCCGGTCGCCGACGTCCCCTACGAGGCGATGTGGGACGACGCGAAGTACTGGCTACCGGCGGTGCTCCGTGGGGGTGCGGTGCGTGCACGCTTCACGTTCGCCGACGACGACGCGACGGTCGCGGGCTTCACCGGGACGGGTGTCGAGACCCCCGCGTAGAGCGGATCAGCGGGTCTGCGGATCAGCGGATCAGCGGGTCTGCTGGGTGCGGGTGCTGCCGGTGCGTGCTTCCTCGGCGGCGGCGATGACCTCGGCGTCCCCGCTGCGACCACCGAGGGGCCGGACGAAGAAGTCGATGATCCCGAACACGATCGCGCCGACCATGGCGAACATCGCCCAGCCGACGAAGAGCCCGGCGGTGTTCCGGCCGTCGGCGGGAGCGAGCACGATGCTCGCGACGTAGAAGCCGACCGTCAGCACGAGGAGCACGACGACGACGGTGACGAGGACGCGGTGCCAGGTGATGCGGGGGTTCATGCCTCCCAGGATACGCGCCGCCGACGCCTCACCGGTCCGCGTGCCGGCACGGACGATGCACGTGCATCATGCGACAGAGTGCGCGTTGTTCGACTGGTGCACCGTCGGAACATGCGCACGCAGTCGATGCATGTGCATCATGCGACAGAGTGCGCGTCGTTCGACTGGTGCATCGTCGGAACATGCGCACGCAGTCGGTCTGCGCGAGCGGCGCGATCGTCAGGAACGAGCTACCGGTCCGCGTGCCGGCCGTGCGGGGGCTCGTCCCCGGCGTCGACGCGGGCCGACGTGTCGGACCGAGCCGGCGCCCTGGAGCCCCCGGTGCGTGGGACGGGACGGGTGCGCGGTCCGGTCCCCGCGCCTCCCGTGCGGTCCCCGGTCCGCTGCACGGGGATGCGGCCGGTGGGGGTGGTCTCGGTCTCGAGGCCGTCACGGCCGCCCGTGAAGACGTCGCCGCCGACGCGGGCGTCCTCCCAGTCGTCGTCGCTCAGGACGCTCAGGGTGCCCGTCTCGGTGGACTCGAGGCCGTGGCGCTCGAGCTCGGCGTCGCGTTCCTTGCCGAGGAACTCACGGTTCGCGGTGTTGGCGTCCTGGAACATCGTCGTCCGCCCCGTGACGATGGCGCGGATGCGTCGGCGCTCCCACCACTTCTTGCCGAAGTACATGAGCACGAGGCCGACCGCGGCGTAGCAGCCCATCGTGATCAGGCCGCGGGCAGGGCCGGGGCCGACGCCGTAGATCTGGTGCTTGATCATGTCGACCATGCTCGACCCGACCACGACGTTGTTGAGCCAGGCGAACGGCTCCGGCATGAACCACTTCGGGTACGCCCCGCCGGACGACGGCATCGACAGGAACACGAAGCAGATCATGGCGGGGGCGGCGATGAACCGGCCGACGAAGTAGCTCAGCCCGTTGACGGCGAGACCGATCGCGACGATCCACCCCCACGCGATGAGCACGAGCTGGATCCAGTGGCCGTGGATGGCGCCGACGACCGGACCGGCGAGCGTGTTCGTGATGAGGGAGATGACGAGGCCGCCGACGACGATGACGGTCATGCGGGTGCGGTGCCGGAGCGGGCCACCCATGATCCCGATGAACATCGCGACCATGTAGCCGCCGATGCACCAGGCGAGCATGACGTACATCGGGACGGTGCCGTACTCGTCCCACGCGGGCAGGGGAGCGAGCTCGGTGGTCTTCGGGGTCGCGACCCCGATCCCGGTCAGGACCGCGCTCAGCGTCGCCGGTACGAGGCTCGCGACCTGGAACTGGTGGGCGCTCGCCTTGAAGAACTCGTTCGTCGCGGGGTCGTAGGCGACCGCCATCGAGCCGGCGATGACGTCACGCTTCGCTGCGGCCAGGGAGTCGTAGGTGTGGAACACGAACTCGCCCGGCAAGGCCTTCTGCACCGCAGCGACGAGTGTCGGGTCACTGCCGACCAGGGCGATCGGGACGTCGTGCGGGTGCGGTGCGTGGAACGCGAAGACGTAGCAGAGGCAGAAGCCGACGATGAAGAACAGCGGCATCCAGAGCTGCAGGCCGATGAGCTGGAGCGACGGGTGCAACGTCGAGTACCAGCGGCGGTACGCACCGTGCTGCTGCGGTGCCGGCACGGGTGCCTGTCGGCGCGGAGCCGGTCGGGTGGAACCGGCGACCTTCGCGCCGCGACGGGGCTTGGTCCCGCGGGCCGAGGGCCGGGTGCTGCGTGGCTTCGGCGCCGACGTCGGCCGGGACCCTCCGGGACGGTCCGGGGTGTCGTCGTTCCTGTTGACGTCGTTCCGCGGCGTGCTCACTCGGCGCTGTGCTCCTGTTCTCGGACGGAGCGCCAGGATACGCCGAGGCCCTCAGGAGCGGCTGCGTGACGCCTGCGCCGAGTCCATCGCGAGTTCTTCGGCGTCGAGGGTCACGAGCACGCGGCGCATGACCTCTTCGTCGAGGTTGCCCTTCTCGCGCTCCTCGAGCACGATCTCGCGTCGTCGGTCGAGCAGCTCGCGCCGGATGTCCTGGATCTGCGAGCCACGCAGGCGCATCGGGGCGTTGCGCTCCTCGACCTCTTCCTCGAGGGCGTCCTGCCGGAACGTCTCGACCTGCCGCTCGAGCCGTGCCTTCAGCCGGTTCACCACGGAGTCGACGGCGACGGCGCCGTACTGCTTCGACCAGTCCGGACGTCGCTTCTCGAGCAGCTCGATGGCGGCCTCGGTCGTGCGCTGGTTCAGTCGCATCTCACTCCGGACGTCCTCTTCGCCCTCGGCCGGGTCCTGCACCTTGAGTGCACGGATGACGAAGGGCAGGGTCAGGCCCTGCAGCAGCAGCGTGCCGACGGTGACGAAGAACGCGATGATGAAGATCGTGTCCTGTGCGGGGATCTGCGTCGGGCTCGCGACCACGGACACCGCGGCGGCGAGGGTCACCACGCCGCGCATGCCGGTCCACGAGATGACGGTGAGCTCGCGCCAGTTGAGCTTCGGCTCGGCCGTCCCGCGCATCCACCGCAGTGACGGGTGGCCCCGGGAGAGCTTGATGCGCAGCGGACGGAGCCATCGCCCGTTGAACCGGTTGCGCACGTACGACTCGAAGATGAAGAGGGGCCGCACCAGGATCACGACGCCGAGCACCACGGCCGCGGCGGTGAGTGTCTGGCCGAGACTCCGTTCGCTCTCGACCAGGTCCTGCACCACGGTGTTGAGCTGCAGGCCGATCAGGGCGAAGACGAAACCCTCGAGGATGACGTCGATGCTGGTCCACAGCGGGCGCTCCTGCAGGCGGGTGGCGTAGCCCTCCTTCGGCGAGTTGTAGCCGATGTACAGGCCGGCCGTGACGACCGCGATGACGCCGGAGCCGGAGAGGTCCTCGGCCAGGATGTACGCGACGAAGGGCAGCAGGATGCTCATGATCGTCTCGACCACGGGGTCGTTGAGCCGCATCCGGATCCAGTGCACGACGACGCCGAGCACGATGCCGACGGCCAGGCCGACGCCGATCGCCAGGCCGAAGATGCCGAGGTCCTGCCAGATGGTGAGCGACGTCCCCGCGATGATCAAGGTGAACACGCGCACCAGGGTCAGGGACGCGGCGTCGTTGATCAGGCTCTCGCCGGACAGCACCGTCATCACCCGGCGCGGGAGCCCGAGCTTGCGACCGATCGCGGCGGCGGACACCGCGTCCGGCGGGGCGACGATCGCACCGAGCAGGATCGCCGCGGGCAGGGTCATGTCCGGGATCAGGAAGTACGCCACCGCGCCGACCACGAGGGCCGTCACGATGACCAGGAAGATGCCGAGACGCCGGATCTGCTTGATCGACG
This sequence comes from Curtobacterium sp. PhB128, assembly GCF_004340725.1. Classification (NCBI taxonomy): domain Bacteria; kingdom Bacillati; phylum Actinomycetota; class Actinomycetes; order Micrococcales; family Microbacteriaceae; genus Curtobacterium; species Curtobacterium sp. PhB128. The sequence continues at coordinate 325,319 of NZ_SLUR01000005.1, forward strand.
TCCGGAAGCTCTGCCACGACACGTCGAGCGCCGCCGAGTAGAGCAGCGGCGGCAGGATCACCGTCAGGATCACCTCGGAGTCGATCTCCATCGCGGGGAGCCCCGGCAGGAACGACGCTGCGAGCGCGACCGCCGTCACGAGCAGGGGAGCGGGGAGCCCCTTCGCCCGTGCGAACCCGGTCACCGCGAGCGATCCGACCAACAGGATGAGGAGCTCGACGGTGTCCATGGGACTCATTCTCGCATCGGCATGGTTCCGAATCTGAACGAGTCTGAAGCTCCGGTGAACAGCAGGTTGCCGATCAGGTTTGCTCCGGAGGCCGTCGATGGGGAACACTGGCCCGCGGTGGACATCACACTCATAGTCGTCCTGGTCATCGCGTTGGCCCTCTTCTTCGACTTCACAAACGGTTTTCACGACACCGCCAACGCGATGGCGACTCCGATCGCGACCGGGGCCATGAAGCCCAAGGTCGCGGTCACGGTCGCCGCGGTGCTCAATCTCGTCGGTGCGTTCCTCAGCACCGCGGTGGCGACCTCGATCTCGCACGGCCTCATCAACGAGGGCCCGGGCGGCGTCGCGATCTCACCGGAGATGATCTTCGCGGGGCTCATCGGAGCGGTCGTGTGGAACATGATCACGTGGCTCCGCGGGCTGCCCTCGTCGTCGTCGCACGCGCTGTTCGGCGGACTGATCGGAGCCGCGATCGTCGGCGCCGGGTTCCAGTCCGTCAACTACGTCGCGCTGCTGACGGTCGTCATCATCCCGGCCTTCGCGTCCCCGGTGATCGCGTCGCTCGTGTCGTTCCTGTCGACGCGCATCGCGTACCGGATCACGAAGCGCCCGGTGTTCCCGAACGAGCGCGGCGGCTTCCGTGTCGGGCAGATCTTCACCTCGTCGATGGTGTCGCTCGCCCACGGCACGAACGACGCCCAGAAGACGATGGGTGTCATCACGCTGACGCTGATCGCCTCGGGGGCGCAGTCGTCGAACCAGGGCGTGCAGTTCTGGGTCGTCGTCGCCTGTGCCCTGGCGATCGCGCTCGGCACCTACACGGGCGGGTGGCGCATCATCCGCACGCTCGGGTCCGGCATCACCGAGATCCGGGCCACCCAGGGCTTCGCCGCCGAGGCCTCGACCGCCGCGACGATCCTGGCGTCCAGCCACCTCGGCTTCGCGCTCTCGACCACGCAGGTGTCCTCCGGCTCGATCATCGGTGCCGGGCTCGGCCGCCGCGGCTCGAAGATCCAGTGGTCCACCGCCGGCAAGATCGTCATCGCCTGGTTCATCACGCTGCCCGCCGCTGCAGCCGTGGGCGCGGTGGCCTCGGGCATCGCGCGCTTGGGCGTCATGGGGCTCGTCATCGATGCCATCGTCGGCGCCGCCGTGATCCTCGGCCTGTACCTGTGGTCGCTCCGGAAGCCGCACGAAGGCGCCTCGGCCATCGAGGTCGACGTCGCCGCGAACGCCGTGTACACCCGCAAGGAACTGCGCGATCTGCAGCGCAAGAAGCGCGCCGACGCCGTCGCGGACCGCCGCGCAGCGCTGAGCCGCGAGCGCACGCTCCGCCGCATGGCCGCACGCAAGGGAGGCCGTCGCTGATGGGAATCGACTGGTTCGCGTTCGTCACCGTGGCGCTCGTCGCCGTGGTCTCGTCGTGCTTCGTCGTCGCCGTGTACTCCGTCGGTCTCCGGTTCTGGAGCGCCGCGGACACCCGCGCGGGCAAGTTCACCGTGAAGGACGACGGCACGATCGGTCCGGCGACCGCCGGGTTCCCGAACCCCGCCGGAGCGACGACCGCGGTGCGTGCCTTCCGTGCGCTCGCGATCCTCTGCTACGCGGTCTGCGGCGCCGTCGTGCTGTACGGCATCTACCTCATCGTCCCCCAGTTCCACTGACGCGGGGCGCGCGCGACGCGCGCTTCGTGAGCAGAAATGGTCGAGTGCCCTCCGGCGACCCGACCATTCCTGCTCACCATCCACGGGCACGCGATCGCTCGCGCCCACCGGACGGGAGGCCCGTGGCGGCCTGGCACCGTGCCTCCCGTCCGGCTGGGTGTGGGCGGCGCTGACGCGACGCGCGCTTCGTGAGCAGGAATGGTCGAGTGCGTTCCGGCGACCCGACCATTCCTGCTCACCATGTGCGCGCTCCCGCCCGGCTCCCGGACCGGCCGGACGGACTGGGCTAGCCTCGACGTGTGACCGGCAACGAAGCAGCACAGGCCCCCACCGGGGCGCAGACCCGTACCGAGAGCGACTCGCTGGGGTCGCGCGAGGTCCCGATCGACGCCTACTGGGGCATCAACACCCTGCGGGCACTGGAGAACTTCCCGATCACGTCGGTGCCGATCTCGGTGTACCCGGACCTCATCGAGGCGCTCGCCACCGTCAAGCAGGCGGCAGCGCGGGCGAACCGGGCGATCGGGGTCCTCGACGACGAGCGTGCCGACGCCATCGACCGTGCTGCGCAGGAGGTGCGGGACGGCGCCCTGCGTGAGCAGTTCGTCGTCGACATCGTGCAGGGCGGCGCCGGCACGAGCACGAACATGAACACGAACGAGGTCCTGGCGAACCGGGCACTCGAGCTGCTCGGCCACGAGCGGGGCGACTACGGGTACCTGCACCCGATCGACCACGTGAACCGCAGCCAGTCGACGAACGACACGTACCCGACGAGCATCAAGATCGCGATGATCTTCTCCGCCCGGCGGCTCATCGAGCAGCTCGAGCAGCTGTCCGCGGCGTTCGCCGAGCGGGGGAACGCCTTCGCCGACGTCCTCAAGGTCGGTCGGACGCAGCTGCAGGACGCCGTGCCGATGACCCTCGGGCAGGAGTTCACCGGCTTCTCGCACACGATCCAGGAGGACGCCGACCTGCTCCGCAAGGTCCTGCCGCTGCTGGCCGAGATGAACCTCGGTGCGACGGCGATCGGCACCGGGATCACCGCGGACCCGCTCTACCGCGACGAGGTCCGCCGGCAGCTGCAGGACGCCAGCGGCATCGACGTCGTGACGGCACCGGACCTGATCGAGGCGACGAGTGACGCCGGCGCCTTCATGACGCTGTCCGGCACGGTGAAGCGCAGTGCCGCGAAGCTCTCGAAGATCTGCAACGACCTGCGGCTGCTCGCGTCCGGGCCGCAGGCGGGACTCGGCGAGATCACCCTGCCGGCGCGCCAGGCGGGCTCGTCGATCATGCCGGGCAAGGTGAACCCGGTGATCCCCGAGGTCGTGAACCAGATCGCGTTCGCCGTGGTCGGCGCCGACACCACCGTGACGATGGCGGCCGAGGGCGGTCAGCTCCAGCTCAACGCGTTCGAGCCGATCATCGCGCACTCGATCCTGCAGTCGCTGCAGTGGATGTCACGGGGCTGTGCGACGTTGCGCGAGCACTGCGTGACGGGCATCGAGGCGAACGAGGCGAAGCTCGCTGCGCAGGTCGACACGAACGTCGGCGTGGTCACGGCCCTGACCCCGTACATCGGCTACGCGGCTGCGGCGTCGATCGCGCACACGGCACTGACCACGTCGACGCCGATCTCGACGCTCGTCGTGGCCGCCGGCCTGATGGACGAGGACCAGGTGCAGCGCGTGCTGAGCCCGGCGCGGCTGTCCGGCATCGAGCTCGCGACCGGTGCGATCCCGGTGGTCACCGAGGAGATGCTGGACCGAGCGGCGCGCGAGCGCTGACGAGCTGGAAGCGCAGGCGCACGAAGCGCAACGAACGAAGCGCAAGCGCGACCCCTCCTCAGGGCATCGGCGCCTCGCCGACGCGCACCTGCTGGGCCACGTCGCGCAGGTGTTCCTGCTCTGGGGTCGGCTCGGCGTCCTCGTCGGCGGCGACCTGGGCCGCGGTGGTCCGGACGTTCCGCGCGGCGGCGATGTCGGCGTCCCGCCAGCGGGCGAGCGTGAAGTTGCGCGTGACGTCGCGCAGCGGCAACCGGATCGACTCGTCGGCCTCGATGCCGGCCAGGAGCTGCCGCATCCGGATCACCTCGGAGTCGAGCTCACCGCCGACCACGAGCACGAAGTTCGAGATGTACAGGTAGACGAGCAGCAGGATCCCGCCGCCGAGCCACCCGTACGCACGGTTCCCGCCGCCGATCGTCTCGACGTAGACGGCGAAGCCGAGGGTCGCGAGCGCCCAGGTGACGATGGCGAACGCGGCACCGGCGGACACCCACCGCAACTGCGGCGTCTTCACGTTCGGGGTTGCGTAGTACAGGACCGCGACCATCACGACGAGGTCGGCGGCGAGCACGGGCCACTTCACGACGTTCCACACGTCGTCGATCCACGGCGCCCAGCCGAACGACGCGACGATCGCCGCCGAGATCGTCGGGGTGCCGAGCAGGATCACGATCGCGATCGCCCCGCCCGCCATCACGAGCAGGGTCACGAGGAGCATCATGCTGCGGAACTTCCAGATCCGCCGCCCCTCCTCGACCTCGTACGAGGTGTTCATCGCCCGCCCGAACGCCGTCGCGTACCCGGACAGCGACCACAGTGTCAGCACGACGCCGGTCGCGAACCCGAGCCACGGGTTGTCGAGGGTCAGCAGCTGGCGCAGCGGGGTCTCGAGGTGCTGCGCCGTCTCCGGGCGCAGGATGAACCCGAGCACACCGATGATGTCGGCCAGGCTGTCGCCCTTGCGGTCGACGATCGACAGTGCGGAGACCACGGTCAGCGCGGTGGGGAACACGGTCAGCAGCGCGAAGAACGTCAGTGACGCGGCCGCGTCGACGACGCGGTGCCGGATGACCGAGTGGTAGGTGCGCCGGACGACGGCGCGGACTCCCGTCCGCTGGAGGTCGCGCGATGCGCTGTCCGGCATGCGTTGTACGGTACCCGACACGTGACGTCACGCCGTGCCGTGGTCGCGCCGCGGTGCGGACGGGAGGCCCGTGGCGGGCCCGCCCCGCGCCTCCCGTCCGCCCCTGGTCGCGTCGACCCCGTCAGAGCGACACGATCCCGCCACGGTCTGCCGTCCGTCTCGCGAAAGCGACAGACGCCCGCGCTTGGGTTCAAGGGGTGGTTGCAACACCTTGAGTGGTGAGGTGTTGGTGTGGGTCGTTGGCACACGCGTGAGGACAAGCGACGGTTCTGGGCTGC